>JBGQJU010000067.1:0-32502 GCA_041499185.1 Pyrinomonadaceae bacterium | reverse complement strand
GGCACCATAAACGTGACACTTTCTCGGTCCAAAAAAAGGTTCATCCTTTTCATCGTTGCGACGGCCATCGTCGCCCTCTCGATCTATTCGATCTATGGATTCGGGGGCGCGCTGGAGAACTACCTCGGTTCGCATATGAAGATCCGGGCGTCGCCGGACACGATCGTCAGCATCCTCAAGTTGATCTCCCTGGCCGCGCTGGCCTACCTGGTCGTGCGCGCGTTTAGAGTCCTAATCTTCGGTCTGGTGTTTCGGCTGCGCAGCGGCTACGAAGCGCCCACACTGGTGCGCAACATCTTTTCGATCGTTGCTTTCACGGCCCTTTTTTTCATTATCTTCAGCCAGATCTTTCCAGACATTAACCTCGGTGCCCTGTTCACCACCTCGGCGATCTTTGGCGTCATTCTGGGCCTCGCGTTGCAGGACACGCTGGGAAACTTTTTTTCGGGTATCTCACTTCACGCCGATCGCCCGTTTCAAGTCGGCGACGTGATCTCGGTGGGGCAACAAAAGCATACTGGCGTGGTTGAAAGTATCTCCTGGCGCGCAATCAAGATCAGAACGTTCCAAAACCACGTCGTCCTGGTTAGCAATAGCAGCGCGGCCAAAGAGGCGATCGAAGTTTGCCCGCGCAACAATCTGAATGCACGCCTCGTCTCCTTCAGTGCGCTCTATACCGATTCGCCCGCAAAGACCATTCACGTGGTGCGCGAAGCGGTGCGCGAAGCAGAGAACGTCTCGCAAAAGATCACACCCATCGTGCGCATTCGCAACCTTGGCGAAAGTGGCGTCGAATACGAAGTCAAGTACTGGCTCGAAGACTACGCGCGATACAACGACACGGATGCTCTCGTTCGCCAGCGAATCTGGTACGCGTTCCGCCGCGCCGGGCTGACCTTCAACTTCCCAACCCGAACGATTGAACTGGAGCGCAAACCCGGCAAGCCGGCGCTCGAACCTGACAGCAGTGCCCTCATCGAGCGCCTGTCCGCCGTCGACATTTTCGCGCCTTTGACAGTCGAGGAGACGGCGGCCCTTGCGCAAGCCGCCGTACGCCACGTCTTCGCAGCGGGCGAGATGGTGATCCGAGCCGGCGACGCTGGCTCTTCGATGTTCGTCTTACATAACGGCCGAGTGCGGGTGCAGGTGACGGAGAATGGCATCCCGCGCACAGTCGCAGTTCTTAACGAGGGCGAATTCTTTGGCGAGATGGCTTTGTTTACGGGCGAACCGAGGACCGCCCACGTTGTCGCTCTCGAAGAGACAGAGGTCCTGGAGATAGGACACGAGGCTATGAAACGGCTCTTCGACACCAATCCTGATCTGGTCGAGGCTTTGAGTCACATCATCGCCGAGCGCCGCCAGGCCCTGGCCCAGCAGGCCGAAGCCCGGACCGGACCAACGGACGAGTCCGAAGGGCTTATTGCCTCCATCAAGCGCTTTTTCCGCCTTAGCTAGCTTCCCTTAAACTCGCCGCAGCAAACCGTTTTCTCTGCGGAAAATACGTTTTCGAGGCCGCAAATCAGAGACTTGACAGTAAGGCACTCAATCTTTATTATTGTGTCACGCTCAGCGATTCGAGCCCGTTTCAGAGAAACCTACTCTATGCTGGTCTCCGGGTCCTGAGTAGATTTTCATTAAGGAGGAGTTTTTGAGATGACTATAGTTCGCTATGACCCATTTCGTGATTTGCGCACTCTGCAGGAAGAGGTGAACCGCCTATTCTCGAGCAATCTAACCCCGTCATTCGGTGAGGAGGGCATCGGACGCGGGGCTTGGAACCCGAATGTCGACATTTACGAAAACAAGGACCAGATCGTCCTCGAAGCGGAGTTACCGGGGATGAACCGCGAAGACTTTGAGCTCACCGTCGAGAACAACGTGATCACCCTTCGTGGCGAGCGACGCTTTGAGAAAAAGGACGACGCGGATAATTACCATCGCGTGGAGCGAGCCTATGGTTCGTTCAGTCGTTCTTTCACATTGCCGCAGGTGGTTTCTGGTGACGCTGCCACGGCCGAGTATCGCAACGGAGTGTTGCGCGTGACGTTGCCAAAGCGCGAAGAGGCCAAGGCTCGTCGCATAGAGATTGCCGGCGAAACCGGCACTGCCGGCAAAACGATTGCGGCGAAAGCTGAGAACGTGTCCACGATTGCAGACAAAGCGAAGGAAGCAACCGGCGGACGTTAATCCGTGACGCAAAGCAAACTGGGCGGGGCCGGCTCGAATTCTTCGAGCCGAATCGCCCCGCTCTGACCCGCTGGCTTTAATAGATCCTAATTCTTCATTAAGATCGGATTTAGATGCGATTAGATCGATTTACTTTACGTGCCCAGGAAGCCGTGCAAACGGCTATCGAGCAAGCCGAACGAAATCAGAACCAGCAGGTTGAACCAGAGCATCTTCTGGCCGCGATGCTTGAGCAACCCGAGGGAATTGTTCGGCCGATCCTGGGCAAGCTCTCCGTTAATGTAACCGTCGTATCAAACGATATTCAGGCCGCGATTGCGCGCTTCCCACGCGTGCAAGGTGGCCAGCAGTATTTCAGCCCGCGACTCAGCCAGATCTTCACCGCCGCACAAAAGCAGGCCGAAGGTATGCAAGACGAGTTTATCTCGACGGAGCATCTGCTGATTGCGATCGCTGAGGAAAAAGACGGAGAGGCCGGCAAGATTCTTCGGCAGCACGGACTGAATCGCGAAGACTTAATAAAAGTTATCGCGCAGATGCGCGGTGGCTCTCGCATCACCGACCAGAATGCCGAGGCGAACTATCAGGCGCTTTCGAAATATGCTCGCGACCTCACCGATCTTGCGCGCCGGGGCAAGCTTGATCCGGTCATCGGCCGCGACGACGAAATCCGGCGCACGATTCAGGTTCTTTCGCGACGAACGAAAAACAATCCCGTACTAATCGGCGAGCCGGGCGTTGGCAAGACGGCGATCGTTGAAGGACTTGCGCAGCGAATTGTTTCCGGAGACGTGCCTGAGACTCTGCGCAACAAACGACTCGTCGGTCTCGATCTTGGATCAATGCTAGCGGGCGCGAAGTATCGTGGTGAGTTCGAAGATCGGCTGAAGGCGGTGCTGAAAGAGATTGAAAGCGCCCAGGGCCAGATAATTCTTTTCATAGACGAGCTGCACACACTGGTCGGCGCTGGCGCCGCGGAGGGCGCGATTGATGCGTCGAACATGTTGAAACCCGCGCTGGCGCGAGGTGATCTGCGCTGCGTCGGCGCCACCACGCTCAACGAATACAAGAAATACATTGAGAAGGATGCCGCACTCGAGCGGCGCTTCCAGCAAATCTATGTCGGCGAACCAAGCGTCGAAGATACCATTGCGATCCTGCGAGGTTTGAAGGAACGCTACGAGAAGCACCACAACGTGGACATTAAGGACTCGGCGATCGTCGCCGCCGCAACTCTTTCGAACCGCTACATCTCGGATCGTTTTCTGCCCGACAAGGCGATTGATTTGATCGACGAGGCCGCTTCGCGCCTGCGTATCGAGATCGACTCGCTGCCGATCGAGATCGATCAGATCGAACGCGAGATCATGCAATTGGAAATCGAGCGGCTGGCCCTGCAACGCGAAGAGGACAAACCTTCCCGGCAGCGTTTGAACGAGATTGAAAAGCGAATGGCCGATCTCAAGGAGAAGTCCGCCGGCATGAAGGCCAAGTGGCAATCCGAAAAGGAAGCCATCAAGCACATGGAGGAGGCGCGCGGCAAGCTCGACGAATTGAAATTAGAACTCGACCGAGCGCGGAATGCCGGCGATCTGACTCGTGCTTCGGAACTTCAGTACGGCGAGATTCCTGAACTGGAACGGAAGCTTGCGGCCGAGCAGGCTAAGCTTGGCGACATCCAAAAGGATGGCGTGATGCTGAAACAGAAGGTTGATGAGGAAGACATTGCGCAGGTGGTTTCGAAATGGACAGGCATTCCGGTGTCGAAGATGCTGGAAGGCGAAATGCACAAGCTGGTGACGATGGAAGAGCGTCTGGGCCAGCGCGTGATTGGCCAGGAAGAGGCGTTGGCCGCCGTCTCCAATGCGGTGCGGCGCGCGCGCGCGGGCCTCCAAGATCCAAACCGACCGGTCGGTTCTTTCATTTTCCTTGGCCCAACTGGAGTCGGTAAGACCGAAACGGCGCGGGCGCTCGCGGAGTTTTTGTTTGATGACGAACGTGCGATGGTACGTCTCGACATGTCCGAGTACATGGAGAAGCACGCGGTCGCGCGCATGATTGGGGCGCCCCCGGGCTACATTGGCTACGAGGAAGGCGGCCAACTTACTGAAGCAGTCCGCCGGCGGCCGTATTCAGTGATTCTCTTTGATGAGATTGAAAAAGCGCATCCGGACGTGTTCAACGTACTGCTGCAGATTCTTGACGACGGCAGATTGACGGATGCGAAGGGTCGCACGGTCGATTTCAAGAATACTGTTTTGATCATGACCTCGAACCTCGGTTCGCGAGAAATACAAGCGGCTGAGGGTGACGAAGACCAGGTGCGTGACGCTGTCCTTCAGGAGTTGCGCTTGAACTTCAAACCTGAGTTTCTCAACCGGATTGACGACATCGTCATTTTTCATCAGCTCTCGCGCCAGCAGATCGTGCAGATCATAGAGGTGCAACTCGAGCGTCTGCGTGCAATGTTGGCCGAGCGGAACGTTACTTTGGTGCTTGACGACTCGGCGAAAGAGCTGTTGGCCCGCGAGGGTTATGACCCGAATTACGGCGCGCGCCCGCTGAAGCGCGCGATTCAAACCCTGATTCAGAATCCGCTGGCAGTTAAGCTGTTGCGCGGCGAGATTCTGCCGGGCCAAACCGTCAAGGCCTCGGCGGCGGGTGACCAGATGGAATTCCGCACTGACGTGGCAGCAGCAGTAGCATAAAATCCGCAGGAGCTAGATATGTCCCAGCAGTGGAACCCGATAAATGATTTAATGGTGCTACAGGATCAAATGAATCGGTTGTTTGAAGACGTAACGCAGCGGCGGGCGCGCACAGAGGCTAAACCGCAGGATGATATCGAACGCGCAGACTGGATCCCGGCTGCGGATGTTTACGAGCAAGAGGACGAATACATTGTTGCTTTGGATCTGCCGGGAGTCGACCGCTCCGCACTGGAAATCAGTCTCGACAACGACCGATTAGCCATCCGTGGAACTCGATCCCTTGAGAATGAAACGTCGCATCGCGCGGAACGTCCGCGAGGCCGATTTGTGCGGACCTTTAGCGTTCCAGCGTTGGTTGACCAGGAAAAGATTGAGGCAGAGTATAGAGACGGTGTTTTGTTTGTACGTCTGCCGAAGCTCGGCGATCAGAAATCGCAGCGCGTGAAAATCAAAGTGTCGTGAGGAAGCCAGGAAGTTCATGAATAAAGATCGCGAATCAGGCCGGCGAAATACGAGCAGCAACAAAGAAGCCGAAAGAATTCGCGTCACGGATCGCCGGCGCATTCATTTGGATGGAAACGGAAAAGAAGGGTCACAGGCTGCCGAGCCCAGTCTCAAGCCGAGCTACGTCGAAGAGCTCGAGGCGCGCGCGAAAGCTGCGGAACAAAAACTGTTCGAGGTTCAGTCGCGCTTTGATCAACTGCGCGCTCAACTGCAACGCGAGACTGACGAGACGCGCCAGCGTCTGAACCGCGCGGCTGACGAGCGGACTCAACGCGAGAAGGCAGCTTTCATCGCCGCGCTTTTGCCGGTGGTGGATAATCTGCAAAGAGCGATCGATGCTGCCGAGAGCGGCAGTTCCCTGGAAGCAATCGTCGACGGCGTTAAGGGCACAGCCAACAGTTTTGAGGCGGCACTGGCAGCAACGGGCGTTGAGCCGATTGCCTCTGTTGGCGAGCCCTTCAATCCGGAGATGCATGAAGCAGTCGATACGACCGCGGTTGAGCCCGAACGAGAAGGACAGGTCACCGCTGAATACGCGCGCGGTTATCGGATCGGCGACCGCTTGCTGCGTCCAGCTCGTGTTCAAGTTGGACGTGCAAAGGCGGACGCAAAGGGAGCGATCGAATAACATTTTCGATTGCCAATTGCCGATTGCCGATTCCTGCAAGCAGCAAATCGCAGGCGTACATCGGGAATTCAACAGGCATAATTTCAAGGAGAGACTAAAGTGCCAGCGAAAGAACTGAAGTTCGGAGAAGAAGCGCGACACGCGATGCTAAAAGGCGTGAATACTTTGGCGAATGTCGTGCGGGTGACGCTCGGACCAAAGGGACGCAACGTTATCCTCGGCAAGAAGTATGGTTCGCCGGTGATCACGAAAGACGGCGTCACCGTGGCGCGCGAGATCGATCTGAAAGACAAGTACGAAAACATGGGCGCGCAGATGGTGCGCGAGGTGGCCGTGAGAACCAACGATACCGCGGGCGATGGTACCACTACAGCTACAGTTCTCGCTCAGGCAATCTTTCGCGAAGGCCTCAAGAACGTCACGGCGGGCGCGAATCCCATGGACTTGCAGCGCGGCATTCAGATCGCGACGGAAGCAGCCGTGGCGGAGCTGGAACGGATGTCGAAGAAGGTGAAGGGCAAAGAAGAGCTTGCCAACGTCGCCTGCGTGTCGGCGAATAACGATCGCCAGATCGGCAAGTTGATTTCCGAAGCGATGGACAAAGTTGGGAAAGACGGCGTCGTAACCGTGGAAGAATCACGGACGCTGCAGACTGAACTGGAGTTTGTCGAAGGCATGCAATTCGATCGCGGCTACCTGTCTCCCTATTTCATAACCAATCCGGATCGCATGGAGGCTGTGCTCGAAGAGCCGCTAATTCTCCTGCACGAAAAAAAGATAGCCGCCATGCGCGACCTGCTCCCAATTCTTGAACAGACCGCCGGCAGTGGCCGCTCGATCTTGATCATCGCGGAGGACATCGAAGGCGACGCGCTGGCAACCCTGGTAGTCAACAAGCTGCGCGGCACGGTCAAGGCGTGCGCAGTCAAAGCTCCCGCATTCGGCGATCGTCGAAAGGCGATTCTCGACGATATTGCGGTGCTCACCGGTGGCCGCGTAATCACGGAGGATCTGGGAATAAAACTCGAGAGTGTGCTGATACCGGATCTCGGATCGGCAAAGCGTGTCATCGTCGACAAGGACAGTACGACTATCGTGGAGGGCGCAGGCGATCCTAATGGTATTCAGGGCCGAGTCGCCACGATTCGCAAACAGATTGAAGAGACCACGTCGGATTATGATCGCGAAAAGTTGCAGGAGCGTTTGGCCAAACTGGCGGGTGGTGTCGCGGTCGTCAAGGTGGGAGCGCCAACCGAGACGGCAATGAAAGAGATCAAGACGCGCGTCGAGGATGCGCTGAACGCCACGAAAGCCGCGGCTCAGGAAGGCATCGTGGTTGGTGGTGGTGTAGCGCTGATGCGCGCGGCGAAGGCGCTCGACAAGCTGATCGTTGAAGATCCGGACGTGCAGACGGGAATCAGAATTGTTCGACGGGCCCTCGAAGAACCTTTGCGGCGCATCGCAGAGAATGCAGGAGTGGACGGCGCCATCGTGGTCGGTAAAGTTGAAGAAGCGAAAGGCGCGAAAGGTTTTAATGCCGTGACCTGCGAGTTTGAGGATCTGATTGCCGCGGGAATAATCGATCCGACCAAAGTGGTGCGGACCGCTCTGCAAAACGCCGCATCGATCGCTGGATTGATTTTGACCACTGATGCGGCCGTAACCGATGCGCCCGAGCCTAAGAAGGCGGCGCCCATGCCCGGCGGCGGTGAGGATTACGATTACTGATTTTCCTTAACTCTGTTGCTTATTCGGTATGCTATTCGGTAAAACTTCCCACTTCGCGATTACTGGCCGCAAATTTGCTTGAAGAAGTGCCGGAGTTTTTGCTGTTGCATTACAGCGCAACGGTGCATATGCTGAGGGCATCTAAGCTCCGGCTCGGGCGGAGAGATTTGACAGACAAGATAGGTTAGAACCAATGGTTGATCTGGGAGCATACAAAGACAAGTTCGGTGACAGCGGTCAGCGCGTTCTCGAATATGCCTTAAACGAATCGCGACGCCGCGATCAGAACTTTGTCGCGGTCGAGCACATTCTGGAGGCCCTCATCAATGAGGAGCCCGACATGTTCAACTCCACGATGCGCGAGCTTTCTCTGGATCCGGTAGCCGTTAAGGTCGCGATCGAAAGACGTCTCCAGGGCAGCCGTCAGCAACATGTAGGCAAAGGTTTCCGCATCGCGCCCGACACGACAGATCTTTTCAAGCGCGCCATGGAGCGAGCGCGGACTCAGGGGCGCAAGACAATAGAAGCAACTGACATCTTCGAAGCGCTCACGAGATATGACAGCTTGTTTGTCAAGGTGCTGCAGGGTCTGGGAGCAAGTCCGGAAGCAGTCGCGGAGAACGTTCGCGTTCAAGTGCAAAAGCGCGAGCAGGAGGAAGAGCAGTATAGAAAGAAGTTCGACCTGCCGCCTTACCTCAAACATTTTGGCGTGTCGTTGAATCGCCTGGCGCGTCAAGACAAAATTCCGCCAACCATTGGCCGTGAGCTGGAGATTCAACAGATCATCGAGATTCTCTGTCATCGTGAACGCGCCAACTCACCGATGCTGGTTGGCGAGCCCGGCGTCGGCAAGACGGCGGTCGTGGAAGGTCTGGCTCGCTTGATCGAACTGGAGCCTGAAAAGGTTCCCGCCCGTCTGCGCGGCTCGCACATTGTCCAACTCCAGATGGGCGGCATCGTGGCCGGCACGATGCTCCGCGGCATGTTCGAGGAACGAATCAAGGGCATCATTGATGAAGTCAAAGAGCGCGACAACCTGATTCTGTTTATCGATGAGGCGCACACGATCATCGGGGCCGGCGCTGCGCTCGGCACGTCTTCGGACGCCGCAAACATGTTCAAGGGGGCATTGGCCCGAGGCGACATGCGCATCATCGGCGCCACCACTCTTTCCGAGTACAAAGAATCCATCGGCGAGGACGAAGCGCTGGCGCGTCGCTTTCGTCTGGTGAAAGTGCAGGAGCCTTCGATCAGCGAGACGCGAGAAATTTTGCTCGGCCTGCGCCCGCGCCTGGAGAAAAACTATTCGGTAAGAATCTCGGACGAAGCGATCAACATCGCGCTCGAGATGGCGCCAAAATACATTCGCAATTTACACCTGCCGGACAAGGCGATTGGCTGGCTCGATACGGCGGCGGTGAAAGTCGAAATCAACGAGCCGCAAACAATGATCGTTAAGCCAGAGCACATCATCGAAGTCATCTCGCAAGAGTCGCGCATTCCGCGCGACATGATCTTCCGCGATACGAACGATCGTTTTTTGATGACTGAAGCAATCCTCGGTCGGCGCGTCATTGGGCAGAAGGAAGCAATCAGGGCGGTGGCGCAAAGGCTGCGCCTTAACAAGGGTCCTTTGAAAGAGTCGCATTACAAACCCGATGGCGTGTTGCTGTTCCTCGGTCCGACCGGTGTCGGCAAGACCGAGCTCGCCAAGGCCGTGGCGGAGTTCATGTTCGGCGACGAACACAAAATGGTCCGCATCGACATGTCGGAATACAGTGACGGCACTGTGAGCATCGAAAAACTGATCGGCATGCCTCGTGGGATTGTGGGTTCGGAACGTGGAGGCATCCTGACGGAACAGTTGCGCGAGAATCCATACACGGTGCTGCTGCTCGACGAGGTTGAGAAGGCGTCGCCTTACTTGATGAATCTGTTCCTGCAGGCTTTCGATGAAGGCTGGCTAACTGACGGACGGGGCAAGAAGGTTTATTTGTCGGATGCTATCGTCATCATGACTTCGAATCTCGGGTCCGAGAGTTTTAAGAAGTACGAGCGGCCGCTGGGCTTTGGCACCAAGACCGCAGGGGACTTTCGCGCCGTGAAGAACGAGATCATGAAGGCGGCCGAGACGCGTTTTTCGCCCGAGTTTCGCAACCGCATTGACGAGATTGTCATCTTCGCGCCGTTGACGATGGATGAAGTCCGCCAGATCGCTCAGATCTACGTGGATAAGCTGGCGCGTCAGATGGAGCGGCAGGGTAAGACCATCCAGGTTACAGATTCGGCGGTTAATCTGCTTACGGAAAAAGGTTTCAGCGCGAAGTATGGCGCGCGCTTCCTTAAGCGGCATATTGATGAGCGGGTGAAGCTGCCGATTACCGCGATGTGGAAGACCGCGTCAAAATTTCTGGTTGATGTGGAAGACGGCGAGGCTGTCGTCAAGCCCGATGCCGGTGCCAAAGCGGAATTGAATTGAGGGCGTAGAGCCAGGCAGCGGCTTTCTCGCTTCGTGAATGAGCAGGGGTTCAGTGAACATTTTCATTGAGCCCCTTTTTCTCTGTCCACGCTCTGTGTCCTCTGCGCCCCTGTGGTAGATTCTTGTCGATGAGAAAGCAACGCACCTGTCTGCGCTCGCTGGTCGCGCTAATGCTGCTTTTATATTTTTTGTTTTCAGCGGCGAACGCTCAGGACAACAAACCCTCGCCGACGCCTTCTCCTTTGTTAGAGCAGAAATCCGAACAGATCATCAAACGGGCCATCGAAGTCCTTGGCGGCAACAACTACTTGAAGGTCCGCACCGTCACGGGTCGTGGTTACTACACGCAGTACAAGGACGGGATGTCCCAGTTGCCGGCGAAGTTTGTCGACTACCTTATCTATCCCGACAAGGAGCGCACGGAATTTGCCGGCGGCGGGACGCACGTCATTCAAGTCAATGCCGGCGACGGAGGATGGATCTTTGACGGCGCGTCGAAGAATCTGAAGGACCAGAAGCCGGAGCAGATCGAGGACTTCAAGTTTGGTTTGAGGACCAGCCTCGAGAATCTGCTGCGCGGATCGTGGCCCAAAGACGGCGCGAAACTCAGCTACGTCGGACGGCGCGAAGCCGGCCTGGCAAAACGCAACGAGACAATTCGTCTAACTTATCCGAGCGGCTTCTGGATCGAGTACGAGTTTGGAGCAAAAGACGGACTGCCGGCTAAGATCATCTACCTGCGCAAACGCAAGAATTTCGACAGCGGCGAGATCGAAGAAGCTACCGAGGAAGATCGACTCGCAAAACCGATCACGATCGACGGCATTACTGCGCCCTGGGTGATCGATCACTTCATCGCCGGCAAGCAATCGAGCCGCATCACCTATGAATCGATCGAATACAACCGTCCCATCTCTGATTCCCTCTTCACAAAACCCGCAACCATCAAGGGTTTGAAATGAGCTTCCCGGGAGCCCGCCTGGGAGCGCGGGCATCCTGCCCGCAGGAAGAAAGAACGCTGCTCGCCGAAAACTCTATTGAGCTTCACGCCTGCATGGTGTTATGGTTTGCGCGCTTTTGTAAGAAAAGTTTTGACTGAGACTCAACACCTCTGAGACTGCTAACACCTGACCTCTAAGGTGTAGACTACCGGCTTCGCAAGGTAGGCGAACCGCTCAATGCCCAGAATCTTCGACAACATCGACAAGCAACTCCTGCCAGCTTTGCGTGAAACTTTAGAGGTTTCCGAACGCGCCGACTTCTGCGTCGGCTACTTCAATCTGCGCGGCTGGAAGCAAATCGATTCATTCATTGAGCGCTGGCCCGGCGGAGATGGCAACTGCTGCCGCTTGCTTGTTGGCATGCATCGATCACCGGACGAAGAGTTGCGCGCGCATCTTAGCCTCGTCCATCGCGACAACGGAATCGATAATCAAACCGCCATTCGACTCCGCAAGAAACTAGCCGACGAATTCAAAACGCAACTTACCTTCGGCGTGCCTACAGACGCGGACGAAAAGGGACTGCGACGTCTTGCGCACCAAATCAAGGACAAGAAAGTCATAGTCAAGCTATTTCTCAAACATCCGCTTCACGCAAAGCTCTATCTGTTGTTCCGTCCTGATCCAGTCAATCCGACCATCGGCTTTGTTGGCAGCAGTAACCTGACCTTCGCCGGTCTATCGCAACAAGGTGAGTTGAACGTCGACGTTATGGATCATGACGCCTGCGATAAGCTCGCAAGATGGTTCGAAGAGAGATGGAACGATCAATGGTGCATCGACATCTCGGACGAGTTAGTGCAGATTATCCAGGAGAGCTGGGCGCGCGAAGAGCTAATCCCGCCATATCACATCTACGTAAAGATGGCTTACCACCTGTCGCAGGAGGCGCGTACTGGTCTGAACGAATTCAAGATTCCGCCTGAATTCGGAAATCGCCTTTTCGAGTTCCAAACAGCGGCCGTCAAGATAGCCGCACATCATCTAAATAAGCGCGGGGGTGTGCTCATTGGCGACGTGGTTGGTCTTGGAAAGACGCTGATGGCCACGGCGCTGGCAAAGATATTCGAGGAGGACCAGAATCTCGAAACGCTGATTATTTGTCCAAAGAATCTGCTGCCGATGTGGGAAGACTATCGTGAGCAGTACCACCTGGGAGGGAAGGTGCTTTCGATTACGCGGGTAACGCGTGAGCTTCCCGACTTGCGACGTTATCGTCTGGTATTGATCGACGAGAGTCACAACCTCCGCAATCGCGAAGGCAAGCGCTTTCGCGCCATACAAGAGTACGTACAAGAAAACGAAAGCAAATGCATCCTTCTTTCGGCCACGCCGTACAATAAGACTTATACCGATCTCTCAAACCAGCTTCGACTGTTTCTCAAGGAAGACAAGGATCTGGGCATTAGGCCGGAGCGATTGCTTAGAGAAATTGGCGAGACAGAGTTCCTGCGTCGGCATCAATGTCCTGTTCGTTCGTTGACTGCATTCGATAACAGTGTGTTCGCTGATGACTGGCGCGAGCTAATGCGCCTATATCTGGTTCGCCGCACCCGCAGCTTCATTCAAACGAACTATGCTGGAACTGATGCGGAAAATGGGCGCAAGTTTCTGACTTTTGAAGATGGCACACGTTCTTACTTTCCATCCCGCCTGCCGAAGACTCTGAAGTTCAAGATTGAAGACGATAATCCAAACGACCAGTATGCCAAGCTGTATGCGCAGGATGTTGTCGACACGGTGGGTAAGCTAAAACTTCCTCGTTACGGACTTGGCAACTACGAAAACAGAACTCCCGACGCGCCCCCAACTCCAACGGAAACGAGGACGCTGCAGGACCTGTCACGCGCCGGCAAGCGCCTCATCGGTTACTGCCGCACCAATCTTTTCAAGCGTCTTGAGAGTAGCGGTCAGGCATTCATTCAATCTGTTGAGCGGCATATCCTTCGCAATCATGTGTTTCTTCACGCTATCGAGAATGGCTTGCCATTGCCCATTGGCTCACAAGGAGCCGAGCTGCTCGACGTACGATTCTTTGACGAAGACGCCGACGCTGTTATCGGCACGTCCGAACTATTTGACGAGGACGGCAGCGGCGAAGAAGAGATTATCCCCGTCCTTATTGCGCTCCGCACCGGCGACGATTTTCGCAAGCGCGCCGCCGTGCTGTACGAAGAATATGCTACTCAGTACAAACGCCGCTTCAAATGGCTGAACTCGTCGCTCTTCGTTGACAAGCTGGCGAAGGATCTCAACGAAGATGCCGATGCGCTGCTCGTTGTCTTGCACAAGGTGGGCGACTGGGACTCGCATCGCGATGCGAAACTTGAGGCGCTCTTAAGACTACTTGCCAAGAAGCATCCGGACGAGAAGGTTCTGGTATTCAGCCAATTCGCCGATACCGTGCGTTACTTGGAAGCGCAGCTAAAGTCGCACGGGATTGCGAAACTGGCGGGCGCAACTGGAGGCTCTGCAAATCCCACCGCGCTCGCGTGGCGATTCAGCCCGGTGAGTAATAACAAACGGAGCACAATACTGCCTGAGAACGAGCTTCGCGTGCTGCTGGCAACAGACATATTAAGCGAAGGCCAGAACCTGCAAGATTGCGCGATTGTGGTGAATTACGATCTGCCCTGGGCCATCATTCGTCTGATTCAGCGCGCCGGCCGCGTGGATCGCATTGGCCAAAAGGCCGGGCAGATACTTTGTTATTCGTTTCTTCCGGCCGAAGGCGTTGAGAGGATCATTCGTCTGCGCGCACGGGTGCGGCAGCGACTCACTGAAAACGCTGAGGTAGTCGGCACGGACGAAGCATTCTTTGAAGACGACCGCAACGATCAGGCAATCAGAGACCTCTTCACGGAAAAGGCGGGCATCATGGATGGCGAGGCGGACACCGAAGTCGACCTCGCGTCTTATGCTTACCAAATCTGGAAAAACGCCATCGAAGAGGACGGGGATTTGCAGAAGATTATTCCTGACATGCCTCCGGTGGTTTATTCAACAAAATCGATCGTAGGGGCGGACCTTCGTGTCCGCCCGGGCCAGGGCGCACACACCGGTGCGCCCCTACAAAAGAACGGCACGGCGGCTGCGCCTGAGGGCGTACTCGTTTACCTGCGGACCGCTGAAGGCAACGACGCACTGGCGTGGATTGATCGCGAAGGCAACGGCGTCACCGAATCGCAGTTCGAGATTCTGAAAGCCGCGGCTTGCCCGCCAGGCACGGAAGGCTTGCCACGGCAGGAAAAGCATCACGAGCTTGTGCGGAAGGCAGTCGAGATCATCAGCGAAGAAGAAAAATCTGTAGGCGGTCAACTTGGTCGCCCGTCGGGCGCGCGCTTCCGCACGTACGAGCGGCTGAAGCGCTACGCCGCGGATGTTAAGGGCACGCTCTTCGAATCGCAGGAATTGCTCAAGGCAATTGACGAGATTTATCGCTATACGCTGCGTTCTTCTGCCACGGACACTTTGAACCGCCAGCTTCGCAGCAACGTCTCAGATCAAACACTGGCCGAACTAGTTATCGCATTGCGCAATGAAGATCGTCTTTGTGTCGTTGAGCAGGAAGCACAAACAGACGAGCCGCGCATCATCTGCTCGATGGGATTGGTTGGGCAATCTTGACGGTTTGGGCCGGAGCGGCTATCTGAGTTTATTGTGCTACCTGCCGCGTAGCGGCAAATGAATTTAGCCCGGTCTTTCAAGGCCGGGTAAGAGCGTTGGAGAAAAGCGCCGCGTCGCGTAGCGACGATTGAAACATTCTCAAAGGAGATCATGGCCAATACCTACACATCGCTTCATTACCACCTTATCTTCTCCACTAAGAATCGTGAGCCCCGGCTCGTGCCCGAGCTTGAACAACGAGTGTGGTCTTATATTGGCGGAGTGGCGCGGGCTCACAAGATGACCGCTTTGCAAGTTGGTGGCTGCGACGATCACATTCACGCCCTCGCGAACGCTCCTCCGACATTAGCTCCCAGCCAGATCGCACAGCATCTGAAGGGTGATTCGTCAAAATGGATTCATGAAGAGTTTCCCAAAATGCGCAATTTTGGATGGCAAGATGGATATGGCGCGTTCACGGTCAGTAAGTCGAATATTCCGGAGGTCATTCAGTACATTCAGGGCCAGCGCGAGCATCATCGCAGGAAAACATTTCAAGAGGAATATCGCGAATTCCTGGAGGCCCATGGCATTGATTACGATGAACGCTATCTATGGGGTTGATTCACTCGTCGCTGACGCGACGATTCGAGTCGATTCCGCCGCGTCGCGGCTGTCTGAATTTAGCCCGGTCTTTCAAGGCCGGGTAAAAGCGTTGGAGAAAAACGCGGCGTCGCGCAGCGACGATTGAACAGGTTGTTGAGATCATTTCACTCGTCGCTGACGCGACGGGCCGAATTTTTGCGAAACATGAATCCCGGCCTTGAAAGACCAGGTAAAAGCGTTGAAAAAAAGCGCCGCGTCGCGTCAGATCATTTCACTCGTCGCTGACGCGACGGACGGAATCGTGCGGTGACTTGAATCCCCGGCCTTGAAAGACCGGGCTAAACTCAAAGCGCCACTACGTGGCGAAGGCGGATGGCAAAACATCTGGGGTTGACTCAAGTGATGGCTGACACGACGCCTCATGTCGATTCCGCCGCGTAGTGGCAAATGAACTTAGCCCGGTCTTTCAAGGCCGGGTAAGAGGGGTGGAGAAAATCGCCGCGTCGCGTCAGCGACGATTGAGCAGATCGTTGAAATCATTTCCGGCGATAATTCAATCGTCGCTGACGCTGCGGACGGAATCTTGCGGAACATGAATCCCGGCCTTGAAAGACCGGGCTAAACTCAAAGCGCCACTACGTGGCGAATTTGGATGCCGAAACTCAACGTACAGAAAGCACGCGATCTGCTCCAGAGCTTCGACTTTGGAAAACTGTTTGTCGAAGAGCTTGGCTGGTCGCAGCCTACGAGTCGCCAGTGGACGTACTTCGGCTACAAAGACGATGAATTCCAACGCAAACAAGTCGCGCAACTGTCCGGCGTCGTCGTTCTCGAAGTAACGACATCCGACGGCAAGATTCCCGACCGAAAAACGCTCGCCGCAATTCATAAAGAAATATCAAAGCTTCACCACGAAAACCTTCTGATCTTCGTCGACGCGCAACGCACACAAAGCCTCTGGTATTGGGTCAAACGAGAAGACGGTAAGCTTCGCCCGCGCGAACACCTCTACGTCAAAGGCCAACCCGGCGACCTATTTCTTAGCAAACTCAGCTCAATGGTTTTCGACATGAGCGAGTTTGACGAAGCCGGCAATGTTTCCGTGGTGAACGTGGCCAAGCGCCTCAAAGATGCGCTCGATGTTCAGCGCGTCACCAAGAAATTCTTCCGTGAATACGACGACGAGCGCCTGGCTTTTCTCGACTTAATCAAAGGTATCGCGGACGAGCGTCAGCGCCGCTGGTACGCATCAGTCCTTCTCAACCGGATGATGTTTATCTACTTCCTCCAGCGTAAGGGATTCATCGACGACGGCAACCACGCATACTTGAACGCGAAGCTGGACGAGTGCAACAAACAGTTCAGTAAGGACCAATACTACGAAAAGTTTCTCAAGCCGCTCTTCTTCGATGGTTTTGCCAAGCCTGAAGAAGACCGCAGTCCTGAGGCGAAGAAGCTGCTCGGCAAAATCAAATATCTCAACGGTGGTTTGTTCTTGCCGCATCGAGTCGAACTCGACAACCCGGACATTCGCATTCCCGACAAAGCTTTCGAGAACTTATTGAAGCTCTTTCAGTCGTACTCGTGGAATCTGAACGACACGCCGGGCGGTGAAGACAACGAGATCAACCCGGACGTGCTCGGCTACATCTTTGAGAAGTATATAAACCAGAAAGCCTTCGGCGCTTACTACACGCGTCCGGAAATCACCGAATACCTCTGCGAGCAAACTATCTACAAGCTCATTCTGGAGAAGATCAATTCGCCGGGCATCAAGGGCCTGATGCAACCACGCTCTTTCGACTCCATGTCCGAGCTGCTGCTCAACCTTGATGCGCAGCTCTGCCGGGAATTGTTGAATGACATTCTTCCCAATCTGAGTTTGCTCGATCCGGCGTGTGGCTCAGGCGCCTTTCTCGTGGCGGCAATGAAGACGCTGGTCAACATATACGCCGCCGTCATCGGAAAGATTCAATTCCTCAACAACCGCAATCTTTCAGAGTGGTTGCGCCGCGCGCAAGCTGACCATCCATCGGTCGCTTACTTCATCAAGAAACGCATCATCACCGACAACCTTTATGGCGTAGACATAATGGACGAAGCGACCGAGATCGCTCGCCTGCGTCTTTTTCTTGCGCTTGTGGCTTCCGCCGAGACAGTAGCTCAGCTTGAGCCCTTGCCGAACATCGACTTCAACATCCTGAAAGGCAACTCGCTCATCGGCCTGATGCACGTCGATGACAAGGAGTTTGACCAGCGCCAAGCGCAGGGAAATCTGTTCCGCAAGAGCTATCGCGAGTTGCTCGCTGAGAAAAACCGGCTGATTGATCTCTATCGTCACACTGGAACTTACACTGACGACCTGCGCTCCTTGCGCGATGACATCGAAGCGAAGAAACAGGAAGCTATTGAGACCCTCGACGAGATTCTGCTTTCTGAGTTTCAGAAGCTCGGGATCAAGTTTGAGCAAGCAACCTGGGATGAAGCAAAAAAGAAGGAGGGCAAACCAAAGAAGCGTCCGCTCACAATCAAAGACATCGAAGCGCTTGAGCCATTTCATTGGGGCTATGAGTTCGACGAGATTATCAACCGGCGCGGCGGTTTCGACGCGATTATAACGAACCCACCCTGGGAGACGTTTCAGCCCGACGCTAAGGAATTCTTTGCGGAGCATAGCGAGCTGGTCTTTAAGAAGAAGATGGACGTAAAGGATTTTGAATCTGAGCTGAGGCGCCTGATCAAAGACAAAGCAGTAAAGCACGCGTGGCTGAGCTACAAAAGTAAGTTTCCGTATCAGCGAGAATTCTTCCGTTTCGCCAAGCAATACGAAAATCAAGTTCCGGTCATAAATGGCAAGCGACATGGGAAAGACGTGAATTTGTTTAAGCTGTTTCTTGAGCAGAACTTCAATGTTCTGGCAAACGGGGGGCTATGCGGCGTTGTTATTCCAAGTGGGATCTATACGGATTTAGGAGCGAAGCAGTTAAGAAAGCTTCTGTTTGAACGGACACGAATTACGGGTCTCTTTGGATTTGAGAATCGTAAAGAAATTTTCGAAGGAGTGCATCGCAGCTTCAAGTTCGCGGTACTTACCTTCGAAAAAGGCTTGTCGACGATTCGGTTTCCAGCGGCCTTTATGCGCCACGACGTCTCGGAACTCCAAGATTTTCCGCGCGATGCCCGTCTTAGCATCGATGTGGATTTGGTTAGCAAACTCTCGCCGGATTCACTCTCGGTCACGGAATTCAAGAATGTCCTCGATATCGATATCGCAAAAAAGGCGTTGCTGTCTCCGCTATTGGGAGAACGCCTTTCAAAGACGTGGAATGTGGAACTCCACCGAGAGTTCAACGCAACCGACGATGCCGGACTCTTTAAGAAGAAACCGTCAAAGCGTTCTGTGCCCCTATTCGAAGGCAAGATGATCCACCAGTTTACTCACCTGTGGAGCGAGCCGAGGTACTGGGTCGACTCCAAAGATGCTCGGCATGCTCTCTTGGGGTCCAGAGAAGACAATAAACAAAAATTGAATTATGAAAAATATCGCCTCGGTTATAGAGATATTGCGTCAAGCACCAACGAAAGAACAATGATAGCGACAATAATTCCTCCCGACGTTTTTTCAGTAAATACTTTGGTGGTATCACATGAGCCTGAATCGGTTGGAGATATTCTGTTTCTGACGGCGATGCTGAATAGTTTTGTTTGCGATTACATGATGCGCCTGAAGGTAACGTCGCACTGCAATATGTTCTATGTATATCAACTTCCGGTTCCACGCTTGACTGAACTTAATCAAGAGTTCGCGTTAATTGTCGATCGCTCCGCCAAGCTCATCTGCACCACGCCCGAATTTGACGATCTCGCGCGAGAAGTCGGATTGCGCGACCACCGAGACGGTGTAACAGATCCAGTTGAACGCGCACGTCTGCGCGCCGAACTCGACGGCATGATTGCTCACCTTTACGGTCTGACCGAACAAGAGTTCACTCACATACTTTCAACTTTCCCGATCGTCGAACAATCGGTCAAAGACGCGGCACTCGATGCCTATCGCGAGTTTGCACCAAAGCCAGGCGACCAGGCGATCGCCGCACTCATCGCCAAAGGCGAGAGCAACACACTCGAATTCAAATCGTCCGCGCGTTGGGACATGAAGCAGAACAAAGCAGACAAAGTAATCGAAGGGATTGTCGTCAAGACCGTTGCCGCATTACTGAACTCGGACGGCGGCGCGCTGTTGCTGGGCGTCGACGATGAGCGCAACGTGATCGGGCTCGCCCACGATTACAAACTCTTCGGCAAAAAAAACTCTCGCGACGCCTACGAAAACTTCTTGACGGGTCTACTTCTCAACAACCTCGGCAAAGACTCAGCAGCACTTATCTCGATTACATTTCACGAACTGGACCGCAAAGATGTCTGCAAAGTCGAAGCGAACAAATCACCCAAACCCGTCTTCGTCAAAGACCAGAGCGGCGAGCATCTCTACATCCGCGCCGGCAATTCAACGCGATTGCTCTCAACGCGAGAAGCAATCGATTACTGCAAGATCCGTTGGGGATAAGGGGCTGGAAACGGCGAAGAGGAGAGCGCAAGGGTAAGGCTGGCTTTCACCTGTACTTCGGACATAAAGTATAAAGCTGAGAGGCGAATCGGAGATGGAGGCTAACGGTGATGCAAAAACGCTATCCAATTACAACTCAGAAGTTCAACGGCAAGCGATTTGAAGATCGGGGGCTCGATCTAGACGTGTTGCCGGAGCTCATCGCTTATAAGACTTTGCTGATTGAGACTGCAAAGGCCTTGTGGCGCGCGAAAAACCCTGAACGCCAGCGCCTCAAAAGGAACTTCGAAGAGAACGTCAAGCTAAAATTCTACGGTCTCGAACCCGGCAGTGTGGCCGTACCGATTGAGCGAGTATACGAAGTGGTTGATGATGCCCTCGACTTCGGCCACCAGCCCGATGAACTCGACGAGGCGGCAGCAATTATTGATGAAGCCATTAAAGCCGGGGCCGAAGATCGAATGCTTCCGACCGCGTTTCCGAAACAGGCGCTCCCGCTTTTTGAGGATCTCGGCAAGTCATTGCGCGAAGATGAAAGCATCGAATTCTCGCCAGCGCCGGAACGAGGCGGCTCTAATGTTGTTTACACGCTTGCGGTGCGGAAGAAACTCTTGTCGCGCTTAACCGAGGAATACACAGACCGCGTTACCATCGCGGGCGAAGTGCGTCGTGCCTCACTTGACGGCAACCGGTTCGCCGTTCGACAGGATGATGGCACTACCGTCGAAGGCCGGTTCCAACCTGAGCAGGAGGCAAAGATCACGGAAGCGTTGCATGAGCATGCGACATGTCGCGTGGAGGTTTTGGGCAGCGGAACCTTCGGCCCAGACGGTGTTCTGAAACGCATTGACCAAGTGGACCATTTGGTTGTTCGGCCGTTGGGCGATGTCATCTATGACCCCGATGCGCGTCCTATCTGGGAACTTGTAGCAGAACTCGGGAAGTCCATCCCGGAAGAGGAGTGGGAGAAGCTGCCTAAGGATGCCTCAATCAACTTGGACAGTTACCTTTACGGGAAAGAGGAGACCCAACCATGAAGCACGTATTCGCGGATAGCGGGTACTGGATCGCTCTTTTTGATCCCAAGGACCAATTGCATGAAAAAGCCCAAGCCGTTTCTGCCAGCCTCGGGCAGGTAATCATCGTTACGAGTGAGATGGTGTTGGCCGAATTTGCGAACTACTTTGCTCGCTGGGGGCCGGATTTTCGCGCAACTGTCTCGAAGGTGATCGATGGAATAAGGAGCAATCCCAACGCCCGCTCTATTCCGCAAACAAGTCTCCAGTTCCACTCCGCTCTAGTCCTCTATCGCAATTATCTGGACAAGGACTGGAGCCTAACCGACTGCGCTTCAATTCTGGCAATGCAGGAACGGGACATTTATGAGGCTCTTGCTCATGACAAGCATTTTCAGCAGGCCGGATTCAAGCCTTTGTTGAGAGACTAAGACTTCATAAAGACAAGAGGCCTGCTGATACTCTGGAACTGAGGCCTAAGAAATGGAAGCATTCGATAATTTGCTCGAACAATGCGGCCGTTCAAACTGGGACGGCTACGGAGCACAACCGGTTCTTTTCGAGACGTATGAAAAAGCGAAGCGCTTCGCTCAATCGCTGCCATTCGGAATCCCAGCGCCAGAAGTATCCACCGAACCCGACGGCGAGATCACGTTTGAGTGGTACGCGAGTCCAACGCGAGTGCTCTCAGTTAGCGTTGGGCCAAACAATGAGCTTACTTATGCGGCTCTATTCGGAGCCAGCCGCGCTTATGGCACAGAAGTCTTTCACGACGAGATTCCTGAGGTGGTTCTTTCTCACATTAAGAGGGTGGCTGTTTAGGCGTGAAGCTGTCCTCAGCGCTATCATTCACTCAGAAGAGAACCTTTCGCGGTTCATTCTTTCCAAGAGGCACTTCACGAGGCAACGCGTCAAAATGGAAGCATTCATGCCTCATCAGGGTGAAGTTTTGGTCTTCCGCATCGATGGACTTCGCGCGTCTCAGATCTGGGTGATTGGGAATGAAATCGCCGATAAGAGAGCTAGAACCCTCTACGCTCGCAGCGATATTGCAGCACGAGTAGTTAGGATGAACGGCCTGGATGTTTTGCCAGCCGAACCACCGCCTCGTCATGCAAACATTGTCGGCTGGCCAGAAACTGACAAGTCGCGTCAGATGCTCATAGCGCTGCAACTTGCGGCAGTCGCCACGCTTGTTCAGCAGGAATAAGCTCGAGCCGGACAGCCCGCGAAGCAGAAATGTAGCCAATGCGAACATTGCTCGTCCTTGGCGCTAAAGGAGATTTTCAGATCGCAGTCTTGTGAACGGCGAACACAGTTCAGACCTTCCTCGCAACCGCGGCACCTTCAATCTCGACTTCCGTGGGGACGTGTTCCGTGTCGCGGGGTATTGAGATCCCTGCCATCTCGGCGAAGAGTTGTTCGTACTGATCGACGACGCGGTCCCAGGTGTAGTGTTCCCGCGCGCGAGCCTGGGCGCGCTTGCGGTAGGCGTGGACGAGTGAGCCATCGCGCAAGACGCGCTGGAGTTTGTAAGCGAGATCCTTTTCGTCCGTATACAAGATACCTGCGTCGCCCACTGCTTCGATATTTTCCGCCGCGGCGAGATCGAAGAAGCTACCGAGGAAGATCGGCTGGAAAAGCCGATCACGATCGACGGCATTACTGCGCCCTGGGTGATCGATCACTTTATCGCCGGCAAGCAATCGAGCCGCATCACCTATGAATCGATCGAATACAATCGTCCAATCTCCGATTCCCTCTTCGCGAAACCCGCAAGCATCAAGGGCCTGAAATAATTCTACCTGGGAGTGCGGACATCCCGGGGTCCCTAACGTTCTTCCGCGCTCAAAGCGGAGACGAGGTCGGTGCTGGCGGCTACTGCGGGCACTCGGCGTTGGTGCGTGGGGCGTTGGGGCCGAAGCGTAGTTGATATTCGGCGGCCGTGACAAACGAACAGACCAGCGCGTTTTGCTTCGCCACGTCGCGTATCGGGGCGCTGTTGATTTGGCTCTGCCAGAACAAAAACCCGCCAATGTCCGGATTGCGGCGCAGGTATCCGAAGTACAAAGTCAGCGCAAACTGGCGATTGTATTCGGCATCGATGAACGCGCGGTTGTTGATTGGATTGCTCTGCGCGTTGTCGTCGGCCAGTCGATACAACACCATGCCGCGTCCTGCATTGCCGCCGCCTGCGTTGTTGTATTGATCGATCAGCGCTTGTCGTTGCGCAGTCAAATCTATTCCATCGGCGTTTTGCATTGTAGCCAGGATCGCGTCGACAAACTGTGGGCCCGTCAAGCCCGCTGCATATCTGTTGGTGAATTCAGTGCGCGAGACAAACAAGTTCGCAAAAGCCTGCTGCGCCGCCGCCAGGTTCGCGCCGCCAACGACGCGCGCGCGATCGGCGACATAGACCGAGTAGTCAACGAGCTTATTGGCTTCAGCCGGATTCGAGTTGTCGGGATTCGGAAACGGCTGCGTGTTGCCGTAAGCCGCGCGATAACCGCGAAACACAAAGCCGGCGGTCTGCTGAAACTCTGGCTCAAAGAAAAATGCATCCGCCGCGGCAATGGTCCGGTCGTGAAAACATTGCGCATCGGCCTGGCACGGCGTGATCGTTCCCACCCAGAAATTAAATCCGTCCGGATCACCATCGCGACTGAGAAAGTCCAGATACTGCTGCCGGATTAAAAAGTTTTCCTCCAAGGTCGGATTCCAACCCAACTGCCCGCGAATTTCTCCGCCGGCAAAGTTTGTGCTGTGCACGTTCTGGTAATGCAAGCCGGCTTTTAGATCAGCAACCTGTAGCGCCGTGGGATTGATCGTAAAGTTTATGACTGGATTCGTAGTGGGCAGCGGGAACAGAATCGGCGCCGCCACGCCTGGACCTCCGTTGCCATGAATGTGCGCCGCCGTTTCTGCGCTGCTCAGGTTTTGGAAAAGCAATCCAACCACAGCGGAAGTCTCGCTCTGATTCAACAGCACCAAGCCGGTGCCCCTGGGCAAAGAATTGTTGGGCGGCGTTTCCTGCGCGCCATTGAGCGAGCAGGCAAATCGCTTCGGCGCCGGCGACGTGGAACCAGCGGTATCATTGTCGCTGATGGTAATGGTTGCCGTGCTCGGAGCAGCCAGCGTCGCGCCCGTCGCATTGCTCAAAGTCAGATTGATCGTCTCGTTAGCCTCGACAAAAGCGTCGTCAACTATCAAGACGTTAAAGGTCTTGCTGGTTTCAGTGGCGGCGAAACTAAGCGTGCCACTCGCCACGATGTAATCTGAGTTCTGCGTCGCGCTCCCATCGCTCGTAGCAAAGTCTACGGTGGACGCACCCGATGTGTCGCCACTGCGCGCGACTGTTACCACGGCACTCGCGCCCCCTTCGCCCACGTTGTAGCTCGTCGCGCTGAACTGAAGCGTAGTCGGCGGCGATGACGCGGGATCGACGATCACGGTCCCAGTCATTCCAATCGGGCCATGTATTCTGCAGAAGTAAGCAAAGGTCCCTGGCGAATTGAACGTATGTGAGTACACCGCACCCGTAATAGAGGTCGGACCTGACGAGCAGTTCAGATCGTTTGGCGAGCAGAAGACGTCATCGGCGGCGCAGCTATCTCCGTAACTGCCCGAAACACAACTGCCGCTGGTCACGGTGTGAAGGCTGGCACTCCAGTTCCATCGCACCGTATCGCCGGCCTGAATGCGAACCATTTGCGGTGAAAAGAAATTACTGCTGACAAAGACATTCACTGTCTGCGCCGGCGCAAGCCGATTCCTGGTGACCGCCGGCGTTCTATCCTCTGGTATCTCAAAGATCACTGGTGGAGAGGAACTGGGCAGGGACTCCGGCAACCGATCGAGGAGTTGGTCAAAAAGGCTTAACGCCGACCTGCTGAGAATGCCATCCCAGGGCAACCTTGCAGCGTGGCCCTGACCAGAACCGAACGCGCTGCTGGAATGGATTGCCGAGCCTGTGCTTCTGGCTACATTAGCGCGGCAGAGAACCGCTCCCTTGCGCTCAGGATGTGAATCTGCCGTCGCCACTGACGGCTGCTTGCCGACCAGGACGACTACAAAGGTGACTAACGCAAGAACTGCTATCAAGAGTCGAACGTGAGATCGCATGTCAAACCTTTCCGGTATCTGCAAAGTGCAAAGGGATGGCTCGTCGTGCGCCTTCAGCCCATGTTGGCGACCGAAACACAGCTTGCGGCGGAGGACCGTCTTCATCGCAAGAACCTCCGATACAGATTGAAGCCAATGATGAACCGGCTCGGCGGCAACACCAGATTGCTCGAGTTGTAGCGGCTGGTCGTGGTCGTCTGAGTGTTTGAGAAAGTCAGCGAAAACGTGTGGCGGCCGATATCTTTTTCCACCCCAAAACCGAGTTCCGCCTCCGACTCATTAATGAACCCTGTAATTCGGCCTGTGCCTGCAGCAAAGATGGGCACGACCTGCCCCAGCTTGAAACCGACGCGCGGCGTGTATTCAAACAGTAGCGACACAGTCGGCCTGACGCGCGCATTTACTCCGAACCCAAATGATCCGCTGTGCTTGTCTTGTCTAAACTGATTTGCGAGAGGTTCGGGCGGGAAGAAGTCCGTGGGTTTCGGATCGAAGCGACGCCGGCCATTCGCGTTTAGATGAACTGCGGGCGAAAAGAAAACGTGTACATATTTCGTGATGCTCCGGGCCATCATCACCTGCAGGTTGTAGGTGTAGTTCTTGCCGAAGTTTTCGTCGCCTTCGACGCTGGCGTAAGTCGAGAGCGCCAGCGGAGACTGCTTTCCTTCATCGAGCCAATGGTAACCAACTGCCAGCTCTATGGTGCGACACAGTCCCTGTTGGCAGATTGGTGAGCGATACGCGCTGACGTAAAGCTTTTCTGTGACCCCGTAAGAGACGCCAAAAGAAGGTACGGCAAAGCTGTCAAGGCCGAGAAGATCCCTGCCACTGGAGCGCAGCGGCCGCACCGGTTCAGAGAAGCGGTGCGTGAAGTATAGATTCACGCTCCCGCGCAACACGCGCTTAGGTGTCGGCACATTAACGAGACGGTAGTCATACGGTTCCGCGGAGGGGTGGTTCTTGCTCTCGGCCGCGGCCGTTTTCGGCTGCTGTTTTTCAGCGGTCGGCTGCGGTAGATCGAGACGGGTGACGATCTTGGTGCGTGTGTCAATCAACAGACGTTCACCGCCAGATTCGACGATGACTACACCGGGCGTGCGGTCGTCAAATTTCACTTGCATTCCCGTCCCCGGTTGCTCGTCCGTAACGATCAACTCGCCCGTCATGTCTTCGTGACCTTCGCCACAGTAACTGGAACAGGCAAATCGGAATCTGCCGGCGCGGTCTGCCGTGAACTCCACAACGGTAGTCGCGTGCGGTTTGATCTGCTGGTTGATTCCCAGCTCTTCAATCTTGAACCCGTGTTCTACATCCGCCGACGTGATCAGGAGCTTCACCGGCTGACCTTTTCTCACCGTGATTGTCTTAGGGTCGAACTCAAATCTTTTGGCGGTGATCTTGATTTCCACGGGGGTTGGTGAAGTTTGTGGTTGCCCTTCGACGGAAGCTGAGGTGCAGACGGCGACCAAGCTGAACGCGACAGGCCCAAGGTAAGCTAGTTTTCCAAACATGAGTTATTCCCCAATCCCAGGCAGGCGTAGATGGATCATCTGAAACTGGACAACCAGAGGCCGTCCCAACTGTCAGGAAAGCGTTTCTTGGATACCGCCTGCGAAGCGCCGATGGCCCGGCCAGATAAACAACGAGCTGACCGAATACGGCATCGGCAGTGCTGAGTCCGGGGAGTAACTCAACACGCAGCAACAGACATGCCAATCAGCTAGAGCAAAAACCAAGCGATTTCCCGAGCCGTGCGCGCCCTTTTGAGATTGATGCGCGAAGCGTTTATCCGAGAATGTGAATCGTTATTCAAAACTTCATAGATGCGTTCAGTTTGCCAAGTTGATGTTCCGCTATTCATTGCGCGATCCGGACAACCATCTCGATGCATTGGCTCCAAGTCATGAGGCTGTCTCGCGTCTATGAACATTTCGTCCTCGGGACTTCATTCTTATGTTGTCGCCCGCCCGCTACCGCAGGCGGTTCTGACACAAAAAGGAACTGGCCACCGATCCTTCCGCCCTGGAGGGACCGATGGCCGGTTATTGCAACCTAGTCTGAATGTCTCTGAGTTAGGCGTGCGCTGCGGGCCTCGGTGACGTGACGCGCTGTCACACTCGCAGAATCAAAGCTCGCGAAGCGCTGGCACTGAGAATGAGAACAAAACTCTTGCCAAAAGGGGAGTTATCTCATCGCCGCCACCGAGAGCACGTTGAGTGAATGCTCCTGATGACCCAGAAGCGTTACGCCGAAGCGAAACCACTTCTGACCGAAAGCTATAACGAATTGAAGGTTCGCAAGCTGGACAAGATCCGCGAACGGTCCAAGCGCGCGAACGTCTCGCGAAACTCCATCAGGCATGGCGTCACTGACTTCCGTTGCCCATTTATTTGGCGTTCGTGGTAACTGTCTCGGCAAGGATAGACTCTTGCACGTTCTTTTCTAGTCGCCGCTGCAGTGGCATGCCTGCCATCTCGGCGAAGAGTTGTTCGTACTGATCGACGACGCGGTCCCAGGTGTAGTGTTCTCGCGCACGGGCCTGGGCACGGTTGCGGTAGGCGTGGACGAGTGAGCCATCGCGCAGGACGCGTTGGAGTTTCTGGACCAGGTCCTTCTCGTCGTCGTAGAGAATACCTGCGTCGCTCACTGCTTCGATATTTTCCGCCGCGGCTAGCGTGAGCACGCAGTTGCCGAAACCCATCGCTTCGAGCAGCGCCGGGTGCGTGCCGCCGACCTCGGTTGCGTGAACGTAACAGTAAGCGTTCTGTTGCAAGGCGCGATAGTCCTGCCCAAAAACAAATCCAGTGAAGATGATGCGCTTGTCGCCGCGGGCTCGGGCTTTGAGATCGCTGATGTAGTCACGCGCGTAAGGCGCGTCGCCGACGATTAAGAGCCGGTGCGCGGTGCGAACCTTCTTGAATGCTTCGATGACCAGATGCGCGTTGTTTTCCGGTTCCAGCCGAGAGACATAAAGCACATAACGATTCGGTTCGACGCGCCACTTGCGCACCGTGTCGCGATCCGGGCGACGTTCGACCTCCGAGCCGTAGGCTATCATCGTGGACGGCGCGTGGTAACGAGCCAGGTAATAGTCCTGAATAACGCGCGCATCGGTGACGGTTCGGTTCGGCAGGATTGTGGCCAGGCGTTCGGCGAGCACATAGTACCTCCGCGCGATCCAGTTCCACTTCTTGCGTTTGTGCTCGAGACCGTCAACGTTGATCGCGACCGGCGTGCCGGTAAGTCTCAGCAACGGCGCAAAGGGAGCATTGGCGCAGTTGCAAATCAAGGCGGCATCGAAGCGGCGCGGAGCGGCGTGCAAGGCGGAAAGAAAACCATGGACCACCGTGTCGAAGTATTTGTGGCGGATGGTGGGCAGGACCTTCAGCCGTACGCCGTGATACTCGAGTTCGCGGGGCGAGACGTAGTGGGCGCGGCAATAAACAGTAACGTCGTGGCCACGCGCGACCAGTCTGGTCGAGAGGTGTTCGGCAAAAGTTTCAAACCCACCGTAACTGGCGGGCACGCCCCGCGTTCCGAGAATGGCTATTCGCATCGCAACTGGTAAAGACGATTCAGCGTTGGTTTCAGTTCCCACTCTAAATCGATCCACTATGGCTTGTCCACAATTTGTCGATAGACTGCTAACGTTCGGCGCGCGGTTTCGTGCCAATCGAACCCGCGAGCGCGCTTTAGGCCTTTGACGCGAAGCTCAGCGCGAAGGTCTGGATCATCGATCAAGCGAGCAATCGCAGTGGCGATAGCCGCTTCGTCAAATGGATCAACCAGCAATCCCGCCTCGCCCAACACCTCTGGCAGGCTGGTTCGATTCCCAGCGATGACGGGCGCTCCGCATTGCATTGCCTCGAGCGGCGGCAAGCCAAACCCCTCGAAGTAAGACGGATAAACAAAACAAACGGCCCCTGAATAGAGAGCCGGCAAGTCGGCATCCGGCACGTAGCCGGTAAGCATGGTTAGGTCGCCGATGCCTTGCTCCTCGATCGCGCGAAGCGTTTCATCGTAAAGCCACGCCTGCTTGCCAACAATAACGAGTTTGGGGAGCCTACCCTCTGCGCGTTCGCGGCGCAAGCGTGCGTAAGCTGCAACGAGACGAGTTAAATTCTTCCGCGGTTGAATCGAGCCGACCGACAGGATGTAGTCCCCGGCGATGTCGTAAGTATGTCGGACGCGTTGTAATTCTTCCTCATCCGTCACCGGGCGAAAGTGGGCCGGCGCGGCTATAGGAATTGTCGTCACTCGCTCAGGCGCGATGCCGTAGGTGTCGATGATGTCTTGTCTCACGCTTTCGGACAGAGTAAGAATCCGCGCGGCCTTTCGCGCTGACTGGCGCACAGTCAGGTGCAGTTGCACCCGGCTTCTTCGTTTGAAAGTGAGCGGCAGATGTTCGAAAGAAAGGTCGTGAATGCTTACTACAACCGGACAGGGCGCGAACGGTGGCGACGTAAACTGAACATGAAGCACGTCAACTGGATTGCGGCGCAGTTCGGCGCTCAGCGTCAAGGGTATGCGCACAAGGGGTGTGTGCGGCAGAGTCAGGCGAACGGAAAAATTAGGCCAGCGATTATTGAAGCGATCGACTGCTTCGCGTTTGGTGACGTACAGGGTGTAACGGTTGACCGAATCGATCTGGGCCAGCGATTCGATCAGGTTGATGGCGTAACTTTCGTTCCCGGCCAGCCGAGCGCCAACTGAATGGGCGTCTATGGCTATATGCAAGATTTTGGTTTTGGGACTTTGGTCTTTGGATTCCGGCCTTGGATTTCTACCAATCAGCGACCTGAGACGGAAGACCCAAGACCAAAGGGCTATTTGTTCTTGCCAGAAGCGGAAGCAGTCTGAGTTTCGCCGCTGTGTGTGGCGCGAGTATCCCGCTCGCGAATGCGCGCCGCCTTGCCGCGCAGTCCGCGCAGATAATAAAGCTTGGCGCGGCGCACGCGCCCCTTCTTCACCAGGTCTATGTGATCGACAATCGTTGCGTGCAGCGGAAAGATTCTTTCTACCCCGACACCAAAGCTTGTCTTGCGGACGGTAATCGTTTCACGCGCGCCGCCGTGTTTGCGGGCGATTACGACGCCTTCGAAAGCCTGCAAGCGCTCCTTCGTTTCTGATTCTTTGATCCTTACGTGAACGCGCACGGTATCACCCGGCCGAAAATCCGGAATGTTCTTGCGCAATTGCGTCTTTTCAACATTATCTAATCGGTTCATGTCAGTACTCCATTTTCGATTGCCAATTGCCAATTGCCAATTTGACTACTTCGATTAAACTCTCGCTTGCGAATCAGGCCCTCATCTTTAACGATTCCGACTGCCTGCCTTCCCCAAATTGGCAATTGGCAATCGGCAATGACTGATCACTTCAGCAGATCGGGTCGCTTGCGGCGCGTTTTGTCGAGCGCGGCTTCGCGGCGCCAGCGAGCAATCTCTCCGTGATTGCCACTCAGTAGAACGTCCGGCACGCGCATCCCGCGAAATTCAGGAGGGCGCGTGTACTGCGGACAATCGAGCAACCCTTCGGAGAACGACTCGTTCACCGCGGATGTCTCGCTGCCAAGAGCGCCAGGAAGCAAACGCACGACTGCGTCAAGCAAAACAATCGCCGCGGGTTCACCGCCCGAGAGAATGTAATCTCCGATCGAGACTTCATCCGTCACCAGCGCTTCCGCAACGCGCTCGTCCACGCCCTCGTAGCGGCCGCAAATCAGCACGATGCGCTTCGCGTTCTTTGAAAGATCATCGGCGAGCGACTGAGTCAATACCCGGCCCTGCGGTGAAAGAAGAATTACGCGCGTCTGCGCGTCGTAGTCTTCCCGTCGAGTGGCTCCCGCGAGCTGCTCGACTGCGGCAAAGATCGGTTCGGGCTTGAGCACCATTCCGTCGCCCCCGCCGAAAGGTCGATCGTCCACCACGTGGTGCTTATCCGTAGTCCAACCGCGCAGGTCGTGCGCCTCTATCGCAACCAATCCGGCCGCGCGTGCGCGACGGATAATCCCGTAGCCAAAAGTTTCGCGAAAGAACTCCGGGAAAATAGTGATAATGTCAAAGCGCAACACAATGAACCCTGATCTTTGATCTTAGGTCTCCGATCTTCGGTGCTGAAAAATTCAACCGGAGGATTAACAGCAAAGATCAAAGTTCAAAGACCAAACCTTACAATTCCAATAACCCTGGCGGAGGATCGATCACGATCGTCTTCTTCTCGGGATCAACCTCAACCAGGATCGACTCTACTATGGGGACCAAACTATCCCGCTGCTTATCGTCCCCGACGACCAGCAAATCGCCGCCGCCGGTCCGCATGATGCTCTTTACGGCCCCGATTCGCTGGCCCGCGATGGTTTCAACGCTACATCCTTCTAGCTCCCAATCGTAGAACTCGTCTTCAGCAAGCTTGACGCGTTCGGATTCAGGAACCGCGAATTCAAAACCAACGAGCGCGCCTGCCGACTCGATGCTGTCGTACCCAATCAGTTTGAGAATGATCCGACCCTTCTGAAACCAGTGACCCTCGAGTCGCACATTCTGGCGCTGCCCATCCGGAGAGACCGCAAAGAGCTGGGAGAGGCGATCGAAACGATCCGGAAAATCCGTCAAAAGATCGGCGACGACTTCGCCCTTCAGGCCTCGCGTCCTAACCGCGCGGGCGACAACTATCAGCGGTTCGTCTTCGTTGAGCTTGGTTGGTTTCCGCGTCTCCTTTTTCATTCAATGAACTTCCGAAACGCGCGTCGCGGCAAGTTATCAACTTGCTCTACGAATCTTTCATCCGACAACCTCGATGACGAAGCGATGTTTCCTCTTATCGCTCACTGCATACATCAACGAACGCAACGCGCGCACCGTGCGACCCTGTCTGCCGATCACTTTGCCGACATCCTCCGGCGCAACCCGCACTTCGATCAAGGTCGTTCCATTTCGCTCGATTTCACGGACGTCGACGGCCGCATCGTCGTCAACCAGCGCTTTGATGATCAGTTCGACGGTCTCTTTCATAGGAGTCACGAGTCGAAAGTCTCGAGCAATACCGCGGACTCGAGAATAACTACTATTGCGAAGCCGACGCCAACGCGGCCTGTGACTTCTCGCTAGCCTTGATCAAACGAGTCACAGTGAGCGTCGGCTGCGCGCCTTTCTCAATCCAGTAACGCACTCGATCCAGTTTCAAATGAATCGCGGCAGGCTCGCGCGTGGGATTGTAGGTACCCAGATTCTCCAGGTAAGCGCCGTCACGCTTTGACCGCTTTTCCTTCACCACAATTCGGTATGAAGGTCTTTTCTTGGCGCCCGTGCGCTTTAAGCTAATTGATAACAAGTTTTCATCCTC
>JBGQJU010000066.1:0-33000 GCA_041499185.1 Pyrinomonadaceae bacterium | reverse complement strand
GCTGTTTTCTTTGTCTGCCGCTCGCGCGCAGTGTGGTCAACCCTCTCGGCGGTGAACCACCAACTGGAGAGCCGGATGCGGGAGAACCGCCCGTCCGGTTCGGAGGGAGGGGGAACGACTCGTTCTCCCTACCCCTATTGGCGGCGGCAGAGCCGCAAGCTCGGTGGCTGCGCTCATTCGAAGCGGGGTGAATTGCGGGTCTCGCGATCACTATGCTAGGCTTCGGACAATTTGCAACTCTTGGCGCCGTATCTTCAGATCGATGGCCACAAAAACACATGCCGAGCGACGCGAACGCTTTGAAACGTCTTCGGGGATCGAGTTGCCCGTCGATTTCAATCCCGCGCACACCGAAGCACCCGATTACGAGCGCGATCTCGGCGCGCCCGGCGAGTTTCCTTACACGCGGGGCATCTACCCGAACATGTATCGCGGCCGCTTGTGGACGATGCGGCAATATGCCGGCTATGCGACGGCGGAGGAGTCGAATGCGCGCTACAAATTCCTGCTGGCGCAAGGGACAACGGGGCTGTCCGTCGCTTTCGATCTGCCGACGCAGATCGGTCTGGATTCCGACGATCCATTGGCTGTCGGCGAAGTCGGCAAAGTTGGCGTCGCGATCGATTCGCTCGAAGACATGCTGCGACTCTTCGACGGCATTCCGCTCGACAGCGTCTCGACGTCGATGACGATCAACGCGACAGCTTCGACGTTGCTCTGTCTGTATCTCGCGGTGGCCAAGAAGCAAAACGTTTCGTTTGACAAGATCGACGGGACGTTGCAAAACGACATTCTCAAGGAGTACATCGCGCGCGGCACCTACATCTATCCGCCGGGCCCATCGCTGCGTTTGGTTACCGACACCTTCGCCTTCTGCGCGCGCGAAGTGCCCAACTGGAACACGATTTCTGTAAGCGGCTATCACATTCGCGAAGCAGGATCGACGGCGGTGCAGGAGGTCGCGTTTACGCTCTCCGATGCGATCACTTACGTCGAAGCAGCGCTGAATGCTGGGCTTAAAGTCGACGAGTTTGCGCCGCGCATTTCGTTTTTCTTCAATGCGCACAATAACCTTTTGGAAGAGATTGCGAAGTATCGTGCCGCGCGGCGACTTTGGGCGCGGACGATGCGCGAGCGCTTCAACGCGCGCGACCCGCGCTCGTTGATGCTGCGCTTTCACACCCAGACCGCGGGCTCGTCGCTAACCGCGCAACAACCTGAAGTCAACATTGTGCGCACGACGATTCAGGCGCTGGCGGCGGTGCTCGGCGGCACGCAATCGTTGCACACCAATGCGATGGATGAAGCACTGGCGCTTCCCACCGAACAGGCCGCCCGTATTGCGCTGCGAACTCAGCAGGTGATTGCGCACGAGTCGGGCGTTGCCGACACAGTCGACCCCTTGGCGGGTTCATATGCCATAGAAAACCTAACCGATGAGATTGAAAATCGCGCCGCTGATTACATTGAAAAGATCGACGCGATGGGCGGGATGTTGCGCGCGATCGAGTTAGGCTACGTTCAGCGCGAGATTCAGGAAGCGGCGTACCGATATCAACGCGCGATCGAAACACAGGATGCGGTTGTTGTCGGTATGAATCGTTTTGAAGCTGACGAAGAAGCGCCGATTGCCACTCTGCGGATCGACCCGGCCATCGAACAGGAGCAGATCGAACGCGTGCGCGCTGTGCGCCAGCGGCGTGACGCGCTCGCCGCCGAGACCACGCTGGTCAGATTAGAAGAAACTGCCCGCGGCACTGAAAATCTGTTACCCCGCATTCTCGACTGCGTAGAGGCCCGGGTGACCGTGGGCGAGATCAGCAATCGGCTGCGCAGTGTGTGGGGCGAATACTGCGAGACGGCAACCGTTTAGGAATCATACGTTAGCCACCATGAGGCGCGGGTTTTTCCACCCCACGGTGTAGAATGATTCCGAGGAGAAGAAAACATGGCTCAAAGGTTGAAGGCGATCTACCAGAACGGAGCATTCGTTCCGCAGTCACCATGCGATTTACCAGAAAACTCGGAAGTTGAGTTGGTAATCGAAGGACCTAATTTGCTACCGCCGTTGGTCACGGATCCCGAAGAACGGAAACGCATTCTGGCGCAACTGGTAGAGCGTATGCGTTCCAACCCAATCCCTGACGACGCCCCGCGACGATTCACGCGCGAAGAGCTGCATGAACGCGGTTGACACCAATATTCTGATTTACGCGCGTGATCCGCGTGATCCGCAAAAGCAGGCGAGGGCGGACGCGCTCGTGTCATCGATGGTTGATGGCGTTCTGCTTTGGCAAGTCGCTTGTGAATACCTCGCCGCATCGCGGAAGCTTGAAAAGTTTGGCTACGACCGTTCTCAAGCCGTAGCTGATCTTGCGGACATGCGCCAAGCCTGGGTAAGCATTCTCCCCACATGGGATGTAATAGACCGCGCCATTCGATTGCTAGCCAAATACAACCTGTCATTTTGGGATGCCACATTGGTCGCGGCCTGCCTCGAAGCTGGAGTGGAACGATTGTATTCGGAAAATTTTGACGCGTCGGCGCGCGCAGCAGGGCTCGAAATCATAAATCCCTTTCCTACGTAGCAGGCTTCAGGACGGGTGCAAGCCTTAATCGAGGAGTTCGGATGAATAGATGAATAGACGAGACTTTGCGAGAGTATTGGCAATTGGCGCGGTGGCGCTTGGCTTTGGACGAACCACGGGATCATCTGCGAGCGAGCCGCGGCGAGTGGCGATTACGATGGATGACTTCACTTGGTCGGGTAATGCCGTGCGCCTGAATGGTGAAGAAAGAAATCAGGCAATCCTTGACGCGCTGCGTGCGCATTCAGTGAAGGCGGCGCTGTTTGTTCGCGGTTCTAATATCGACAATGACAAGGGCAAGGAGTTGCTAAGGGCCTGGGACACGGCAGGCCATTTGATTGGCAATCATACTTATTCGCATTGGTACTATAACAACGCATCGGTGACCGCTGAGGCGTTCGAACAGGACATCCTGCGCGGCGAAACACTGCTCAAAGATTTCCCGCGCTTCAAGAAGTATTTTCGCTTTCCGTATCTGAAGGAAGGGAACACTGCCGCGAAACGAGACGCGGCAAGAACGTTCCTCGCGCAGCATGGGTACCGCACAGGGCACGTCACGATCGATAGCTCTGACTGGATAGTTGATGACCGTCTGCGCAAGCGTCTGATCAAAGATCCGGCCGCCGACTTGATACCGTATCGCGATTTCTATCTGGCGCACCAGTGGGATCGCGCGCTCTACTACGACGATCTCGCACGCAAAGTGTTGGGCCGCAGCGTCAAGCACACGATCCTGACGCACTTCAATCTTTTGAACGCGCTGTTTATCGGCGACTTGATAGACCTGTTCAAGAGTAAGAGCTGGCAAGTGCTCGATGCCGAAGAGGCTTTCAACGATCCAATCTTCGTTGCCCAGCCAAAAATCGTTCCGGCGGGCGAAAGCATTATCTGGGCGCTGGCGAAAGCAACAGGCAAGTTCGATAACGTGCTGCGCTATCCAGGTGAAGACGGCGATTACGAAACGGCGAAGATGGATAAGTTGGGATTGTAACCTCGATGGCGAAGTATTTTGAAGTTGCGCCGCTCGAGGTCAAAAACTCGCATACGCAGATCAAAAAACCCCCGATCCGCTTTCCGGCCGGCGCCGAATTTGTGCATAATGTTCCCGTCGCCCGATAGTCCTGTTTAGCTTTACAAGGAGTTGACCCCCATGGATAGTGCGCCTCGCTTTCGCAATCTCTTATTAGCATCCGTTGTTGTGTTCTTGTGCGGCGGCGGAGTGGTTACGCAAGGTCAGTCGGAGGGCAGCGTGGGAGCGCTGGTGAACTTGCCGACCGGCTCCTCGGCGCACAAGCGGCCTCGTCCGGCGCCGCCGCGTCCGGGACACAAACCAGCAACGCAGCCGGACAACAGCGAACAAGTGGACGCCGCGCTCAGTCTGGGTGACGAGCAGCGCGCGGCGAACCCGCCGCGCTATGCCGACGCGGAAAAGTCCTACACGCTGGCTGCCAAGCTTGGTCCAAAAGACGCGCGGCCCTACGTCGGACTGGGCAATCTCTATTACGACCAAAAGAAATACGCGGAAGCGGAAACGGCTTATCGCCGCGCCGGCCAACTCAATCCGGCGGACGGCATTGCCTATGCCCGTCTGGCATTCATGTACAGCGAGATGTTTCAGGGCGGCAAGGGAAAGACCCTCGACGAGGCCATCGCCTGGGCTCGTCGCTCGGTCGCCGCTCAACCAACCAACTATTACACACAGGTCGCTCTGGGATGGACCACTTATCTGAAAGGAGACTACAAAGAGGCGGAGACGGCCTATCGACGCTCGATCGAGCTTTCGCCGCAGTTCGCCGCACTCTACATCGAGCTGGCGCGCGTATTGAACAGCCAGCGGCGCTACCGTGAAGCCCTGACACCTTTGAACAAGGCGATCGAGCTGGAGCCGAAGAACTACAACGCGCATTTCTTTGCCGGCATAGTCCAACAGAAACTCGGCCAACTGGACAAAGCGGCTGGAGAATACCTCCAGGCCATAACGATCAATCCCAAGGCGTCTGAATCGCGCTCGAACATCGGCTTGATCTATTACATGCTGAGCCAGACGAGCAAAGCGCGCGAACAGTGGAACGCCGCGATCCAGCTCGGTTCTACTTATGCGCCGGATCGCATCGGGCTGCTCATTTTCGACGGCAAGCTGATTGAAGCGCGGACGCAGTTGCAGGACTACACGCAAAAGAACGCGGACGATGAAGACGGCTGGTTAATGCTTGGTGACGTGCTGCGCGCGCTGGGCGATGAATCAGGCGCGCGCGCGGCCGACATACGCGCAGCTCAGATCGCACCGGAGTATGTCGGATTAAAGCGGCCCACGCTGCCCAGAGCAAGGGCCTCGCGGGATAATCCCACTTCTTCCTCTGACAATGTTGACGTTACGAAGCGTGATGAAAAGGGACGCACTATGTTGATGATTGCCGCGGCGAACGGACGCGCCGATCTCATCCCTACAATCCTTGCCAAGGGAGCGGATATCAACGCGAAGGACAACGACGGCTGGACGGCCTTGATGTACGCCATGGCGCCTGGTGGCAGCGCGACCGCCGAGGCTTTGCTAAAAGGCGGCGCCGCCGTCGATGCGGAAGATCATAAGGGCATCACGCCTTTGATGATTGCGGCCTATCAGGGCAACACAGCCGTCGTGCGGCTGCTGATTCAGCGCGGCGCCAACGTGAATGCTCGCGACAAAGACAACGACACGCCTTTGAAGTACGCGATGGCGAAGAATCAGACCGAAGTAATCAGATTGCTCCGGTCCGTTGGCGCTAATCAGTAGTAGCGATCTTCCGTATCAAGTAGCACAGACTTCAGTCTGTGAGCTGACCCTGTGAACACCAATAACCAATGAGATCACAGACTGAAGTCTGTGCTATTGCGATGTCACACCTGCTCGAAGTTAGACATTTGCAGACCCATTTTCCTACGCGCGCCGGATTGGTGCGTGCGGTTGATGGGGTCAGTTTCTATCTCGATCGCGGCGAACTGCTCGGGCTGGTGGGCGAGTCGGGTTGCGGCAAATCGATCACGGCGCTGTCAATCATGCGTTTGATTGCCCCGCCGGGAAGGATTGTCGGTGGCGAGATCGATTTCGACGGCCAGAGTCTGCTTGCGTTGTCGGACGCGGCCATGCGTGCGATTCGCGGCAACGACATCGCGATGATTTTTCAAGACCCGATGACGTCGCTCAATCCCGTCTTCACTGTCGGCGAGCAAATTGCCGAAGCGCTGCGGCTTCATCGCCATCTCTCGCGCAAAGATGCGCGCCAAGCCTCAATCGAGGCGATGAAAGAAGTGGCGATTCCCGATCCCGAGCGTCGCGTGAACGATTACCCGCATCAGCTTTCCGGTGGCATGCGCCAGCGGGTGATGATTGCGATGGCGCTGGCCTGCGATCCCAAACTGCTGATTGCCGACGAGCCAACGACCGCGCTTGACGTGACGATTCAGGCCCAGATTCTTGAGTTATTGAATGAATTGAGAAAGACGCGCGAGCTGGGTGTGTTGCTCATCACTCATGATCTCGGCGTCGTCGCCGAAGTTGCCGATCGCGTCGCCGTGATGTACACAGGGCGAATTGTTGAAGAGTCGCCGGTTGACGAACTGTTCGCGCGACCAAAACATCCGTACACGGAAGGGCTGTTGCGTTCTGTGCCGAAGCTAACGGCGGAGCATGTCGTAAAGAAGGAACGATTGGAAACTATCGAAGGCGTTGTACCCAGCCCAACCGAATTGCCGCCGGGTTGTCATTTCGCGCCGCGTTGTTCGTATCGCCTGCCGCGTTGTACGGAAGCTGAGATTCCACTTTACGATCTTGAAGGCGATGTTCAAGTGCGTTGTGTGCTTTTCGATCCGGCGAGTGTTGTAGGGGCGGACCTGCGTGTCCGCCCTGGTTCGCAAATCAACTAGATTCTCAATGGCTAGACGACTACAAACGCACCTCGAGGGCGGACACGCAGGTCCGCCCCTACAAGACACCGGTGAATTGGTCCGCGTGCGCGGGCTCGTCAAACATTTTCCCGTCGAGGGCAGCGACGACGTTGTGCGCGCGATTGATGGTGTATCGTTTGAGATCTTTCGCGGCGAGACGCTTGGCTTGGTGGGCGAATCAGGCTGCGGCAAATCGACCGCGGGTCGCTGTCTGCTGCGCTTGATCGAACCAACTGAAGGCGAGATTACTTTCGATGGCCGGGACGTTCTATCGATGGGCAAACGAGAGTTGCGCGAGCTGCGCCGGGCGATGCAGATCGTCTTTCAGGATCCGTACGCTTCACTTAACCCGCGTATGAAAGTCGGCGACATCGTTGGCGAGCCGCTGGTCATTCACAAGCTTGGCGCCAAAAGGGAAAGGCGCGAACGCGTCGCCGGACTGCTCAGCAGGGTTGGTCTCGATCCGGATTACATGGATCGTTACCCGCACGAATTTTCTGGCGGTCAGCGACAGCGCATTGGTGTCGCGCGCACGCTCGCGCTGAATCCAAAGCTGATTGTCGCGGATGAGCCCGTGTCGGCGCTTGATGTTTCCGTGCAAGCCCAGGTCGTCAATCTGCTTCAGGATTTGCAGAAGGAGTTTGGGCTCACGTACCTTTTCATCTCGCACGGTCTCGCGGTCGTCGAACACATCTCGACGCGCGTCGCGGTGATGTATCTGGGCCGCATCGTCGAAGTCGCCAGTGCGGCAGAGCTTTACGCGCATCCGCTGCATCCGTACACGCAGGCGCTGCTCTCGGCGATTCCGGTTCCCGATCCGAAGCACAAACGCGAGCGCATTGTGTTACAAGGCGACGTGCCGACGCCGATCAATCCGCCTTCGGGTTGCCGTTTTCGCACTCGCTGTCCAATTGCTATTGACGAATGCGCGCGAATCGATCCAGAGTTGCGCGAAGTTTCGTCCGCGCATACGGTCGCCTGCATTCGCGTGCCGGGGTGGCGTGAAGCACGGGTCACAGAGTGTTTGTCAGAACCGCCTGCGGTAGCGGGCGGTTGACCACTTGAGCATAGGTTGGTGAAGACCAGAACATCAACCGCTGGCTACCGCAGGCGGTTCTGACTGAAACAATGCGCGCCCGGTGTGCGTATCAGCGGACATCGGCCAACACTTCATGAATGGAACGGACGGAAGCTGTCTCCCCGTCCTCTGAATACAGGAGGATAAATCATGATCCCGAATGAGGAATTTCAGCCGCCACCACCGCCGCCCCAGCCGCCGGCCGAAGCGCCTCGGCCCATCAAGTTGCGTCCGGTTGCTATTGGTTTATTTGTCGTTGGTCTACTCCTTGTCGTGACCGGCATCGCAAAGTTCGTGCCCGGTGGCATTTTCACTGGGGCTGCGTTTGCCTTTTGGGGAATATTGCTTTTTGCGTTTAGCTTCATCCCGCTCCCGCAACCGAAAAGCGACGACGAACCGCCGATGTCAGGTCTGCAAAAGGTCACGGGAATTTTTTATGAGCCCAGCCGCGTCTTTAGAAACCTACGTGCGCACCCGCACTGGCTGGCGGCGTTTCTGGTGATCGTCGTGGTCAATGGAATCTATGCATTCGCCTTCGCGCAGCGGCTGACTCCAGAACGCATTGTGGACTACACGATGGAGAAACTCGAGCAGAGCCCCATAAAGCCTCCGCCGGATAGAATGGCGCAGGCGAAGGAGAATGCTCTCGACCAGGCAAAGCAACCAATCCAGAGGGTCCAGACGTTCGCGAAAAGCTTTGTTGGCGTTTTCGCTTTCGTTTGTTTTGTTGGTGTCCTCTGTTGGTTAGGAGTTCTTGCGTTCGGTGGCCGCATGAACTTTTGGCAGTCGTTTGCGGCAGTGTTCTATGCGTTCTTGCCGATTGCTGTCATTCAAAGACTCCTAAGCTTAATCATTCTCTACGTCAAAGACCCGGATGCTGTTCATCCCATTCTGGGACAGGAGACCCTGGTGCAGGACAATTTGGGAGTACTGTTTTCACCGGCAGATCATCCGGCGCTTTTTGTGCTCGGCTCCGTCATCGGCGTCCTCTCTTTTTACGGCCTGTGGTTAAGGGCCACGGGCTTAAAGAACGCCGGCGAAAAAGTGAGTTCCAGTGCGGCGTGGGGAGTTTCGATAACCATCTGGGTGTTGGGTTTGATTGTCGGAATGATCCTGGCGTCGCTATTCTCGAGCTTTATGTCCTGAGATCGCTTCGCTCGCACCGCCGGAAATTGAAATTATCGAAGCGGGCTTACTCGTATCTAAGCGATTCGATCGGATCCAGCCGCGCGGCTTTCCACGCCGGCCACAGTCCGAAGACAAGGCCGATGCCGACGCTGGCGACGAAGCCGCCGATGGGAGCCCAGATCGGAACGTAAGAGGGAAGCAGCAGACGCAGGAGAAAGGTTAAGAGCCAGCCGATCGAGAGTCCCACCAGTCCGCCAATGCCGGTCAGCGTCGCGGCCTCGATCAGAAACTGCCACATGATGTCGCTGCGGCGCGCGCCGATTGCTTTGCGCACGCCAATCTCACGCGTTCGTTCCGTTACGGAAACGAGCATGATATTCATCACGCCGATTCCTCCAACAATCAAGCCCACTGAAGAAATGACGACCATCGCAATAGCCAGGCCCGCCGTGATCGAGCGAAAGTTATCAAGGACGCTTTCCGCCGTCTCCACGCCGAAGTTATCGGGGTTCGCAAAAGGCACCTGCCGGCGCACTCGCAGCAGGTCTCTCACCTGATCCTTCGCCTCTTCCATCAATCCAGGCTTGGCGACCGCAAGGATGTAGATGTCATCGGCATTGGGTTTCAGTTTTCGCGCGACAGTGAAGGGAACGTAAATGACGTTGTTTTGATCGTCGCTGCCGCCACTAAAGAGAAACTGTTCGCGCTGCTGCAGCCTACCGACCACGCGGAACTCATCTGCGCCGATTTTTATTTCCTGACCTACCGGCGAACCCAACGGGAAGAAGTCGTCGGCGACTTTTGATCCGATGACGCAGACGCTTTCTCGGCTATCGTTTTCAGATTGCGAAAAAAATCGCCCTTCGGAGATCACTTGCGTTCCCGCGCGCTCAAACTCCGGCAGCGTGCCCTGCAGGGCCACTCCAGCGGAGGTTTTGCCGCCGCCGGAAACCATCAGTTTCCGGCCGAAAAAATTGTTGGTGATATCCAGAAAGGGAACGCTAAGCTCGACCGCCGGCAACGCCGCAAGCGCAATCGCATCGTCGTAAGTCAGTTCCTTGCGCATTCGTTCTTCGCGCGAGAGTCGCCCGATGTGAATTCCGGGATTGAATTTGCTGATGAAGATCGAGCGCGTTCCGAATGATTCGACCTCGCGCTTGACCGAGACGTCGATACCGCTGATGATCGAGGCAATCAGCATTACCGTAATGACGCCAATGACGACGCCGAATACGGTGAGAAAAGAACGCAGCTTGTTGGCGAGCAGCGTTGCAATCCCCATCCGCAAATTCTCGTAAATGTCACTGCGCAGAAGTTTCATCGTATTTGGTCCGTCGTCAGTGGCCAGTGGTCAGTCGTCAGTCACCAGAAAAAACTACTACTGACAACTGACTACGAACCACTGGCAATCTCACGTTTCCGCCCGCAAGGCTTCGATGGGATTCAGACGCGCCGCCTTCCAGGCTGGAAAGACCCCGGCCATAACCCCGACCACCATTGAGACGCCGACGGCAATAATCACGGCGCCTACAGACAGATAAGTCGGAAAGAACACTGCCGTCAGTACGCGTCCAATGATCCAAGCGATAATCGTACCAATAGCGCCGCCGATGGCAGACATAGTCACGGCCTCGACCAGGAATTGCTTGAGGATGTCCATCTGGCGCGCGCCCAGAGACTTTCTGATACCGATCTCTTTTGTTCTCTCAGTGACGGAAACCAGCATGATGTTCATGATCACAATGGCGCCGACTACCAGGGCGATACTTGGAACACCGAGCGCGACGATGAAGATAGTGCCGAAGATTCGATCTCGCAGTCCCGTAATCGCATCGGGCGTAACAATGCCAAAGTTATCTTTCTCATTGGGACCGAGTTTGCGCCGCGAGCGCATCAGGAATCGCGTCTCGTCAACGGCATCGCTAAACTGATCATCCGCCTTCGCAGTGCCGACAAAATAAAGTGAACGCTGGCGAACCAAGCCGCCAAAATTGATGGAGTACGTCTTTAACGGAACGATGATGAAATTGTCTTGCGGTATGCCGAAGACGGTGCCGCGAGCGGTTTCGATTCCGACCACACGGTAGGGCAAGCCCCTGATCGAGATCTCGTCACTCACGGCGTTTCCGGCGGGAAAGAGTTTCGTTGCCACGTCAGCTCCGATGTACGCGACACGCGCTGCCGAGTCGTTCTCGCTCTGACTGAAAAACCGTCCCTCGGCGACGTCTCGGTTTTCGATGTCCACGATATTTGCTGTCGCGCCGGCGACGAAAACATCGTCGAGCACCTGAGTGTCCCGCTTGATTTGTGACGGTGTGCCGCGCGCTTTCGCGCCTAGCTTGCCAATCAATGTGGCGCGCTGGCGCAGGTAGTCATAATCTTCGAGCGTCAGTTCTTTGTTACGTCTTTGCGCCGCAGCGATAGTGTCCGTGTCCTTGAAGTCTTCGAAGGGATTGAATCGTTGCACGTTGAATGATTTTGCGCCGATGCCCGCGATCTTTTCGTCGACGTAGGTGTTGAAGCCCTGAATCAGCGAATACACCACGACGACCGCCATCACTCCAATGATCATGCCCAGGAGCGTGAGCGCCGAGCGCAGCTTGTGCGCCCAAATAGCCGCGAGAGCGAGTTTCAGCGTTTCGATGAATTTCACTGTTGAATTAGTACGGCTCTGGCCTCGATATGGTTGCAGTTTGGGTTGACGGATAAGGGGGAACGCGAACGAATCTTAGTCTATTTCACGATCTAGGAAGACATGACCGTAAAGATTCCGAAACACCTCAGAGCGCATAGCCGGCGGTCACATCGATTGCCTGACCAGTAATGCTGTCGCCGCTGCCGGACACCAGAAACACCGCCATCGCTGCGACGTGCTCGGGATCAACCATGCGCTTCAACGCCGTGCCTTCGACGTAGAGTTTTTCCACTTCTGCGGAGGATCGTCCCAACTCTTGCGCGCGCTGGTCGATCACCGCTTGCATTCTTTCGCCCGCCGTTGGCCCCGGAAGGATCGCGTTGACCTGAATGTTGTGCGGGCCGACCTCCTGCGCCAATGTTCGTGTCAGACCGATCATGCCCCACTTGGAAACCGCGTACGGACCGCGCAACGCGTAAGCCATTCTGCCGGCCACCGAAGAGATGTTGATAATCTTGCCTGAGCGGCGCTCGATCATTCCGGGGAGGACTGCCCTCGAGCAGAGAAAGGCGCTGGTTAGATTTACGGCAATCGTTTCGTCCCATTCTTTTCTCGATACGTTTGCGATTGGCGCTGTTGGCCCCGCGATTCCGGCATTATTAACAAGGATATTGACACCGCCAAATTCCCTTAGCGCCGACTGGACCATCGCTCCAACTTCTTTTTCCTGCGAGACGTCGGTGACGATTGCCAGCGCTTGCCTGCCTAACTTCCGAATCTCCGCGGCGGTCTGTTTCAAAGTGTCTTCGTGTCGGCCGCTCACGAGAACGTTCGCGCCTTCGCGCGCCAGGGCAAGCGCGATCGCCTTTCCAATTCCCCGGCCACCGCCGGTAACGATTGCTGTTTGGTGTTCGAGTTTCATTCCCAGCGCAGCGCCTCGATCGGATCCAGGCGCGCTGCATTCCAGGCGGGCCATAACCCAAAAACAATCCCGACTGCGGCCGAGATTCCGATGCCCACTCCAATGGCCCACAAAGGAACATAGGCCGGCAAGGGCGAATACTTGTTCGTCAGAACTGCCAACCCCTCGCCAACCCCCAAGCCGGCAAGACCACCGATTGCCGTCAGCACGACTGCCTCGATCAAGAACTGCGAAAGGATATTAAACCTGGTGGCGCCGACGGCTTTGCGCACGCCAATCTCCTTCGTTCGCTCAGTCACCGAAACGAGCATGATGTTCATTACGCCGATCCCGCCGATCATCAGCGCGACAAACGAGATTGCCGTTAGCACGAGATAAGTCGCGCCGGTTAGTTGGTTGTAAACATCCAAAAGCGCGTCCTGCGACGAGATCCCGAAGTTGTTTGGCGCGCCCGGTGGCACGCGGCGACGCCGGCGCAGGATGTCTGTCATTTCGTCCATGGCGGATTTCACGTACGCGCGGGAAATTGGCCGCACAATGATGACAAAAACAACTTGTGGAAAAGGCTCATCCGGATAGTACTTGTCGAAGGTTGTGATTGGGATAAAGATGGAGTTGTCGCGCGACTGGCCGAGAAAATTACCTAGCGCTTCCATCACTCCCACGACGCGAAAGGGCCTGCCGTTTATCTTCAAATCTTTGTCGAGTGGGTCTTCGTAAGGGAACAACGCTGTCACGAGATCCACTCCAAGCACACAGATATTCGTCCGCTCGGTTATATCCGTGTCGGTGATGAAGCGCCCGCGGCCCACGTAGCTTGATTGCGTGAACTCGTAATACGGAGTAACGCCGATCAATATCGGCGTGTCGGATTGTTTGTCGGCGTAGCGCACGGTCTCGGCAATCTTGCGATGAATCGGCGATACGGCGAGGACGGAAGGTGCTTCGTTACGGATCGCATCGGCATCTTCGAGTGTCAGATCTTTGCGGTGCAGCTCTTCTGAGTTTACCTGGTGCCCAAAGCTCGGGTCGAATTTCGTGGCCCAGATAGCGTTTGATCCCAACGCCTCGATCTGCTCGGCAAAGGCCTTGTTCAAGCCCTGGATTATGGACACCATGAACATCAACGTAATCACGCCGACGCTGACGCCCAGAATGGTCAACGACGAGCGCAGCTTGTTTGCCCACACCGTGTCGGCCGCCATCAGCGCGGATTCTTTGATGTCCTCAAGTTTCATAATATTTCCATGTCCGACAAACTTCTGTTTGTCGTTGGTTTCCGCTAGGTGTCTATTTACGCAAGCGACGACAAACTGAAGTTTGTCGGACGTGACCCTATTCCGCCCTCAACGCCTCGATCGGATCTAGTTTAGCAGCACGCCACGCGGGCCATAAGCCGCTGATGATGCCGACCAGCGATGACATTCCCACTCCCAACACTACAGACCACATGTTAACCAGCAACGGGAAGCCGATCAAAGCAGAAATGCCGTACGCCAGAATGAACCCGGTGAGCACACCGATCGCTCCGCCGACTGCGGTTACCGTGACGGCTTCGATCAAGAACTGAGTAAGGATGTCTCTTTGGCGGGCGCCAATGGCCTTTCTTATGCCGATCTCTTTGGTCCGTTCGGTCACCGAAACCAGCATGATATTCATGACGACGATGCCGCCCACAATCAGCGAGACGGCGGCCACTCCAATGGTCACGAGGTAGATGTTTGAAGTTGCGCTGGAGTAAAGATTCAGAAAGACGTCCTGAGTCTCAAGCGCAAAGCCTTCGTCATCCGCGTTGCCAAATGCCGTGCCCCGACGATTGTGCATTACGGTACGCACCTGATCTTCGGCGGCTTCCAACTGCTCGGCCGTGGGCACTTGTATGAACACTACGATTGAGCTGCGCGCGGCGAAGGATTTCTGATAGGTCGCGTACGGAATGTAGACAACGTTGTCGCGCGAGAAACCAAAAATCGAGCCGAGCGGTGCGAGCACGCCGATGATCTGATATGGGCGGCCAGCGACCTTGATCTCCTGGCCCAGGGCGCGGTCGGCCGGCGCGTCGGCAAAAAGATTTTTCAGAATGTCCGGACCAACAACGCAGATCTCCTTGGCCGAGTTGCCTTCGTTGTCGGTCCAGATGCGCCCGGCGTCTACAGTGACGCCGTCGACGTCGAACATTGTCGTGGGAGTCACGCCTCGGATGCGCACGGTGTCAGACTTTTGATTCTCGTGCTTGACAGCTTGGATGGTGTTCGCCGCGACTCCAACGCGCCAGCAAGCAGTACACAGACGAGCGATCGCCTCCTCGTCCTCGTGCGTAACGTCCTTGCGCTTACTGACCTTTACGAATTCTTCGCGTGACTTGATGATCTGAGGATTCTTCGAGATCGTGAAGACCGTAGAGCCCTGGGAAGAAAAAGTAGTCGCGACAGTTTTGTCCAGACCCTTGATGATCGTTACCACCGCGATCACGGCCGCCACGCCGACGACGATGCCCACGAGCGTCAAGGATGTACGCAGCTTGTTCGTGCGCAAACTTCCAGTGGCGACGAGAAAAGCCTCCCACAGCGGCGCGATGCGAAACAACGGAAAGGAACGAATTCTTCCCGGAAGTACGATTCGCCGCGCAAACGCAGAACCTGCGGGCTGCGTTTCCTCAAGCCCGGGCCGATCCATCGCCGCGTCTCCTATCTGACTATCTCGTCTTTTTCGATCAATCCGTCGCGGATAGAGATCACGCGATGAGCGCGCGCCGCGATGTCGCGTTCGTGCGTGACGACGATGATCGTGTTTCCTTCTTCGTGCAGACGCTCGAAGAGATCCATGATTTCCATGCTGGTATGCGTATCAAGCGCGCCGGTCGGCTCATCCGCGAGCAGGATGGAGGGATGATTGACCAGCGCCCGCGCAATCGCCACACGCTGGCGCTGTCCGCCGGAGAGTTCGTTTGGCCTGTGGGTAACGCGGTCTAAGAGATCGACGGCAGAGAGCGCCTGCTTGGCCATCTCGTGTCTCTTTGCAGAGCCGATGCCGCCGTAGATCAGAGGGAGTTCGACATTGTGCAAGGCTGTGGCGCGCGCCAACAGGTTGAAAGTCTGAAAGACAAATCCGACTTCCTGATTGCGTATGCGCGCCAGCTCGTCGTCATCCATTTCAGAAACGTTCTTTCCGTTCAGCCAGTACTCTCCCTGCGATGGCGTATCAAGGCAGCCGATCAAGTTCATCAACGTCGACTTGCCTGATCCCGACGGTCCAGTGATCGCGATGTATTCGCCTTTGGGCACGTCGAAAGAGACGCCATGCAGCGCGTGCACTTGTTCAGAGCCCATCTCGTAGGTCTTCCAGATGGCGCGCATCGAGATCAGTGACGTCAGGTTCGGTCGACCATTGGCGCCGGCCGGTTCGAGAACGTGCTCAGTTGGGGGAGACGCGAGGGTGACGTCGCTCATTTAGCTGCCCCCGTTTATATTGGTGTTGCCGCCAGGTTTGTTCTGTTGGCGTTTGACGGTCATTCCGTCCTTCAGAGTTTTCAAGACGCGGCTTGGTCCTCGGACGACTTCCATTCCGGTCTTGATGCCGCTTGTAATCTCGATATCCGCTTCGCCCGTGATGCCCGTGGTCACTTCGTAGAACTTCACCTTGTTGCCTTCGATGACGTAGACGCCCTTGATGCCTTTAGCTTTCTCGGCTGGGGTAGGCGTGGGCACGCTGCCGGCTATGGTTGGCGCCGGCGAAGGCGTTGGTTGTTTTTCTACAATGGCTTCAAGGGGCACAGCGAGTACGTTGTTCTGGGTCTTGGTCGTAATGGTGACAGTTGAGCTCATGCCCGGGCGCAAAGCATTCTTGATTTCGTCGGGCAATGTGTCATCCAATTTTAAAGTTACTTTGAATTCCTTCGCCTCCTGCACGTTTACGCGGGGCGAAAGACCGCCTGTCGTGTCTGACTTCGCCACTGCCAGCGGATTCTTCAAAGTTACGACTGCCTTAATGTCCTTGTCGCCAAGTGCATCGACTTTGACCTTCGCGAGCTGGCCCACTACAACATTGGAAATCTCCGTCTCGTCCACGTTCACTTCGACGTTGATCGTCGACATGTCGGCGATCGTCATCAGCGAGGTAGTCGAAAGCCCGGCTACGGCAAACTCGCCCACACGCGTCGGGATGTCTGCGACGACACCGTTGAGCGGCGATACCTGCGTGGCCTTCGAACGTTGGCTCGACTGACCGCGGAGCAACGCTTGTTGCTGACTGGCGCGCATCTCGCTTGATTTGATACTTGTCTTCGCCTGTTGCACGGCGACTCGCTGCTGGTTTGCGCGCTCGATCGCTTCTTTAACGGCGATCTTTTGCGCTTCCAGATTTGCTCTTGCGGTGTCCAGCGCAATCTTCGCCTGATCGTAACGGTCGCGCGCCGCGTCGTATTCCGAGCGAGAGGCGACGCCAGACTCGACCAGATCGGTTGCTCGCTTGAGTTCGCGCTGGGCCGTATTCAGATCAACCTGCGCGCGATCGACGGCCGTCTGTTGAGCAATAACCTGTTGCCGTGCTGCCGCCACAGAAGCTTCGGCTCCGGCGAGGGACTGCTCAGCCGCAGTCACGGCGGTCCGAGCGTTCTGCACGTCGTTAATGGAGGCTTGCGTGGCTGCCCACTGCGCTTCCTGGTTTGACTGAAGCTGGGTCGGATCGATGCGGACCAGCGGCGTCCCCTTCTTCACCTGGTCGCCGGCATTGACATAGATCTCTTCGATGCGTCCCGGCACCTCACTCGTCAGTTTGATGTAACGAATCGGCCGAACTTCGCCCGAAGCTGTCACGGTCTGGCGCAACTCGGGCCGGACCTCGACTTTAATCGTGGTAACTTCAGGTTCTTCTTTGCGAGTCGCAAAGACGCTGATAATGATAATCAATCCAAGAACGACAACCGCCGATACGGCTATGACTATCTTCTTTTTTCGCGTTAACGCCATTTCTGATTCCTTGGAAAACTCCTTTAAATTCTTGCTGGGAAGTCAGCCGATAAGTTTGGCACAGCTCGCGCCAATTCCAAAAACGTCGGGCCGCCAGAGAACCTTTTACGTTCAAAATAAGTAAACAGTTTCAATAATGACCGGCTGAAACTTGGAAATTGGCTGAGACGACTTGAAAGCGCGAACTGACGAAACGGCAGAGCGCACGGGAATCTCCCGGAGGTGACGTTAGCGTTATCCGTTCGCCGCTTGAGTCCTGCTTGAAGACGATTGGCGCGTCCGCTGTTTTCGCGCTAGAATTAAGGCCTTCTGGCGAGGCCCGTCAGCTTCGGAAAAAGTTTGAGGCGAGTTGCGTTACTGTAAGACGGAAACTTTCATGATAAGCTGCGAGAGATGTAAAACTGAGAACCTTGATGGCTCGCAGTACTGCGATGAATGCGGCGCGCCTTTGAAGCCGAATGTGCGCCACAATCCGCCAGCTTTTGGCGGACCGGTTGTGGATCCCAACGGCCAAAAGGCGCCCTCGGGCGGATTGCAGCAGCCGGAATTCGCAACCCGTCAGCCCACGCCAGCGTTCAAGGTTTCTTCTTCACTTAACTCGGCGGTGCAGCCACATGCCTGGCTGATCATTGAGCGTGGACGTTCGGCTGGTAAACGGTTCATGTTAAGCGAAGTCGAGTCGCAGATCGGCCGTTGGGATGCTGACGGCGGCGTTTTCCCGGACGTGGATCTCGATCCCGACGACCCGGAAGCAAAGGTTTCGCGGCGTCACGCGCGCATCAAGTTGCAGGATGGCCAGTATTTTGTTGAGGACCTTGGTTCCACAAACGGCACGTTTGTGAATCGAGGAAAACGATTGCCGCCCGGACAGCCGCATCCTTTGCGCGAGGGCGATGAAATCATCGTGGGTAAGACTTTTTTGCGCTTTCATATTGCCAATTAGCACGGGGCCGTGCGCAGTTTTTAATATCGCAGAGATAATCACGGCCTCTATGATTTCCACCAAAACCCCAGCGGGTAGTTGCTAGTTATGTCCAAGTGTCCTGAATGTGGCGGGAACGTCACGCCTGAAGAATACTTCTGCGGAAACTGCGGCTGTCCACTGTCGCAAGCTTCCGACAGCGCTCAGAGCACTCCTGTCGAAGGTAGCGACGTCGAGCTTGCGTTGTCATCAACACCTTGGTTGCCGGAAGTGTCGAGCGCACCGGAAGAGTCGGAGGCCCTCGACGTGGTGTCTGAATCATTCCTGCAGACGTCGCTTGGGGGATCGTCGACAGGCAGTGTGAACCAGGAAAACCTCAGCTCAGACTCAGGCGCTGAAAAGCGCACGACTGGCGGCCACCGGTCCACCGTAAAACAACTCGATCCCGGCACGGCTTTGAATAGCCGCTATGAGATCGTGCGTCGCATCGGTGGCGGCGGCATGGGCGCCGTTTATTTGGCAAAGGATCGAAATCTGGGAGATGCTCCGCGAGCGGTAAAAGAGATGGTGGAATCTCACCTCGACGAAGCGCAGCACGAAAAGGCGATCGGAGATTTCAAACGAGAGTCGCTGCTGCTGACCTCATTGGAGCACCCGTCAATCCCGACGATCTACGATTACTTCTACGACACCACACTGAACCGCTTCTACCTCGTGATGAAATACATTTCGGGTGGTGACCTGGCGTCGCGCATGCGCGGTTCAACCGGTGGAAGGATCGACGAAAAGACTGTCACCGACTGGGGCATGCAGGTTGCCGACGTGCTTGAGTATCTGCATACGCGACCCAAGCCGATCATTTATCGCGATCTGAAGCCGGCCAACCTGATGATCGACGGCAACAGTGGGCGTGTGATGCTGATCGACTTTGGCATTGCGCGCTGGGTCAACAAACAGGAAAAGGGAGTGACGGCCGTTGGCACGATGGGCTACGCGCCGCCAGAGCTGTTCAGTGGGCGGGCGGAATCACGTTCGGATGTTTACAGTCTGGGCGCGACGATGTTTCATCTTCTAACCGGCGCCGATCCGCAGGACAATCCGCTGCTGATCTTCGATTTCAGCAAAAATCCCCGCCCGCGCCAGGTAGCACCGTCGGTTTCAACCGAGATGGAGCGCATCCTCATGCGCGCCGTCGAGTACAAACCAGAAGATCGCTTTCGCTCGGCGGGTGAGCTGCGCGACGTGCTGGCGGAGCATCTCGAGCAACTCATGTCCGGACGCGTTAGTTATGGGGTGGCAGTGTCACAGCTCGGCGGCGAGACGATGCAGGGGCAGTCAGTGTACTGCGGCTTTTGCGGAGGCCGCATTGCCATGGATGATGTGTTCTGCGCCCACTGTGGCGCGCGGCAGCCGCTGGCGGCGGTGGCCGCCAGCGCGGCCCTGCGCGCCCCGCGACCCACCGCCAAATTGGTGGTGGCGGGGACCACGGAGTTGGACGCGTCGTTTATCTTGCAGAAGGACAGCAACCTTCTCGGCCGCACCGATCCGCACTCAAATATCTTTCCGGAGATTGATCTCTCGCGGTTCGATCGCGAAACAAAAGTGTCGCGCCGTCACGCGCGCATCTGGTGCGAAGGGGACACATTTCTGGTTGAAGACCTGGGGTCGGTTAACGGTACGGTAATCAATGATTCGGTGCGTCTGGCGCCGCGTCAGCCGCGCGTCCTGGACAGCGGAGACAAGATCAGGCTGGGGGAAACCACGCTTCATTTTTTGGTGGGCTGAGACATTTCCGATTACTGATTTACCAATTGGTGTTTTTCAGATTCTTTGTGATTGCCAGAGAGCTTGCTCGGAAATCGCAAATGGGGTTTGCCATTGAAGCGCCGATTTGTAGTGATCGACGCTGTTCGGCCAAATTAATTAGCTAGACCAATTGGCAATCGGAAATGACGAAATGACTGCGCGAGTAGAAGAAAGCACTTCGCGACAGACCAGCGCCGCGAGGCACCCCAGGATGCGCGTCCAGCGGTTTCGCGCGCCGTTTTCTCTGAGGTGTGGGGCGATCTTGATCGATTACATTTTGCTCGTGTCAATTGTTGCTTTTAGCACGCTGATCGCGCGCACGCTTGGTGGCGGCGCGCGGACCGCGGGCAACTCGACTGAGACCGTCGGGCTGGTCATCGCCGCGATCGTCGCGGTTCTGAATTTCGGTGTATTGCCCGGGTTACGTGGGCAGACCGCCGGTAAGTGGGCCACCGGCTTGCGCATCGAGCGTGTCGATGGGCGCGACATCGGCGTAGGTCGCGCGGTGGTGCGACATTTTGTTGGTTACCCGTTGTCCTTTTTGGTTTTGGGGATCGGGTTCCTTGTCGCAGCGATTAACACGCGTGGTCGCACGCTCCAGGACTTAGTAGCTGACACGGTTGTCGTTCGCGAGGAGACTGTCGAACCCCGCGTCCGGCGCTGATGTCCGACAACTTCAGTTTGTCGTCGCTGGCGGAAGGAGACTAGGCGAAGATCAGCGACAAACTGAAGTTTGTCATACACTCCCAATTGGAAATGAACAATGGCTGAACTCATAGTCAGATATCCCGACCGCGCCCCCGACCATTTCCCGCTCGGGCGTTTGCGCATCACCATCGGCCGTTCGGCCCGCAACGATCTCTGTATTCCCGATCCTTTCGCGTCGCGCGTGCACGTGGAAGTGCGCCGCGAGGGCGACGAATACTTCCTGCAAGATCTCGGGTCCGCCAACGGCACTCTCTACAACGGTGTGGCCGTGCAGGGCGCCGTCCCCTTGACCCCAGGCGGCCGCGTCCAAATCGGCGAGACCGAATTGATCTTTGACGACGGCACCTACAACTCGAGTATGGGCGCGACGATGATCACGGACAACACCACTTCGTTGCCCGAAGCCACCATTGCGCTGACGTCATCCGATCGCACCACCTCCGGTTTGCTCGAGGCGATCGAAGGCGCGCGCACGAAACCGGAGGACAGTGCAGCCCAGCGCGCCGTTAAGACCAGCGATCTTCTCGCTCTGATCAGCAAAGTGGGCATCACTCTGTTGGCCTCGGCGACGCTCAACGAGACACTCGAACAGATTGTCTCGCTGGTTTTCGAGGCGGTGCCGGCGGATCGTTGTCTGATCATGATGCGCGACGCAGGCACGACTGAACTCAAGGTCGCGGTCGCTCGGTTGCGCGATCGGGTCGGTGATGTTGGTGAGATTCGCGTCAGCCGCAACGTGCTCGAGGAAGTGGTCATGCGCGGCAAGTCGGTGCTCACTTCTGACGCGCAGCAGGATCCCCGCTTTGCCAGCGGCACCGTGGTGTTGCAAGGGGTCCGCTCCGTTTTGTCGGTGCCCCTGGGCGTCGAAGAGAAAGTCTTCGGCATTATCTATGCAGATTCTCCGATTGCCGAGGGACGTTTCACGGAGGACCACCTGAAAGTACTGACCACGCTCGCCTCTGTCGCGGCGATTCGCGTCGAGAACGCGCGGCTCATCGAAGCAAGAGTCGACCAGCAACGGCTGGAGCGCGAACTGGAGCTGGCCAGCGAGATCCAGCAACGCTTTCAACCAACCGCGCCGCCAACCGTTCCCGGTTACGAGTTGCAGGGAATCAGCTTCCCTTGTTACGAAATCGGTGGTGACTACTATGATTTTATCCAGCGCGACGACGGCCGTTTGGTGGTGGCGCTTGGCGACGTGTCGGGCAAGGGAACAGCAGCAGCACTGTTGATGTCGTCGCTGCATGCGGCGATTCATGCTCAGGCTAGTTCGCACGATTCACTGGTGGATATGATCTGCGCGGTGAACCGGTATCTGGCCGACAACATTCCGGCCAACCGTTTCGTCACACTCTTCTGCGCGGAACTAGATCCAGACTCCGGCGCACTTTCATTCCTCAACGCGGGCCACAATCCGCCGCTCATCATTCATTCCGCCGGCACCGTGGAACAACTCGCTTCCGGTGGTTTGCCCCTGGGCATAAAGGCCGACGCTGATTATCGCGAAGGCCGCACACAACTTCAGCACGGGGACGTGCTCGTCATCTATTCCGACGGTGTGACCGAAGCCACGAGTCCCACTGGAGAAGAGTTTGGACCCACACGACTCTACGAAGTAGTCTCGCGCAATATCGACGCCTCCGCCGCGGGCATTCGCGACCGCATCGAATCGGCGTTGACGAAATTCGCGCAAGGCACACGCGCCGCCGACGACATCACACTCGTGATCGTCAAGCGTCAGGCCGAAAAAGCCGCGCTCAGCGCCGCTTCGTGATCTGAGTTGGAACTCAAGTTGGCGCAAAACGAGAAAGAGTGGCCCACCCCTGATCGCAACTCAGCTCAGCCTGGCTGTAATAGCGTGCGGGTGTTCTAATTCGCCGGTTTCGCGTAAGTGCTCGCGCCCTGAAAGTCGATGATGACACACGGTTCGTCACCAATGATCCAGGCATCGTGGCCCGACGGAATTTGGGTGGCGTCGCCGGGTCCAATCTCAAACTCCCCGCCATCGTCCATCTTGACGCCCATCCTTCCGCTAAGCACGTAGCCGAGGTGCGCAACCTGGCAGCTCTCGGTGCCCGCGATCGGTTTGACGCATTCCGACCAGCGCCATCCCGGTTGGAACGTAGCACGCATCGCTTGAATGTCGCCGAGATTCACCACCTCGACGTTGCCCCTGGCGATCGCTCGCGTCTCGTCGGGCGTTTCGAAGTTCTTTCGTATCATCGCTTTTTTGGCTGGTGTAGCAGACATACTAAGCCTCCTCAGGAATTGGCTTCTTAACAAAGGGGGATTGCGCAAAGACTTTTATTGCAAGCGGGAAAACAAGTCAAGGTTCATACGGAGTTGTGGGGCAACGAAACATTGAAGCAGGCACACGCCGGGCCCATTAACAGAGCTTCTGCGATCACCTCTTGATCTCTCTGAGCACTTCTTACCACGCAGGCGACAACGACCGCTGCGGCGGAAAAAGCTCAGGTGGCTGAATAATTACATAACATTCGGGCTATACTCGAAAGAGATCGCCAGCGAAGTAACGCGGCTCGTTCGCTTTCAGTCTAGGCTTGGTGAATTCACGCCAAACTGATAATTCTGAAGTTTCAAAATGGATCAAGACACTGACATAGGGGGCCCGCATCATCGGTTTCCCGTAACCAGCCACTCGGCGATCGTCGCCGCCCGTAGTGCGGACCCTCAGGTGCGCGAGCGCGCGCTCGAAACCATTCTCGCGAGCTACTGGAAACCGGCTTACAAATACATGCGTATCAAGTGGCAAGCGTCCAACGAAGATGCAAAGGATCTGACGCAAGGCTTTTTTGCCAGCGCGATCGAGAAAAACTATTTTGCGCGTTACGATTCAGCGAAGGCCAGTTTCCAAACTTTCCTTCGCACTTGCCTGGACCGATTTGTGGCAAACCAAAGACAGGCTGAGCAGAGACTCAAACGAGGCGGCGGCGCGGCTCATTTTTCGCTCGACTTCAGCGGCGCGGAGAACGAACTTCAGCAGCACGCAGTTGCCTCCGAGATCAGCCCGGAAGATTATTTTCATCGCGAGTGGGTGCGCAGCCTCTTCACTCTGGCGATCGAAACGCTCTCGCGGCGGTACGACGACAGCGGTCGCAGCGTTTATTTCAAACTGTTCGAACTTTACGATCTTGCTGATGACGATTCTGCGCCGAAAGTTTCCTACGCCTCTTTAGCGAATGAGTTTGGCTTGAACACAACGGACGTTACTAATTATCTTGCGGCGGCCAGGCGCGAGTTCAGAAAAATCGTGCTGGAAAAGGTGCGTGAACTGACCACGACGGAAGAGGAGTTTCGTGCGGAAGTGCGCATGCTGCTCGGAGTGGAAGTGAAATGAGATCGCTCTCGGACGACAGGGTCGAGCATCTGCGAAGCATCGCGGTGAATCCAGATTTCAGCTCGACCAAATACGGCATTGTCAAAGAACTCGCACGCGGCGGGATGGGCACCGTCTATCTTGCGGAAGACACCGAACTGAGCAGACAGGTCGCGATCAAAGTTCTTAACACATCCGAAGCAGATTCAGGTTTAGCCCGACGCATGGCGCGCGAGGCTCGGATCATTGCCCGGCTCGAACACCCTGGCATTGTTCCAGTCCACGATGTGGGCGTGCTCGCAGACGGCCGTGTGTTCTACGCGATGAAACTCGTGCGTGGGAAACGGCTGGACGAGCATGCCGCGCACAACGACTCGATTAAAGATCGCCTCAGGAAACTCCAGGCCGCGTGTGACGCAGTCGCGTTTGCTCACGCAAACGGAGTGATCCACCGTGATCTAAAACCGCAGAACATCATGATTGGATCCTTTGGCGAAGTACTGGTACTCGACTGGGGGGTCGCGAAAATACTGCAAAGGGATCGTGCGGCTGAAGTCTCCTCGGAAGCCGATACACTAATGCTGCCGGGACGAAAGCGTGCCCCTGATGAGTCGAGCTGGAGTAATCGCGAGGACACGACGCACGGAACAATCATGGGCACGCCTGGATACATGTCGCCGGAACAGGCGCGCGGCGAGATTGAGCAACTCGACGAGCGTTCGGATGTCTACTCGCTCGGCGCAATTCTCTATTTCCTGCTTACAAACCAACGTCCGCGGGCCACAAACCTCCGCGACCAAGACCAGGAATCTCAAACAATGCCGCGACCTAGAGAAATAAACTCAAAGATTAGCAAAGCGGCCGAAGCAGTCTGCTTGAAAGCGATGGCGCGATCGACGACGGAAAGGTATGCGAGCGCCGCGGAACTGTCGGCGGACATCGCCAACTTACTGGACGCCGAGCCGGTGTCTGCTTATCGCGAAAATGCCTTCGAGAAAACCAGCCGCTGGTTAGGTAAGAACCGTTTTCTGGTTTTTCTGGTGCTGGCTTATCTCTTGATGAGAATTTTCTTCATTTTAACCGCGCGACGTTAAAGATTTCTCGCCCGACGCTTAATAGAAGAGTAAGCATCAGAAGAAGGAGATCCAGCGATGAAGAAACTCCTGTTAGCTACACTCGGCAGTTTCGCGCTCTTGCTTCAGACAATAATAGTCACCTCGGGTTTTGCGCAATCACGCGGCCAGGAAGATTCGTGGTCTTCCTTCCGATTTTTCGTGGGATCCTGGACCGGAACAGGCAGAGGCCAACCTGGAATCTCGCAGCTTGAGAGAGAGTATCGATTTATCTTGAGCGGCCAGTATCTCCAGGTGAAGAATAAGTCAGTTTATCAACCACAAGAAAAAAATCCGAAGGGTGAGGTGCACGAAGACGTCGGGCTATTCAGCTACGATCGGGCGAGAAAACTATATGTCTTAAGGCAGTTTCATGTCGAGGGATTTGTCAATCAATATAAGTCGGAAAGAATAGCCGATGGCAAAAAGACCATAGTGTTCGTATCGGAAGCCATCGAGAATATCGCGCCAGGATGGCGAGCGAGAGAAACTTATAGGCTAATAAGTGAGGACGAGTTCATAGAAACATTTGAACTGGCAGCGCCAGGGAAGGAGTTTGAAGTGTATACGGAGAACAGCTTCAAGCGGAAGAACTAAGGCAGCAAGCATCACGGCGGAAAACGAAATCCCTTTTGAGGAGAAAATTAATGTCTAAACCCGTAATTGGAATCCTTCTCGGCGCGATACTCGGAGTTCTTGACGGCCTGACTGCCTGGTTCACGCCAGCAGCCCGAGATCAAATCGGCGGGATCGTCATCGGCTCCACGATAAAAGGAGTCATCGCGGGCGTCGCGATTGGGTTCTTTGCGAAAAAATCCCATTCGTTACCGATCGGTATTCTGTTCGGCCTTTTTGTCGGCGCGGTTTTGGCCTATCTGACGGCGCTATTGCAGGGTGGCTACTACTTTCAAATCATGTTGCCCGGCAGCATGGTCGGATTGATCGTGGGCTTCGCGACTCAGAAGTACGGCAAGGCTCCGACAGTCGCGCACAACTAGTGTGGTGTCTCAGAAATTCGCTTAATTGATCAATCACCGGGGCACTAGCCCGACCGTAAGGGAGGGCTCAGTCTATACACGTCGCTAACACATGAGCCCTCCCTTACGGTTGGGCTAGCGCCCCGTTGGCATGCGCCGATCTTGTTATTAGAACTTTAGAGACAGGACACTAGAACCGCTATTCACGATAGAAGGAGATATTCAAATGCCGAGAGTTGTTCATTTCAAAATTCACGCTGGTGACCCCGAGCGCGCCGTCAACTTCTATGAAAAAGTTTTCGCCTGGACTTTTCAGAAATGGGAAGGGCCGATGGACTACTGGCTCATCACCACCGGTCCGGACGATCAGCGAGGCATCAATGGCGGCCTGATCCCCAGACGCGGCGAAATCGACGGCCAAGCCGTTATCGCTTACGTCTGCAACGTTGACGTCGAATCAATCGATACGTCAATCGCTACCGTCGAGAAAAACGGCGGAACCGTCGTGCTTCCGAAAATGCCCGTGCCCGGCGTTGGCTGGCTGGTCTATTGCAAAGATACCGAAGGCAATATCTTTGGGATGATGCAAGCGGATCCAAACGCGAAGTAGGGATTCCAATTGCAGCAAACCCCATTTCACTGCTGTAACCAAAGCGTATTACTAATCATTCGCCCTGCCCGGCAACAGTGGCTCGGTATTCAGCGTCTGCGGGCCGTTCTCGTTGCACATCGCATATCTTGATTGGTACATCGAGACGCCTGCCGTTTCGCCTTTGGCGTTGAGAATGTAGAAGTTGATGCTGAAGTTCGGGTTGCCATCCGGTTTGAGCAGGCGCTTCTCTACAGTGTTGGCTTTGATTCGTTTGAGCACTTCCATCCCGGCGTCTTTGGGATGCGCGCCGCGGCGCATCTCTTCGATGATCACAAACGAGCAGAGGTTATAAAGATTCGCCTCGCCGCGACCGGTTGACCCGGCTGCGCCAACTGCGCCATCAACATACAAGCCAGCGCCGAGAATCGGGGAATCGCCCAGCCGCCCCGGAATCTTCCACGCCAAGCCGCTCGTGGTCGTTACGCCGCAAATCTCGCCTTTCGAATTGATCCCGTCGCAGTTGATCGTGCCGTGCAGGTTTTCTTCTCTGAGCAGACCTTGAGCAAACATTTCCATCGCGGCGCGATGGCCCGCTTCCGCTCGCTTCTTTGGATCGAGATAGTGTTCGGGATCGCTCCTGCGCTTCCATTCCAGCCACTTCTTGCGCGAGTTGTCGGTATTCAAATCGTCTTCAATCTTGAAACCCATGCTGCGCGCAAACTCTTGAGCCCCGCGGCCTACGATCAAGTGATGATCGGTATTTTCGAGCACGGCTTTTGCCACCAGCGACGGCGTGCGCACACCTTCGATCGCGCCAACCGCGCCGGCGCGCTTCCTGGGGCCGTGCATGCAGGACGAGTCGAGCTGCACGATGCCTTCCGCGTTTGGCAGCCCGCCATAACCGACACTATCGTCAAGCGGATCGAGTTCGACGATATTCACGCCGGCGATTACAGAGTCAAGCACGTCCTCGCCTTTCGTGATCATCATGAAGGCCTTTTGCACCGCGGTCACGTCGCCACCGTTCTTGAAGTGATTGCCGTTTGCGGACGATACGACCACCGGCTTGACGCTACTTTGAATAAGCATCGTCGGCGCGAGATGGGTCCTGGTCTTCGCCGTCTGTGACGCTGCGATAGTCAGACCGGCCGCGGCGCTTGTGATCATGAAGTCGCGGCGTTTGATTTTTTTGCTCATGAGTCTCCTCTAATTTATCGGGTTTTCGTCTGTATCATTCGCTTCGACGATCCCACGAATTTTGACGCTTAAATCAGGGTGGCTGGAAACACCGGCGGCAATAATATCCCGAACCGCTTGTTTCGTCGAATCCGCGAAGTCGTGTTCGGGCGCGGCTTCGCCTTCGATCCAGAGATTAACTCTCAGAGCAATTGCTTTGCGCATCAGTGAGGGCTCCTTTCCTGGTTAGTCCAAATCACGGCGTAAAGTCGTCGAGAGAAATCCAACGACCGTTTTGTACAATCTCGAAGCGCATAACGGGATGAATCTCCCAGATCGTGCCGCGCGTCTTGCCGACTTGATCCGGGTGTTCCGGATCCAGCATTAACCAGCCGCTGACGCGCACCTTGTCCTTATCGCGGACGATACGGCCCAGCAGCTCCGTGTTCCAGTTGCGGTGTTGCGCTCGCACGGCCGGCGTCATCTCGACAACGATTGAGTTAGTACGATCCTCGCCGGCGGTTCTTGTCAGCCAGATGTGAAAGTCCCGAAACGACGCATCGGCGCCATGACAGTTCGGCGATTCTGGTCCTTCCTCGCGCGCGCCCGCCACATAACCTTCGATAGTGACCGGCAAACCTTCGTACCGCGCAACCGTCGCACTGTCACCGGAATTCCAGTCGGCCCGGCGTCTTCGCTCAATCGTGTTCGGCCACTCCAATTTTTCCACCGCGTCGAACGTCACTGAAATGTATTGTCCTTCGTCGATGCGGTTCTTCAAACGATTGAGATCCGGATCACCACCATCTCCTTCCGGCGGACAACCATTGAAACTGCGCAACAACGGCTGCGGTTTGTTGGGCATGTCCGGGAGCGCGGAACTCTTTACTGGATTGGTCGGGCGAGAGCGCAGATAGGTAATCAGCAGGAATGAACCAAGAAAAGTGACGACAACAACAGCGGCAATGATCAGCCACGAAGATCGCGCGTTTCCGAATTGGCGTTTTCGATGGGTCATAACTAGCTCAGTGATTGATTCTACGGTGGTGATTGCGTCCGATGACAAGGCCGAGAATCGCTCCACCCAAACTGCCGATCAAAGCACCACCGAAAAACGCGACCGAGTCGGCGACAGGGATGTTGAAGAGTTGTTCGCCCAGAAAACCGAATCCAAAAACGCGCACGTATACACCCGGGCCTGCGAAGAGCATAGCGAACGTGTAAGGAGCCAAATTAGCTCGACTGGGATCGGCAATGGCGACCAAGCTTCCCAAGCCGCCGACAACTATTAGCATTGCGAAGAACCCCATCATCGGGAGAATCATGATTGCTCCTTAACTTCATGGATGTTTTCTTGCTTTGTGTCGCAATCCATGCCCCTGCTCTTCCCATCAGAAGCCGCGCGGTTGTCAGGTTGCTCTACAAACTCTCCAGCCTCTCCTTAATCTTCTCGGCCGTCTTTGGCCCGATTCCATCAACCAGATCCAGCCCGCCGCCGGCGACGAACGCTTTTAGATCAGGGAGCGATGACACTTTAAACTTTTGATGCAGCAGAGCGGCAGTCTTTGGACCAATACCGGGTAACTCCATCAAGTCGAGAACCGATTCCGGAGTTTCCGCCGCCAGCTTCTCCCAAGCGTCAAACGTGCCGCGATCGAGTAGTTCAATGATTTTGCCCGCGATCGCTTTCCCGACGCCGGGAATGCTTTGCAATCCGGCCACGCCTTCCTTCCCGGCAATCTCTTTCAATGGGGTCGGCCAGGTCTCGATCGCTTCCGCGGCGTTGCGATACGAACGCAGGCGAAATGGATCATCGCCGCGAATTTCCATCAACGCCGCGAGCCGGTAGAAACGGCGGGCGATTGCTTCGTTATCCATAAGATGAAGTCCGCGAACGGGGCAGTAGCCCGACCGTGAGGGAGGGCGTTTCGTGGAGCAGTCATTCATTGGACGCCCTCCCTCACGGTCGGGCTACTGCCCCGTTTTCCATCACACTTGAAACTCACTTCCTGATCAAAGCATCAAGCTTGGTTGCCAGTTCGGGATTGAGTTTCACGAGTAGCTGCTGTTGCTCCTCGGCTTCATGCTTTTTCCCTAGTTGCAGGTACGCCACTCCGAGATTGAAATGCGCTTCGGCATAATCATCTCTTAATTGCACGGCTTGATTGAATTCCGCAACGGCCTCCGGCATCTGATCCGACGCAGCGTAAGCGAGACCGAGATTGTAATGCGGTTTCGACAGTTTCGGATTGAGTTTGATCGCTTGCTGGTACGCTTCGATGGCCTCTTCGTACTGGCCCAGGTCAGCATACGCATTGCCCATATTGTAATTAGATAGAATCTTCAGCTCTACTTTGGCGGTGAGTTTCAGAACTTGTTTGAATTCCTCGACGGCTTCCTTTAGTTTTTCTGTTTCGGTAAGCGACAGAGCTAACGCGAAGTGCGCCTGGGCCCAGTCTGGCCTCAGTCTTACCGCTTCCGAAAACTCCTCGACGGCCTCCTTGTATTTGTCTGCTGCATAGGCAGCCTCCCCTCGGTCGTAAGCAGGAGCGGCGGGGTCAAGCGCCTCACGCGTGGCCGCCCCTGCGATCAGCCGCGACGAGGCGTCACGTCCGGCATACTTCTCAAATCCTCTCGAGCCGGCTACGGGTTTTGGGAGCAGGTGCCGGGGACTTGGGGATGGTGTCGGAGTTGGCGTTTGGCCCAACACGGTCGCTGTCATCGCCAGACACAAGGCAGAGATTGCCGCGTAAACAGTCATGAGTGGGAAGACGGAAACAAATATTCTCTTCATCTTAGAGTTTCCTTGCTTAAATTATTGAGGAGGAGTCGTTCCCAGAATGGCGACAACCAACGGATTGGACTCCAACTCGCGCCGATAGAAGATCCGTGGGCGCTGCACGTTGCTCTTGGTATCTTTAGATACGCTGCCATCGCCGGCAAATACTAGTTGTCTGCCTCTGCCGCGTAAAGCTTCGAGCAGGTTCGCTTCCTGCATCTTTGGCACTTCGTCTGTCGCGTAGTTAAGCCACTCGCGCAAGTTTATCGAGCCATCCTTCGGCTCGCGGTCTGCGGCGCCCTGCTTCAGTCCTTCGTCGACGAGCGCATACGTCAAAAAGCCGTGGCCGAACTTTGCCGCCTCCTGCGCGGCTTGATAACTCTGCGCCGCAGTCAGCACATACATGCCTTTTTCATAGGCGAGTTGCGCCAGCCCTTTTGAGTTCATTGGGCCACGCCGCTTCTCTTCTGCTTCCAAAGCCTGGCCACTGTTGCACGCATCGATCACCAGCAGGAGCTGCCCGGCATCGATCTTTTCAAACGCCTGGTCCAACTCTATGTCCGAAATGCTGTGCGTCAGCATCGCTTGCAAACCAGCTTCATTCAACCTCGTGCGCGGGCCATCGTAACCGAGATCATGCGGGATGAGATAAAACCGATTCTGCGCCGCTGTGCCGTGGCCGGCGAAGTAGACGATCACGGTATCTTCCGGCTGCACGCGAGTTACTAACTGCGTGAGCTTCTGCATGATGTTGGGCTTCGTTGCCTCGGCATCAGCCAAAGAGATCACCTCGACCTGCGCATAACGTTTCAGCGCCTCCAGCCGGCGCTTGACCTCCGCCGAAAACTCCTGCGCGTCTGGCACCGCATATTTGAGGTCATAATCGTGATTACTGTAATTGTTAACTCCCACCGCGAGAATGTAAGCCGTGCCCTGTCGCTTCAAACTCTCAGCGCCGTTGACGACGAGCGTCGCATCGCTGCTCTTGATGTTATCGTGATTGAAAGCGTAAGCAGTCAGGTGGTTCTCTCCGGCGATAATTGGAATCGTTGCCTCAAGCGTGACGCTGCTTTGACTCTTCATTACGTCGCCGTGCCACACCTTAACCAGAGAGCCGTTGCGGAAAAGGCGTATGTCCTGCGCTCCTGCGGGAGCTTGCGCGATATCAATCTTCACCGTGACATTGCGCGCCGTGAGTGCAGTGGCTGGCTTGGCATCGGTCAGCGCTAGTTTCAACTGCGGCTGGCGCCGGTCCTTCTGTGAAATATCTGACGGCGCCTTGGGATGTTTGCCTTCAAGGATGTCGGTGAGCAGACCTGGATAATAGAACTCGTTGAAAAACGCTTCGACGGGAGCGTGGTTGAAAGTATTGTTGTTGAAACGCCAGATCATCTTACTCCACGCGGCGGGCGAGCCATCAAACAGACCGTCCGGCGTTGCCACTACCCAATCAGTTTTATCCAGCGACATCAAGCTGGCGAGTTCCTGCCCACTCTTTAGATCCCACAGCTTGATTGTGTCGTCACCACTGCCGCTCGCCAACGTCTTACCGTCAGGACTAAAGGCGACTGAGTTAACGAAATTGCGGTGCCCTTCGAGCGAGCGCAGTTGCGTGCGGGTCGCCACGTTCCACAGCTTGATCGTCTTGTCCAAACTGCCGCTTGCTAACGTCTTACCATCAGGACTGAAGGCGACTGAGAAAACCACATCGCTGTGCCCTTTGAGGAAGCGCAGTTGTGTGCCCGTCGCCACGTCCCACAGCTTGATTGTGTTGTCATCACCGCCGCTCGCTAACGTCTTACCATTAGGACTGAAGGCGACTGAGTAAACCCAATATCTGTGCCCTTTGAGCGAGCGCAGTTGTGTGCGGGTCGCCACGTCCCAAAGTTTGATCGTGTTGTCATCGCTGCCGCTCACCAGCGTCTTGCCATCAGGACTGAAGGCGACTGAGTTAACGTTATGGCGGTGCCCTTCGAGCGAGCGCAGTTGTGTGCCTGTGGCCACGTCCCACAGCTTGATCGTCTTGAAACTGCCGCCCACCAGCGTCTTACCATCAGGACTGAAGGCGACTGAATGAAACGGATCGCGGTGCCCGTCGAGCGAGCGCAGTTGTGTGCCCGTCGCCACCTCCCACAGCTTGATTGAGTCGTCCTGGCTGCCGCTGGCCAACGTCTTGCCATCAGGACTAAAGGCGACTGCGGTAACCCAATTGCTGTGTCCTTCGAGCGAGCGCAGCAGCGTGCCCGTCGCCACGTCCCACAGCTTGATTGTCTTGTCAGCACAGCAGCTCGCCAGCGTCTTGACATCAGGACTGAAGGCGACTGTGACAACCCGTGAGGCGTGCCCTTC
>JBGQJU010000065.1:0-33921 GCA_041499185.1 Pyrinomonadaceae bacterium | reverse complement strand
GTCCGTCCCGCTTCCACTGCTTTCAAGATCGCGATGATCTGATGTTCACTATATTTGCTCTTCCGCATTCAGGCCTCCTGGCGTCATACTCGCCCGGAAACCTCTAGTTTTCAATGGCCCGGTTTTTGGGGAGGGTTACACAGCCAGCGCGGAGTTATTGCTGATTTATTAACTTTCAACTAGAGACACCGACCACGACTTCTCTTATAATACGCGCGAAGCCTGAACAATCTAATCGACAGCAGGAGGCGCGGCGATGCTGATCAGAGATGTCATTCGTGATCGTGAGCCTTACTCGATGAAAGCCACGGCATCCGTTATGGAAGCGGCGGAGTTTATGGCCCAGAAGAGAATCGGCGCCGTCTGTGTGCTGGATGAGGAAGGGCGTTTGATGGGCGTTTTCTCTGAGCGCGATCTGCTCAATCGCGTGGTGGTGCAAAAACTCGATCCGGCGACGTTGAAGATCGGAGAAGTCACCAGCAAGACGCGCGCGGTGATCCGCTGCGACGAGACGCCGCACCAGGCGTTGGAAAGGATGGAGCAGATTGGCACCCGGCACCTTCCCGTCGTGGATGGCGAACGCTGGGTGGGAATGTTGTCGATTCGTGACCTGCTCCGCGTTGAATTGAGCGAGCAGGGAGACGAGCTCAAGCTGCTGCATGAGTATATACAAAGGTAGGCAGGAGGCGGGAGAGCAAGGGGCAAAGGGCAAAGGGCAAAGGGTAAGGGGCAAAGGGCAAAGAGCAGAGAGGCGGCAAGAAGAAGCCGCGGATTTTCGCGGATCGGCGCGGATCAAAATGAAAGATCTTAGCCGTCCGATCCGTCTAAGACGAAGATGAAGAGAATGTTTCCTGCTGGACTCTATTTGATTACCGTGCTCGCGCTGGCGTGCGGTCACCCGCCGCCGGGGCGTGGCGCGGGCGAGATCGAACACTCGCCGGCAGCTCAGGTCAACTTCCGCGTCGAAACTGTAGTCAGCGATCTGCAAGTCCCGTGGTCAATTGTTTGGACGCCAGACGGCCGAATGATTTTTACTGAGCGACCGGGCCGCGTGCGAGTTTTTGAAAACGGCAAGCTTCGCCCGGCGCCGCTCTTCACTGTTCCAGACGTCGAACCGGCAGGCGAAAGCGGCTTGATGAGCGTCGCGCTCCATCCGCAGTTTGCTTCGAATCATCTGCTTTACCTCTCGTATGCTTACAACGCCAATGGCCAGCATGTGCGCGTCGCGCGTTATCGCGAGACGCCGAACGGTCTCACCGATCGCAAAGTCATCATCGAAGACATTCCGGCGACGTACCTGCACGCCGGGTGTCGTTTGCGATTTGGTCCCGACGGAAAGTTGTACATCACCACGGGTGACGCTACTCAACGCGAATTGGCGCAGCGACTCGATTCATTGGCGGGAAAGACCCTGCGCTTGAATGACGATGGCACCGTACCGTCAGACAATCCCTTTGTGGGCCGGAAGGATGCGCGGCCCGAAATCTGGACTTACGGAAATCGCAACGGGCAAGGCATCGATTTCCAACCGGGCACGGATCTCTTGTTTGAGACCGAACATGGACCAAGCGGTTTCGATGGCCCGGGTGGTGGCGATGAAGTCAACATTCTCGAGCGCGGCAAGAACTATGGCTGGCCCGTGATTCATCACCGCGCGACTCGCGAAGGGATGGAATCGCCGCTGCTGGAATACACACCTGCGTGCGCGCCGGCGAGCGGCATGTTCTATCGCGGAGCGGCGTTTCCGCAGTTCAAAGGCAACTTCTTTTTCGGCTGTTTGCGCGGCGAGCGCATCATTCGCGTTACGTTGGACGGCCGGCGCGTTGTGAATCAGGAGAATCTGTTGGAAGACAAGTACGGCCGTATCCGCGACGTGGCTGAGGGCCCGGATGGGTTGCTGTATTTCTCAACTTCGAATCGCGACGGCCGAGGTTCGCCTGCGAGGGATGACGATCGGATTATTCGGTTGGTGCCGGTGAAGTAACTTTGTGAGGCGCCCTTCCTAACGGTCGGGCTACTGCCACGGAATCGTGATGGGCGTGGCTCGCCTGCGCGTGATGATGATCGAATTATTCGATTAGTTCCGGTGAAGTAAACTCTGTAAGGAGCCCTCCCTAACGGTCGGGCTACTGCCGCACAATCGCGACGGCCGAGGTTCGCCTGCGCGCGATGATGATCGGATTATTCGATTAGTGCCAGCGAAGTGAAATCTCAGTGCCCCATTATCGCGCGCGGTTCTGACAGGACGGCAGAAACCACCCGCTACCGCAGGTGGTTCTGACTTAAGCTAAACCTTCTGCGCGAGCATCGCGGTCTTGGTCCAGCCGATGACTTGCAGCGGCGGGAAGCGATAGTGGTCGATGATTTCAAAACGGCGTTCAGTGTGTTGCATTACTTCGCGCGGTGGATGATGTTTGAACCGGAAGCAGATCTCCAGGAAGAAACTTGCGAACGAAGGGCGCACCGGCAGATGCAACAGATGACCTTCGGGAGCGATCACGCGCGCCAATTCGTTCAGTCCATCCTCAAGCGGCATGTATTCCAGCGCGCCGCTCGTGACCACCAGATCAAAGGAATTGTCGCCAAACGGTAAAGACAACACGTTGCCCTGTGCATAGCTGACATCGCGTCTTCGGTCCGGGCTCTGACTGACCGCTTTCCTCGCTGCCTCAACTGACGAAGCAGAAAGATCCAGAGCGGTGATGCTAACCGGGAATCTAAGCGTCCGAAGCAGCGCCAGTGTCAGTGTACCTGTGCCGCAGCCGGCGTCGAGAATTCTTGCGCCGCGTGAAAGAGGCAATGGATGCGCCTCGAAGTACTGATCGAGCGAACGGCCGTAACCGTTGAGCTTGAAAGTGAGGTCATAGAGGCGCCAAATCTTGTCGTAATACGAGCCGGCGCGCGCCTCGGTCTTGGTTGCGGTCAGTGCATACTCCATCGGCGTCTCCTAACCAACGGTGATGTGCAAATCTTTCGATCTAAATGCGGCAACGATCCAGCCTGCAGAAAACACGGAGCGCAATTGTAGCCTTAACGGGCCGTTTTACTCAACACGAAAAGCGCGCTAGTTCCTACAACAGACGATTTTTTCGCGCCGAGACCCGGGTCTCGTGGCGCAAGAACCCAAAGACACGAACGTTCCTACCACAGTTCAAGGGGTTTATCCGTGGACAGGAGAAAAAGAAAATGAAGAAGACGCTCTTATTTGTCACTTGCGCCGGACTGGGAATGATCCTGACCGGCGCTTTTGTGTTTTCGAGCCGGCGCGCGAAGGCCGCGCCGCCCAAGAACGAGAGTCTATCGATGACGCCAAAGCCCGAGCCGGCCGTGGTCCGGGACGAGCGCTTCGAGGTTCAAGTGATCGTAGACGGGCGTCCGCTCGAGGAGTATAGCGCGCGAGGACGGACCTACATTGAAGCAATTGAGGGCGCTGAGTACGAGGTGCGCATTCGCAATCCGTTGCCTTATCGGGTTGCGGTCGCATTATCTGTAGACGGTCTGAATTCGATCGATGCACGACACACCAGCGCCTGGGAAGCGAGCAAGTGGGTTATCGGACCCTATCAGACGATCTACATTAGCGGTTGGCAAGTGAGCTCGGAACGCGCACGCCACTTCTATTTCACGACGGAACGCGATTCGTATGGCGCGAAGCTTGGCCAAACGGCGAATCTTGGTCTGATCTCGGCGGTGTTTTTCTGCGAGCGCCACCCGATTCCTGTGCCCGTAACCCCGCCACCACCGCGACCTCGTTATGAGGACAGACAATCTCGCGAAGAGGGAAGACGCGGGTCGGATGAGTCCGCAGCTTCGTCACAACCGAACAGTGTTCCGAAAGACAGGAAGGCCGAAGCTTACCCCGCGCCGGACGATGAAAGCGCGGCTACAGGAATCGGGCGTTCAGTGCAAAACGATGTGCGTTGGGTGCAGATGGATCTTGAATCGCATCCGGCGGCTGAGGTGACGATTCGATATGAGTACTATCCCGCGCTGGTGCGACTGGGGATTGTTCCTCATTCGTACCAGCGGACTGACTCTTTGAGAAGACGTGAAGGCGCGCGGGGATTCGAGGATAGGCGCTTCAGTCCGGAGCCTTGAGTCTTACCTTCTGGTCAAATCAGCGGTGTAGAGTTTGCGGTAGGCGCGATAGTTTGCCATCACTTTTCGCACGTAGGCCTTAGTCTCGTCGAAGCCGATCTCCGCCGTGAAGACGCCCGCGTCAGTCTGCTTCGCTCGTCTCACCCAGCGTGCGACATTGTCTTCGCCGCCGTTGTAAGAAGCAGCAACTGCCTCAGGCATGTTCGGAAACATCCGCCAGAGTTCGGCGAGATACTGGCTGCCAACGAGAATAGATGTTTCTGGTCGATAGAGTTGGTTTTCTCGCAGCGAGTTGAGTCCCGCGCTGGCCGCGTACTTCTGCGCTGCGTCAATCGTCAGTTGCAACAGCCCGCGTGCACCTGCCGGCGATTTGCTTAACGGTTGAAACACACTCTCCTGACGTATGATGGCGAGGATGAATCGCGGATCGAGCTTCTTTGCCTTGGCGCTACGGAGAATTGCCAGGCGGTACGGCGCCGGGTAGTGATCCGAGGCTGAAGCAATCTGCGCGTTGACTTGCTGAAGCCTCTGGTTCATGAGCGAACGATGCTTTGCATCGGCGAGGTTTGTTAACCGTTCGGTCGCCAGCCATCCGTAATAAGAATCGATCCCATCCGAAATCGCCAGATACGCGTTAAGAGCCTCTTCCATTCGCCCGGCGTGTTCAAGGCTGTAGGCTTTCAGATATGCGACTTCCGCCGCGGATGTCAGCACTTCTTTCGGAAATCTCTTGCCACTGAGTTCATCGGCGGTTGAGATTGCGTGTTTCCAGTTGCCTTCCGCGATATCCAGTCGCAGCCGCGCGAATAGAGCATTAGTTTCCGTCGGCGTACCCACAAACCTCTCGCGCGTGCGAGCGATCCATTCAATGGCCTCCTTTGGACGGCCTGCTTCACGCAGAGTATCGATCAGATTAAGATGGGAACTTTCAACCCGCTCACCGTTTGGATACTTCTCGATGTACTCGCGGTATCGCTCTACCGACTCGGAAGGGCGGTCCATGCGCAACAGCGCCGCGGCGCTAAAGTTGAGCCCTTCGCGACCGTCTTTCGTTTGCGGGTACTGGCGCGCGACTCGATCGTAGTATGAAAAGGCTTCGTCGTAACGACGCTCTTGAAAGTAGGACCGCCCAATACCGAACAGCGCCGCCGGAATGTTTTCGTCCTGCGGGTAGAATTTGATCAGCGCTTCCCAGTGTTCGCGTGCTTCGGCAAAAGCGCGGTTGGACAGATAGATGTTTGCCCGGCGCAGATGTTCACTTGCACTCAAGCGCTTAAGTTTGCCATCCGCGTCCCGAGCCGCGCGATCGCTTTGGCGCGCAGCGGCGAGACTGTTGTCATTCGCCGATTGAGGATCGGGAAAAACAACTCCGTCAGACTCTAACATCGTCGCTGAGCCGGCAGCCTGCGAAAGCGAGCCAAGCCCTCCTGCCACAAGAATGAAAACCGGCACCAAGAGATAAGCCGTCACCTTTTGCATTTAGCAACCGCCGTTCAATCGCTTTCTACGCTTACAATTATTCTTCGATGATCTCATAACTGGAAACAATTTCCGCGGTGGGCCGGAGCGTCGCGGCCACGCTACAGTATTTAGTCTCGGAAAGTTCAATCGCCTGGGCGACTGACTTTTCTGAGATGTTTTTGCCTCGTACGAGGTGCCGGACCTCCATCCGTTTATAACTGCGCGGATGATCATCGCGTCTTTCGCCACGCACTTCGACGCGGTAGTCTGTAACGGCCTCGCGCTTCTTGTGAAGAATGCTGATCACGTCGACCGCCGTGCAGCTTCCCAGCGCGATCAGCAGCAGTTCCATCGGTGTTGGAGCGCTCGCACGATCATGGTCCGTATCGAGCGTAAGGGCATGACCAGAAGGACTGATACCAACGAAGAGTTCGTTTCCGGCGTAATGTATTGTGGCTTTTGAATCTTCAGACCGCATCGAACCAACCTCCGAGGCGAAGCATAGCACAGCAATTTAACCGGCGCGGCAATTTAGTCCACTATAGGTTATCAAAGTATTGAAGTACCTCAGTCGCAGTTTGCATTCGTCATTTTGCGATTCACTTTCGTCAGGCTTGCCATACTATTGCGAAAAGAGGGTTCGTCTGTTTTCGTCTATTAGTCGCTGCGAAGACTGAGTTTGGTGCCAGGCGGCTGGCTAGCAGGCGCTTATCTTTATTTGCTCGTTCGATATTGTGATATCATCCCAGCGCTCAGCAGAAGGTCCTCTACCCTTTTGTCCCGAATTCAAACGGCGATTTGTAAAACTCCCAAGGCACCTGCGACCCGCAGGCGTAGTCATGCGAATGAGCCCGAATTCTGTTTAGACGTGGGAGGAATTTCCTAATGACCTCAGTCCTGGTGGTAGACGATGACGAAACGATCCGAGACACTCTCTATGAGCTTCTTTCAGCAGAGTATGCATGCCAAACCGCGGACTCGACCGAAAGAGCCCTGGCGCGATTAGCCGCCGATTCCTATGACGTGATTCTCACCGACATCTCGATGCCAGGTATGAGCGGCTTGGAACTGTTGGGCCACGTTCTCCAGAAATACCCCGAAACTCCGGTGATCGTCATTTCCGGAATTAGCGATCGGGAACACGCTGAGGGTCTCATCAAACTCGGCGCGTTTGACTATTTGCTAAAGCCTTTCAGGCTGGAAGCGGTGGAAAAGTGTGTGAAGAGAGCCGTTGAATACAGCCGCCGACAAGCCGCGGGCTTTGACGGCGCAAATGCAAAGGTCCAGGACCAGCCGAAATCGGACGATGCAGCGGCGAGCGACTGGAGAATAATCAAGGACAATTCTTCGGCGTAAGACCCTGATGCGTTGCTCGGCGCAAAGAACCGACACAAGTCAAAGCTAGTCAATAGGACTAGTGTCCGAAGCGGCCAGTCAACCCGATGGACTTGAGTCATCGGTTTGATAGTATGGTCGCATGTCGGTTGGTCCAAAGTTACCCGAAGAAATCGAGGCCTATCGCGACCGCATGTGGCGCCGCGAGCCAGAGTCTCGGGTTGAAGACGCGCAGACTGCGGAGCAACTCATTGAGTCGGTGGGGTTCTGCGCAGCGATGACCGATTCGCGGCGGCCGGGCCCCTCGCTTTTCATCGCGGTCTGCGGACGGCGCGATGCTCACATGCCGCGCAACGTGCAGAAGGATCCCGAAAGCAGCTTAACCTGGTTGCTCAAAGACGAAGTCATGCGACGCGGGCGGTCGTATTACGGCAAGCTGGCGAAAGGTCGGTCAACCTTTGTTGCGCGTCGCCTCATTCCATACTTTCACACATTGTGGGGTGTGCCGCGTGGCGAAGAAACGATTAGACTTTCACCCACCGCAAGAATGATCCTGAAGGTTCTCAAAAGGGAATGGGAGCTAGCGACGCGCGATCTCCAGAAAGCGAGCGACATAAGTGAACGCGCGGTTTTTCTGCGGGCCATGGACGAGCTTCAACGCGCGCTCAAAGTAATTCCGATTGATGTTTTGTATGAGCCGACGTTCACCTACATTTGGGCGGTCGCGGAAAGCCGTTTTCAGGAAGAGTTGGCTGTGTCTGTCAGCCGAGAAGAATCCTTGCGCCAGGTGGCGCGGGCTTTTCTCAAAGGGGCCGGGATGACATTGCGAGGCGAGCTTGCCAGAGTTACGGGCCTGGCTGCTCCTGATGCAGGACTCGGCAACTGGGCGCTTGTGGACGAAGAATTTGCCGTCAGAGTGGCGGCGGGAGTCTACCGGCTAAAAGAACTCAAGTAAGCTGTGCTACTTCTGTTTCAAATCATCAATCGTCCCGAACGGTAATTGGCGCCGGCCGGCTCAGGAAACCGTCCTGTCCCGCACATCATTTTCAGCCTCTTCCAATGCCTGCTGTTCGAGTTGGGCCATCTCCATCGAGAGTGGTAGATGCTCTTGCGCTGCACTCAGTCTCTGCAGCATCAAGTAACTCTCGCCATGACTAAGGTCCCGGCTTGCGGCCGCTTCGATCGTTTGAAGGCGAGCTTGAGTTTCAGCGAGTCTCGCAGCAGCCTCTCGCCTCGTGCTCTGCAACTTAGCTCGGTCTGCTTGCAGTTCTCTTTGCAACATTTTTGTGTCGGTACCCTGGATGAGGGCCACACGATTGAGTCGGCGTTCAACGAGCAGCAAATCTTGCTTTGTGCGATTGACGAGGCGGGTGGCCATCAGCCTGGCCGCCAGCGTTTCGGAATAGGCATCTGCGAGCAACGCGCTGCGTTCACTTATCTGCGCCAAAGCTTTGCGCTCAGCCGTTGTTAATTCCGGCATGAACCAAGGCACCTCTGACGCTGTGATGCCATCCACGGCCAGCCGATCGCGAAGCCGCTGCATCCAACGTTTGCGATAAAAAAGCAGGACCAACACAAGCGTCAGCCCCGCCGCGAAGCCAATCGCGGCTGACAGCACTGAGAGGAAAAAATAGAAGGCAGCTGTTTCGGTCGCACCGGCGCCGAAGAAGAGCACTAGGAAAAGAATTGGGAGCGGCAGGACAGCAGCGAAGAATGACAACCAGGGAAGCCATTTCAAAACCTGGGCGACAGTCTGGTCGTGCGCTGTAATCTTTCCCTGTATGGTTGATTGGGTCATACGTTCGTTACCCCCGAGGAGTCTCATGACTTGCCCCAACGGCAACATTTATGAACAATCTTATCGTTTCATATTAGACTTCGCTAGTTGGTATCGTTGCAGTTGTTGCTCAGATGACTGGCTGTATGATGTTGCTGGACTATTCAAAGCCAAATAGGAGAGTGCATGAGAAAAGATAGAGCAATACTCTTATTAACGGTCCTTTTGGGATGCACCTTAGGCATCAGGGTGATTACAAATGCAGGCGCGGCCGTGCAGTCGCCAGATCGGACGGCTGCGAAAAAGGAGGCGCGCGGCACTGCGAAACCAGTGACCATCCCAGTTGGTATTCGTGTTCGCGGAGCAAAGCCGGAACCGGAATTGCAGATAATCGATTTGACGGTCTTTGAAGATGGTGACCCGCAATCGAATCTATCCATACGATCGATCGGCACAAACTCGCCGCTGACGATCGAGTTTCTGATTCAGGATGATCTTGTCTCGTCAGTGAGTAACGAGATCAAACCAATCCGAGAGTTTATACGCCGCTTGCCAAAAGGTTCTCGCGTAATGGTTGGATACGTGCGAACAGGTAGCTTGGAAGTTCGCCAGAAGTTTACGAGCGACCTCGAGAAGGCGGCGAACGCGTTGCGTGTGCCATTGGGGCTGGCGAGCGCTGCGCCGTTCAATCCTTACGTCGAGGTCTTGGAGGGAATTAGTCGCCTTGACTCACAACCTGCGGGTCGCCGGGCGATACTGCTCGTATCGGATGGGTTGGACATTTCGAGAGGGGTAGATTCGAGTTCAGCGGGACAGAGTGTGGATCTGCAGCGGGCAATAAGCCATGCACAGCGGCGGGCCGTCGCCGTTTACTCGTTCTACGCTCCCAGCATTACGCTTGCGGGTAATCAAGCTTTGATTGGCAACGCTCAGAGTTCGCTGCAGCGGCTTTCAGATGAGACTGGCGGCAGAGCTTTCTTCCAAGGCACGGGCGCGCCCGTCAGCTTTGATCCGTTTCTTGGCGAGTTGAGTTCTTCGCTGGACCGGCAAGTAGCACTGACGTATCTCTCAACGCATACGAAAAAAGGGTTTCATCGTCTCCAGATTCGTACGTCCACACCCGGTGTCGACCTAACTTATCCCGCAGGGTATACGAGGTAGCGGGTACCAGCCACGGACGCACACGGTGGCGTCGCCTACTGGATTGTGGCTGGCAGCAGCGAGCCACGTCTGTCCGAAGCCGTGGCCCAACCGTCGCCAAGACTTCCAATCATTCCATGAAAATGAATGTCGCTGCCTGACAAGACCAGCAGCACATCACCTGCATGATAGCGCTGGCTGTCCAAGCGGAAACGTAGCACAGTCGCCTGGCCGTTCTCCTGCTCAAGCACCTCAAATGAAAACTCGTCCGCGTCTACTACGTAGGTCTGCGAATTGTTTGCGACTCTTTGCTCGTCAGGCATCTCAGCTCCTTACGTTCTGTGGCTCGTGGACTATCCATTAGAAGAATGCTGGGGCGGCTAGTGGGACTCGAACCCACGACCTCTTGATCCACAGTCAAGCGTTCTAACCAACTGAACTATAGCCGCCACAAACTGCTCCGGTAATCGTTGACCACTGGTTGGCATTGCCCCCGGCAGGACTCGAACCTGCGGCCCTCTGCTTAGCATCCCGCATCAGGATTTCCCTGACCGCCCGAACCCCGGGTTTGCTGGCTGGACTATATCTTGGACATCGCAGTCCCGACCCGTATAGTCTCTGAGGAGCCCATCCCTACGCTGTAAGAATGGTTTCCTGCGGATTACCCAATCCTCACGGATTGTTACTCCACCTGAGGAGTACCGGAGGCTCTAAGGGCGTTCCCGCATATGGGGTCGTCCACTTAATGAGTTCTCGATTCCTCATCAAGGCTCCTACAAGGCAGATGCTCTATCCTCTGAGCTACGGGGGCATACCCGTTTAATCGCGCGAGATGTTAGCATGCCATTAGCACTTTCGGTCAACCGTCGTAGGAGTAAATAGTCTGTAGGTCTTCTGATTCGTCTGGTACGTTCGAACTTACCCGCAATTAAAAGAGACCGCCGATCTTGCATGGCGATCTCTAACGAATCCCCCTCTTAGAAAATAGGGTCTTAGGCGGCGCGAGGATGTTCGGTTGTTTCCGCGAATACTCGGCGGCCGTTAAGAGCATCGTCGATGATCTCGCGAACAGCTGACGTATCTGGATTCACATCCATTCGATCGCACGCGCGCAAATGACGCAGAATGCCTTCGGTGGCGATCTGCTGCGCCACGCCGGTCAATTTCGAATACCGGCGGGCCTGAATATGGTCAATTCTTAGGAGCCGCTCGTCCAGCGGCAGGTGCTTACCAAAAGTCACGATTGCGTTTGATCCTCCATTTGGGCCAAGGTTTTACCTAGTTTCTTCCAAAAAATCCGACTTCTTTACCCAGCGAGATTTGGATGCTTCGCTAAAGATTTGGGATGCAATATGCTCGCAAATAGGTCAAACCTTGGGTCATAGCTGTCCCACTCAAGCTAGGAATCCATTTGTCTGCTCAGCAAAACCCCGCATTATACAGAAGAGATTCTGAAAAAGCGATAAGAATCTTCAGTCCCCTGGGCAGGACTGCTCGCAGATCGAGTAAGGTATGAGCGCTCAGAGAGTTAAGCGACTCGGACAGTGGTTGGCATTAGTCTTAACCGGGAGTTCTATAACTTGTCCCGCTTGTCCCGCAAGGCTGTTCCCCCGAAATCGACGGCTTATCAAGACTTGTGCCTGACCCCATTGACCGTGCGGCAAACAGCCGTTGTTTCCGCTGCAAAGAACCGGGGTGAGCACGGGCATACCGAAATCGACGATAGCCCCAGAAAAACGCCAACGCCGCCCTAGTTCACCGGACTAGTGAAGCTGCGAGCGGCGCCAGGTCGGTTGACAGCGCAAAGCCTTAAAACGGCCGTCTATCTCTTAGGGAGAACTGTGTCCTTCATTGCTTTGCCTACGCGGAACTTCAAAGTCGTCTTGGCGGGAATTTGGATTACGTCGCCGGTTGCGGGATTCCGACCCTCGCGGGCCTTGCGTTCGGATTTGACAAGCTTGCCGAAGCCCGGAAGGACGAATTCACCGTTTGACTTCACTTCTTCAGCGGCTAGGTTAGCGATTCCCTCAAAGAATTCCTTAACTTGCGCGCGCTTCATCCCAGTTTTCTCCGCAAAATGATTGATTACTTCTGACTGAGTCATGCGCTTCCTGCCAGTTGCTGTCGCCATGGTCTAGTGTGACACCTCCGACAAAACGTAAGAATTGAAAACTAACGAACAGACATATATCACACAAGAGGCTCAAAGTCTCGCAAAAATCGCATTTTTTCGTATGGATCAAGGAGTTTTAGTTGGGTTCCGCTCACTGGCAGCGAAGCACAATGAAGCTGGCCCCTGGATCTCTGGGATCAGGCGCTGTTGGATGAGCAACTGGCTCATGAAATATAGTGGTCGGGGCGAGAGGATTCGAACCTCCGACCTCTCGGTCCCAAACCGAGCGCACTACCAGGCTGTGCTACGCCCCGAGATAATTGCGTTACGCCGAGCGATTGGCAGTGCATTCTACGAGTTGGAAAAGGCCAGGGTCAAGTTTAGCGCTGGGGCGCGTCTCGCGATCGCAACTCGCTAGCTGCCCCTTTGCAACAAGCATACTTTCAGAAAAGCAAGTATCGCCTGTAAGGCCTTCGCTCGATGACTGATGACGTTCTTTTCGTCCGCAGATAGCTCAGCAAATGTCTGATCGAAACCATCCGGAACGAAGATCGGATCATACCCGAAGCCGTTAGCTCCCCGTGGCTTGTCAATGATTTGGCCGGTGCACGTTCCGGACGCAACTTTGACCAGAGCAGGTGTTGAATCACTTAGCGCGGTGACGCAAACGAACCTTGCAGTGCGATCTTTGCCACCTTCGCGAGCGATCTGACTCAACAGAAGAGCGATTCGATTACTGTCCGGTGCGCCTGCACCTGCATGGCGGGCGGAAAAAACTCCTGGTGCGCCTCGGAGCGCATGGACCTCGAGGCCTGAATCATCGGCAAGCGCCCACAGCCCACTTTGCCGCGCGTAAGCTCGTGCTTTGATTGCTGCGTTCTCTTCATAACTCTTGCCAATCTCTTTAACGGGCTCCAGATGAGGAAAATCACTCAACGTTCGAAAGTTGATGGGCAAGTCAGCGAGCATCGCACGAATCTCTTTGACCTTGCCTGTGTTGTTAGTTGCGAGCAGGAGGTTCATTTAGTCGTTGCGCTATGTGCCCGAAAAAAACGAAACAAAAGTAGAGAATAGACCCAAAGGTGAACGCGTTCGTCGTTCGAAACCGTCTACTGCCAGTCGCGTCTCGACTTCTGAATAGGGAAGTGCGCTCAGTAATCGCTCCGCATCAGTTGGGGCGACGAGTGAAGAACGGGAATCGCGGAAAGCCAATAGCGTGCTAACGAAGGCGCGGGCTCGCTCGTTGTCGGGACTGTATGTGACCACGGCGGGTGGATACTTTTCGGCGCTACCTGCGTAATGACTGACTCTGCTCAGATTTTCCGGTGAGGAATCCAGTGTGACCCGCCGAAATCGCGCCGCTAAGCAACGACGCAGATCCTCGGGAGACCCGAGAAGGAAGTAACCGTCGACAAACGTCGCAGATAACTGTCCATCCGTCGATACAACCAGGTTTGCTTTATCGAGCTTTTGGGTAGTCGCGCGCGAACCAAAGCGACGCACAACAAATTGCTTCAGGGTACTCTCATCAGCAACCCGCGCAATTACAACCGCACGTTCTGAGGTGGAATCGAGTCGAGCGGTTACAACCTCGGGTTTGATTGCGCGCAGAAAAACCTCGGGTTCATCGACTCCGTACGGCACCAGAGCCACCTTTGAGAATTCAGTAATAACGAGTGCGGTCAGGACGTCTACTTGCGACGACAGTGTGGTTTTTAATACTTGCCACGCTCCCGCGGGATCGTCAAGATTGTAATTGGTCACAGAATACGTATCGGCCGGCAAGAGACCCCAGGCGTTGGGTCGCTGCTGCCAGGACGAAGTGAAGGCGGGATTCAACCGCGCCACCACAGCCGGCTTGAGAGACATGAAATACCGGTCTTCGATTCCACCCGAAAATGGATGCGCACTCCACCCCACAGTGCCGACGACTTTGGTGGAGACGACTGACAACAATTTCTTGATCTCGTCTGGCAGTCGGCCCAAGAGCAGCGGAATCGACTGGGAGAAAAGGTCGGGTGCCTTTGCTGAGGGTACATAGCCGAAAGCCAATGCCTCGCTGGCTTGCATGCGCGCGCGCATGTCTTCCATCTCAGGCTGATGCGCCAAGCTCGGCCTCTGTCCACGGCGCGCCGCCAGACACGCGGACACTGACTGCTCGTCATTGACGACGATGGCTACTGTTCCATCGAATGAAACGACAAGTTTTCGATTGCCGTCCGCGTTGGTCCACTTTAAGAACTCACTATTGTCCCGTTCGATGCGCTCAAATGTAGGTCGGCCGTAGGTTCGTCTGGCAAGGTCGCCAACCAGACGCTCGATCGCCACTTTCATACGGATTTGCGATGTATGCGTCTCCACAATCAGCGCGTGGTGGGATTTGAACTCTAGAGTATCGCCATTGCTATTTTGGCTCAGGTCCAATATCACAAACGCGACTTGGGCGCGCGCTGCGATTACAGCTTGAGCAGAGCCGATGCCGGTTGTTCTGGCGATGTACGTTAGCCATCGGTCCTGCCATCTATCTGACTTAAGTCCGTAGTACGGAGCAAGGCTACGCCAGGCGTCGGTGTTCGTGAGGGTTCGAGCAACGTCAAACAAACTATTTGATTCGACATAGACGAGACAATCCGCCGGGACGCAGGAGGCTAGGTCGGCTTTCGCAAGCCGATTCCACCAAACCCAGGTAGTGGCAATCAGGACAAGAAGCAGTATGATGGCAAACAACCGAAGGATTCGGCTCATTGTCCCTGCATCGTAACTGCAAGCGGCGATGAGTGGCAAGGGTACTCTCATCTCATCCTGCGCAAGTTTCCGGAGATCGATAAAGGAAAAGCGATCAACGCGATTGATGCGGATTCCTTCGTATGGTACTTTGGCCCTTCCCGCTTTGAATAAGACTAATTGATCCGCATAAGAAGGAAATGCAGCAGATGTCGTATCGCGAATTGTCCGCGCAACCACAGGCCGATAACGATTTCAATCAATTCCTTGAGGATTTGTTCTCCGCTCTAACGGACGGACGGCGCGATCCGAACGACGTCGTGCGAGACACGTTGCATGATATCTACTTCGGTTGGGCCACGGTCGAACCCAAAGCGAGGAGGCCGCTGGATGCAGTGCGTCTCTCATTGACGGCGCGGGCGATGCTCCATTCGTTCGATCCACGAAACATTACTACTGAGCCAGAATACTACACGGATATTGATGCCAACGCTTACGCGCGGAGGAAACCATTCATCTGGCTTTGGCAGATGTTTGACCGATCACCGTTGGGTCAGAACGCACTCCTCGGGCATCGATTTCGAAGAATGTTGGCGCCTCTAATTTTTCGCCGAGTTGGTGACAACCTTAAGTGTTGGCAATTTGTCGAGTGGTCTTACGGCTATAATCTTTCGTTTGGAGACAACGTCGTGGTTCATCGACACGTCTTGCTCGACGACCGCGGCGGGATCGAGATAGGTAACGACGTCTCTATTTCCGACTACGCAAATATCTACTCACACAGCCACGACATCGGTGACATTGAGAAGGTTTACAACCGAGCTACGCGAATTCGGGACGGGGCCAGAATTACATATCATGCCACGGTTTTGGCCGGCATTGAGGTCGGCGAGTATGCCATGCTTGGCACGGGCGCGGTGGCAACGGAAGATGTCGAGCCCTACCACATAAAGGTTGGCGTTCCAGCGAAGACCGTGAAGGTAAAGCGCAGCCAGCCAAGCGCCAAACTTTCCCACAGCAGCAGCGAATGATCCGGTACGACGACCCTCGTTTTGACTGGCGGCGTAGCGTTTCTGCTTGACGCCCGGCTGCTGGAACAAGGGCAGTTGGATTCCAGAAAACTGTTATGGTGGTCGAATCCTCGGTTAACGGCTGCGACGTATGTCAAAGTAGCGAAAGCCTTTAAACAATAGAAATTATTGGTTGACATTGTTTCCTCCCTGGTGTAATCTCCCTTTGGCGGTGGACGAATGTGTCCTCGCACGGGTGCTCGCCTTTGACTCCCCGTTAAGCGGTGCTTGGTTGTCAGATGGTTCCGCTTCTCTTTGAACCTAAACGATAAAGGCACACTTCGCGTGAGCGGAGGTCGCAAAGCCTACAGGAGTTGGCCCTGAAGGGCCTAACTTGGCTGGGTTACCGAACAGGCTTCAGCCGCTCGCATGACAGTCTCAATAGCTTCTGCTCCGTCAGCAAGGTGAAGAGTTGGACGCAATTGCGTTTTCGCTTTGTTGTCCTTCTCAGATTCACGCCCTTCCAAAGCAAATCCCGGACCTTTAGTAGAAACGGATACCCCATTGAAAACCACAAACTGTTCCCTCAGGACAAAGGCCTTAAGAGTCCGGCCTTCAAGAGCGCGCAGGGCTCGTGCTCGTCTTCGACGGATTCACCGAATGCGCTCACTAACTGTTTCGAGGAATAAATAGATCATGTTCAACAGAGGTATTGGCAAAAGGAACCTGGTTGGTTTGGACATTGGCTCGAGTTCCGTGAAGGCTGTGGAGCTACAGAGAAAGGGTGGAAGACTTCAACTCTTAAGTCTCGGATACGAGAACCTTCAGGCTGACACCATTGTGGACGGCCAGATCATGGAACTCAACAATGTCTCGAACGTCATCGCGAGCATATTCAACGAACATAAGATCAAGACGACAAGAGTGGCCGCGGGAGTTAGCGGGCATTCCGTCATCGTGAAGAACATCGTTGTTCCGCAGATGAGCGAAGAGGAGTTGCACGAATCCTTTAGCTGGCATGCGGAAGAGCACATTCCATTTGATATCGCCGACGTTAATCTCGACTACCAGATCACAGGCAACTCATCTGACGCGCTTTCGGTGTTGATGGCTGCTTGCAAGAGCGACAAGATCGCGAACGTGAAGCAGGCGATACAACTTGCCGGGAAGCAACCGGTGGTTGTTGATGTTGATGCGTTTGCGCTTCAGAACTGCTACGAGGCGAATTATCAGCCCGCTCCCGGCGAGGTGGTTGCGCTTCTAAACATCGGCGGCTCGACGATGAATATCAATATCCTGAGTGGGACGCGATCCGTGTTTGCGCGTGATGCGTCTGTCGGCGGAAGTCTGTACACAAGCCTCTTGCAGAAAGAGTTGGGCCTAACGTTTGAGCAGGCCGAGGCCGTGAAACGTGGCATGCCGCTCCCTGAAGGCACCGAACCTCGCGCGATTCAACCCATTCTAGAAAGTGTTTCCGACATTCTCGCGCTTGAGATCCAGAAAACAATGGACTTTTATCGAGCGACTGCGGAAGATGGAGAAGCGGCAATCCAAAAGATTCTCATCTGCGGCGGTGGCTCAAAGCTTCCCGGTTTGGGTGAGTATCTGGCCAAGCGTTTCGAGATACTAGTCGAAGTGTTCGATCCCTTCCGACAGATACAGGTGGATTCGAGACGGTTCGACCCGGATTACATGCGCGAAGTGGTTCCTGAGATGGCCGTTGCCGTTGGTCTCGCGCTGAGAGGAGTTGACGCGCAATGATCAAGATTAACTTGCTTGACTCGATAACTGACAGACCGACCGGTGTCGCCATGGTTGAGGAGAGAGTGGCGAGCCCTCGGACCCAGACCTTTCTGCTGGCGTTGACAGTGCTCGCTTTACTGTTGCTTGGCGCAGGCTACGATTATGTTAGCTCTCGATCTGACCACGCCGCAAAGGAACGCGAACTTGAAAACCAACAGCGTATCAATAACCAGATGCTCGCAGTGAACAAAGAGCAAGGCGAACTCGAGAGAAAAACGCGCGACATTCAGGTTCGGATCGACGCGATTCAGAAGCTCAAGGCCTCACAGCAAGGCCCGGGTTCGGTACTGCGTGAGATCAAAGCCCGATTCGACGGTGTTCCAGGACTGTATCTGAAGAGCATCGAGCAAAAGGGAGGGGAAGTTACAATCAAAGGTGAATCACCGAATGAGGCGTCGGTCACGAGTTTCGGTCAGAGCCTGGAGTTCTCCTCCGGATTGTTCACCGAGCTGAACATAGAAACCCAACGTGAAGCTGCTGTCGTTCAGGCGGGGCAGGCAAGGTCTACTGCGCCCGACGATCCCAATGTGCCAAAGCCCGAGGTTGTCAGCTTCACCGTCAAGTGCACTTACAATCCGGTTAAGGACGCGCCAGCCGTGCCTACGAGCGGCAATCCGGCCCCGAACCACTTAGCCAAGAACTGACCCTAGTTACACTGAACCTTTAGCCACATATCCTCTGAGGAATTAGTGACGCTGGTGAAGGACAAGACGATATGAAGACTGGTAATTTTCAGACGCTTCCCTGGTACGTTCGCCTCGCGGTCTTTGGCGGCGTCGCGGTCGTTCTCTACGCCGGCTTCTGGTATTTCGTGACTCGCGGAACGCGCAACGAAACCAAAGAGCTGGCAACTAAAATAGCTGAACTGTTGCCACGAAACGCCCAGGCGCAGATTGCCGCTCAGCGGCTGAACGAGTTTCGGGCGATTTACAAGGCGAGGCAGGAAGAGTACGACGAGCTAAAGGCCTTGCTGCCCGAGCAGCGTGAACTGACGAAGGTATTGCAGGGAATCCAGGATCGAGCGCGCACGACGAGCCTTTCTTTGCGCAAGTTCACTCCGAAGGACGACGTCCAGCAGGATTTCTATAGCGGCAAAAAGATTGAGGTTGCGGTGACCAGTACCTTCGCAGGTCTGCGCGTGTTCTTCGAGCAGATGGCTCACTACCAACGCATCGTTTCCATTACGAATTTCGAGATCAAGCAGATGGACAAGCAATCTCCGGATAAGACTGTCGATGCGCGGTTTGATCTCATGGCTTACTACGTTTCTGCTGAAAAACTACAGAAACAAGCGGCTGCCAAAACCGCCGGTTCAGGTGGTCAGGCCCCGGCGCCTGCAACACCGGCTGTGAAATAACCTTGAGCGACCGATCCAACCTAATGACGCTTTCAGCGAAAGTAATTACCATGCACTACGCGAAAACACTCAAACACGCATTTGGAAGCCTCCTGTTTATTCTTGCGATTGCCGTTAGCGGATCACTGATGGCCGTCTGCGCGCAGGAGAAATCAAAGAGCCAACCCGCGGCGAAGAAAGTAGCGAATGATGCCGGCCGCGACCCATTCAGAAAATACGAGCCCCCTCGAGTTGTCGCCAAACTATCCGGCGAGGTGCTGGTGCCAACGATCCAGGAACGCATTCAGCAATACCGGGCGCAGAAGTTGGCGGCCATGAATGCTCACGTTCCGGCGCCGAAGCCAACTACGGCGCTGCTCTTGAGTGAAGTCCAGGTGGTTGGAATCACTCGCACGCCGAGAGGATACGCGGCGATCGTCGAGGCCACGCCGATCAAACTATCCTACGTTATCTATCCCGGCGAAAGATTCTACGACGGCCAGTTGGTGGCCATCGAAGACACACGCCTGGTCTTTCGTCACGAAACGGTTATGCGTGACGGACGACGCGAACGTTCGGTTGAGATGAAGTCCTTGAGACAACCGAGCGCTGCCGATGCAATAACGGCCGTAAAAACGGCTCCTGCCAACGCTGCTGTTGCCGCCTCCGAGAAGAAGTCGGAGGAGAAGGTTCCTGCAACGGACAAGCCCTAGCCAAGTTCTCTGGTTTCGGAAAATCGCGACCAGCGAACCCGAAACCAATCTTCGCTCGCCCAATCTGGCTGATGAGAAATTTAAAGGCGGATTGCGCGCAGTTTGACAATCAACCCGGAATGTTACCGCGTTGTGCGGCGCGCGCCTTAGTTGCCGCGAGGCAAATTGAGCGCAGTGCGTGGCGGTAATATCCAGCAGTCCTTTAAGGAGGGAGAATGCTTTATCAGCTTCGATTCTCTGCAGCCATTCACAGGACCGCGCTCGTCCTGCTTCTAGTATGCGTTTCCAGCGTGCTGGGAATGGCTGGACCAAAAAACTCTTCGCTAACACCCAAGCGCGAACCGAAGGTCGCCACCTTTGTTGAGCAGGAGCCGACCGCGGTCGCTCAACAGAAGCCCTCGCCATCTCCTAGTTCAACGCCTCGTCCGAACGTGTCTATCGCACCAGCGAAGACCCAGCAATCAGAGCAGGGACAGAAGTATGGTGAGCCGGGCTTTGTTGGCGAGCCGATCAATTTGAACGTCGTCAACGCGGATATTCGCGACATACTGAACTACATAACGGAACAGTATGGCGTTAATTTCGTGATCGACTCTTCGGTTAACGCGGTTCCAGTGACGGTCAACGTTCAGGACGTTCCGTGGAATGTTGCCTTGAATGCGATCCTCAAGGCAAATCGCCTGGGCGTTGAAGTCAGTGGCAATATCCTGCGCGTCGCTACAACCGAAGTGCTGGCAAAAGAGGCGGAAACGCAGAAGGTGCTCACCGACTCGCGACTTGACTCATCGCCTTTGGCGACGGAGTTGATCCGTCTTAATTACGCTAGGGCTTCCGGCACGCTGGCTCAAGCGGCTGGTTCGACGGGTGGGTTTTCCGGCGGCGCCACAAACTTGAGTTTTAGCGGCGGCGCTGGTGGTGACGCTACCGGTGGCGGTGGTGATCAGGGCTTGCTGCCGATCATCTCGCGCCGATTGTCGCGGCGAGGTTCGATTGAAGTCGAGGGTCGCAGCAACACGCTCATCGTCACCGATGTCAGGGAAAACATCGATGCGATTCGCCAGCTCGTTAGCATTCTGGACCAGCCAGAACCGCAGGTTGAGATCGAGACCCGTATCGTCATCGCGCAACATAACTTCAGCCGTGACCTGGGCGCGCAGCTGGCGGGGATCGGATTTGGTCAAAAGACCGTAAACGGTTTTCGCGTTCCCAACGGAGGCGGATCCCTCGCCACGCTGCCCATCGCAACCACTTCGAGCGGAAGCGGAGGCTCAGGCGGGAGTGGCGGCTCGGGAGGCTCAGGCGGCTCCGGCGGTTCAGGCGCAGCAGCAACAAGTGGACTGCACCCATTTGGAGTTCCCGGCGGGTTGGCCGGAACGTTGCAGCCGCTGGGAAGTCTCGCCGCGGCCGCAGCGAGCACGGTCATCGGTTTGACGACTGGTATGATCGGGACGGCCCAGATCAGCGCGCTGCTTACATTGGCCGAATCAAAAGGTCAGGCAAAGACGGTAGCGACGCCACGCGTGACGGCGCTGAATAATCGTCCAGCGCAGATCGAAAGCGGTTCGCAGATTCCGGTGCAAACTACCCAGGCTGCCAGCGGAACGGCAGTGGTGACCACAACATTTGTGTCGGTGCCTTTGCGTCTCTCCATCACACCGCAGATTACCGATGTTGGAACAGTCATTCTTCGCGTCACGATTGAGAACAACACGCTCAACACTGGCATCGCCGTTGGTGGCGTGCCGGGCATCGACACCCAGCGCATGCAGTCAGAAGTACTCGTGCAGGATGGTGGTACTACCGTCATGGGTGGTGTGCTGGCTGACGCGGAAGGCAACACGACAAACCGCACTCCGGGACTAGCGTCCATTCCAGTGCTTGGCAATATGTTCAAGCGCAAAATAACTACGCGATCGAACAGCGAGATCCTGTTCTTCATCACGCCGCATATCTACCGACCGGACTATCAAGGCCGGCCGACCACCGGCTCAACCGGCGCAACGGGAAACCGCACTATCACGATTCCGCAGCCAGTGCCGTTGGGCAATCCGCCGAGCAACACGCCAACGCCGACGCAGTTGCAACAACAGCAGAATCAGCCGCAAGTGCCTCCAGGCATGAACGCGCCCGCGCCGAACGTGCCGGGCCCGTCGACGCCGACGGCCAGGCCAGGCACACTGGGCGGCACTCGCCCGTAATGGAGTTCAAATGTTCAAGGAATTCCTTGAAACAATCATTGGGCGCGTCGATGGCAGCATCGGTGCGCTTATCATGGGAACTGACGGCATCGCGGTTGAGAAAGTTCTCAGCGAGGCTGGCAAAGAAGCAAACCTCGACGTCGCGGCGGCCGAGTTCACGTCACTGGTTCGCGGTGCCCAGCGAGCCGGAAGCGATCTCGGACTTGGCGGGCTGCGAGAACTGGTAGTCTCGCTCGACGATTTGATCGTCGTGATGCGATTACTCAGCCGTGATTACTTTGTGGTATTGGCCCTCAGGCCAGATGGCAATCTTGGCCGCGGGCGCTTTGAGCTGCGCAAAGCGGAGCTGCAACTTAAGAAGGAGTTTGCCCTCTGAGTCACAGGCCAGACGACGCGCCTTCGAACTAGCAAGGGCATTAGTAATTAATAATGAAGGTGCCTCACTTAATTAGAATAATCCTCCTCGTCGCGCTACTACTGAGTGTTTACACTCTTGGTAGCGCGTCTGCCTTAGAGGGCCAGGTCGTCGAAGTTGTTGATGGCGGGACCATCACGGTAATCAGCCTGAAGCGTCCGGTCAAAGTCAGACTAATCGGCATGGCCGCTCTTGATCCTAATCAGCCCTACGCCGACGTGGCGCGGCAGCACCTTTCAGACTTGATCCTCAACAAGTACGTGGTCGTGCGCTACTCTCGACTACAGGATGGCTATCTAGTCGGAAAAGTATTGCTCGGTGACATGGACGTCGGCGCGCAGATGATTCGGGACGGCGTTGCCTGGTACGACAAGCCAGACGAGCGCCATTTAGAAAATCTCGAGCGGCAACTTTACGATGCATCCGAACAAGCAGCACGCAACGAGCGGCGTGGCCTCTGGCACGATGAGTCACCAATAGCGCCCTGGGAGTTTCGTAAAGCACAGCTTGCCAGACTCAATCCAACTCCCCTCTCCCTTCCGCGGCCACAGACGCTCGCCCGTCGAGGAAACCAGGCCGGCCTCTCCAGCGATGATCTGATGGGTGGTGTGGTGGGACCGGGCTCGATTGCCGGTCAGCCGACTTTCAAACGGATCTCACCGGACGGCGCACCCGGCGAGTGGGTAAGGTATCAGCCGGAGGGTCGCCACTTTTCGATCCTCGCGCCGAGTGATGGCGTTGAGCTTAGTTATCCAGTTCTCGATGGCCAAACCAAGGTGGTTGAGCTTCATTACGTTATTGGCGATAAAGATGGAAACCTATACGTGATGATGTGGGCCAGGGGATCGAACGACAATGCTACGGACGCTTCGGCGGCGGCGGACACAATCAAAGGACTGGTTGCCGGAATAAACCGCTCCATCGAGCGAACTGGCCAGGGTTTTGTCGTGACGGCGAACCGTGTCCGTGATCTGACCCTTAGTGGTTACACCGGAAAACAATACAAGCTGAGCGGTGGACCGGCCTCGGGAGCCGTTCGCGTTTTTACGAAACAGCTTGGCGATCAGCGCGAGCTGTTTATGCTCTGTGTGCTGAATGGCCCCGCCGGCGATTCCTCGGACGATCAATTCTTGAATTCTTTCAAGATAAGTCAGAGCGCTAGGCGGTAGCGCCTGGCCGTCACGGCAGTTTCACATAAGGCATGCCGCGCATGATAATGCGTTGTCGCCGCGCGACTCGGCGCGGATTCAGTTGCGGATTAAGGACTGTTCGCGGATTGGGAATCATTGCCGATAGAAAGGCCGCTTCGTTTGGTGCGAGCGATGCCGCGGGCTTGTGAAAGTAGTGTTGTGAGGCAGCTTCTGCGCCGTAGATGCCATCGCCCCACTCGATGACGTTGAGATAGAGTTCAAGAATGCGACGCTTTGAAAGCTGGCGTTCCAGGAAGATCGTCAGCACGGCCTCCTGCCCTTTGCGGACAAAAGATCGCTGTGAAGACAAGTAGAGATTCTTTGCCAGTTGCTGGGTAATGGTTGAGGCGCCCCGTTTGAAGGCAGTGGTGTCCGGAATCCAGCCCGGGTCGTCGTCGCCTTCTTTCTTAGCCTCTTTCTGCGCGTCCTGCTGCGCTCGTTCCCAGGCTTTCTGGATTGCCTGGTAATCAAAGCCGTGATGTGTGGCGAAGTTTGTGTCTTCGCCGGCGAGCACTGCGCGCTGCAGATTAGGCGAGATCTTTTCCAGTGAAACCCATACTTGCTCGTGTGCTGGTTCCTCACCGCGCGCTCGAGCTTCCTGGGCCCTCGTTTCCATCATAGATGTCGATGTCGGATTCTGATCCCGCAGGCGCGAGACCCGCCCGAACATGATCCCCTCGTAAGCAACGCAACCCAGGACGATTCCGAGAATCGCCAGCAGCGCAAGCTTTATCGTTTGCCGCTTTTTCAATGAGTCCATGAAGTTGACGTTCCGCCGCGATCAATCTGCCGCGTTATAACCAGCCGCGCGTGCGATTCCTTTCTCAAGTCCGAACATATCTCGCACGGCGCGGATTGTGTTGCAGTGAATTTCAACAGTGTCGCTTATGTCTTCTCCGTAACCACCTGACATTACCGTCACCACGGGAATCTCTCGTTCGTAGCACTGCTTCAACACCTGCTCATCGCGCGCGCGCAGTCCGCCAATCGAAACTGCCAGCCGGCCCAGCTTATCTCCCGCAAACGGGTCAGCGCCGGCAAGATAAAAAACTATCTGCGGATCATTCCGGAAGACATACGGTAGATTGTCATTCAGAGTTCTCAGATAAACTTCGTCGGGAGTATTGTCAGGCAATTCAATATCGAGACTCGAACGCGCTTTGAGCAATGGATAGTTCTTTGCGCCGTGCATCGAAAACGTAAAGACGGTTGGGTCGTTTGCGAAGATCGTGGCCGTCCCATTTCCCTGATGTACATCGCAGTCGACGATAGCCGCTCGCTGAATCAAACCATCGCGACGCAGCACGCGAAGCGCGATCGCGACATCGTTCAGAACGCAAAACCCTTCACCGCGATCCGCGAACGCATGATGGGTGCCGCCGGCGAGGTTCGAGCCGATACCTTCATCGATCGCCGAACGCGCGGCGCTAATCGTGCCGCCAACTGCATAGAAGGATCGTCGCACTAGTCCCTCGGACCAGGGCAGACCGAGCCGGCGCAGCTCAGCGCTTGTCAGCGCGCCATTGCGGAGACGTGAAACATAGTCTTCTGCATGCACCAGCAGAACATCTTCAAGTGATGCAGGCTCGGGCTGGACCAGATCCGCCGGCTGCAAGACTCCTTGATGAAGAAGGCGGTCGCGGACCAGCTCGAATTTTCGGATTGGGAAAATGTGAGCCACGCCAATGTCCGCGTAGTATCGTGGTGTGTAGAAGACTCGCATGCAGTTGAAGTGCTCATGATAGCGTGAATCTTCTGTCCAACAAACTTTGAAGTCTGTCGGACACCTAAAGCTGGGATCGCGGTTCTTTTCGTCCGTTGGCCGTCGTTGACAGCCGTTGCGCCGCAAGTTATCCTGTTGTCCCGTGAATCATACGGGCGCAAACACGCGCACAAACGCAGTCGCAATCATTCCCGCTCGCTTCGCCTCAATTCGCCTCCCGGGTAAACCGTTGTTGGAGATCGCTGGTAAGCCGATGATCTGTTGGGTCGTCGAGCGGGCGCTGGCGGCGCGTAATGTTGCCCGCGCGATCGTTGCCACGGACGATCAGCGGATTGTTGACGCTGTCAAATCGGCGGGCTACGAAGCAGTCATAACTCGCGAGGATCACGCCAGCGGGAGCGATCGGCTGGCGGAAGTAGCCGCGTCTTTGGAAGATGCCGACATCATCGTCAATGTTCAGGGTGATGAACCGCTGATTTCACCGGAAACGATCGACCGCGCGATTGAAGCGTCGTTGGCCGACCAGGAATGCTCGATTGTCACAACCTGGGAGCCGATTCAGTCTGGTGCGGAAGTATTGAATCCCGATCTCGTCAAGGTTGTAGTAGACGAGGCGGATCGCGCGGTTTACTTCTCGCGCACTCCGGTGCCCTATCCGCGTGACGCGGTGCGGAGGCATGGCACTATAGAAGCTGCGCTAGCGAACGAGCCGGCGTTGTTGACTCGATTTCGCAAGCACACCGGCTTGTACGTTTACCGCCGTAGCGTTCTACTGGAGTTCGCAACCTGGCCGCAATCCAATCTTGAGAGAACAGAAGCGCTGGAACAGTTGCGCGCTTTGGAACATGGTGTGAAGATCAAAGTTATCAAGGCCAGCACGTCATCGATTGGCGTCGACACGCTGGAACATCTCGAGCGAGTGCGAGCGATTGTAGAGAAAGAGGTTGCGAATTATGCATGACCTCATCGGAGTCGGAATAATTGCGCTGGTTATCTTGTGTGGCTTGTATGCCCTCTCTCGTTTAGGTAAGCCTTACGACGTTACGCCTGAAGAATTTGAGAAGCGTGCGCAGGAAGGACCGGGTCTGATTAGCGCAGGTATGATCGGTCTGCAGAAGATGCTGGAGCCGGGAGCGAAAAAGGCTATTGAAGCGCAACAGGATCTTCGTCGGGGCAAGTACAACAAGGAGGACGGATCGGGTGAGCCGCCTGAGCCGGGGGAGGGAAATGACAAGGCAAAAGGAAAAACGTAAAAGGCAAAAGAGGAAAACCACAAACGTCACCGAGCGCGGTTTCGCTGCTGCCTCCTTTTTCCTTTTGCCTTTTAACTTCTAACTTTTGTTTGAGGTGAAGCGTTCAATGCCTAAATACATCTTCGTTACTGGTGGCGTGGTTTCCAGTCTGGGAAAAGGTCTTGCGGCATCTTCGATCGGCTCGCTGCTCGAGGCCCGCGGCTTGCGCGTCACGTTTATCAAGCTCGATCCATACATCAACGTCGATCCGGGAACGATGTCACCGTTTCAGCACGGCGAAGTGTTTGTGACTGACGACGGCGCGGAGACGGATCTCGACCTGGGCCACTACGAACGGTTCACACACGCACACCTGTCGCAGGCAAACAACTGGACCACGGGCCGGATTTATCTTTCGGTGATCGAGAAGGAACGGCGCGGCGACTACCTGGGCAAGACCATTCAAGTAATTCCGCACGTCACCAACGAGATCAAGGAAGCCGTGCGCGCCGTAGCCGCCACAGACGACATGGACGTCGTGATCGTGGAGATTGGCGGCACAGTCGGCGACATCGAATCGCTGCCGTTTCTGGAAGCGATTCGTCAAATGGGAAACGAGGAGGGCGCGAGCAACGCCCTTTTTATTCATGTGACGCTGGTGCCCTACATAGCCGCTGCCGGCGAGCTGAAGACGAAACCGACCCAACACTCCGTGCGCGACCTGCGCCAGATTGGCATTGCTCCCGATATTCTTTTGTGCCGATCAGGAAAACCGCTGTCACGAGATCTGCGATCGAAGATTGCGCTCTTTTGCAACGTGAAAGAGTCGGCCGTGATCAGCGCGCAAGACGTCGACACGATCTACGAAGTGCCCTTGGCGTTTCATGAGCAGGGTCTCGACGAACTGATTGTGAACCAGCTAGGCCTCGGCGAACTCGCTTCGCAGACGGATCTTTCATCGTGGCGCGACCTGGTCTCGACTATTCGCGAGCCATCGGGTGGGGAAACATCGATTGCGATCGTCGGCAAGTATGTCGAGCTGGAGGATTCGTATAAATCATTGCGCGAGGCGTTAACGCACGGCGGTGTTGCCAACAACGTGCGCGTAGATGTGCGCTGGATCGAGTCGGAAGAATTGATGGATGACGATTACGAATCGCGGCTGCGCGATTTTGATGCGATTCTGGTGCCGGGTGGCTTTGGCAAGCGAGGCATTGCCGGCATGATCCGAGCCATTTCTTATGCGAGGAGAAGTCGTACTCCGTATTTCGGGATCTGTTTGGGAATGCAAACGGCCTCCATCGAATTCGCGCGCAACGTGTGCGGCTTGAAAGATGCCGACTCGACCGAATTCGACGCAGAGACGCCTCATCCCGTGATCTTCAAGCTGCGCGATCTGGTCGACGTTGAAGAACTGGGCGGGACCATGCGGCTCGGCGCGTGGCCCTGCGAGCTCGCGCCCGGGTCGCTGGCGCGCGAGATCTATGGCGGCGCGGAAGAGATCAGCGAACGGCATCGCCATCGATATGAATTCAATCCGGAATATCGCGAGCGGCTCGAGCGCGGCGGGCTGATCTTCAGCGGAGTCTCTCCGGATGAAAGATTTGTCGAGATGATCGAGTTGCCGCGCGACGTGCATCCATGGTTCCTCGCTTGCCAGTTTCATCCCGAATACAAATCGAAACCTCTGAACGCCCATCCCATCTTCGCGTCGTTTGTGCGTGCGGCCCATGACAACCGGCTCCAAACTGAGACGAGCATGGAAAAGCTTGAAGATGCGGAATCAGTGGTGCATGACCGAGCCACTGCCACCGGCGCCGACTGACGTTTGTCGGACATTTTCAGTCATTCGTCCACTTCACGTACAATATTTTGTCATTACGCTGGCGATATGGTTTACTACCCACTCTTTTGCGCTAAGTCTCGGGCGAGTGCATCTGAATACGTTCTGCGAGATAATCACCGGGCTTAGAGCGCGAATCCTAACCCATGCTGCACTGTCCCACATGCGGTCGCGAGTATTCAGCGGATCTCACCAGGTGTCCGAAGGATGACACTCTGCTTCAGGCGGACACAACGGTCGCCTCAAACACTCCCGTCGATCATTTGCTCGGTCGCACGCTTGATGAGAAGTACCTGCTTGAGGAGCGGCTCGGCGTCGGCGGGATGGGCACCGTTTATCGTGCCAGGCATTTGCTGATCGACCGCGCGGTGGCAGTCAAAGTTTTGAACCAGCGCCTGGTCGAAGACGAAGCAGCAAAGGCACGCTTTCGCCGTGAAGCGAAGGCCGCGGGCCGGCTGCAACACGCGAACGCCGTGGGCGTGACGGATTTTGGCGAAACCGCGGATGGTCATGTTTACATCGTGATGGAGTTGCTCGAGGGCAAGACTTTGCGCGAAGTGCTCGCGAAGGAGGCGCCCCTCGAAGTTGCGCGCGCGGTGTCGATGATGTTGCAGGTGTCGTCCGCCGTAGCGGCGGCGCACGAAGCTGGAATCATTCATCGCGATCTCAAACCGGCAAACATTTTTATCGTGCAGCGGGCCGACGCACCGGCGGCTCTCAAGGTGCTCGACTTCGGGATCGCGAAACTTGCGGCCGACTCTTTGGATGATGACGATCGGCAGACGCTGACTCAGGTTGGCGCGATCATTGGCACGCCGCGTTACATGTCGCCGGAACAATGCAATGGAAAAGAGCTAACGACGGCTTCGGATGTTTACAGTCTTGGCGTCATACTTTACGAAATGCTCAGCGGCACTGTGCCGTTTAGCGGATCGTCGCCGCTGGCGATCGCGCTGAAGCACACCACAGAACTACCGCGCAGGCCGAGCGAATTTGTGTCTTCGATCCCCGTGGCGCTTGAGGATGTTGTGCTCCACGCGCTTGAGAAGAAGCCCGAGGAAAGACCGGCTGATGCCGGAGCATTTCGCCGCGAGCTTTACGAAACTACGGAGCGGTTAGGACTGGAACACGCCGCAGCCGCCAGCGGGCCAAGCATCGAGGCGCTGCGCAGCGCCGGAACAGAATCGCCTTCAGGCCGGCTCGTGATTGACCTCGGACGGTTGCGAGAGAACCGCGCTGCCACGTCAAGCTCCGGTGAGCTGACTAGGATCACCGACACTGAGGCGGCTGGAATTCTCAACACAACTTCCTCGGCTCAAATTACCGTGACCCAGCCGGCGCCCCCTGGGGCCAAGGATTTCTCGCGCGTGAGCGTTGCTCTGAATCGCGAGCAAGGAGCATCGCGGCAGGGCAAAAAGCCGCTGTTGCTTGTGGCTGCGGTAGTCGCGCTTCTGATGGTTGTCGGTGCTGCGTTCCTGTCGTTCCGTTCGCGCGGGACTGCTCCCGCCACCAATGCAAGCGCGGTTGCCAGCCCTACGCCCGCAAAGGTCGAACCTTCGCCGTCTCCGTCTCCCGCTGCTTCGCCAAAGAAGGAAGGGAAGAAGGAGGAGGGAAAGAAACAGGCGAATAAGAACGAGAATAAGCCGTCAACGCTCGGTGACACCTTGAAAAAGGCCGGGAAGAAGGCGGGACAGTTTCTAAATCCTTTTAAGAAGAAACCTTGATGTCTTCTGTGATCGCTCTGTCTCCACGGTGAAATTGTTTCAAGAGGGTATTAACCACAGAGACGAAGTCACGGATGATTCACACAAGGAGGGACCAGAGAATTCTTTGATGACGGATCACTGCGAAATGAAATCCTTTCAGGTTGGTAACGCGACCTTCGGTGACGGTCGACTAACAATCATCGCCGGTCCATGTGTGATCGAATCTCCCGAACACACGCTGATGATGGCGCGCGAGTGCGCAAGTCGCGCGCGCGAGGCGGGGCTTGATTTTGTGTTCAAGTCGTCGTTCGATAAAGCCAACCGATCATCCATACAAAGCTTTCGCGGGCTCGGCATCGAAGCTGGGTTGGAAGTGCTTCGTCAGGTCAAGAAAGAAGTCGGCGTGCCCGTGCTGACTGATGTGCACGAAATCTCCCAGGTCGGTCCCGCCGCAGAGGTGGTTGATGTGCTGCAGATTCCCGCCTTTCTGTCGCGACAAACTGATCTGGTGCTCGCGGCCGCGCGCTCGGGTCGCGCAGTGAATGTGAAGAAGGGACAGTTTCTGGCGCCGCAGGACGCGCGCAACATCGTCGATAAGGCACGCGCCGCCGGCTGCGAGAAGTTGCTGCTGACCGAACGCGGTGTCAGCTTTGGCTACAACAATCTCGTGGTCGACATGCGCTCGTTCCCGATCATGCGAAGCTTTGGAGTGCCGGTTGTTTTTGACGTTACTCATTCACTGCAATTGCCCGGCGGCCTCGGTCATGCAACGGGCGGGCAACCCGAGTACATCGAACCGCTCGGTCGCGCAGCAGTGGCGTGTGGCGTTGATGCGGTCTTCATGGAAGTCCATGAATGTCCCGAGCGGGCGCCGTCCGACGGGCCAAACGCGCTGCCGCTCGAGCGCATGCAATCGCTGCTGTATATTTTGCGCGACATTCACGCGCTGGTGGGAAATTCTGCGGCCTCAAAGCGGCAAGCGGTTTAATGAACATCGTGATCGGCGTTACTTTATAAATAATCCGTCCGGAATATGAAAAGACTTTTCGCGCTAACTATCGTTGCTCTCTTTTTTCTGCTTCTGATTTTGCTGCCAAACGCAACCGCCCAGGAAGAGCCGCGCGCTGCCTGGCAGTTAACTAAGTTTGATCTTGCTGCCAATGTGCTGCAGGCCGAGCGCGCGTTGAGCGTGGTTGCGGTCCTGACGATCAAGAACGTGGGTCGCGCCGCCGGAACGGGCATGACGGTGCGCCTCAACTCAAAGGCCACAATCAAGAGTGTCAGCGCAAATGGAGCAGCCGCCACGTTCCGCGCTCTCCCCGAGTCGAAGGGGAACATGCAAAGAGTGACGTTTCCGCTTCCCACGCCAGTGCCGGCGAACACTGCGTTTACTCTCAGCGTGGATTATCGCTTGCCGGTCGAGAGCAACACGGGTCTCGAGGCGATCTCGCCGATCGGGTCCCAGTTTCAGCCGCTGTCGATCTGGTATCCGATGCTGAACACTCCGTCCACTGTGCGCGGCGCCGACACCGCGCCCTTCAGGCTCAAGGTCGAGGGAGCGAATGTGATTAGTTCCGGCACGGACAAAGGCCAAACCGGAAGCGCTGTTGTTTACGAGCAGCCCCTCTTCGGTTTGCCGTTTTTCCTGCAAGGTGAGTGGGACAAGAACGAAGGGGCCGGAGAAGCAAAAGGAATCTCGACTTTCCTGCCAAAGGGCGCGACCGCCGACGAACGAAAGCAGGCGGAAGTAATCATGGGCACGGCGGCAAGTGCGCGCTCGTTTTATGCGGGCCTGCTTGGTCCAGGTCCGGACCTGCCGATTCGTTTGGTGGCCGTGAGACGCGGAGCGGGATTTAACGACGCAGGCACGCTATTGCTCGAATGGGGAGCATTTCGGCGGGCTAAGCTGGATGCGGCGACCGCCATGTTGCTTGCTGAGTCCGCGGCGCGTCTGTGGATTGGTTGTCAAACGCCGATTCGCGGCGAGGGCGCAGGCATGCTGCACGATGCCCTGCCGCGGTATCTCGCCGCGCTCTTTATCGAAAAGCAATTTGGCCACGATGCGGCCGAGGCCGAACTATTGCGCGAACGCATTGCCTACTCGGCGGTGGCAAAAAAAGATGCTCCGCTTTCTCGTTCAACGCCGCTCGATCAGAGTTATTTCGGTTCGGTGCCAAACAAAGGCGCGATGGTTTGGCGACTCGTCGAGCACCGCCTCGGGCGAGATGCCTTCATCAGCCTGCTGCGATCTCTGTTGCAGGCAGGGAAGGGAGACCTGAATGGCTTAAGCCTCGCCGCGCTACGCGCGAGTCTCGCCGAACGCGGCGGCGAGACATTGAAAGGATTGCTCGATCAACAGTTGGATCAGCCGACGGACGTGGATTTGCTGGTCGGCTTGCCGCAGCAACGCGGCACCGAGTGGGTCGCGGCCCTGCGAAACCTGGGATCGATTGATGCGAGCGTCACCGTTGTCGCCACGACGGATCGCGGCGAGCAGATGAAGATTGAAACCACCGTGCCGGCCCAGAACTTTGGGGAAGCGGTCTTCAAGACCAGCGCGAAACCCGTCCGCGTCGAGATTGATCCTGACAAGCTTTATCCCCAGCTCGATTATGCAAACGATGTGGCGCCGCGCGTGCGCGACCTGGGCGACGCGATGGGCGAAGCGTCTCGGTTCTTCGGTGCTCAAGACTATGTACACGCCGAGTCGAACGCCAGAGAGATACTCGTCGCGGCGCCGCGGATGCAGGAAGCGCGAATCCTGCTGGCGCGTGCGCTGCTCGGACAAAACAAACTCGACGAGGCGGAAAAGTTATTTCGTTCCGCGCTGGACGAGACGCTGCCCACTGCGTCAGCGCTCGCCTGGGCGAATGTCGGACTCGGTGAGATCGCGTTGAAGAGAGGACAAAACGCGGAAGCGGCGCGTCGCTTCAATGATGGCGTGCGCGCCGATGGAGAATACGCGTCACAGCTTACCGCCCGCGCGGCGCGGATCAAGGCCGAGGCGGCTTCGGCCAATAGCGCGCCGCCAGTTGACGAGGCAGTAAAGACTTTCATCGGTCAACTGGATCACGTCATCACAAACGGGACAAAAGCTGAGTTGGATGCGCGAGTCGTGTCTGGAGAATTAGTGCGATTCGTGGGCGGCATCGTGGGCACCAAGCCGGAAATCTGGCAGACACATGTGCTGCGCACCGAACAGTTGGCAGAAAACCTGGTGGCTGCGGATACGGACATCAACGCAAAGGAACTCGGCAAAGAACAGTCGGGCACGGCAGTGTTGATTCTCGCGCGCATTGGCGGCGCTTGGAAACTCGCGGGTATTGATCTCTTCGAGGTGCGGTAGTTGAGTTCGATAAGCTTCAGCTTGTCGCCTGGTTTTCATAATTGGCTCCACTTGGCCCTTTCGCGACAAACTGAAGTTTGTCGGACATTCTACCTAGATCCCAATGGAAGACCTTGCCTCAATCGAACGTCGCGCCGTGCGCATCAAGCTGCTGCTGATGGATTGTGACGGTGTGTTGACGGATGGCGGCCTGACGCTGCTGGAAAACGGCGACGAGCAAAAGACGTTCAACGTACGCGACGGTCATGGCATCGTCCTGCTTCACCGCGCGGGGTTGAAGTCGGGGATCATCTCTGGGCGCAGTTCGAGCTTTGTCGAGCGGCGCGCGCGAGAATTGGGAATTGAATATCTGCGCCAGGGCTGCCTCGATAAGATCAAAGACTTCGACGAGTTGCTGGCGCAAGCCGGAGTCTCGGAAAACGAAGTAGCATTTGTTGGGGACGACGTGACGGATATTCCGCTGATGCAACGATCAGAACTGGCAGTAGCGGTCGCCGACGCCGTCGAGGAAACGCGGTCCGTGGCCCACTACGTGACGCAGCTTCCCGGCGGCCACGGCGCCGTACGCGAGGTGGTAGAGATCATCCTAAAGTCGCAAGGACGTTGGCATGAATTGATGCGACGCTATTTCATCAAGTAGGGCCAGTGGTTAACTTGCGTTAGGCAATCTCATGTGATCTCCGATGTTTATCTCCTATCTCTGACCTCTGATCTCCGACCTCTGACTTCTGTTCTTAGGTTCCGCTGGTCAAGCTATT
>JBGQJU010000064.1:0-33940 GCA_041499185.1 Pyrinomonadaceae bacterium | reverse complement strand
TACGGACTGGTCGTTCACCTCCTGCGGCTCTCCACCACGCATCGCTGCGTCGCAGTGGCATTCGGTTACGGGCCGGAGAGCGTTTGCCTGGAGAGGACTTGCACCTCTCTGAACGTGCGCGCTTCCAGGCGCGCGTGCGGTAAGGCTTGGCCTTACCGGTGTATCGCTAATTTAGATTCGAGGCTGTGCCTCCGATCCGGAATTAGAGGCGCAGCCTCTCACTTCTCAAAAAGCCCGCTTGCGGTAAGGCGCAGCCTTACCGCACTGGTGCGGCGGCAAAGCCGCCACCGGCATTGAAAGTGGCGAATACTGCCCCCTTGTGCAAAAGTATTTCGCGATGGATAGCGTTCGAGTGACAAAGCGAGGGGCCGACCGCATCCGCGGCGGACATCTGTGGATCTATCGCAGTGACGTCACCGATGCCGACGAACTTGAGAGAGGCTCCGTGGTTCGCGTGTGCGACCCGCACGGAAACCTTGTTGGGCAGGCACTGTTCAGCAACACTTCGGAGATCGCTTTGCGTCTGTTGACTCAATCTGATGATCCGATCGATCGCAGATGGTGGCGCAGACGAATACGCGAAGCGGCGGACAGACGGGAGAGAATTGTCTCCGGGACTACTGCCTATCGGCTAATCTCTTCGGAAGGCGACCTGCTCCCGTCTTTGATCGTTGACGTTTACGATGATGTCTTCGTGCTTCAGACCCTTTCACAGGGCACCGAAAGCATCAAGCCGATGCTGGTGGAGCTGTTGGTCGAAGAGTTTGCGCCGCGCGCGGTTGTCGAGCGCAACGACATGCGCGTAAGACAGCTCGAAGGATTGGAAATGATCGCGGGCACTCTTTATGGTGATTGTCCCGAAGCGCTGGAAATCGTTCAGCATGGCGTTCGTTTCATCGTTGAGCCGCTGTCCGGACAGAAGACAGGATCGTTTCTGGATCAGCGCGAGAATCGTCTGGCTGCGCGCGCAGTTGCTCGCGGTCGCGCGCTTGACTGCTTCACTTTCACCGGCGCATTCGCCCTCAACTTGGCTCCAGTGTGCGCCAGCGTTTTGGGCCTTGACATTTCCGGCGACGCCGTCGCTGCGGCTAAGCGCAACGCGGAATTGAATAACGCGAACAACGTTGAGTTTCGTGAAGCGAATGTCTTTGACGCTTTGCGAGAGCTGGAAACCGCTGGAGAGCGTTTCGATGCAATCGTGCTCGACCCGCCGGCGTTTGCCAAGAATCGTGCGAGTATCAAGGCAGCGGCGCGTGGTTACAAGGAGATCAATCTGCGAGCGCTCAAGCTACTCAATCCCGGCGGCCTGCTAGTTACCTGCACGTGCTCGTATCACATGTCTGAAGAGATGTTCCTCGCTGTTCTCGCTGACGCTGCGAACGATGCGCGGCGCAGATTGCTGCTGGTGGAGAAAAGAATGCAGGCGCGCGATCATCCGGTGCTATTCGGCGTGCCGGAAACTTACTATCTGAAGTGTGTAATCGCGCGGGTCGTTGGATAAAGTTGGATAAAGTCCGACGAACTTCAGTTTGTCGTTGACGTTTTTACTGCAGCAGGCCCGTGGTAGTCCTCTAGACGTCAGTTAGTAATCAAGAACGACAAACTGAAGTTTGTCGGACAATTAACCCTGCCACGTTCCGTTGCGCACACTCTCGGCGAGACGTTTGGCGTCGGGCAGCGCCTCAACTGCGCGCAGCACCTGCGGGTCGCTGTCGAGCAGGATGCGGGCGCCGGCGTCGTTGCCGGATGATGCGGTGACAATCTCCGCCCGCAATCGTTGTTTCAGGAAATCGAGTTCACCGTCGATCTGAGCGGCTGTCAAACCAGAGTTCGAGTCCGTCTTCACAAAGTTGCGAAACGCTTCGAGCAGACGATCGGTAATCGGATAATCCCCAGCCTTTAGATTGCGACCGTACTCAACCTTCTCGATACGGTATGATTCCAGTTCAGGAATCACTCCCGCCACTAACTGCCGCGTAAAATAGAACGCCTCGTCCGCCAGGCGGGTGCGTACCGGACTGCCGGCCGGCAGCCTGGCCTCGATGTCCGGAGTGATCCCGCCACCGCCATAGAAGACGCGTCCCGCCGCAGTTTTTACAGCGGGGCCGGCCGGCGGATGTGGCATTGGCGAGGCCTGCGCCAGCGGTGGTTGCCCGTTCTTTGTGTTGGAGGACTGCGGCCCCTGGGCGTCTTCAGTATCGTGCCGGACATAATAGTCATAGAGCGAGCCGTTCGAGTAATCGCGCTGCAAGGATCGGCCGTAAGGCGTGTAGTAGCGTGCGGTTGTCAGTGTCAGTCCGGTGTTGAAGGGCAATTGAAAAACTCGTTGCACCAGTCCCTTGCCAAAACTGGTTTCACCCACGATCAAACCACGGCCCTGATCCTGAATCGCGCCGGCTACAATCTCGGAAGCCGATGCCGTGTCGCGATTGATGAGCACGACCAGAGGCACGTCCTCGGGATCCGAACCCTTTGATTTGTACACTACCGGCTCGCTGTATTCGGTGCGGCCTTTGACGGAAACGATCACCTGACCGCGAGGAAGAAACTCGCTCGCCACATTGATCGCCTGATCCAGCAAGCCACCAGGATTCCTGCGCATGTCGAGTACGAGCTGGCGCATGCCTTGCGATTTCAGTTTGTCCAGACTCTTGCGCAGTTCGTCGTCAGTTGTATGTTGGAAACCCGTCAAGCCAATGTAGCCCGTGCCCGGACGGATCATGTAAGCGTTGCGAATCGTGGGCAGCGGCACAGCATCGCGCACCATCGTAAAGTACAACGGCGCCGGCGATCCGGCACGCTCGACTTTGATCGTCACCGGCTCGCCGAGCGCGCCGCGCACGTTCTTCGACACCTGGGGGCTGTCCCAGTCGCGCGCATCTTTGCCGTCAACTTCAACTATGCGATCCCCGTAGCGCAATCCGGCGTTTGCCGCCGGCGTGCCGTCAACCGTGGCCTGAATGTAAACGCCGTCACGGTGTTGCAGGATGCTAACGCCGATACCGTAGAACCGTGAATCCTGATCCTCCTTCAGTTTTTTGAATTCACTATAAGGAAAGTATGTCGAGTGGGGATCAAGCGTGGAAAGCATGCCTTGAATCGCGGCTTGCGTGGCCTTCTCGTAGTCGATATCTCCGGCGTAGTTTGACGACACTGTGGCGATAGCTTCGTTGTAGTCGTTCTCGATGTCGTCGCTCGCCGTGTAGTGAGTTCCTGCCACAGCCGACTTGGCACGGCGGAGATGTTTCGAAGCGCCGCCGGCAAGAGTGGCCGTAAGCAAGATGCCGAGCGCAACCATGACAAATCTTCTGTTCATCTTTCCATCAGCCTGGGGTTCATACCGCAGCCATAGGACAGTTGGCAATCTGTTCGTAAAGAATATAACACAGCCACCCGCGCACGTCCGAAAGGCATTAGCGCCCTATGATATAGTCTGAAGAATGTCCGTCTCGCTTTCCATCATCGTGCCCGCCTACAACGAAGCAGAGCGACTCAGTAAGAGCCTGCACACGATTCTTGGCTACTTGAACAAGACGAAACTTGCGGCTGAGCTGATCGTCGTCGACGACGGATCCGACGACGATACCCTGGCGGTCGCCAGACTTGCTGTGGAAAAACCGGGCCGCATTGACGCGCGACTGATCACTTATCAGCCCAACCGGGGGAAAGGTTACGCAGTGCGTTGCGGCTTGCTTGCCTGCCAGGGTCGAATCGCACTTTTCTCAGACGCCGATCTGTCAACGCCGATCACCGAAACACCAAAGCTTGTCGATCCGATCGAGCAGGGTGAATCTGATGTGACCTTTGGCTCACGCGCACTGGACCGCAGCCTGATCGGCGTGCATCAACCGTGGCGGCGCGAGCAGGGTGGGCGGGTCTTTAATCTGGTCGTGCGACTGGCGACGGGATTGCCCTTCTGGGATACCCAATGCGGCTTCAAGGCATTTCGCATGAGCGCGTGCCGGCCCATAGTCGAGGCCGCCACCATCGATCGATTTGGTTTCGACGTCGAATTGCTTTATGTTGCGCAACTTGCCGGACTGAGGTTGCGAGAGATACCAGTGCGCTGGGACCATAATCCGGGAAGCAAAGTCGAGGTCTGGCGCGACAGCTTCCGGATGCTTGGCGAGGTCAAGAAGATCCGGCAGCAGGTCGATGGTGGAATTTACAGTGAAGCCATCAGCGCAGCTCGCACGATGGCGCTCGTCGAGCAGAAACAAGCACTGCACACGAGTGGCGCGCCCGGGTTTTAAAAATGAGGGCCTGTCCAAGACTTGGTGCATCGAGAACTTTCAATTGCATGAACTTTTCGCATTGGTTGACTGAGAACTAAGGAAGCCCTAGCATCATTCGCATGCCGGCACGACTCAACGTCAATATCGATCACGTAGCCACTGTGCGCCAGGCGCGGCGCGCGCCGAAACCGAGCGTTATCGCCGCCGCAATGATCTGCGAATTGGCCGGCGCCGACGGCATCACCGTCCATCTACGCGCCGACCGCCGACACATTCAGGAAAACGATGTCGTCCTGCTTCGTCAGAGCGTCACGACGTACTTAAACATGGAGATGGCCGCGACCGAAGAGATGTTGAAAGTCGCGCTCGACACGCGGCCTGATGCCGTTACGCTGGTGGCCGAAAAGGCAGACGAGATAAGCACCGAAGGCGGCCTGGATGTTAAGGCGAATTTGTCGATTGTGCGTGCTGCCGTGAATCGCTTGCGCCAGGGAGGAATACTGACGAGCCTCTTCATCGATCCAGATGCACAGCAAATTGAAGCCGCGCACGAAGTCAACGCACAACAGGTGGAACTGTGCACCGCAGCCTACGCCGAAAGCACGCTGGGCGCTCGTGGAGTGCACGGCGAGGGCGCGTTGCGGGCAGTCCAAGAACTGCGACAATTGCGAGAGGCCGCGACACTTGCGGCACAGTATGGCTTGCACGTGGCCGCCGGACATGGCTTGACGTATCGAAATGTTGGCGCGGTTGCGGCGATCAGCGAGATTACCGAATTCAACATCGGCCACAACATCATCGCGCGCTCGATCTTCGTTGGTTTGGAACAGGCAGTGCTCGAGATGCGTGAAGCGATTGGAGCGGGTTCGTTCACCGAGCGCCTTTAGCCCTGGCTGCCGTCGCCATTGCCGCGCGTTCCTTCCAGAGGGTCGATGCGCCTGTTGGTTTGAACCACGGCCTGTGACAGATCGGATAAGGCCTGACTGACTTGGGCCTGAGAGGCTGCAGATTGTGCCTGAAAGGCTGCAGATTGTGCCTGAAAGGCCGCGAACTGTTCCTCGCTTCGTATCTGCGCGTCCGTAAGCGCGTTGAATTTGGCCCGCGACTCAGATCGTTCACGACGCGCAAGTCGGATGGCGGAGATCAGCACGCGCCGAATCTGCGCCAGCTCCTCCCGCCCAACCTGAATACTTGACTCGAAGCGCGCCTGCTGTTCGAGGATGAAATCCATTTGCCGCTGGCGCTCTTGATTGGTCATTTATCCCTCTCTTACAACTCAGGGTGCAAGGCCACAGAGATTTTAACGCACGAGAAGTCGAAACAACAGTGGCGGATTCGATCTTTTAGGTGCCAACTTATTTGTTTCAGCGAGTGGGACTAGAAGACGCGAGTTGGACACGAACCATCGAGCGCTCCAGCTTGACGCGAGCTTTTTCAAAATCTTCTTCCGTGCCGGTCCATGCGCTTAACTGTTTTTCCACGTGTTCGCGAGCCAGGCGGGCTCGCGCTGCGTCAATCTCCTCGGGCCGCTCCGCGATTTCCGCCAGCACGGTGACGCGGTTCTCATTTACTTCCACAAACCCACCGGAGACGTGCAACTGAGAGTTCTTACCGCCTTTCGCGTAAGTGAGAACGCCCGTCTGAAGTTGAGAGATCAAAGGCGAGTGGCCCGGCAAAATACCCAGCTCGCCGCCGAGCCCGGGCACGGTCACCATGTCAACGGGTTCCGAGAGCACGCGGCGCCCTGGCGTGACCACATCGAGTTGAAGTTGTTCAGGCATATCAGTATCAGACACGGAGATTGGGAGACACGGGGATGGGGGGATTTGTAATCAAGCTTTGTACGTTTTCTCCGTCATATTTCTTTCTCCTGTCGCCGCGTCTCCGTGTCGCCGTGTCTGCCTTTCATTCCGCCGCGATTTGTTTGCCTCTCTCAATCGCGTCTTCGATCGTGCCGACCATGAAGAAGGCCTGCTCCGGCAGATCGTCGTGTTTGCCTTCGCAGATCTCCTTAAAGCCCTTGATCGTGTCTTCGAGCTTCACATACTTTCCTTCGCGCCCGGTGAACTGCGAGGCGACGTGAAATGGCTGCGAGAAGAACCGCTGAATCTTACGCGCGCGCGAAACGATCAGCTTGTCTTCGTCGGACAGTTCATCAATGCCCAGAATCGCAATAATGTCCTGCAGGTCTTTGTAACGCTGCAGAACTCGTTTCACTTCCTGGGCGGTGTTGTAGTGGTCCTCGCCAATGATGCGCGGATCGAGAATGCGCGAAGAAGATTGCAGCGGATCCACCGCCGGATAGATTCCCAGCTCGACGATCTGGCGCGAAAGCGCAGTGACGGCGTCGAGGTGCGCGAACGTAGTGGCCGGCGCCGGATCAGTGTAGTCATCCGCCGGGACGTACACGGCTTGGATCGACGTAATCGATCCGGTCTTCGTCGAGGTAATGCGCTCCTGCATCTCGCCCATCTCTGAAGCAAGGTTCGGCTGGTAACCCACCGCTGAAGGCATGCGGCCGAGCAGCGCCGAAACCTCTGAACCTGCCTGCGTGAAACGGAAAATGTTGTCAATGAAAAGCAGCACGTCCATGCCTTCATCCCGGAAATACTCGGCGACGGTCAGGCCCGACAGAGCGACTCGCAAACGCGCCCCCGGTGGTTCGGTCATCTGTCCGTAGATCAGCGCCACCTTCGACTGCCCGATGGTTTTCATATCGACCTTGGTCATGTCGAACTCGCCAGTTTCATGAAGGTGCTTATTAAAGGTTTCACCAAACTGGATCACTTGAGACTCGACCATCTCGCGCAGCAGGTCATTGCCCTCGCGCGTTCTTTCGCCCACACCGGCGAAGACCGAAAAGCCCGAACGCGCTTTCGCGATGTTATTGATCAACTCCATCACGATGACTGTCTTGCCCACCCCAGCGCCGCCGAACAGACCAATCTTGCCGCCGCGTACAAATGGCTGAATTAGATCGATGACCTTGATGCCGGTCTCGAACATCTCCAATTCAGTTGACTGTTCTTCAAACGTTGGCGCGTGACGATGGATGGGATAGCGTTTTTCATATTTGACGTCGCCGAGGTTGTCCACCGGCTGGCCGATCACATTCAGCACGCGGCCCAGCGTTCCCTCGCCCACCGGCATGGTGATTGGTCCACCCGTGTCTATAGCTTTCATGCCGCGCACCATGCCGTCAGTCGGCAACATTGAAACTGCGCGCACGCGGCGTTCGCCCAGATGCTGCTGAACTTCAGCAATGACGTCGATGGGAGTGGGCACGTCAAAACCTTCGGAGACAATATTAAGCGCTTCGTAGATCGGCGGCAGGTATTTCCCGTAAAACTCTATGTCAACGACAGGTCCAATAATCTGCACGACGCGTCCCACATGTTGCTCGTCCGCGCTTGTTCCGTTAGGCGTGGCCATACTTATCGTTCAACTCCTCTGTCGAGCCTGTACAGGCGAAAAATCGGCAGGATTAAAAGCCAGACAAGATAACATACCGACTAAAAACCGCAAAGCGTCACTGATTCGTTCAGCGCCACTGATTCGTTCTTGTTTCTCTCATGGTCCTCGAGTCGGGCTCCTCGATATTCACTTGCCTGTCAATGCTGGTTCGGACCGACTCCGCATGGAAAGCGGCTCAAAAGCCCGGAAACTTTTTGAAACCCTCTGTGTACTATTGTCGTAGTACAATGGTGAAATGAGCCAGATGTTCTCCATCAACACTTCGCACCCGATGCCGCTCTATGCGCAACTGGAGCGGACGATCCGCTTCGCCGTGGCTACGGGAAAGCTGCGTGAAGGCGATCAGTTGCCGACGGTGCGGCAGTTGGCCGTCGATCTTCGCATAAACGCCAATACCGTGGCGAAGGTCTATGCCGAGCTTGAACGATTGGGCGTTGTGGAGACGCGAAGAGGAGTCGGAACATTTGTGAGCGCCCGCCATTTCAAAACCAGCGGTCGTCAGGACCACAACAAACATTTGCGCGATCTGGCGGACCGCTTCATCGCCGAAGCAGAAGCACACGGCTTCTCGGCGGACGATCTGATTGACCACCTGCAAAGCAGGCGCAAGAAGGAGCTGAAAAAATATGTCTGACATGTCTATAATCCAAACCCGCAGCAGTCTGCCGGCGCAGAATACTCCGCGCGTAAACATCATCTCGGCGCTCGCGTTTCTAACACCGCTCGCGCTTGGTCTTTTGGCGATGCTCTTTACGGGTAATCCCATCTCTATTGCCGTTGGGGCGGTCGTCGGCTTCCTCGCGGCGCAGTCGCCGAAGATCGCGCGCCAGTGGGAACGCGCAGTGGTACTCCGGCTGGGCCGTTACATTGGTCTCAGAGGACCGGGTCTTTTCTGGATCGTTCCGTTTGTGGACACGATTCCGGCCTGGGTGGATCAGCGGGTGATCACCACCAGCTTTGCCGCGGAAGAGACGCTGACGTCCGACACCGTGCCGGTTAATGTCGATGCGGTGCTCTTCTGGATGGTCTACGATCCTGAGAAGGCGGCCCTAGAGGTTCAGAACTATCCGCAGGCGGTAAGCTGGGCGGCGCAAACTGCGCTGCGCGACATCATCGGCAGAACTTCTTTGACCGATCTCTTGCGCGGCCGCGAGCGCATCGAGGAAGAGTTGCAGAAACTGATCGACGAGCGCTCGAATCCCTGGGGCGTAACGGTGCAGTCGGTGGAGATGCGCGACGTGATCATCCCCACGGCGCTGCAAGACGCGATGTCGCGCGAAGCACAGGCCGCGCGCGAGAAACAGGCGCGCATCATTCTCGGCCAGGCCGAAGTCGAGATAGCGCATTCCTTCGCGAAGGCGGCGCAGTCATATCAGAATAATCCAACGGCCCTTCATCTGCGCGCAATGAACATGCTGTACGAAGGACTAAAAGAGAAAGGCGCATTGATGCTTGTGCCCAGCAGCGCAGTTGAATCAATGGGCATGGGTGGATTGCTGGGCGCGGCCGCATTGCGCCAGCAGACCCTGACCGGCAGCGAGGAACCGCCTGAGTGAACGGGACGGGAGATGGGGAGACGGGGAGACGGGGTGACACGGGGACGGACACGAGAGAGGAAAGCAACGTGACTTTCTTCAAACAAGAAAACCCACGCCTTTCAAAAAGCAGTGGGTCCGATCCTCACGTGAACTTTGCCCCCGGGCTCTCCCCGTCCGCGCGTCTCCCCTTCTCCCCGTCTGTCTTTTCAGTCCGGATCGATTCGGATCTTCATGCGCTGGAGCACTTGCAAATCGTCATCGGTCAAGCTCAGCGTGCCATCTTCGGCCTCGTCCGATTCGTCGTCAGTCGAATGCGGACGCAGACCGATTTCCAGCCTCAGCGTCAGCTCCATCTCGTAGCCCGCGTCACGGAGGCGCTCAATTGCTTCCGCAACTTGCGGAGAGTTCTCTACAGATTCGTTGATCGCGGTTCCTATGTCCTGAACTATCTGTTTTGCTGTGTCGTCAATATCCAATGCTCATCCGCCTTTGCTGGTTAAAAACGCGGTCAGGCGCCGGTCTCGCTTTCAGCGGTAGGGCTATGCTACGCGAGCAGTACCTTACCGGTCAACAGGGTTTTGCGAGACGATTTTCGTTTTTTCCGTTTATGATTTAGAGTCTAGACGTTATGTACCGTACGATCGGAATCTTAACGGGCGGTGGCGACGCCCCTGGCTTGAATGCGGTCATTCGCGCGGTGGTGAAAACTGCCACCTGCGAATACGGCCAACGAGTCATCGGGATCGAAGACGGTTTCGAGGGCCTGCTCGGCGAAACAAAGACCCGTGAACTGACGGCTACGGAGGTACGCGGCCTGCTGCCGCGCGGCGGCACGATCCTGGGCACGCGCAATCGAGGTAAATTTGCCGAACGCACCACCACTGACGGAGTGGCAATTAGTCCCGATGTAGCCTACAAAGAGGCCTCGGCAAATCTGAGGAAACTGGGAATAGAAGGTCTAATCGTGCTGGGCGGCGAAGGTACGCTTGAAATCGCGATGGAGTTTGATCGTCTTGGTTTCCCTGTCGTCGGCGTTCCCAAAACCATTGATAATGATCTCGCCTGCACTGAGCTGACCTTCGGTTTTGTTACCGCGCTCGATATCGCCACGGAGGCTCTCGATCGACTCCACACTACGGCCGAGTCTCACGATCGGGTCATGATTCTGGAGGTTATGGGGCGCAACACAGGATGGATTGCCTTACACTCAGGCATAGCCGGCGGAGCGGATGTAATCTTGATTCCCGAGATACCTTTCACAATGGAATCGGCCGCTGAGAAGATACGCTCGCGCGACGAGGCCGGCTCAAACTTCAGTATTATCGTCGTCGCCGAGGGAGCGACTGAAACAGGTCACGAGCGAATCTATCAAGACAAGGGTGATGCTTATCATGCGGCCCGACTCGGCGGCATTGGTGGGTATTGCCGGACGCGACTGGAGCAGCTTACTGGCAGGGAGACCCGTTGCGTTGTGCTGGGCCACTTGCAGCGAGGTGGCATGCCGAATGCTTTCGATCGCATGCTGGCGACGAACTATGGGGCGTGCGCCGTGCGCGCCCTGGTGGATGGAAAGCGCGGCGTGATGGTTGCACTGCAAGCGGCTGATGTGGTTACGGTGCCAATCTCTGAGGCGATTGCGAACCTCAAGAGCGTGCCGCCGGACGGACAGCTTGTGCGCACCGCGCGGGACATTGGAATATCATTTGGCGCGCCCGACGAAGCGAATTACCATAGAAAGATTGATCAGTGCGATCCATCCACCGTCATGGAGTGCAAAGGTTGAAGGACTACCGCAACTAAAGAGAAGCGAGGACTGTTGTCAGAAAACATCAAGCGGCGGTTGCAGTCGGATCTCGATGAGCTGGAATCCGAGCTGCGTGTTCATTTGCCGAAAGAGATCAAGCGCGCGCTGGAATTCGGCGACTTGCGCGAGAATTCTGAATACCGCGCGGCGCTGGACCGTCAGAATGTCGTCAAGGCGCGAATCGTAGAACTGCGGCAGCGAATCAGTGAGATCGCTTCAATCGATCTCAAGCGAATACCCATAGGCAAGGCTTCGTACGGGACAACTTTGGTGCTGTACGACGCCGAGCGCGACGAAGAGGTCACTTACCGTTTGGTGACACCGGAAGAGAGCGATCCACAGAAAGGTTTGATCTCAACCATCTCCCCTGTTGGCAAGAGCTTGATGGGCAAAGAAGAAGGCGACGAGGTCGTGGTTCGCACGCCCGCGGGCGCACGCAACTTCGAGATCAGACAATTGACGACATTGCACGATCAGAAGGATCCCGAGTGACTAAGTACAAGCAGAGTCCTGGCGATATCAAGTCTTGTCCGTTTTCCTCAAGAGCCGTGATCAATTGTTTCTCGACAATGAACGACGCGCTTCCTAGTATTCGTAGCTCACGTTTTGGGGCTATTCAGTTTAAGCACTTTTAGGCATAATGGCGGCGGAGGAAAAGCGAAATGTTTGTGGCCCCGATTGGACGTGCCGGACAGCGAATCATCGATGCGATGGTGCGCTGGCTTGCCTATGGTCACATCAATCCGAATATATTGACTGTCATCGGCGTTGCGTTGAACGTCGGTTGCGGTCTTGCTTTTGGTTTTGGCCGCTTTTTCTGGGCCGGAATCGCCCTGATCGTTGCTAATCTTTTTGACATGCTCGACGGTCAGGTCGCGCGTTTGTCGGGTCGCGTGACGCGCTTTGGCGGTTTTCTCGACTCGTCGCTTGACCGCCTCTCAGACATGGTCGTCTTCGTTGGCCTGATGGTCTTCTACGCTCGGGACACAGAATTCCATTCGACGCTAAATGTTTTTCTTGCCGGCGCAGGACTAATGGGCTCGGTTATGGTAAGCTACGCGAGCGCCCGCGCTGAAAGTTTGATTCCGAAGTGCGATGTCGGGTTCCTGCGACGCCCGGAGCGCGTTGTTCTTTTCATAATTGGCGCGCTGTCCACGCATCCGGGCTCGAACAACTTTTTTGCGAACCGCATGCCGGCGGTGCTTTGGGTGCTGGCGATTGGTTCTTACTGGACTTTCGCTCATCGCATGTATCACACATGGAAGGAGCTGAATAAGGTCGAGGTCGCGCCGCAACAAGTTTCACAGGCTGCTGCTTATGCAAAGCCTAACGCGGGAGCTGAACTTAGACCCGAGCAGAGACTGGTGCATAAAACCAGTTAGGGGTTGCCACCAAGTTGAGTCTTACGATTTACAAGTCAGATTTTCGCCTTTTAAGGTTTCAGGGTAAACAAAAGTGACCATCTGCCCCTGTTGTGGGTTCGAGTTTGAAGGTGACCTTCGGCAAGGTTGCGCGGCTTGCGGCGCGCGCGCCGTTGGCGATCCTCTGCCCAGACCCGAACACATACTGCCCGCTTACGGCCGTCCTTTGGTGTTGGTCGTCATTGGGACGCTGATGGTTCTGTCGTTCATCGTCGAGATAATCTTTGCGCTCGTCAAACAGCCTCTTGCAGCGGTCAGTCGTCTTGAAGAGTCCTGGATTATCCCTGTGGACTTATGGTCATTGTTGATAGCCGCCGAAAGGGCTGCGTGGCACCTGAAATGGGTTTTGATTCCCGTGAGCTTTGTCGTTTTGTGGAGCAGCGGTCGGATTTACAAATCGATGCTGCGAGCGCCGTCACGGTTTGTCGGCATGCGCGCCGCGCGTCGTGGCCTGATGGCTTCCGCGCTTGTTAGTCTGTTGGTTGCGACATTGATCGGAGTGACCGTTCCCAGGCGGATACGTGAACACCAGATGGGGATCGACGCCGGCCTTTATGCCCGGGGTTACACGATCGATCGCGCGCTGCTCGAATATCGTGCGCGCCATCGCACACTTCCCGCCGAACTTAAGGACTTGAGAGAGCTGCCGGATCCAGACGGTTCGATCGCGGCTGCCCTCGCCGCGCTGCCCAGCATTGATTCCGCGGCAGGTTACGCAGGCTACAAGCCCAGCGCCGATCTAGCAGCGAAGGAAAAGCCGCGTACGCTGCGCGGTGCCGCCATTCGGAATGCTTCCACCAACGCTGCGACTGAAGACGCGCTCGCCGAAAGATTGTCGTTCACTAACTATGAACTACGTCTGCCCGGCGAAGATGGAATCCTGAACACCGAAGACGACTTGATCGTCCGCGATGGTGTGATCATGAAAGCCTCCGAAGTTGAGAAGCCCACTACTCTCACCGCCGCACCACTCCGTAAACCCTAAGGAAACCGAAAATGCGGTTTCTGGATCTTTTCCGACGCCAGAAGGAAGACGAAACCTCGCGCAGGAATCGCCTGTTGAGCACCGGCCGCATTGTCGAAGGCAGCATGCTCGACATTGTGTCCGACGATGCCGGCAACGGCACACAAATCTTTTACAGTTACAGCGTCGCCGGCACGGTTTACGAATCCTCACAGACGCTCAACTCGGAGCAGCAGAGCGCGAAACATAACTATCAGCCCGGCGCCCAGGTAACAGTCCGCTACGATCCTCGCCAGCCCGCGAACTCAATCGTGGTCTAGAAAGTCAGTCGTCAGTTGTCAGTTGTCAGTGGTCAGTTGATTGTTGTTAACTGTGTCCCGGTAACGCCAACGCGGGCGGCATGACAACTGACAACTGACGACTGACTATTCCAAATGTTTCGCAAAATCCTAATTGCCAATCGCGGAGAGATCGCTGTGCGCGTCATTCGGGCTTGCCGCGATCTAAAGATCGCGCCGGTGGCAGTCTATTCCGAAGCCGACCTCGACGCTGTTCATGTCCGCCTAGCCGACGAAGCAGTTTGCATCGGTCCTGCGCCCTCCGTTGAGAGCTATCTCAACATCTCGGCGATCATCAATGCCGCAAAGGAGGCCGGGGCGGATGCAATTCATCCGGGCTATGGCTTTCTGGCCGAGAACGCGGAGTTTGCGCGCGCGGTGGCGGCAGCCGGTCTGACATTTATCGGCCCAACCGCGGAAGCGATGGAAGTGATGGGCTCAAAGATCAGCGCCCGTCGTGCCGCGATTGCCGCCGGCGTTCCTGTAGTTCCCGGAACGATTGAACCGCTCGCCTCGTTTGCGGAGGCGCTGGAAACGGCCGACAGTTTCGGCTATCCAGTAATGTTAAAGGCCTCAGCCGGTGGCGGTGGGAAAGGCATGCGGCTGGTAGCGTCCGCGGATGAACTGAAGTCCGCCTTTGGCAATGCGCAGTCCGAGGCCGCCGCGGCTTTCGGCGACGCTTCGCTCTATCTGGAAAAAGCGATCGACCGACCGCGCCACATCGAGATCCAGGTTTTCGCGGACACTCGAGGGAACTTGTTCCATCTCGGCGAGCGCGAGTGCTCGATTCAACGCCGCCACCAAAAAGTGATCGAGGAATGCCCTTCACCGATTAACGATCCGGCGCTGCGCGTGAAGATGGGCGAAGCTGCGATCAAGATCGCCCGCGCCGTCAATTACATTGGCGCCGGCACGGTTGAGTTTCTCGTCGCTGATGCTACTCGTGAGTTTTATTTTCTCGAGATGAACACGCGCTTGCAAGTTGAGCATCCGGTGACTGAACTCGTGACTGGAATTGATCTCGTGCGCGAACAGATCACTGTTGCAGATGGAGCGCCGCTTTCTTTCAATCAGGACGACATCCGCTGGAACGGCCACGCAATCGAATGTCGAATCTATGCGGAAGACCCGGAAAACAATTTCTTTCCATCGCCCGGCAAAATCACATTTCTGCAGGCGCCTGCTGGTCCGGGCATCCGCGACGACAGCGGTGTTCGCTCCGGTTCCGAAGTTTCGATTCACTACGATCCGCTGATCTCAAAACTAGCCGCTTGGGGACGCACGCGCGCGGAAGCCATTGACCGGCTGCGGCGTGCACTGGATGAATATCGCATCGAAGGCATCAAGACCACGCTTCCCTTCTTTCGCGAGATCGTTCGCGATGACGAGTTCGCCGCGGGCCGATTGGATACAGGTTTTATTTCACGATTTAACGAACGCCGCTCCCGGGAGCGCGGGCAGGCGGGGTCCCCGGCGGGGCAGCCCCGCTGGGGTGCTGATCCCTGCCCGCCCGGCGCAGACGAACAGGCCGTCGAAGACGAGACCCGTAATCGCGACATCGCACTTGTAGCCGCTGCGCTTCACTATGCCACGCTCCAGCGAGAGGCTTCGCTGAATCATCAACCCACAAGTGAAGCAGAGAATCGCTGGCGGATGTCCGGCCGCCTCGCCCAACTCGATAGCAGAAACCCGTTGGATAATCGGCCCGCCGGCTCGGAAACAGAATGAAACTCAAGGCAGAATTCGCACATCAGACCCATGAGTTGAACATTCGACGCGAAGGCCCGCGCGTCTCCGCCGCAGTCGACAGCCGTCACTACGAATTCGAACTGCGTGAATTGGACTCAAGCACGTCCCTTTTGATCGACGACAATCGTGTGTTCGAGTGTCGCGTAACGCAGCACCGCGAACAGGGCGGGCTTTTCGAAGTTAACATTGGCACCCACGGTTACGTGATCAGAATTGTCGATCCAAAGCGACTGCGCAGCACGCCAAGCTCGGGCGCGCATGACCACGGCGCTGCCCAAATTCTGGCTCCCATGCCCGGCAAAATAGTCCGGGTACTGGTTGAAGTCGGCACGCAGGTGGAAGCAGGCGCAGGCATCGTGGTCGTCGAGGCAATGAAAATGCAAAACGAGATGAAGTCGCCAAAGGCCGGCACCGTGATCGCGATAAGAGCCGAAGCTGGTGCTACGGTAAACGCAGGCGACGTACTCGCGGTCATTGAGTAAGAACTGGAAAAAGGGTGACGGGGAGACGGGGCGAGGAAAAGATGCAGCCTCTCGAACGTGAACGCGGAAACCTGAAGGACAACTCTCCGTCTGCGAGCGCGTCTGTCACCCCATCCCCCCGTCGCCCCATCTCCCCGTCGGCGCTGCGCATCCTCCTTTGGGACATTGACGGCACGCTCATATGTTCCGCCTACAGCGGCGCTTTCAAGGATTACACGATCCCGGTGCTGGAAGATGTTTTCGGCACTGCGGGCCAGCTTGCCGGAATGAAGGTGTCCGGAATGACTGACTTGCAGATCGTCGCGGAGGCCTTGCGCGATGAAGGATTCACCCACGAAACGATTCGTGAACGCATTGACGAATTGCGCGACAGTTACATGCTAGCGATGGAACGCGCCGCCGGCAACGGCCAGCAGTTATTTCATTTGTTGCCCGGTGTGCGAGAACTCTTCGAGGCGCTCGCCAGTAAGCCACTCTATCTTTCGGCGCTGCTTACCGGCAACATCCAACCCGCCGCACACTTGAAGATGAGACTCGTTGGCTTATCGGAGTTCTTCAAACTGCCCGGCGCGTTTGGCGACGATTCGCACGACCGTCGCGACCTTCCCGCGCTCGCCGCCGAGCGAATCAGAAAACATTTGCAACTCGATCTTGAACCCTCGCAGTTCATCGTGATCGGCGACACGCCCAACGACATCGCCTGCGCTCGTCACTTCGGCGCGCGGGCACTAGCAGTCGCAACTAGTCGAACGTACAGCGTAGAACGTCTGCGCGAGTGTCAACCGGATGCCTTGCTTTCTGACCTGTCGAATACAGACTTGGTGGTTCGAACGTTGGATCAATTGTAGAGACTTGTTGATGCGAAGCAGGTTTGAACCATCGCCGTCAAATCCGATGGAATCCCTTAAGAATATCTCGTGTCGCGAGGCGCAGAATCACCGGGCGGCCGTGCGGGCAAGTTGTCGGTGACGATGTGACCAACAGGCGATCGATTAGCCAGCGCATTTTTTCGGGAGCGAGCGGCATGTTCACTTTGATCGCGGCGTGACATGCCAATGAGGCCGCAATCTCGTCGCGCAGCGTCGCGCGCGCAGATCCCTTTTTCTCAGCATCAACCGTATCGAGCACTTCAGCCAGCATATTGCGCGCCTCGCCGGCGGGCAGGTCGGCGGGCGTTGCTTTGATCGCGACGGTCCGGCCGGAAAGACGCATCAGCTCAAAGCCATACTTTTCCAATTCCGGAGAAACCGAATCGAACACGGCGGCCTGCGCGGGAGTGAGATCGAAAGTTTCGGGAATCAGGAGTTGCTGCGATTCCGCCGGGCGCGTTGATTCAAGCGCGCGATACTTATCAAACAGAACTCGTTCGTGCGCCACGTGCTGATCGATTAGCAGTAACCCTTCGTCGTCAGTGGCGATAATGAAGCTTTCGTCGAGCTGGCCGAGCGGGCGAATGTTTGCGGAGAGCGATTCAACGGGAACCTCGCGCACAAACTTGTCGGCGGAAGCGAGCGGCGGCAAGGCAACGGTTTGCATGTCTGCGACACCAGTCGCTGTAGATTCTTCAATGACCGAGGCGAATTGATCGTATTCAGCCGCTGTTGTCTGCGCGCTCTCGGCCTCCGTGGCAGCAGACTGGCCGGCATGCATGCGCCGCAAGATCGCATCCAGATCGCGCCCAGTATTCCTTTTTGACACCACAGGCGCTGTCTCTTCAACGACGATCTCCTCATCCTGGATCGGCATCGTCGCGAAATCCATCTTCGACTGTTGCGCGGGTGGTGCAACGCGCAACCTAGCGGTCTCGGCGTTCTCGCCAGCGGACGCGGACGCCGACAATGTTTCCGCAGTGTCGCGGGTAGCACTCGGCGCGGCGCTGGCAGCCGCTCGGCCTGTATCTTCTGCTGCATTGGCGTAACCGGCGCTGGCCAGCGCCGCGCGCACGGCCTCGCGCACTGCGTCCGCAACCGCCGCGGCGCGCCGAAAACGAATTTCTGTCTTAGCCGGATGAACGTTGACGTCGACTTCTTCGAGCGGCGTCTCCAGAAACAGCAGCGCCGCCGGATAAACACCGTGCGGCAGAATCGAGCGATAACCTTCTGAAAGAGCCCGCCCAATCAGCCGGTCGCGCACGAAACGCCCGTTGACAAAAAGATACTGCGCGTCGCGCGACGTGCGCCGATCGCGCGGCGCCGAAACGTAGCCACGCACCTGCGCTACTTGATCGTGCCCGCCGCTGACTTCCAAAAGATTCTCGAGAAACTGCTCGCCAAACACCTGATAGGCGCGTTCGCGCAGATCAACAGCTTGTGCCGCACGCAAGACCTCTCGGCCGTTGTTAGTCAGCGTGAACGCGATTTCAGGATGCGCCAGCGCGTAATGCGTCACGAGATTCGTCAGGTGAAAACTTTCGGTGGCTTCCGAACGCAAAAACTTTCGCCGCGCCGGCACGTTGAAAAACAGATCGCGCATGACAACAGTTGTGCCGCGCGGATGGGCCGCATCCTTAACGTCGCGCATGCGCCCGCCTTCGATAACAACGCGCGTTCCGGCGGTCGCGTCTTCGGTCTTCGTGACCAGCTCGACGCGCGCCACTGAGGCGATTGACGCGAGCGCTTCGCCGCGGAAACCAAGCGTTGCGATTCCATTGAGGTCTTCAGCTTTGCTGATCTTGGAAGTTGCGTGGCGCTCGAACGCGAGCACCGCGTCGTCGCGTGTCATTCCCTCGCCGTCGTCAGAAACCTTCAGCAAACGCCGACCGCCGGCCTCGACGTCAATCGTTATTCGCGTTGCGCCGGCGTCGATGGCATTTTCCACCAATTCTTTGGCCACGGACGCGGGCCGCTCGACCACCTCGCCGGCGGCGATCTGGTTAACGATTTGATCCGGGAGAACGCGAATCTTAGACATTGGCGATTTCCAACTTCCGATTGTCGACTTGAGGTTGAGCTATGTGAAGTGTCCCAACCTGATGCATCCTCGAAACTACTTAGTGATGATTCAAGATCCTTCCTCGGCCTGAGCGACCGAATGCCATAGTTCCTTAAACTTGTCACGGACCGAGCGGTCCAATCGATCTGCAAACTCGGCGCCAAGTTTCTTCACTTTGATCAGTTCTTGCACGTCGGCCAAATCTTTAAGTCTGTGGGGCGCACTCAAGCCAGACGCCAATTTTAGCTCTACCAACTTGTCCAACGAGATGGTTTTGACGCCTTCAATCTCCGTAGTCGCCTCTTTCGGATTGGGAAAATGTACAGGCTTCGGCTGACCGTCACCAGGGTATTCGCCCGCCGTGATAATCTCGATTGGAATATTTTCTGAAGTCCTGAATCGTCTGCGAGCGCCCTGGAAAGCGGGTCGATAGCCTAACCCCACAAGTTCCTTCCGAAACTGCTCCAATCCTGACTTCGTGAGAAGCAGATCGATGTCTGCGGTAAACCGCCTGTAGCCATGCAGGTTGAGCGCTACCGCACCGATCACAGCGTAATCGATTCCACGGTCATCCAGGTCTTTGACAATTCTTCTGAGAGCTTCGTTAATCATTCCCCTGCCGGCAAAAAAATCCAAGCCCTCATCGTACGCTGCGGTGGGCGATGAAATGACTTCTTGAAAATCTCGCTGGGCCATGATGCCAGTATAACAGGTCGCACACTACAGATAGACGATCTCATGTTCGACTGACCCGAGATTGATCGCGTTATAGATCCAGTCGATCACGTACCGTCCGTGGCGCGCGAGCAGCGACGTGATATTGATATGCCGCTCCTGCAAAGCCTTGTTGGGATAGAGCTGATCGAAGGCGCGTTGCAGTTGCCGGTGGGCTGCCTCATCGCGGGCCATCTGCGCGCGATGGAAACGCGTGCGCAAACCTTCAAGCTGGTAATTGATCTTGCGGCGTCCAGTCTCGAGCGCGTCCGCCAGAGTCGGATCGATTGCTCGCAGTTGTTCTCTTAGTTCGTCAAGCTCGCGGTTCATGTTCTCTTCCGTCTTCACGAAGGTTCTTGCCGTGCCGACGCCGAGGTGTTCCTCAACAACGCGCGCCAGCAAGTTATCCGGACCCGAAAAAAGATCCGCCAGGCCAAGTCCATATCTTTCGAGGACGCGACCGGTGTGACTCTCAACCATCGTCATGCTCGCGCGAGGCAATATCGGCGTCACGGGCCGCTGAAGTACGCGATAAACCTCAGCCGTCTGCGCGAAGTAAGCTATCTCGGCCGAGCCTCCCATGTAGGCAATCGTCGGCAACAAGTAATCCTGGACCACGGCACGCAGCGTGACGTTTGGGCTGAAGCTTGGCGGATTGTTCAAGGCTCGCTCAGCCAACTCTGCGGCAGTGTATTCCTCGCCGGTCGCCTTCGTTCCGTACTTTCCGCCTGCGGTGCGCGTGACCGCGTGGCGTGCGCCTGCGGCGTCGTGCAAAAAGAGCGGAAACGAGTTGGCCGAAGCAACTACCTGCGCATGATAGCCCGCAGCTTCAAGTTGGCGGCTGCGCGCCTCAACCGCGGTGGCGATTTCGTACGAACGCTGCGCGGCATCGGCGTAGAGCGGCGCCGCTAATTCTTTCAGCCGCTCGTCGAGCGGATCGAGAAGGATCAGGCCGTGACGACCAAGCAGCGCGGTCATCATGCGCGCGAATGCTTCACCGTAACTGCGGCCGGGCTGCCAGGCATCGCGCAACAAATCCCGGAGATCAGGAATGAATTCCGACTCCGGCAACTGCTCGAGCAGATGTTGAATAACTTCATTGATCGAATCGTCGAGGATCACACGACCCACAGGCTGACCTTCTCGATGCAATCCTGTCGCGATATCGACGCTGGCGAGCCGGCAGTCGCGACCAATAAATTCTGCCTTAGCCACCTCGACGAAATCGTGATCCTCGGTAGCAATCCAGAACACCGGAACAGCTTTGGTGTTGCGTTGCATCAGACAGCCGGCGAGTTTTACCGCAGTAAGCGATTTGTAGATCGTGTAAAGAGGACCAGTGAAGAGCCCCGCCTGTTGACCGGAAACTACAGCCAGACAATCTGCATCGCGCAGTCGCTCAATGTTGGCGAGCGTCTCTGCGCCGGCGCCCCAGGTTGTGTTCATCGCTCTGAGCGCGTCGCACAACGCATTGCGATCTGTCTTATGCGCAGCCAGAACTTCGGACGTACGCGCGGGAAGCTCATGATGAAAACGCACAGCGGAAGAGTAGAACTGCTTGAGTGCAAGTGGATCGCGCAGATAGTCAAGGAAGAGTCGCGTCTGATGCGGGATGCTTTCAAACGAAAGCGTCTCGACGTGCAGGCCGGCCTCTTCGGGCGTGCTGTAACAGGCAGTTTCCGCCGTGCTCAATTTATGATCGCTCCTATCGGACCATTTTACGCACGACTGGCCGGTTGCACCAGCGAAGAGCCTTCTTCGGGAGTTAATTCGGTCGTTTGAGGAGTTGTATTGTCAGGATCATTTGTCTGGTGCGACTTCTCGTTCGCAAGGATCGCGTTTGCTTCGGCGAGCACGCGCGCGATTTCCTGTCGCCCCGCTTCATCTGGCGCCCGCAGCGGCGCGCGCACCGCGCCACCGGCATACCCGATCATATCAAGCGCCGCTTTGAGACCACCGATGCCGTACGTCGTCGTGACCGCGCGCGCCAGCGGAGTCAGTTTCTCTTGCAAAGCTTTCGCGCGCTCGTGCTCGTTTGCTTTGACCGCCTTAAAGATTTCAATGCAGAGTCGCGGCGCCACGCAACCAACCGCCAGAATCGCTCCGTCGGCTCCGGCACAAAGCGCTTCGAAGAGCACGGTACCGTTCCCAGTTAAGATGGCAAACTCTTCAGGCGATGTTTTCGACGAATCTCGTACGAGTCTGATCGTCTCTTTCAAACCTCCGAGGTCTGCAGAGCTGTCCTTGACGCCGATGATGTTCGGGTGCTGGCTCAGACGCGCAACCGTCTCCGGCTCAATCTTGATGCCGGTGAGCGCCGGCATGCTGTAGAGAATGAGCGGAACGGGCGCCGCATCAGCCACCGAAGTGTAATGTGCAATCAGCGCATCTTGTGTAATTGAAGGTCGATAGTAATGCGGCGTAATAACCAGCACCGCATCCGCCCCCGCGTCTGCCGCCTTTTCTACTTCATTAATCGTCCCGCGCGTGCTCTGCTGCCCCGCGCCAACAATGAACGCGAGACCGTCCGGCCCAATCGGCACCACAGCTCGCGCAGTCTCTATCGCTTCGACGTACTCCCGCTCATCCAGATGCACCCGCTCCCCTGTAGAACCGAGCGCCGCGTATCCAGCAATGCCGGTGGTATTCCACCTCTTTATGTTTGATTGAATGCCTTGGGTATCGATACTCTCCCACTCGTCGAAGCGAGTAGCAAAAGGAAGCAGAATACCGCGCAAGCTTTTTCTTAGTCGGACGAGAGTGTGAGAAATTTGCTTTCTATTGTATGCGTGTTGTTTCAAACGAAAGCATTATAACTAGCGGCTCCCAGGACGCGCAATGATCATAGCACCGCGCGTCTCCACCTTTACAGCTCTTTAACTAACCATGTTGTGCGATGGCCTTGGAAGATCGTCGCACGTACTGAGCAGAACACTAAGAAATGTCCTTATATCTTCGCTAATTACCATTATGTGGTAGCATGGGTACACAGCTCAAAGAGGAGTCGCGCAATGTCCCAAATTGGCTTAGGAGCAAAGACTGATCCGGAATTGCTTCGGCAACTGCAAGACACCGCGGCGGGTGCCAGCCCCGTGGAAGCCGTCGTCAGATTGCGGCCCGATGATCCCACACAAATTGTCCCGTCTCCCGAAAGAACGGAAGAATTAGTGCGCCAGGTTTTGGATCGCGTTAAGCAGCGCGTAGGTAGCAAGGAATCCAGATATAATGTTTTTAGGAACCTGGGCTCATTTGTTCTTTCCGCCAACCCCGAGTTCATTCGCGAGTTGATCTCGCAGCCCGAGGTGGCGACTGTTGCAGCTAATCGGCAATCCGAGAGCGCGGTAATAGCGCCCGTGAAAAAGGCACGGGTCAAAGCGGCCCGCGGGAAGATGCCATCTCGCAGCGCAAAAAAGTCAAAGGCACGCTCATCTGTGGCACGAGCAGCGCCGGCAAGTAAATCTGCTAAGTAGTAGGTTCGTCATAGCAGCTATCATCTGAGGAAACAAGAATAGCTCCTAGCGGGATCCTTCATATCCGCGCGTGGAAGCTATTCTCTCTTGTCGGAGCTTCCCTCAAATACCTGTCGCTGGCTAATCGAGAACTAGCAACGCCGTCATCTGTGCATTACTTGCGCCTGCTCTTTTTAGCTTTTGATTTGCTCACACGTTTCCCAGGCTTCTTACTGGCGGATTTCTTACTCGTGGCTCTCTTATTGCTAGCTTTCTTGCCGGCTGGGGATGCGGCAACCTTTGTTGTCCCACCCAAGGTTACTCCGGTAAGCGCGGCGAATGCGCGCACGGCGTTGGGAATTCCCCGATTGCCGCGATTGAGTGGGATGGCCCCCAATTTACAGGACTTGAAGATAGCGGTTTCGACCTCGCTCACCGTAGCGCCGGGCTTAGCTTCAAAGAGCAGAGCTGCGAGACCAGCGATATGAGGAGTGGCCATCGAAGTGCCGCTCATTGATTGGAAACCGCCACCGGGCCTCGCGGAGATCACATCAACTCCAGGGCCAACCAGGTCGGGAACAAGCGGATCAGCCGGGCGGATGAAGCGCTGGCTGGATGAGAATGAAGGTACAACACCGCTATTATCGCTTGCGCCAACCGACAGCGGCTCGACATAATTTCCTGGCGACCGGCTCGTGCCTGGACCTTCATTCCCAACCGCAAAAACCGGAAGAATATTGCGAGCGCGGATGATCTGAGTAACCGCCAGGAAGAAGTCCATAAAGCCACGCAAACCAAGCGACATGCTGAGGACACGAACGTTCTGAGTTATGGCCCAGTCCATGCCGCCAAGGATACGAGCAACCACGTCGCCGCCCTCAATTACAAGCGCACTCGCGAGCTCAGCCTGCGGGGCCACGCCAACAGATTGTTTCTTGACAGCCCTGCCCGCGATAGTTGCGGCAGTATGAGTCCCATGTTCGCCAGTGTCGTGCGGCTTGGGACTGGGCTTAACCTGAACTCCAAAAGAGTCAAACTCGGCGAAGGAGACAATGGCCGTTTTTAGGGCTGGATGGTTTCCGTCAACACCAGTGTCGAGGTGCCCCACGCGAACACCCTTTCCTGTCAAGCCCTGATTCCAGAGCTTTGGAACTTGAAGAAACTCGATACCCCAAGTTGTTTTCGTGGTGAGTTTCGCAGCCGCGACTTCAACCGGTCTGATGAGACTAGGTTGCTGCGTTGCGTTAACAGACTCCACGCGCTCGTCCGCTTGCAAACCGGCGAGCCCTTCACGACTGACCGTTCCCAGCATGACACCGAGATTCGGAAAGTGCAGCACGGCAGGCGGGATTCTCACGCGCTGGCCTCGTGCCGCTGGAGCCACCGCCGCACCTGCGAGAGCAGCCACACTTGTCATTCCTGCCATCGCCAGGGCGTGGTTCTGGCTAAACTCGGATTGAGTAAAATACCCGTCAAGTCCGGCAAGCGCGGGCGTTTTTTTAGCACTGGCTGTGAGCGCAAGGCCTCCGGCGGCAAGTCCCGATGCGGCGACCTTCGAGGGCGGCGGAGGTGATTTTAGAATTACCAGGACTTGCGCGATTCCTGTAGCGTTAAGTTGATCTTCAATGATAGACGGCATTCGTCCTCTCCTTTTCTTTCCAGGACACGTTGTAATTTTTGGACTCAATCCTAGGGCGGCGAGTTGGACTGCGACTGTTATCGAACCGGCGCCAAGTGAGAACAGATCCCTTTGCTTCATCACTACGAATCATCTTTCTCGAGAACTTATCGGAAGTTTCGGCATCATCCATCGGCTTATTCCCTCTTCTGGAAACCATCCCGGAAAGCCTTCAGCGCCTTGCTTATGTCAAAAGTGAAGCCGAACTTACCCTTCACTTCTTTCTCCTTAATAAACTCGGTTCGATTGGCGACCGAGACTGAGATGGGTATCTCGACGCCCGGCATCAAAGGTATAGTCAGCTTCGCCTGCGCCTTGTACACGGGGGCCACGCCCGTCATCCCGGTGGCATTCGCTTCGAGGCTAAAGAGCACAGGATCCGTGTATCCAAGGGGTTTGAATGCCTGAAGCGGCAGGTGCACAGCGGCGGCGAACTGGCCCCCCTTGGAGTCTTTACCTGTTGGGCTCTTCTTGAATATGAAGGAGCCGTTCATCGTGATGCTGTTCGTTCCCATACCTTTGTCGAAGGTTAAAACGCCCGAGTATTCGTCGGGCCGTTTGCCGTTGCGTTGCGTGGTTGTGAATGCCAACGCGAGTTGCGGCCTCGTGCGGATGGTCTTCACTGCGTTCTTCGTATCCGCGTCAAGAGTGGCAAAGGCGCTGATGTTCTTCGCGACGATCGCATCGATATTTTTCTTCTCGTCGTCGCTCAGGGCCTTCAGGATGCTCTCAAACTTCGTGGGGTCACTAACGACGTTATCGTTGAAATCTGTCAGAGTCGTTATCGTTACCCCGGCGGGCAATTGCGCTCTTTTCTGCAAGAGCGCGAACAGGTAGAGCCTTACGTCACCACGAATCTTGCTAAAACCGATCGCCGAGTTGTCTAAAGCAGCTTGGATTTTTCCTATCTCAGTCTGATTGGCAGAGGTGCCTACATCTCGCCCGTTGTACGCTAGCCACTTAATCCCGACGATCGGCTCCCTCGTATTGGTGTTCTCCGGGACGTCGTAGCCCACCGTGAAAGAGACGCTACGCCATTTCGCGTTCTTGTTGTAAATCTCAGGATCAAGCGGGTCTTCACTCGACAGAGCGGACTTTAGTGCATAAGCGGAGAAGGTCAGCGTTTTCGGAGTAGCCGACTTTTTGCCTCCGGCAACGTCCGAAAGATTTAGGAAGTCCAGCCCAAGGCCAAGCAAGTCGGGCGCCGAACTTCTTTCCACTAGTGACGTAGAGTTTGCAGCGGCCGCAGGCGGAGCGGACTGCTTGGTCGGATCGGTTTGCACGACCCTCGCCTTTAAGTTCTCGCAGATACGCTGCTCTATATAATCAGTTAGGCGGCGCTGCCCCTCAGCGACATTAGGCGGCAAGCATGGGTTCGGCTTCGGCTGTGCAAAGATGATGGCCGGAAAACACAGGATGGCAAGAAGTAGCGTGGCGTGTAGTACGATTCGGTTTCCCATTACGTTTTCTCCTTACGGGGTGCGAATAACGAAAGCTTCATTGCATAAAGCTACAGGGTTTTCGCTCTCGTAGTCGGCATCGACTATTACGCCAACTCCCACGCGATTGTGTGTGGCGTCGTGCAGCTCCACGACGAGTGTATACTTGAGGGCGGCGGCAAATGACATCGAGAACGTGTAATCCTCACCATCTGGACTTGGCTCGTCGGCGGAACTCCTCGGCCAAACTACGTCATAATTCTTCTTTGGAGGACCGAGATCAGCTGCGTTGAAATGTTTCTTGTGCCGGCAGGCCAAGCTAAACATGGGCTTCGAACCATCGACCGTCACGGAGTAGTGAAGGTGCTGCCCATCATCGACCTGTACCCCACCCAGCAGGACTCTTCTTGTCTTTTTGCAAATGTTACTTGCAGCGGGCTGATCGTTTGCCATGGCTTTCTCCTTTTTTGAGCTACGTTGTGTTAATTCGCGTCGACTGACTGAGAATGAAACGACAACGCAGAACTTTACAACAGAATCGGGCAAAACATTTCTCAGCTCTGCGTCGGCCAGTCTCGAATATCGTCTCTGAACTTCCTTCGCACGGCCTGAGTGGCAGATGCTTAATTCTGAAGAACGACGGCAACATTCAATCCTTCGACTTCTCTTCCGGGCTCTTCTCTTTCGGCTTAACAGTCGAACGGATGACGATGAACTTGTTCAGCATATCGAACCAGAACGGCGCGCCCAGGGATACGGCGAAGGCAGTCAGCAGCCAGCCGAACAAGTGATTTTGAAACTGCCAACCCCAGTTCTGCCAAAAGTCTGCCGTTAAGAAGTGCAACCCCGCCCACCTTCGGCTTCGATCTGGACTATCTTTAATCCAGCCAAGCGGTAGACCGATCTTCTGAATATTATTCTGAATGATGTCGAGATTCTTCTCGAACTGGCACTCTGGCGAATTCGCATCTCGCACACAGTCCGGAGGCGGCGTGGGCGTTGGTGATGCCGTGCTGGCGGCCTTGGCAGGAGATGCAGCAGACGACGAGGAGCTCGGCGAAGCCGATTCCGGCGACGATGTGGCCTTCGGAGTCGGAGAAGGTGATGCGTTCGCCTTAGCGTAGTCTATTGCGACCGAAACCAAAGATTCGCGTAGCGCTTTATTTGTCGAGAGGCTCTTGACAATAATGACTGAGTCGGCATTTATCGCTAAGGCAATCGCGAAACCAATGATAAAGATAGCGATTTGGGACCGGCGTTTGTACCATCCGGCGACGCGGTCCATCCCGCTGTTGAACCACGTTTCAATATTCTCTCGCGCTTTGCTGACGTCGTTTCCCGCGGCGTCTATTATTGGTAATAGCGCCGTTTGCATATGTGGATTGCCAGCGAGGGCCGGACCAGTCGCGATTGCGCTGCGAAGGGCCGCTAGTGGAGTCCCGGGAACAGTGGGTGGCGGCGGTAGCGATGGCGGTGGCGTATTGAGCTGGACGTTCAGGTCCGGAGGCGTTGCGGCATTCGCACCGGAGGGCGTCGCGGCCGTGCCCGGTAGAACAAGATCCATCAAGGCGAGGGCGAAGTTGCGCGATGGGATGTAGGAAGGTAGCTTGGTCCCCTTGATTGTGGACCACCACTTTCCAATTCCAGAGTCGTCGTAGTGACCCTGGAACAGCCCATTGACCAGGGGATGGTCATAGAGATCCTTGATCAGCCCGGTGCTTCCTGAACTGCTGCTCGGATCAAGCAGTTCTCGTATCCCACGCTCAAGATCTATCGCCCGTTTCTTCAGCCAAAGCTCGAGAATCTCGTGAGCTGCCGAACATAAAAGGCTCAGAATGAGATAGACGAAGATCATGCCGATCGCAACGTCGAGAATGTCTGAATTAAACATTTCAAGAACTCCTGTCTTTTTTCCGAGTCTGTCCGGAAAACAAATCTACTGCGCCCTTTAACCAACCGAAGGTTGCAAACGCGACTGACTGTTGCTTTGAGACAATTCAGAACAGTGGAACGGACTCTCCATGGCAGGTCGAGGAACCTCCAGTTGACGGGGGATAAGATCCTGGGACACGCGCCTTATACTCCGGTGCAAGAAAGCTGTCAAGGTCAATGCTCCTTCTCAATGTGTTTTCTTTCTCAGAACTCCTCCTCGTGACATTCCGCAAAGAACCGCCTTTCGCGGGGGGTGGCGTGGAGTGAGTAACTTTCTGTTCAATCCACTCTTAATGTCAGGAGGCGCCAAGACATTTCATCCGGCGAAAGTCTCGATCCCAGGGTAAGAGTGAGTGCGCCCGCCAAAGCTGTTTTGTCTTCGCAATCAATTCTTCGACGGCTGTTCCGGGCTCTTCTCGCGTGGGTGAGTGAATAAGGATGAACGATCTGAGCCAGTTTGAACCAGATCGGAGAATCGCGACGAACAAGTTCTAAGGACGGGAGTCTCAGGTGATCGCTGGAACGTTGGCCCAAACTTTTTCCAGGCCGCCCTTCTTAAACAGCGCCAGGCATTGGTTCACGGTCAGGCCAGGCATCTGCACGTGGGGCTTGTCGATTAGCTTCTTCCAGCTACCGCCCCACTCGAGTCCGCGTTTTACGGCCTCGGAGCCGATAAGCACAAAAGTCTGGTTGTCATTCCACTGTGGCTTGCCATTAACGAACGGGCAGAGATCGACTGCCAGACCGTAGTTGTGATTGGACTGACCGCCTTTTGCGTTAGTAACAACCTGGCCTGGTTTGGTGCGGCCCCGCTTGTACAGCTCATCCTGCTCTGCAAACGTGCGCAGGCCTTGCACCACTTCGATCGTGTGCCCCTGGGTTGCGAGTGCTTCGATAAGCTCCGTTACACGCTTCGCGAGTTCCGGGTGAACCTTCTTCAATCGGTTTTGCGACGCTTGATTCATCTGCTGCCTCTTTGAGAAAACGATTTGAACTGCGTCATCCCTGCTGGTCCGGCAGCTTAAAGCCAATGTAGGTGCCGCCGCTGATTCCCATCAGTGCGAGTAACGTCCCGTCAAATTCCGGCATCGACAAGTCGTTGTAGACCTTGGCGATGAATACCAGGATTAGTACGACGGTCCAGGCAGCTATCTGGAACCGATGGAAGCTCACGCCGTCGTCGTCGCTGAGAATATCGTCGAAGAAACCTTTGGACGGCCTTTGCTTCGCGGCGTCCGAGATCTTTTGAATCGCCTGCGCGGTATCCGCAACCTCTTTCTGCTTCGCTGCCAGTTCGATCTCTTTGGCCGCCAGCGCAGCCTTCTGCTGTTCCAAATCCGCAGGAGGCGGGTTTGCGTTGACTGCGATCTTCAGTGCGGCGATCTCGCTTTTGAGTTTTTCGACCGCCGTCTCATCATTCTTCTTCTTCTGTTCCAGCCCCTCTCGCTCACCTTCCTGGCTGCTGCGTTTGCCTGAATCAATGACGGCGGCGCCTAATCCAGTAGCGGCACTGATACCCATCAAGCCCAGCACCCCGGCGGTTGGGCCTGTAAGATCGCTCGTCACCATCCAAATGAAAACGTAGGAGCTGGCAATAATAAAGAACCAGAAAGCCATTTGGGTCCGAGCAAGGCTGTAACGTTTGCGGTTAGGTTTCCCTCTCTTATCAAGGCCTTCAGGTTGTGGGCCGGCGTCGCGAATAATGTCGCTAATGCGAGCGAGCCGCCAAAACACGGCGATGGCTGCCAGAAATGAGACGACGAACACCACAAACCACGGAAAATTAATAACGGTTAGCTTGGCCCTGGCGCTGGTTGGTACTTGCAGTCCGTTAGCCAATCCCACGGTGACGGGCACATCGTTGTGCGTCCAAGTTCTCGGCCTTCGGCTCAGGACGGCTGTCCACGCATCCGTGTTGTCCTGGTTGTTCGGATTGCGCCTAAGGTCAAATTGCAGTTTATCGCCGTCCACCAGACTTGGTTTCATACCTTTGAAAGCGTTTCCATCAACGTAGAGTATGAAGTCAGAAGAATCACTGCATTTCTGTTTCAGCCAATCCTGAAGCTTATCGACTTTGACCCGGATCGTATGGAAAAGCGCCAGTTCAGGCGGCGCACCTGTGTCTGCCTTCTTGTTTTCGTTTGCAATCTGGGCACCGGCGCTATTGCCATTCTTGTTGTCGTCAGACTTGGCGTACTCCTCCATCCCCGCCACCGTCAGGTCAGTGATGGCCAACGTGCATTTGACCGGGGTCGGAGTCGCAGTTGGAGCCGGAGTCGGAGTCGGAGTTGGAGTCGGAGTTGGGGTCGTGGTCTGCCCCTTCAGTGGGGCCACCAGCAGGGCCGTTAAAAGTAGTCCGGCTGCGAACAAATAACAAAAGCGCAGCAACAGTCCGGTCGTGGGCTTGGGAGACGCATCGTTATTGGTCATGAGGTGCAATCCTCTCGAAGCAACAATCGATCTTCCGCCATTCGTTCAACCTCGAACCGCTGGGGCATCCCACTTCCCAAACCATGAACAACCAGAAAGCAGGACACGCGTGGGCCTGGCCCGGCTGCAAGTGTTTTTCAATCCGAATCGTTTGCCAGCCGCAACTGCAAGTAGGCTGGCCGGAATATCAGCAGAACAATGAAACGAATGGCGAACTCGACGGTGCGTATTTGGGTCGAGAGCAGAACGCGGGTACATCATCCTGCATCGATCATATTTGAGACAGGCTGCTTATACTCGGCTGCAAAGAAACTGTCAAGATCAATTCTCCTTGCTGTCGTTAGCACATGAAGTGTCCGCTTTGAGCGGTGGGATCGAACGACATGACAGGATGCTGTGATGAAGCAGATGACCCAAGCCGCGTTGAAGTTCTTATTCGACGCAGTGACTGTATGCGTGAATTGAGGTTGCGCATTTGCTTGCTGAAGCGGACAGGGTAATCAGTAAACCCAGGCCGCCGATGTTTCTCTAACTAAGCTTCATGGTGTTCAGTGCTCCTTTTCTGGAAATGACTCAAGCAGTCCAAACAACTACGCACCTTACCTGAGAACACAATTGTCCATCATCAGTCGTTCCGCACTTACCACTCCGCGCATGGTGCATTCGACGACGATCGTTTGCCGGTCTCTTATTTGGGCGAGCGCGGCTTTTTGAGAATTCGCAAAGTAGCCGCCGAGATCCAAGGAGTACGCAGTTTGCCAAACCAGACCTGGACTCTCCCCTGTTCAATCTCTGCTTTCCTAAACTGTCCAGAAACGCGGATTCTCTTGCCTTTATAATTTGCATCTGCGGCAACTTCGTTGGAGGCGTAATCACGAATTGAATTAAGGACAAGCAAAAGGGGGTTCTACACGCTGGACCTGGACCGTCCTTGACAACGTGGTATCGCGGCGCATAGGGTTTTTCACCTCTGGCATCGAACAGTTAGGCTCGGACGGACCCTTGAGATTCGAGGTTGGAAATTGAAAATGCGGAGGCGCATCTGTTCTGGTGAACGGCGCGGTCTTCAAAACCGTTAGTGAGACTGTGAGAACAGGCTCAGGTAGGTTCGATTCCTACACGCCTCCGCCAGGAACATTGCCGATTTCCGATTGCCAATTGCCGATTGGTTTTCTGCGGCAGTTGAATGTCAACGCCAGCAGTCGGTCGCTCCGAGTATCAGCCCACGTGCAATTGAAGAGCGGCAATCGGAACAATCTAAATCGGAAATTGGCAATCGGCAATTGGAAATGACATGCGTGACTGGGTAGCACTCAACATGACTCCGGGTATCGGACCTCGCGCCGCTGCCAAACTCCTCGAACGTTTTGGTTCCGCTGAAGCAGTTTATGGAGCGACCCGCGCCGAGCTCCAGCAGCTGCGTTTGTTGCCCGAGGCGGTTGACAGCATTATCGCGCGGGATCTGCATGACAAAGCCGCGGCGGAGATTCAGAGCATTCGCGCGCTCGGCGGCGACGTCCTGGTACTTGACGACGGCGTGTATCCGTCGCTGCTACGCGAGATTTACGATCCACCAATCGTGCTTTACGTAAAAGGCGCGTGGACGGAATGTTTGGACCAGCCGTGCGTGGCGCTGGTCGGCTCGCGCCGGTGTTCAACCTATGGACAGAACGCGGCGCTGATGCTGGCGCGCGATCTGGCCCAACGCGGTGTGACCATTATTTCAGGATTCGCCCGCGGCATTGATGCCGCTGCACATCGCGGAGCGCTGGAAGCCGGCGGAAGAACGGTAGCAGTTTTAGGCACGGGAATCGACGAAGTGTACCCGCGCGATCACCGCAAACTGGTTGAAGAGATTCTCGATCACAAGGGCGCGCTGGTATCTCAGTTTCCGTTAGGCACGCCGCCGGTGTCGGAAAACTTTCCGTACCGCAACCGCATCATTAGTGGTCTCAGTTTGGGCGTCTGCGTAGTCGAAGCGGCTGAGAATTCTGGTTCTTTGATCACGGCGCGGTTGGCCATTGAACAGAATCGCGAAGTGTGGGCCGTTCCTGGAAATATCACTTCGAGGAATTCCTTTGGCACTAACTATTTGATCAAGGGCGCCGGCGCGAAGCTCGTGCAGCAGTGGCAGGATATCGCCGCCGAATTGCCGCCGCAGATAGCCGCGAAACTTTTACCGCCGCCGTTTGGCGATAAGAAGAGAGAGAAATCACTTGCGGATCAGTTATCGCTTGTGCCCCAAAACCTTTCCGGATCGGAACGCACGGTGCTCAAGCTTTTGTCGCCGGACAACCCGGCGCACATCGATGCGCTGCTTGATAAGACGAAGCTTTCGATTTCGGATCTGACTGCGGCGCTGTTGGCGCTGGAAATGCGCGAGTTAGTGCGCGCGTTGCCGGGCAGATGTTTTGTGCGGAAGATATGAAGGACAGCGACAAGTGACAAGTAACAAGTGACGAGAAAGGGCGAAAGTTCGTCTTGTCACTGGTCACTCGTCACCTGTCACTGAATTAGGATGGCAAAAAACTTAGTCATAGTTGAATCGCCTGCAAAGGCAAAGACGATCAATAAGTACTTGGGAAAGGACTATCTGGTTAAGGCCTCGATAGGCCATATCAAAGATCTGCCTTCGAAGAAGCTGGGCGTTGATGTGGATCACGATTTTGAACCGACCTACGAAGTTATTCCTGATTCCAAAAAACGAAATAACAAAAGGATCGTCGCAGACTTGAAGAAGGCTGCGAAGGATGCCGACGCGGTTTATCTCGCCGCCGACCCGGATCGAGAAGGCGAAGCGATTTGCCAGCACCTCGCCGAAGAGATCGTGCCGAAGAAGCCGAAAAAGCCCGCTTACCGCGTGATGTTTAATGAAATCACGAAGCGCGCCGTCAACGAAGCATTCGAACATCCGCGCCAGATCGATGAGAACCTGGTCGATGCGCAACAAGCGCGTCGCGTACTGGATCGTCTGGTCGGTTACAAAGTCTCCCCGCTTTTGTGCCGGGCAATCGGCGGACGTTTGAGCGCCGGCCGCGTACAGTCGGTGGCCCTGCGTATGGTCGTCGAGCGCGAGCGCGAGATCGAACAATTCATCAAGACCGAGTATTGGAGTATCACCGCCAATCTTGCCGCCAAGCTGCCACCCGCATTCGATGCGCGGCTTTTCAAAGTCGGCGAGCAGACGGTCAAGACGAGCGGCTTCGATCAGGACCTCAAGAAGAACGAGATCTTGATCGACAACGATGCCAAAGCCAATGAGATCGTTTCCGAAGCCCAGCAACAAACTTTCGTCGTCAGTGAAGTCACCACCAAAGAACGCAAGCGCAATCCCGTTCCGCCTTTCATTACCTCGAAGCTGC
>JBGQJU010000063.1:0-34313 GCA_041499185.1 Pyrinomonadaceae bacterium | reverse complement strand
TTAACCCAAAACCCGAAAGTCTCTAGTTATGACTGGTCCTAAAGAGGGGAGGGTTACATTTCGAGCACCTCTCTGTTGTCGTCTAATAGTAGAACTCTGAATCTATCCTTCATGAAACCCTCCAATCGTCATGAACGTCCTGTTCAGTTAACGAGCACTGCCTGTTGTTGCATCGCGACCCCCACGATTTGCGGTACGAATGCGAGTCCAAAGGCGGAAAGCGGTCCTTTAATGGTCAGATTATGAACAATTTCACACACAAAAGAAACTGTGTGTAGGAACAGCGAAATCAAAGGGTAGGTAAAGCTACCCGGGCCAATCGATGTAAATGATGCGTTGATTCTCGGCCGGCCCATGCAAGCAAGAGTGGGTCTCGGAGACCCCTTTTGCTTCGTCTCCTGAACCACGACGTAATTAACATTTGGAATTTCCAGCTTGAGTCCTCGCAGGATTCGCTGATCGAAGTTCTCGTCAATCAAAAGGCGAAGCATGAGGATGAATCACTACGCTTTGATGAGCTGCGCGCGCCGACGACGGATGCGGGCGCGAAAGCCATCGGTGTCTTGTTGACTCTCGATTTCCCTCCGCGTTGACGCCGCTTCTTCCCGTCGCAGCTTGAGATAGGCTTCGACCTCGGCCTGATGTTCAAGGTAATAGGCGATGGTCGCGTAGATTTGCTGCAACGAGAGCGAAGGAAAACTGTCCTGGATTTGCTCTGCGGTAGCTCCCTTTTGAAATGCTCCGACAAGCGTGTCCAGCGTAACACGCGAACCTGTCACCCGTACCGTGCCATCTCGCTCCTGAATGAGCGGAACTGTTTGTGTGAGAGTCAATTGCTTCATCGCCACCGATTATACACAAGGGAATCTCGCATTTCGAATTGCGGATTGCGGAATAGGGCCGCAAAGAGCAAAGGGGCCGGGGTTAGGAGGCAGGGGCTAGGAGGCGGGAGGCAGGAGGCAGGGGTCTGGCGCAGACGGCAGGAAGCAGAAGGCAGTAGCAGAAGACAGAGAATCAGCGTCAGAGATCAGCGGTCAGGGTACAGGACGGTCTAGAATTGTATGAAGACTATGGTTGCGATACTCTATGGTCGGCGGAAAACTCAATGAAGCCGATCTACGAATGGGATGAGAAGAAGGCAAAACAGAACCTCCGTAAACATCGAGTCCCTTTTGACGAAGCTGAGACGGTCTTTGACGATCCGTTATCCATCACAATACGCGACCCTGATCATTCAGAAGCCGAAGAACGATTCATCGATATTGGTCAATCTGACAAAGGGCGTATTTTGGTCGTTAGTTATACCGAACGCGGCTTGCGGACTAGACTTATCATGGCACGCTTAGCCACTCGCGCTGAACGGAAGAAATATGAAGAAGAAAACATCGTCTAGAAGTCCAAAAGCCGTCGAAGATGAAGCCATGCGTCCCGAGTATGATTTCTCGGCAGGGACACGTGGCAAGCACTATAGGTCACGTCTTGATGGCTATACGATCAGGATTCATAAACAGGATGGCGCGACAGAGGTTAAGCAAGTAAAGCGCGAAGGAAGCGTTGTGCTGGAACCTGATGTTCGAAAGTATTTTCCGAACTCTCAAGCCGTCAACCGTGCGTTGCGCACGCTGATTAAGCTTTTCCCGCGAGAACGGAAGGGGTTAGCTTCCGCCGTGCGTTCAGATCAAACCGAATAATAGAAAGGTCGGAGATCAGAGGTCAGAGATCAGTCGGCAGGAGGCAGCAGCAGGAGGCCGCGTTATTGGCCGCGAAGCACTTGCTTGATTGTCCCGTCGCTCGCGTCAACATCTACTGTCAGATCGCCACCGCGCCGCCCCACAGAGTCTTTCGCGCTGTAGTTGATTCGCCAGATGACGCCACCATTAATGGCCTGTTGGGTAATGGTGATGAAGTTTTCGCCTGCGTCTACGCCCGACTGGCGGGCCTGTTTATTAGCTGCTGCCAGCACACGGGCCAGCGACATGGCAAGGTGATCTTCGAGTACATCCGCTGTTAATGTGGCCGCCATTGCTAGCCTCCTTCTTCAGAAAGTATCTCCCTGGTAGCCGCCACTTCGCTTATCTCTCCACTCGGCGCGATGAGGTACAGGTCAGAGGTCAGTGGTCAGTGGTCAGTGGTCAGTTGCCAGATGCGCGATAAGTTCCTTGAGGGTGTTCCTCTCGCGCTCAAGTTCCTCGACGGAATAGTCAACCCAGGGCACGCCGTGAGCGGCGAGAAACTCGTGCACCTGCATTCGCGTTTCGAATCCCAGAATGCGCCGGACTTGCGAGGTTGTGAGCTGGCCCGACTTGAATCCGTCAAGAGCCACCTGCTCAAGAATCGCGCGCGGCAGGTTGTGAGCATCGTCTTCAAGAATCTCGTCAGGCAAAGAAATAGTTACTGGCATAGGCATACCTCATTACTCATCTTGACCTTAGTATAAGAGGTGACGCGCGAGAGCGCCAACTGCGCCACGCGCTTGCTGACGCGGGCTGCTGCCCGGCGCTCCCAGCGTTCAGCCAAACAATACGCCTTGTGCAGAAGGTCGGCGAAAGGTGCTGACTCTGCTCTGCCGTTCGCTGCTGACGTGGTGCTCGTTGAATCCGAGTCGCTTGCAGTAGACACGAAAAAGTTTTTCCTGCGCTTCCCAGTATTGGCCTTTGCCCGTCATGCGTTCACCGAACACGGCGGAGTTCAACTTCCCTTCCCGCGCGTCGCGAATTCGATTCAGGATTCGGTCCGCTTTTGTCGGCAACTCCTCGCGCAGCCGTTGCTCAAAGTAAGGCGCAACGCTGCCGGGAAGGCGCAGCATGCTCATGAAGGCTTTCGTTGCGCCTGCGTCCTTCGCCCGCTTCAGCAACTCCGGAATGTCAGTGGTCAAACCGGGAATGACTGGCGCAATGCCAATGCCGACCTGGATTCCGGCGGCGGCCAGATCCGCCATCGCATGAAAGCGAGCATCCGGCAACGGCGCGTAGGGCTCGACGGCGCGCGCTGACTCGCGATCGGCAAATGGGATCGTGAAGAAGACACCCAGGCTCGATTCGCGCGCAAGCTCTCTCAGCAGATCAATGTCGCGGCGAATCAGTGCTGACTTTGTGACTATGCCTACGGGATTGCGAAATTCGAGACAAACTTCAAGGCAGCCACGCGTCAATTTGTAATGCGCTTCCAGCGGCAGGTACGGATCGGAAGTAAACGAGAAAACGATCTCGTCGCCTTTCCATGACGCGCGCATCAACTCTTTACGCAGCAGCTCGGGCGCCCGCACCTTGGCGACGATCTTCCGTTCAAAATCGGTGCCGGCGCCGTAGCCGAGATACTCGTGCGTCGGCCGGCTGAAGCAGTAGGTGCAACCATGAATGCAACCGCGATAACAGTTCACGGAATAATAAAAGGCGACGTCCGGACTGTCGTTGCGGCTGATGATCGAGCGCGTCTCAGTCTCTTCAAAGACCTCGAGCTGCGCCTCGGGTGGTTCGCCCAGCCACTCAACCGAGTGTGTCAACCACGGATTTGGCGGATTCTCGAGGTAACGCATATCCTCCAACTCAAACAATCCGGAGCGCTGCAAAGACTATTCGGACGCCTCCTCTGCCATGATCGATTCGATGGCGTGAAAGAACAGGAACACCTGCGCCGGCTCGCCCTTTCCTTTCTCAATCAAGCCGACAAAGTCGTTCGTGATTTCACTGACTCGCCCCTCGTAGATGCCACCCGAAATTGTCTTGACGATGACAAGCTGTCCCTTGTATCTGCGAAACAAGTTTTCTATGTGCTGCATAGGCATCTGGGCACTCCAAAGTAAAGACTATCCAAGGTGTCTCAGAAATTCGCTTAACCGATCATCCGTGGGGCATTAGCCAGACCGTCAGGGAGGGCTCGGTCTTTTGCGCCGCTAAACATATGAGCCCTCCCTGACGGTCGGGCTAGTGCCCCACTCGATTTGTTCAGCGAACTTCTGAGAAACCACACTAGCGCGAAACGAAAGTCTTCCCCGCGCTTGCGTCATCCGACCATGTCACAAAGAAGAACCGGTACTTGTCCATGTCCTCGATTGTAATGAAGCGTCCGCCCCAGCCTTCGTCCGCCGGCGGCGCGATCTGCAGACCGCGCGCTTTCAACTGCGCGTAGTAAGCGTCCACATCTTCGACCCCGAGAAAGAAGTGCGCTCCGCGGCCGCGACGCAGCATCGTTTCTAGATGCTGCGCGAGCGTAATTCTAAAATTGCCCGCGCGCAATGTCGCCATCGGCGGTTCAGCGTCGGGACTGCTGCTGTCAATTTCAAAGCCGAGTTGATCGTGGTAGAAGAAGAGCGACTCTTCAAGATTATTCACCTCAAGAAACAAAAGATCGAATCCGCTCACCATCTGTTTGCCGTCCAACTCTTGCCTGCCATTCTACACGCTGAGCAGTAGATAGACTCCATAACCGCTGCCGCCCACAATTGTCCAAAAGAGAGCTTCCTGCAGCAGCGTATGACGACGCAGCGGATTCGCGAGCGGCAACGATTCGTTAAATGAAAGCATGGCGCCGTGGGCCAGTAATATGCCGAAGACAATTACGAACACGGCGAGAATGGCCAGCGGCCAGAGGAACCAGATCCACTGGAAGCGCACCAGAAACAATAAGAACAGGCCCGTGAGCAGACACAAGAGCGCGCTTAGAGACTGGCCGTGCAACCCAACGTCGCGAGCCGGCGGAGTAGAGACAGGTGTAAAGGCCACTGCGCGTGGTTTGCGTCGTTGCGAGTCGTACACGCGTCTTGCTGCCTCGTCCTTGAGCACGCCGTAAGCTTCGTTGAGGGATTTCATTTCATCCTCGCTGCCGCCTCGATCAGGATGGCGCCGGGCCGCCAGACGTTTGTACAGCCGCTCGATGTCGCGCGGCGACGCCGCTTCATCGGCGCCGAGAATGTCGTAGTAATCTTTGCTCGAATCGAACTGGCTCATAGCTGAATGAATCGCAGTAATACTACTCGTCCTCCGCAAACTTTTGTAGGGGCGCACCTGCGTGTGCGCCCAGGTCACGCCAACCAATCGACCGGGCGGACACGCAGGTCCGCCCCTACGATCCTACAATGGGGTCAAGGCATCGCTTTAGGCTACAATTGAGGCGTTCGTTATGTCGCAATCGTTCGCAGCCGGAGACGATTTAGTTTTCCAACTCGAAAGCGGGTTTGGAATTCTTCGCGTGCTTGCGGTTGAGGGGGAAGGCGCAGATACGATCTGGCATGTGCTGGCTTACGAAGAGTTTTTTCCGGACGTTGAGGCGGCGGAGCGTGCCTTGACCCAACCGCATTCGCTGCAAGTACGCAATGCCCACCTGGCGCTAACCGATCGCGCGTTTGAGCGCACACCGGCGGCGAAACTGGGTAACCGCTCCGTAAAAGATGAAGAGTTGGCTATGTATCGGCAGTGGCAAGAAAGCGCGGAACGTGAGGTCTCGGATCGCTCCGTGCTCCTACTGCTGGGAATGAGATAAGAAAGCGATGTTGATATGAAAGTTTCTGCCTCTTTACATTGTCTTTACATCTCTTTACATTTCTTTTCCTGCAACCATAGTACAATGCGATTTCTCTAAGAGAAATGTACAATTCAACTGAAGAACTAGTTTGGACCAGGGTGAGCAGATGGACACAAAAGTAGACTCAAGCAGAGCGATTCATGTACCCGTTGCGGGACGGCTAAGCAAGCCAATTGCCTTCGTCAAAGCGAAGGCAAAAATTCTGGCAGTCGTGGCGATTCTTCTGATCGGCGGCGCATTGGCGTACGTCTGGTGGACCAAGAAAGAGTCTGCCGCCGACTACGTCACCGATAAGGTGAGCCGTGGCTCAATCGAGGTGGCCGTCTCCGCCACCGGCACCGTCCAGGCGGTCACAACGGTACAAGTCGGTTCTCAAGTCTCGGGAGCGGTCGCATGGCTGGGGGCGGACTTCAAATCAAAAGTTACGCGCGGGCAGATCATTGCGAAACTCGACCCGGCGCTCTTTCAGGCGCAGGTTAACATCGCGAGCGCCAACCTGCTTAATGCGCAAGCGGCCGTGCAAGGAGCGCTCACCGACATTCAGAATCAGACCGCAAACGTGGAAGCGGCAAAAGCTAATGATCGCGCAAACCAGGCGCAGCGCGACGATGCCATCGCCATCGCCAAACAGAACGAGCAGTTGCGCGGCGTAATCACCGACCGCGAAATCGAGGCAGCCCAGAACGCCGCCAAAGTTGCAATCGCACGATACAGCCAAGCCACGTCGCAGATTGGGCAGGCCCAGGCCCAGCTTGAGATCGCTAAATCAAAGCTGAAACAGGCGCAGGCTGCGGTCGAGCAGGCCAAGGCTCAACTCGACCAGGCCAATGTTAATCTCCAACACAGCATTATTGAGTCGCCGATTGACGGCGTAGTCGTATCACGAAATGTCGACGTTGGTCAGACGGTGGCGGCGAGCCTGCAAGCCCCGACCCTTTTCACGATCGCGAACGATCTGACGAACATGCAGGTGCTCGCTTCGATTGATGAAGCCGACGTTGGGCAGGTGCGCGAGGGCGGCAAAGCACATTTTTCGGTTGACGCATTCCCGGGCCAGACGTTTAACGGCGACATCACGCAGCTCAGACTCAACGCGCAGACGCTGCAGAATGTCGTCACCTACACCGCTGTCATCAGTGTCGCAAATCCGGATCAAAAACTGATGCCGGGAATGACGGCCAACATCACGGTTCCGGTGGCGCGGCGTGACGACGTTCTGCGTGTGCCTAATTCGGCGCTGCGCTTCAAGCCCGAACTTACGGATCAGCAGCAAAAGGATCTGCAAGCAAAGATCGACGCGTTTCGCCAGCAACAGCAAGGGCAAAGCGGCAATGAAGGAGAACAACAGAATCAGCCGCAAGCGGACAAGCAACCGCAAGGAGAGAAGCAAAAGCAAGATCAAAGTCAGGCCGTTTCTCCGGGCGCCGGCAATGGCGCCGGGCGCAAACGCCGTCAACCACAAGGTGAAGGTGGCGAAAGCAAGGGTCAACAAGGCGAGAAGAGCAACACCGGCCGAGGGCAAATAACAAAACAGACTGAAGCTGACAATCAAGCTGCGTCCTCCGGCTCTCAGAGTGGCGGCGGCAAGCAACGCCATCAGCAAAAACCGGCAGGCGATAATCAAGCTGCATCTTCGGACTCCCAGAATGGCGGTGGGAAGCAACGCCATCAACAACAGGCGCAAGGCGGAAACAAGGGAGAGCCGCAAACAGGACAAAAGCCACAGCAAGCTCAAGGACAACAACAAGGCGCGAATCAAACTACGGCTGCAGGAGGCCAGGGCGGCGGCGGAAGGCAGCGCCAGATTCAGGTCGTCTGGGTATTGACCGCCAACAAGACTTTGGAGCCGCGCATCATTCGCACCGGTATCACCGATGGGCGCCTTACGGAAATCGTCGCTGGTGATCTTAAGGAAGGCGATGTGATAGTCATCGGACAAACCGGAGGCACGACCAGCAACAACAATCGTTCGCCGCAAACGACGACTCCTTTCGGTCAACGGCCGCCGGGCGCTGGGCCGCCGCGAGGCAGGTAAGAACGAGAAACATGCTGGAACCTCAGATCAGTTCAGACGCAGTGGTGGAAGGGAGGGAGCCTTTCGCAAGTCGTCCTTTCCTGGTGGACCAACCGGACCGGTTGGTGGATTCGGATCCACTCATCACGCTCACTCATATCCACAAGATCTACCAGATGGGCGACGTCGAAATCCACGCGTTGCACGGTATCTCGCTTCAGATCAGGCGCGGCGAGTTCGTGGCGATCATGGGCGCCTCTGGTTCGGGAAAGTCCACGATGATGAACATCATCGGCTGCCTCGATCGCCCAACACGCGGTCACTACTTTCTTGAGGACCAGGATGTTTCGAGACTTTCGAAGGATGAACTAGCCGACATACGCAATCGCAAGATCGGTTTCGTCTTCCAGGGTTTCAATCTGCTCGCCCGCACCTCTGCCCTTGAGAATGTCGAGCTGCCGATGCTTTACCTTGGCGTCAAAACTGACGAGCGCCTGGCGCGCGCCAAAGAAGCGCTGGAGTTGGTCGGCCTCGGGGACCGTCTCGACAATATGCCCAATCAACTTTCCGGCGGACAGCAGCAACGCGTCGCCGTCGCCCGCGCTCTGGTGAATCAACCGACGATCATTCTGGCGGACGAACCTACTGGAAACCTCGACAGCCGCACGTCAGTCGAAGTGATGGACGTATTTCAATTTCTCAACCGCGAGCACGGCATTACCATCGCACTGGTCACACACGAGGCTGACATCGCGCAATATGCCAAGCGCGTCGTAGTCTTTAAGGATGGCCGGATTAAACGCGACGAGCCGATCGCGAATCCCCGTTCGGCGCGCGAAGAACTCGAGAGATTGCCGCCTGTTGTCGAAGATGAGGAGGAGGACGAAGAATGAATCTATTACTGACATTCAGGGTGGCGTTGCGCGCGCTCGCTCGCAACAAGATGCGCTCCATTCTGACCATGCTTGGCATCATCATCGGCGTGGGCGCAGTGATCGCGATGGTCGGCATTGGCCAGGGCGCGTCGGCGTCGATTCAAGCGCAGATCGCGAATCTCGGCAACAACATGCTCATTGTCATGTCAGGTTCCGCGAACACCGGTGGTTTACGCGGCGGCGCCGGATCGACAAACACCTTAACGGCCGACGATGTCGACGCGATTCAGCGAGATTGTCCGTCGGTGCAAGCCGCTTCGCCCAGCGTGCGCGCCAATGGCCAACTCATATTTGGAAATCAAAACTGGCAGCCATCAGCCGGCATTTCAGGCGTCAACGAAAAGTTTCCGCAGATTCGCGCGTGGCCCGTTGCCACAGGCGAGTTTTTCAGCGAAGCCGACGTGCGTAACGCAACGCGGGTGGCCGTTCTCGGCAAGACCGTAGTCGATAATCTCTTCGCGGGAGCCGATCCCATAGGTCAGATGCTGCGCGTTCGCAACCTGCCTTTTAAGGTAGTAGGCGTACTGTCAATTAAAGGGCAGAACCAGTTTGGTCAGGACCAGGACGATACAGTGCTGATTCCCTACACGGCGGCTCAGAAGAAGCTGCTTTCGATCACCTGGATCAACAGCGCCAACGTTTCGGCGATTAGTCCCAAGGCGACCGCCAGCGCGCAAAAGGAGATCGCCGACCTGCTCCGCCAGCGCCATAAGCTCGCTCCAAATCAGGAGGACGATTTCTTCGTTCGTAATCTTACGGATGTGGCTGACGCCGCTAACCAATCGAGCACGATCATGACCAACCTGCTGGCCTCGATCGCCGGCGTCTCATTGTTGGTTGGTGGTATCGGCATCATGAACATCATGCTGGTCTCAGTAACGGAGCGGACGCGAGAGATTGGCATCCGCATGGCGATTGGCGCCCGCAGCGGCGTCATCCGGCGTCAGTTTTTGATCGAGTCAATCACGCTCTCGCTCGTCGGCGGCGTGATCGGAGTGTTCTTCGGCATCGCGACATCGATTACTATCTCGCGGACTCTGGGCTGGCCCACGCTGATCTCGCCGCTTTCAGTGATCATCGCGGTGGTCTTTTCCGTGGTCGTCGGCGTTGGCTTTGGTTACTACCCGGCGCGCAAGGCCGCAGCGCTCGATCCGATTGAGGCACTTAGGTATGAATAACAAGCGCGCGAGTCAGTGATCACGACAACAACACAGCGCCGCAAATGCAATCTCGCATAGACTACGTTCGTTCCATTCTAATCTCCTCGCTGCTTCTTCTCTGCGCTACGCCCCTCTTCGCTACGCGCCATGAACGCGTGGTAGATGCGTGGCAACCGCTAAATTATGACGTTGCGATAACGCTTAATGACGAACTCACCACTATCACGAAGGCACGCACCAAAATCACGATTCAGATTTTGAAGGACAATTTGACCGTCGTTGATCTCGACTTCGGCGAAATGGATGTCGATGCCGTCAGCGTTAACGGGAGCGCTGCCAAATTCGACAGACCACCCGGCTTCCTTAACGTCCAACTGCCCAAGGCCGGCAACAAAGGCAGTCGCGTTCTTATCGAGGTGGAATATCATGGCAAACCAAAAGATGGATTGATTCTCACCGCAGACAAAGACGGCAAGCCGTCAGCCACCGGAGACAACTGGCCCGATCGTGTTCATCACTGGATTCCCTGTTTGGATCATCCATCCGCGAAAGCAACGGTGACGTTCACAATCACCGCGCCGGCGAAAGACTTGGTTGTAGCGAATGGCCGGTTCGATGGGGTTCATGATGATTCGCAAACGAGACGCACCTGGACGTATACGGAAGGCGTATCGATTCCGGCGTATTGCATGGTGATCGCAGTTGGCGAGTACGCTAAGTCTGAACCAACAACGCCCCCGATCACGCCGCTCTCTTATTATGTCCCGCAATCGGATGCGAAGCTTGCCGTGCAGGGATTTACTCCAGCCGCTCCGTCATTGAAATTCTACAGCGAGACGATCGCTCCGTATCCTTACGAAAAGCTCGCGTTGATTGTTGGCGCCACTCGCTTTGGCGGCATGGAAAACTCGAGCGCGATCGTTTTTGCCAGCGCGTTGTTTAATCGTCCACCCGGGCCTCCGCGCATCATGCGCATGAGCCGCGCTTTCAATATTCCCGTCTCCCTCGAAGAGGTCGTGGCCCACGAGATAGCGCATCAGTGGTTCGGCGATTCCGTCACCGAGTCAAGCTGGTCGGACCTTTGGTTAAGCGAAGGCTTTGCGACTTACTTTGCCGGTCTTTTCGTTGAGAAGTATGACGGCGAGGACGCGTTTCACGAATACATGCAGCGCGCAGCGCAATCGTATTTCGCTTACGAGAAGCAGACGCGCACGCCAATCCACGACACCGAAACCGAAGACTTGTTCAAGCTGCTGAACGCGAATAACTACCAAAAAGGCGCGTGGGTGCTGCACATGCTGCGCTCGCAACTCGGCGACGATGCGTTCTTTCACGGCCTGCGTGATTACTACAACACTCACAAAGGCGCAAACGCATCGAGTGAAGATTTCCGTGGCGCTCTTGAGATAGCATCGGGACGAAACTTGAACGCGTTCTTCCGGCGCTGGGTTTATGGGATCGGACATCCACATTACGAAGTCTCGTGGAATTGGCAATCAGGTAATCAGATGAGAGTCACTGTGCGCCAACTCCAGGGCGAGCCGGCTTTCGTCGATCCCTTGCCGATCCAAGTGGTCACAGCAAAGGGTAAACAACTACTGATTCTCAAACCAAATGGCAAGCAGTGGGTTCAGTTCTTTCGTCTCGATAGCGAGCCTTTGTCGGTCGAAATCGATCCTGAAGGAACCTTACTGAAGGAAGCCGATCTCGCTGGCTTTTGATATGCGGGTTGTACGGACTGCCGATTGCGCTAATGCACGCCCGCGCATTCACCATTAGCGTGCGTGACCACTGAACTGAACCGTTGTTGATATTCCGCCGAAGTAATAAACGCGCAGACCATGCCGCGATAGTTATTCGGCTGCCGGTTGTTTAATACGTCCAGCCAGAATGCGTAGCCGCTCGGATCGGCATCGCGCCTCAGGTAACCGAAGTACTCCATCAGCACGAATGAGGGATTGTATTCACGATCTTTGAACGCCTGAATCTCGATCACGTCTCCCACGACTTGCGCCCGCTTCTTGCCGGCATTCATGGCATCGATCTGCTCTTGGCGTTCCGTAGTGAACGGCACGAGCCCCGCCGTATCGAACAGCTTGTTGACAAACTGCGCATTGGTCATTGAGTCGGGATAGATCTGTTTGAACTCTGGCCGCAGGACAAAATCGTCCAGCAGCGCGGTCTTACTGGCAGCTAAATCCGAACCGCCGACGACTCTCGTCCGGTCCGTTACAAACTCAGAATAGGTTGGCTGGCGGCCCAGCGCTCCTTTGTAGAGCCGATAGACGAAGCTGCCCGTGACCTGAAACTCCGTCTCGATGACGAATGCTGCCGAGACGCTGATGCGCTCGTCTTTGATGCAGGCCGCGTTGTTTCCACACTGCGTAATTTGGCTGGTCCAATAACTGAGCCCGCCCAGGTCCGGCTGACGGTCAAGGAAATCCAGATAATGCTGGTTGGCAAAGAACTGTGCGTCGTCGAGCGGGTTGGTTGTGGGCGGCGCGGCGTCGTTATCGACTATTGTTACGGTCGCCGTTGCCGGACTGCCCAGGAACGCACCGCCGGTCGGATTACTCAGCAGGAGAGGAATGGACCGGTTTCCCTGAACGTAAACGTTGTCGATGATTGGCACGTTGAACGTCTTCAGCGTGTCGCCCGGCGCAAAATGCAGAGCCCCGCCCACTGGCGTGTAATCGGTGCTGGCTGATGCGGGATTAGCGCTGCCGCCCGGAATGGAAAAATCGATCGTTGCGGCTTGCGAAGTATCTCCCAGGCGCGTCACTGTGATCGTTGCCCCGCCGGCGCTTTCGGAGATGATGTAGCTTGGAGTGCTGAATTGAAAACTGCTGGCCGTTGCCGGCGGTTGAAACTGGCCGCGAATCTCGCCATTGGGGAAACTGTTGCTGTGTACGTTGATATAGAGCAAACCATTCTTAAGGTCCTGCACATCTGACGGCGCCAGCGTGATCAGGAAGTCGCTGAGACTGCCGTTAGTCAAAGGGAAGATGATTGGCGCGCTAATACCCGGCGCTCCCGGGCCATGAATGTGCGCTGCCGTCTCAGCGCTTGAGAGGCCACCAAAGTTGAGCGATACGCGCGCCGTCGTCTCGTCGGGACTGAGCAGCACCGCGGCAGTACCCGTCGCGGTTGAATTGTTCGGTGGCGTTTCCTGGGCACCAGTTAATTTGGCGACAAAGAGCGTTGGCTGTTTGCCAGAAATCTCATAGACCGCTGAGTTTGTGTTCGAAACGACAAAGAGATCGCCATTCGGTCCCGTCTCGATGTCCGTGGTGATGCCAAAGTCTCTACCAATGAGCAGACTTTCGCTTTCGGTGATATCGAACTTGTCCAGGTTATCGGCTACCAGATCGTTGAGACGCGAATCGTTGAAAGCAAAGTGCAGGCGATCCGGCATTAGCTTGAAGCGGAAAAGAAAACCTCCGTCGAGAAAAGTGCGGGCCGCGCCGGCAAACATATCGCCTTCGAATTGTGGTCCCAGTCCCCTGCCCTGCACAAATCCGATTGGCGACAAAGGAATTGCGTACTTCCAACTGAATTCCGGATCGTTGTAATGCGCGCCCGGCAGCACGTAGAGGCGCGATAGCGCATCTTGCGGCGTATCAGCAATCAGCGACGGTGGCCAACGCAACTGTTGCAAGTTTCCCGCTCCATAAGTCGTTTCGATCTGTTTGTACTGTGCTACGCGGCTTACCGGTCCCATAATCTGCACACAGCCGTTGTTGGAGCCGGCTGTGACGCGATTAATCTCGTCGAACGCATCGTCGCCATTCTCTTCATCCCAAAGATTGGTGGAGAGTGGATCGAAGGCCAAGCCGAAACTGTTCCGCACTCCATAGGCAAAGAGCTTCTTGATGTTCGCCGCCGCTTCGCCCGTGAGACTGGTCTGCGCGTTGTAGAACGGATTATCCGTCGGCGTGGAGCCGTCGTCATTGAGCCGCAAGATGAAACCGGTCAGATGACTGTTGTCGGGTTCCGGCCCACCAAATTGATCGTCCGGCACCGGCCCTTGCTGATTGTTCTGTAACAACCCGCGGCGACCATTATCTCCCATGATGATGTAAAGCTTGCCGTCCGGACCGAACCGCAGAATGCCGCCGTTGTGATTGCCGCGCAGAGGCTGATTGGCATCGGCCTGATACGCGTGCAGCTTGATCAGATTCCGATCGAATGTCAGCGTCGATCCATTCCAGACATACCGATCGACGCGATTGCCAAGCAAAGCCACGTCAGCCAGATTAGTCGAATCAACTCCCGTGCTGCTTTCCGTCCAGTAGAGATAGACAAAATGATTGATATTGAAGTTTGGATGCAGCGCAATTCCCAGAGCGCCGCGCTCAGAAGCGCTATTTACCGCAAGGTCGAGCGCAGGGCTCTGAATCGCTCCGCTTACGACTCGCTGGACTTTTCCCGTGTCCTTCTCGAGCACCAGGAAATCATTCGAGCCGATGAAGGCCATAGATGTGGGTTGGCTTAAACCGGTGACGACGGTCTTGACCGACAGGTTCGGATCGAGCATGGATGGACCAGTTGCCTGGTTCGTTACAGTAGTCGCTATGGTGGATGAGTTGTCGCTCGTGTCAGGATCGGTTTCGGTAGCGCTTACAGTGGCGGTATTAGTTAGCTGGCCCGTTGACTGCGGCGTTACCGCGATAGTCACAGTAGCGGAATTCCCCTTGGCCAAACTCCCTAGATTGCAATTCACCGTCGTCGTGCCGCTGCAAGTTCCCTGCGTCGGTGTCGCCGAAACAAAGTTCACACCGGCGGGAAGAGTGTCTGCGACCGTCGCATTCGTCGCGGGCGATGGGCCGCTATTCGTCACAATGATGCGGTAACTAAGCGTGGCCCCAACGGTCGCTGGATTTGGCGAAGCCGTGCCAACAATTGAAAGATTCGCGCTCGTTGGCCCAGGCACAATCAGCGACACAGTTGTCGCATGTTGCAGGACGCCGCTAATGGCAGTGATGTTGAGAGTGTAGGTTCCTGCTGGTGTTGATGAAGTCGTTGTAATAGTCAGGACCGCCGTCTTGGCATTCGAGTCTGTGATACTCAACGACGGCGGATTGAATGAGCCATTCGCATCACTTGATAAACCCGTAACGCTGAGCGCGACACTGCCAGTGAAACCGCCCGCGGGTGTTACGGTGACGTTGTAGGTCGTGCTGTTCCCGGGATTAACTGTTTGCGACGGCGGACTCGCGGAAACAGCAAAGTCCGCAGTGGGAGCAGCGTCCGAGATCTTCACAACGAAAGCGTCGCTGGCGCCACCGGCATTAGCGGCTTGTAGCGGCGAAGCCGTGGGAAAATTGTTCGAGGCAGTGAAGCCGGTAACGTATGCGTTGCTGGACGTGTCGAGCGCTATAGGATTTGTTGAAGTCACCGTGCTGGCATTATTCTCGTTACCGCTGCCGCCCAGGTACGTCGAATACAGAAATGCACTGCCGGTAGAATTAAGCTTCGCCACGAACGCATCGAAACCGCCGCCCTTCGCGCTTTGCACCGGGCTGACTGTAGGAAAATTCGTTGACGACGTGAACCCGGTAACGTAAACGGCGCCCGACGAGTTCACGGCGATGCCAGTGCCGCGATCATCGCCGCTGCCGCCGAGGTAGGTCGCATAGACTTTCGTTCCTGCACTAGTGATCTTTGCGATAAATGCATCAAACGAACCGCCGCTGGCGGCCTGGGCTGGGCTCAGGACAGGAAAGTCGTTCGAAGAGGTTTGGCCGACGACGTAAACGTTGTTGCCCGCGCTATCGAGCGCAATGCCGTACGCTTTGTCGTCAGCAATCCCACCCAGATAACTGCAGAAGATCAGCGAGTTAATGCCGCTGGACTTCGTATCGAACTTTGCGACAAAGGCGTCGAAACTTCCGCCAAAAGAATTCTGAAATGCATCTTGAGTAGGAAAGTCGCCTGAACCGGCAAAGCCGGCCACGTAAGCATTGCCGCTGGAATCGACGGCGACGCCGCTCCCGCGATCGGTTCCGGAGCCGCCCAGATAGGTAGAGTAAAGCAGGCTCGTGCCCGGGGGATTGAGCTTCGCCAAAAATGCATCGGTGTCGCCGGCGCGAGTTCCCTGGTACGCGTTGATTGTGGTCGGAAAGCCAAACGACTTTGTGCCGCCGGTAACGTAAGCATTGCCGTTCCCATCAACTGCAACACCCTCGGTTGAATCGTTTTCTTCTCCGCCAAGAAATGTTGAATAAACTAGCCCATTGCCTTGCGGATTCAACTTGAATACAACTCCATCAAAGTCGCCGCCGCGATAACTCGTTGCCAAAGCTCCAGGCGTGGTAGGGAAATTCGTCGACGAAGAATCGACGCGGCCAACGACATAGGCATTACCGCTGCTGTCAACGGCAAGCCCATCCCCGCGATCCAAACCGCTGCCGCCGACGTAAGTTGAATAGATCACGTTCGCTCCGGCTGCATCGATCTTTGTCACAAAGACGTCGGATAAGCCGGCGTTGACGCCAAACGCCGCATTCTTCAGTGGGAAGTTGGTGGAGCCGGTGGTGCCCGCAATATAGACATTGTTGCTGCTGTCGACTGCGATGCTGCTGCCCAGATCGTCACCGCCGCCACCAAGATATGTCGAGTACACCAGCGTGGGATCGATCACCAACGGTCGGGTGCGATCGTATGGACCAATCTGAAAACCAACTTGCTGCTTGCCCATCAAAACGTATCGGCCTTCAATGACGCGCCGGTCTCCGTCTATTTGCTGATAAACGACGGGCTTCGGCTGGCGAATTTCGTCGGTTCCCGTGGTCAGGATCAGATCGCCATTCGAAGCTATCCGTGCTCTAGCCTGCGAGTCGAAGCCCAGTCGAATTGTCTTTGGATCTGCGCCAGGCGCAACTTCAAAGTCATATTCCAGTTGCCGCTGATTGCCGTAATAGGTGAGGTTTATTCCGGCATAGATCTCTTCGTAACTGACCTTGCGATAGGCAGGCACGTCCGTGCGCCACTGCTTTGGATCGTTGCCGATAAAATAGTTTTCCCGACCCGGAAGTTCATCAAGCCCTCGCGCTTGAGAATGCTTGTTCGCGCCGAGCAATCGTAGCCGCAGTACCCGAGCGGATGCTGAGTGGCGCGAAAGTAAAGAAGAGTCAGAGACATTCAGTTCACTGTTGAGCGGCGCTTTCTTTTCGCTTACAGGTTCATTCTTTCGCAAAACAAAAACAGCTTCCGAAGCGGTAAGAAACAGACCGTAGCCGCTCCCGCGCGAAAGGAATTTTACTTTTTCATTGCTCTGCCCGAGGTTAGGTTCGAAGCGGAGAGGCAGTCCGGACGTAACGCCGCTAATGTCGAGCCTGGCTTTATCAGCCGAGACGCGAACAGGCCACCGTGAATTGCTTTTTTTTCCCGCAGTGCTGGCGCTGTACGAAACGAGGAGCAAGCTGGCCACGAACAGCAGAATGAGACTCGCTTTGATATTTCGCCAACTGCTTTGATTGCGTCGCTCAGTCATACCTGCGTCATTGCCCGGCAAGCGAAGTTCCGTGATCGAATCTCCATTGTGCCAGTTTTCTCTGGATGTGACAGCAAGAGGGTCGAGCGCGGGCGAACACTCGTCCATTTGTGTTCACCCGCCTCGACCCTCTCAACATCCGGCTTTGTTTCTTAACGATCCGCTACGTCTTCGTTGATCAGCCGAGGAAACTTAGAATCGGCGTCGCAAACTTCGAGAGATTCGGGAAGACCGCTGCCCTATCGCCGGGCGCCAGGCCATACCAATTCGCCAACGTCGCCGCATACTGTTCGATGGAGGTCGTCGGTATCCAGCGACCACGATTGTCCGTGTCGTCCGGCCCACCAAGCTGAAGCGCAGGATAGCCAAATGGGAGACCTGTGCCATCCGGCCTGAGCGAGCCGTAGAATGTCCCACCCTGTACCGAACCTCCCATGATGAACGCATGGCTACCCCAGGCATGATCAGTGCCCACGCTACCGGCGCCTGAACCTGATGGTTGCAGCGTTCGGCCAAAATCAGAGAGGGTGAAAGTGGTGACGTTATTACTAAGTCCCTGGGCCACCATCTCGTCATAAAAAGCACGCATCGCCTGGCTCAGTTGAGTAAGCAATCCGCCCTGGCCACCGGACTGCGCGGCACCGCCGCCAGGATTCGCCGGGTCGGCACCCGTTTCGTTTGTGTGCGTATCAAACCCGCCGAGCGAACAGAAAAAGATCTGGCGCTTCATCGTAATGCCGGCCGCGTCCCTGATCTTGATCAACTTGGCAACCTGCTTCAACTGATTGCCCAGCGATGTGGTTGGGAAAGTAGCCGTGAGCGTTGGATCAGGCTGATTCAAGGCGGTGTCTGCCGCCAGAGCCTGATTGGTTGTGTCGCTAGCGCCTTTGATGAGGAGAGAACTCTGATCAAATCCGAGCAGCGTCCTGTAGCTGCTTAGAGGACTAGTGGTGTTTGGATTGGCTCCGGACGGTCCGCTCCAGTTGAGCACCAGTAGGTTTGCCAGCGTCGTAGGCGCGCCTGCTATCGCAAGCTGTCTGGAGTTAACGCCTGTTCCGAAGAGCGACGTGCCCGCGATCGAAATATTCATTGGCAGCGCCACTGCTCCGTTCAGCGAGTTGGTCTTGTCGGCCATGCGACCGCCCCAACCTGTCTGGCCGACTGTATTCGCGACAGACGTTTGCTGTTGCGTCTGCTGATCAGAGTGGGAGAAGAGCTGGTACGGGCGTCCGATGCCCGCAATGTATTGTGCGCGCGTAATCGGCTGAACCAGAGAACCAACATTGCAAAGAACCGCAAGTTTTCCCGCGGCCCAAATATCCAGAAAGCCTTTGGCCTGCCCCACATTGTTCGCCTCGGGCGAAAGATTCGGGTGGAAAGCAAAAGCGACGCCGCCCGTATTCGATGGAGTGATCTTGGTGTTTGTAAGAGCTGATTGCGGCACGGCCAGTCCAGACGTACTACGCACAGTCGCATATCCACCATTGTAGTCATCGAACGGAATAATCACGTTGTTGCCATCCGACCCGCCAAAAAGGAAGATGCAAACCAACGCTTTGTAGTCCGCAGCGACCTCGGGTTGCTGTTGGACCATCGCGTTAACCAGGTTGAATCGGTCCAAACTGGCAACCATTGCGGCGCCGGTCAAACCACAGGCTGATGTTCTGAGAAACTTTCTCCGTGATTCGTTCATTGTTCTTACCTCTCCACCTGATATTGCGATGAGGTCGCGATGAGATAGATTGTCGTGCGTGTCCGCCCAGCAGGATCGGCACTGGTGATGGCATTGACCGTCGCGAAAATATTGGCGTTCATCGTCTGAGACATCGCCCCGTGCATCATCCTGGTGTTAAGCGCGTCAACAAGCTGCTGCGCATTTCCCGCCATTGCCTGGTACGTTGAATAGTTCACTTGCGTACCTGATGGCCGGTTGGGATTGCTGATCGGAATACCGTTTCCACTGTTGGCGAGAAACAGCGTGTTGACAAAGTTCGCTCGCTTGTACGTTGTCGATGTGTCGAGCAAGCCAAACTCGGGACCGAATAGAGTAGTGCCGGGCAGACCATAATCCGCTGGGTAGTAGCTGAACACGGTCGGTGGATTAAATAAATTCTGGCCGAGGTCATTGGTGTAACTGAACGGTGTGCTCGCCAGGACGCCATCGCTGGTGGCGTTGAACGTGCGGAGCAGGTTCGTCATGAGCAGAACCGGTTCGCGCAGATGACCGTAGTTTGGATCACTCTTCACATCACCGCGCGCTTCCGGGTCCAGCAGGATAGCCGTGATAACAGCCTTCATGTCGCCGCGAACGCTTGAGCCGTTGTTGGCAAACGCCGCCGAGCAACGGCCAACGTAAGCCGGTGTCGGATTACTTGTCACCAATTGATGAATCAGTTGCGTGCATAGATACGGTCCCGTATTCTGGTGATTGAACAGATTATCAATTGCCAGGGTGAGTTCGTTGTTCTTGTACGCTTGAGAGTTTGCGAGATTTGTACAATTCATACACGCAGGAAGCACCAGGCCATTTAGCAACGTCTTCTGTCCAATGTCGTATCGGTTTGTGTTGCCGTTCAACACCATCGGGTCGAGGTAGTTCGTAACAGGCGTCGCTCCGTCAACGACCCACGTTTTATTTGCTGCGAGATCCCAACCCGTGAAAACCCGCGCGAGATTGGTGATGGTTGCCTGATCGTAACTTGGCACCCGATTGCCTTGGGCGTCCAGAACCGGCGTGCCGTCCTGATTCAGCGTGTCAACGCCGATCGAGAACAACTGCATGATCTCGCGAGCATAGTTCTCATTCGGCGTCGGATTAAGGCGGTTCACGACCGTGTTTCCCCTCATGTTCAAGTATTCACCCATCCCAGGGTTAAGAGTGATCTCATAGAGAAGGTTGCGGAAGTTACCGAACGCGTTGCGATCAATCGTTTGCAAATAAGGGGCGAACCAGCTTGTTTCGTTGGTGTTCAACTGCACACCCGCAACCACGATTAGCTGGTGCAAGGCAAACGCCACTCGCTGCCGCAATTGATCCGGCTGTGTCAAGGCATTCGTAAAGAACTGCTTTTGTAATGGGTATAGAGAGTAGTTATCCCGCAGACAAATCGCGTCGCAAGGCGGCGCCGGTGGACTGGCAGGATAGTTAGCCGGATAAAGCGGTGTGGCAGGATAATCCGACTGTACGCTGGGGAAAACTGGGGCCATATTGAACTGCTCGTTCAAATACGCCTGCATGCCTATGCTGCGCACGTGCGCAAGATCGGCATCAGTTGGACCCCACGTTGCCTGCTCCAGGAATCTGATGCCGTCGGGACCAGCCGCTAGAGAAGGATCGCTAAACTGCGCCTGATACTGCGCAATGGTCAACGGCGTAGCGGGCGTAGGCGGTGTTTGAGGTGCGGGTGTTGGCACTGCTCCTTGATCATCAGCGGGTCCGCCGCCGACGTGACCGATCCCAAGGCGCACTCGGTTCGTTGACACACCGTGCAGATTTAGACGAACCAGCACGTCTCCCAGATCGCCCATCGCATCGTTAAGCCTCAGGATGATCATGTAGATTCCGTCGAAGCCCGGTACGGTACCCACGTACTCAACCGTCATTGGATAATGAGTGTGTGCCGAGTCCTCAGCATCAGACGTGAAAGCACTCGCGCCCTCGCCCGCCAGGAGGTCCAGATTCATCGCAAAAATTGCGAGGCGCGTGCGGTTGTCGGTACTGAACTGCGTTGACGCAGTCGGCGCAAACGGCTCCGGTTTCAACGTCACTGACTCGAGCGCGATGGCGCGCGTCGATGCCGCATCGCTAATCAGCACGGGCGGATTAGTGACGGCTTGGGCAGCCGTCAAAGCGCCGAAGAAGACAATCAAAACAGGAAACTGCAAAGCTTTCAGGAGGTACCTAAAGCAGCAACGAAGGCGTTGGTTTGTCATAAGATGGGCTCTCCGTCTAGTTCCCGCAACAAATGTGAGATATGTTCTGCTTGGAGGGGCCACCCGGCCTTAGAAAACCCAGGTTCAACGAAACTATACCATGTTTGACGGCCCCCGAGTCAATAGTATAGCCAACAGTTTAGACGACCACAGCGTAGGGAAAGCCTAAATAGTTGTTTACAGGGTTTTGGCCCTGGTTTGGCCCTAATCTTAATTGAAGAGATCGCCGACCATTTCGGTCGTAATCCGGGACTCGTTAAGAAGATCTAACCACCGGCGGCACGCTCCACGTGGCCACCGAACTCAAAGCGCATAGCCGAAAGTACTCTCGTAGCGAAGTCATCCTCGCCTCTGGAGGTAAAGCGTTGGTAGAGCGCTGCGCTGAGTACTGGTACCGGCGCACCTTCTTCGATCGCGGCGCTGAGCGTCCAGCGACCTTCGCCAGAGTCAGAAACGCTGCCGGAGAAATTCTCCAGTTGAGGCTGCTTGAGCAGGGCAATCGCCGTAAGATCCAACAACCAGGAAGCAACCACACTGCCGCGACGCCAGACCTCTGTGATGTCCGCTAGATTGAAGTCGTATTGGTAGTGCCCTGGATTTCTCAAGGGCGTCGTTTCTGCATCGACGCTCCGATCCTGCTTTCCCACATTGGCATGGCGCAGGATGTTCAAGCCTTCAGCATAAGCGGCCATCAAGCCATACTCGATCCCATTGTGAACCATTTTGACAAAGTGCCCTGCGCCCGATGGGCCACAGTGCAAATAGCCGTCTTCGGCGGTGCCGCTCACTTTTTCTCGTCCCGGCGTGCGGGGAATATCACCACGACCCGGGGCGAGTGTTTTGAAGATGGGATCGAGACGGCGGACTATCTCGGTTTCGCCGCCGATCATCTGACAATAGCCGCGCTCCATTCCCCAGATGCCTCCGCTCGTGCCGACATCGACATAATGAATCCCCTTTGATTTCAGTTCTGCTGCTCGGCTGATGTCGTCAATGTAGTAAGAGTTTCCGCCGTCGATGATGACATCGTCCGACTGCAGGCGCGCGGTGAGGTCGTTAAGCGTGCTATCAACTACAGCAGCAGGCACCATCAACCAGACGACGCGCGAAGCGTCTAACTTCGCAGCGAAATCTTCGAGCGATGCTGCCCCGACTGCTCCTTCGCCCGCCAGAGCGCGCACGGCCTCGGCGTTTCGGTCATAAATAACGCAAGCGTGCCCGCCGCGCATTAGCCTCCGCACCATGTTCGCGCCCATCCGGCCGAGACCAATCATTCCGATTTGCATGCTCCTGTGCTCCTTCTACAAAAGGGTTCGACAACCTCAGTATGTCGGACGTGCACTCTGCGTTTAGATCAGTAACGATCCTCGAGCGCCTTCACTTTCGCCAGTCGCCGTTTGTGTCTCTCTTCACCTGAAAACTCTGCGCCAATAAACGCGCGGACTAACTCGTGCGCCATCTCCGTTCCGATTACTCGGGCGCCCAGCACCAGCACGTTCATCTGGTCGTGTTCGACTCCTTGATGAGCTGAATAAGTGTCATGACACAAACAAGCGCGAATACCGGGCAACTTGTTGGCCGCGACCGAGGCGCCAACACCGCTGCCGCAGATCACGATGCCCCGATCACAGCGCCCGTCGAGAACTGCCAGGCCTACAGCTTCGGAATAATCGGGATAATCATCGCGGGTGTTGGCGTTGTCGGCGCCAAGGTCCAGCACGCTGTGCCCTGACGCGCGCAAGTAATCCGCAACGTCCTGCTTGAGTTCATAACCCGCGTGGTCGGCGCCAATCGCAATTATCATGTCTGCCTCCAGTCCGCCAGTGCATAATGATTCTAACTCACCAGCGACGACGACGTGTACCTGCCAGGAGTTCTTACAGCGTGATCACGGCAGTGCTTGCTTTCAAACGATCTGTGAACTTGTCCACTTCAGCTACGACCGCTGCCGCCTCCTTCGCTGTCACTCATCACTTTTCTCATCGCCCTACGCCGGCAGCGGTTCGCCTTTCGTCTCTTTGCCAAACGGCAACAGCAACAACCCAATAATAAACGCCAGCGAGGTCAGTGCGACGGGAGTGCCGATCGTATGAAAGTGCGAGACACCCGCGCCCACAAGGAAGGTAATCCCTGCGCCGGCAAAGCGGCCCACTGAAGTTGAAAAGGCAAACGCGCTGGCGCGGCACTCGGTTGGATATTGTTCCGGCAGCCAGAGCGTGTACATCGCAAAATTCGCGCCGCCGATCCCGAGAAAAAACAAACAAATCATGAACCAGAACAATGCGCCCTCTTGCAGGTAGAACACATACCCAAAGCCCAGAGAGATAAACGCAAACATCAATGCAAAATAGATTGCCAGCGTCAGCCTGCGCCCAAATCTCTCCGCCAATATCGGCAGCACAATGCAGCCGATAATCGTTCCCACAGAAAGAAGCATTGTTCCATAAGACGCCAACCGCAAACCCTGCGTCTGATCAAAGCCCGACTTGGCAGCCAGGTAAGTTACGGCTGCCGGAACATAGACCGACCCGGCCCACAATCCAGTAATTGAAACCAGAATGTAAGTAGAATTCAGCGCAGTGCGCCTGCGATATTCAGGCGAAAAGAGTTTGAAGAATGCGCGCCGCATGTTCCATTGCCGGCCGGCTTGTGCAAGTTTGTTCTGCCAACGCTTTGGCTCTCTTACCCCGTAGCGAATAACAGCTACGAGCAAAGCCGGTGTTCCTCCGACCGCGAACATTGCCCGCCAGCCGTAGTGCGCGCCAATCGTGTAGTTGGCAATGGCTGCCAGAAAAATGCCGAAGTAATAACCCGTGTGCATCAACCCGGCGCCCATCTTTCTTCGCTCTTCCGGCCATTCCTCGGCAACGAACGTGCCGCCCATGGACCACTCGCCCCCAATCCCTACGCCGGCCAACAACCTGAAAGCCGCCAGTTGCCAAACATTCGTCGCAACTGCGCCGAGAAATGTGAACGTCGAGTAGCAAATGATGGTGAGCATGAGTGTGCGCACGCGCCCAAATCGATCAGCGATCGGTCCCCAGACGAGCGACAGTCCCCAACCAACCAGAAACAGCGCGAAGAGCAACCCGCCATAGAAACCCGTATTGGCCGCATCGGCGGAGATTCCTGATCGTGGCAGCAAGTCGTGCAGCGCCGGTACCATCACGAGCGCATAGATAAACGAGTCCATCCCATCCAAAGCCCAGCCGCCCCACGCCGCTCCAAAGCCCCATACCTGGTTCTTCGTCAGGCGAGTTTTGCGTCCGGTAATCTGCGCATCGGTGATCGACATTCAGATCCCGTCTTCGATAGTTTTCAGATTGTTGTTAGGCAAAGGTCAAAGGTAAAAGCCCAAGCGGTAGCGAGGGCCGAGTATCAGGATGTGGTGGTGAAATCTTTTCGAAACGGCAGGGGAACATGATTCTCTCGCCCGCTTCCCCACTTAATTCTGCGGGCGCTGCCAGGACGAACCGTCAGCATAGTCAATTCTGTTTATTACCACCTGCTCCTTGAACTCGTGGTTTGCCTTCCCGGAACGTAACGTACTGGCGTCTACTACCTTGACGGGTTGAGAGAGAGAAAATCTTATGATCTCTTTGGTCTTGCCTGGTTTGATTCTTCCGAGTACCCGACTTCTGAAATGATGACGCTCGATCTCTTGCCCGTTGGCATCGCTGAAGATGTAGTCCCAGGAAACTCCTTTGATCGTTTTCGTTCCCGTGTTTTCGATTTTAAGCTTGTACTGAAATCCACTTGTTCCCGAAAGAGCGCGTCTGCGGTCCCACTGCGGCATCGTAACCGAGGCGCCCTGACGTTGTTCGTTGACTGCCTTGGCGATTTGAACGCGCGCCTGGTCCGCAGCGTCGATGGGATTACGATAAGTATCCCTGTCCCAGTTAGGCCAGTTTACATGAGGGTTCCAGCTAAACTTGTGAATAACCACCCCCGGTGGATTCTCAGCATCTTTGTTCTGTGGAGCGTTCTGTGGAGCAGGATAAGCATACGTCAGCGTTATCGTGGCCAGTATGAGAAGTGTTAGCTTCATCGCATCACCTCTATGTCAGTTGCGTGTGAGATCCTTCGTCTATAATCTACCACAAAGACACTAAGAACACCGAAGTGAAACTGAGCTTCCCCGCCAGACTCGTTAGGCAACAAATCGACTGTGGAAGTTTGAAGTCTCCATTAGTGACTGGCGCAAAATGGAAGGCTTTACGAGCCGGTCGATCTTGGACTTTTGAGCCAACTCGATTACAGTATTGCGCTGCCAGCCATCGTCATATTAAAGGAGAGTCAATCCGATGAAAAAAGAGAGCTTTCAGTTCTTTGTTTTCCGTTTACAGCGAAACCTTCTCGCCATCTCAATAATCGCCCTTGCGGTGTCGGTGCTGTCGCTCTTGCCGTTTCTTCCAACGGCGGGAGCGCAGGGCGGCGATGGCGCCACGAGGCTTGCGTATCCAGAAACAAAAAAGACAGACCACACTGATAACTACTTTGGCGTGACGGTCGCCGATCCTTATCGCTGGCTCGAGGACGACAATTCGCCGGAGGTCGCGCATTGGGTCGAGGGGGAAAATAAGGTCACCTTTGCTTACCTCGAGAAGATTCCCTGTCGCCAGCAGATCAAGGAGCGCCTGGCGAAGCTTTTCAACTATCCCCGGTACACCGCTCCCTCGCGCCGCGGCGAGTGGTTCTTCTTCACGAAGAACGACGGCTTGCAGAACCAGAGCGTGCATTACATTCAAAAAGGATTGGATGGCACGCCGGAAGTCTTGCTCGACCCCAACAAGTTTTCCGCGGACGGCACGTCTCGATTGGGAGCTTTCTCCCTCTCGAAGGATGGAAAATATGTGGCTTATGGTATTTCGCAGGGCGGCTCTGACTGGAACGACATTTATGTGATGGAGGTCGCAGCAAAGAAGACATTGCCCGACCATCTCCAGTGGATCAAAGCGTCGGGCGTGTCGTGGCAAGGCGACGGTTTCTACTACAGCCGCTACCCGACACCGGAAAAAGGCAAGGAGCTGACGACGAAGAATGAATTTCAGGCAGTCTATTTCCACAAGGTGGGCACGCCGCAGTCAGATGACCAGTTGGTCTACGAAGACAAAGGACACCCGCAGCGGTTTCAGAATGTCGGCACCACGGAAGATCAGCGATTCGCAATCCTGAGCGTCTCGGAACGCGGCAAAGGCAAGAAGGGGAACGCGCTCTTCTTCCGTGATCTTACCAAGAGCGACAAAGACTTCGCGCCGATCGTCGCTGAGATTGGCGACGACAGTTACCGGATTGTCGACGACATTGGTGGCCGGTTTTTGATTGAGACCAATCACAGCGCGCCGAATGGGAGAGTTGCTATCTATGACCCCGGCGACAAGTCGTGGAAAGATGTCCTGCCAGAAAAGCCCGAGCCCCTGGAAGGCGTGAACTCAGCCGGCGGAAAACTGTTCGCCACTTACCTCAAGGATGTCAGCACGCGCGCCTATGTTTACAGTCTCGAAGGCAAACTGGAAAACGAGATCGCTTTGCCAGGCGTCGGTTCAATTCCGGCGGCTGTTGGGACGGAAGCAAGAGCGTTCTCCGGAATGAAGGATGCCAAGTTTGTCTTCTATACGTTTCAGTCATTCAACTTGCCGCCGACGATTTACAAGTACGACATTTCCACGCGGAAATCGTCCGTCTTCCGCGCGGTTGATATTCCCGGCTTCAAACCCACTGACTACGAGACCGAACAGGTCTTCTACAAAAGCAAAGACGGCACGCGCGTGCCAATGTTTCTGGTGCACAAGCGTGGGCTAAAGCTGGACGGGAATAACCCGACGGTGCTTTACGGGTACGGTGGCTTTAACATCACAACGTCGCCATCTTTTAACTCGCTTCGACTGGCCTTGCTCGAGCAGGGATTTATTTATGCGTCGGCGAATATGCGCGGCGGTGGCGAGTACGGCGAGAAGTGGCACGAGGCCGGGACCAAACTGAAAAAGCAGAACGTCTTTGACGACTTCATCGCAGCCGCCGAGTATCTGATCGCAAACAAGTACACTTCGCCAAACCGACTCGCGATCCATGGCGCTTCAAACGGCGGGCTGCTCGTGGGCGCGGTGTCAAATCAGCGCCCGGAGTTGTTCAAGGCGGTGATCGAGCAGGCAGGCGTAATGGACATGTTACGTTTCCACAAGTTCACCATCGGCTGGAACTGGATCGCAGACTACGGCTCGAGCGACAACGAAGCTGAGTTTAAAGCCTTGTATGCTTACTCGCCAATCCACAACATCAAGCCTGGGACGAAATATCCGGCCACACTGATCACGACGGCGGACCATGACGATCGGGTCGTGCCGGCACACAATTTCAAATATGCCGCCGCCCTGCAAGCGGCGCAGGCGGGTGATGCGCCGATCCTGATTCGCATTGACACCAGGTCAGGTCACGGCGCGAGCAGCACTACGAAATCAATCCAGCAGACGACGGATCTTGACGCGTTCCTTTTTCAGAATCTCGGAGTAATACCAAAGAACTGACGCGCGGTGAGACTAAAAGACAAGGTTGCGGTTATTACGGGCGCGAAATCAGGAATCGGTTTTGCGACTGCGCTTCGCTTTTGCGCTGAAGGGGCGAAAGTGGTAGCAGCCGACGTGAGAGATGCTCGGCAGGAAGTCGATGTTCTAAATGCCAGCGGCGGCGACGCATTTTTTGTGCAAACGGATGTCAGTAGTGAGAGTGCAGCTTACGAATTGATCGGACAGACCGTTGCCAAATACGGCCGCCTCGACGTGTTGGTCAACAACGCAGCGATAGAATTAGCAAAGAAAGTGACCGACACTACCGAAGAAGAATGGGATCGCTTGATGGGCGTGAATCTAAAAGGCGTTTTCTTGTGTTCGAAGGCGGCAGTGACTCAGATGCGGCAAACAGCCGGCGGGGTAATAGTGAATGTTGCTTCAGAGTTAGGTGTGGTCGGAGGAGCCGAGATTGCCGCCTACTGCGCTTCGAAGGGCGGCGTTATCCAGTTGACGAAAGCGATGGCGATAGATCACGCCGCCGAAAATATTCGGATAAACTGCGTCTGCCCAGGCCCGATCAATACGCCACTGCTCGATCGAATCATTGCCAGTTCCGCGGACCCCGGGAAGGAAAGGCAAATCACAGAAGAAAAGACCTTGATGAAGCGCCTTGGTGAGCCCGCGGAAATTGCCAGCGTCATTCTTTTTCTGGCTTCTGAAGAATCTTCGTATATGACAGGCTCTTTGGTCGTAGCCGACGGCGGACTGACCGCGCAGTGAGTTCACGAAAACACGAGCAACAGCGGCAACAAGATCGTCGTCTTCAGACGGGCGCCTGCGGAAATGACGATCTTAGTATTCTTTGCTGGCCAAACGGGTGATCTACTTAACTTGCCGGCTTACTTTCCGGCTTAACGTTTCGGGCTAACGGCGTAGGTCTCCTCAGTCTCTGCCGGAGCTCTTCGGCAAGATCAGTGAACTCCTGCTTCCGAGTTAGCTCAGGCGGACGCTCATGACCGAGAACCTGATCCAGGTCTCTTTTCTCGTAGAAGTCGGAACCGTGAATAGGACGTGTGGGAAAGACGATCACTCGATCGCCGAGCAGCAGCGCTTCGGTGATGTCATGTGTGACGAAGATGATGGTGTTTTGCTCTTCATTCCATAACTCCAGAACCATCTGCTGCATTTCTGAGCGGGTCTGCGCGTCCAACGCGCCGAACGGTTCGTCCATCAGTACGATAGGCGGTTTAATGGCCAGCGTGCGGGCGATGGCGACGCGCTGTTGCATGCCGCCTGATAACTGCTTGGGGTAAGCGTTCCAACGATCTTCGAGGCCAACCTTTCTGAGATACTCCATCGCGATCTCTCTGCGCTTCTTCTTATTTACGCCTTGAAGGGTTAGCCCGAATTCCACATTCTTTACAACGGTCAACCAGGGGAAACAGGTGTAAGCTTGCGGCACGGTCGCGGAATCGTCCGCCGGTCCATGGACTGGCTTGCCATTGATGAAGATTTCACCCGTATCGGGCAGCGCTAAGCCTGAAAGAAGCGTAAGAATCGTGCTCTTGCCGCAGCCGGACGGACCGAGCAATACAACGAACCGGCCTGCGTCGGCGGCTTCAATTTCGAACTCAAAATCTATTAGAACGGCTAACCGTTCCTTCTTGCGCGGGTCGTAAAACCCTTTGCTGACCTTAACCAATTGCACCACCGGACCGCTGGCAGTCGCACCCTCCGCGTGATTCTCTTCCGCCGGTGATTGCACCTCAGTAACACTAGACAAATCCTGTGCTTCACTCGGATTTAGTGACTCAGACATGATGATTACCAGTTGAACAGTTTCTTACGTACGAATTGAAGCAGAAAATCAGTCAGTGAGCTAATCAAAGCAATGACGATGATCATGCCGAACACTTTACCGGCGCCGTTGCCGCCGATCCGACTGCCGGTAAACAGTAGGTAGCCAACGCCAAGATTGCGCTCGCTGCTGTTGATGAATTCAGCCAGAATGATGTAAGTCCACATGATGCCGCTGCACACGGCGATAGCATCCCAGATTTGGGGCACCGCGCCCGGCAGTAGCACACGCCAAATCATCTGCCAACGATTGGCGCCAAGATCCAGAGCGACCCGAAGGTATTCCTCGTTGACATTCAAGATCGCGTTTTTCACCAGGATAATCATATAGAAGATCGCGCCGAGGAAGAGGAAAACGATCTTCGCACTGTCATCGAGGCCGGCCCACAATACAACGAGACCGCCCAGCGCGGTGGTCGGTACTGCTTTACCACCGTTGACGATCTTCCGCAGAAACGCGTCCACCGGGGCGAAGGCGCCGATGAGTATTCCGATTGGCACGCCGATGCTGATGACCAGGACCAGCGCGGTAGCTACGCGCACGGTGCTGCGCCAGATGGCGGGAATCAGCCAGTGGCGTTCATGGAATTCGACCAGGCCGCGCCAGATGCCGGTCGGTGTGGGCAAGAAGACCGGCGATACCAAACCGCCATAAGTCACAACGCACCAAAGGAAGATCAGCACTAAGATCCCAAGCACGCCGAATATCAGGTCGGTGCGGGCGGCGAGTTTGCCACGGATAACAAGGCGCGCGGGAGCAAGGTGCTTCCGCGCGCGGTTAGAAAACGGGAGATGAGGTAATTTTAAGACGCGATTTGATCCGGCCATGACAGCACTTCTCGATTTTACTTTGTGGCCACCACCTCGATGTCTGTTCGCCGGTTCGCGGCTCGCCCTGCGTCCGTCGTGTTCGGTTTGACGGGCTTATCGGGGCCGTTGCCCTTTGTCAGAAAACGGTTCTTATCCAGCTTGTAATGCTGTATAAGAAAATCAACGACGGCTTGCGCTCGCCGCTCGCTGAGGGCACGATTCCCACCCGCACTACCCACATTGTCAGTGTTACCCTCAACGCGAATGTAGGCGTTGGAATACGTCAGGGACAACGTGGCGACCTGATCCAGAAGTTGTTGAGCATTAGAATCCAGATCGCTTCTGCCCGAACCAAAAAAGATATTGACGGGTTTGGTCATGATTGCGGACCTGCCTGCCACCTCCGGACCGGCCTGCTTCACAACCGGAAGCGGAGCGGCAGCAACGGGCGCCGACGCATAGATTTCTTTCAGGAAAGTGACATCCTTGGCCTGGTCCGGCGTTATGCCCGCGGTGATATAGCCGCGCTTGACCCAAGCCTGACTGGCTTGCTTGAAGATGCGATCGAAGAGTGGCTCGCTGCCGTCCAATCCGAACATCTGCGTATTGTCGGTGAGATCGGCCCACTTCACGGTTGGCAGTCCTGCTCGAGTCGCCTGTTCACCAAGGTCCTTGTAGAGCGGCTCGTTATCCATGAGCACCCTTACCGCTTTGTCTGGACTGCGATTGGCTTCCGTCGTGCCATCGAACCAGCCTTGGATGAAAGCCTTGATCACGTCGGGGTGGTCCTTGATGAAGTCTTCACGTGCGACCATCAGATCGGCAATCAGATTCTGCGCCGTTTGCGTTGAGACGACAATGTGCGAGCCTGAGCGCTTCGCCAGCGCTTCGGTCACGTCAGGCTCCCAGACCACAGCCGCGTCTACTTTATTGGCGACGAAATCAGCGCGCGCATCAGGCGAGGCGTTTTTTCCGACCAGGTTCTTAACGATTTCACTCTGATCGGTCTCGTCGAGACTGGAGTTTTCCAGACTTGATTCCAGCAGCCAGTGCGACGGCGTGAACAATGCGAGCGAAACCTTCTTGCCCTTGAGGTCTTCAATGCGAGTTATACTTTTGTCCGCCACCATGGCGTCGCCGCCGCGCGACCAGTCCACCTGCATGATGGCGCGCGCCTTGATACCGTCTTTGACAAAACCTGGCAGCTCGTTGGCCCAGAAGTCAACAGTCGACCAGACGATGTCCACTCCGTCGGCCCCTCCCTTGGCAAATGCCTTGTTGCGGACGTCGACGTCTTCCATGAGTAAGAACTCTACAGTTTGATTGTATTTGGTCCAGTAGATGCAGTCCTTGTTGGCCTTGAAGCCATTGTTGGCGACGATGCCGCCGGCATAACCGGGCCACGTCACCACACCGACTCGTAGCGGACGACCCAATTTACTGCCATCACCTCCACCAAGTTTGCCGCTACACGATGATTGACAACCGCCTCCCAAAGCAGCCACTGCCAGGATTAGTAACGCGATTTTGCTCAGACGTTTGTATGCCATTGTCTCTCCTTCAAAGGTTTCGAATACGCCCAACCTGGGCTCCCATTAGGATCAATTATTCAAGCGACAATCGACGCCGCGAACCACCCGCACTTGCTTTTAATTCGCGCCGCAATGGTTGCTTGCGTTTTCCCGTTCTCCCAAATTCCTCATGAACTCGGTTTGGACGCCGGCGAATTGTCTGAAGCCGTCGAGCATCCAGCTCTTAACACGAGTTAAGCTCTCGGTGCCAGCGTAATACTTCAATGCTAGATTGGCGCTCTGAACGGCGGCGCTGAAATGATCGGCTTCGACGGTTGTATGAATCTGGATCCAGCTATAGCCTGCGCTTTCACTGCCGTTGATCGGCACTTTCGTTTTCCTCAAATACTCGACCAGGCTCGGATAATTGGAGCGCAGAAACGCGTCGAGAATATTGAACTCCTTATCCGCCAGCACTTCGGACCCAATGTGGAAACCAATCGCGCAAAAGAGCTGGGCTTCATCTACCGTTTGATTAATGCGATAACCGTCGCGAACTTCACGGATCGCAAGCAGCGTAGACGCAGACGGTTTGACGAGTTCATTGAGCTGCGACGCCGATAGATTAAAGAAGCAGCCGGCAGCTTTCAAGGTGGCCTGCGCCATAGTGCGATGAGTGCTCCGCTGGAGCTTGCTGTGGCCGCCAAACTCGTCGATAGCCGCGAAGAAGATGTCTGCGGCCACCTCAACACTGCGGTCGGCGGTGATTTCCACGGGCTCGTCCGCGTCGCGGAAAAGGTCTTGCCGGGCCGCGATCTCGCCGGCCAAATTGGCGACGCCGCTGCCGAAGAGAGAGTTAAAATGGATGTACCGACTCAACGCGCACAGCAACTCCTCGCCCCTACCGGTTCGCTCCAACGCGTCCGCGAACATCAGGTTGCCCGCGTGTTCGTGAAGAATCGTTTCGAGGTCCGCGAGAGCAATTGTCGGTAATTCTCTCATTTCCCTTTTAACCCTGCGAACGCCAGGAGGTTGATCCTAATGCAGCTTGTGCCCCCGGTGAATTATTGCGTGCGTGTAATCAGTCGAGCGTGGCATCGGAATGATCCGGAGTCATTGAGAAGCGCTCCGGACATCTAAAATAGACGCTGTTGAGCTAGCGAAACACCATCAGCAGCCTCAACTGGCAAATTGATGGCGTATCTTTACACCGCGAGACTTTTTTTTCAAGCAAATTCTTACGCAGAAAGCCCTTCCCTGCACGATTAGTTCAACAGAAACGGCCTGAACACACGGGATCATGGGCTCCCCCAAATTATTACTGTCTTGTCGGAACTTCCACTGGCGATTTTCCCACCAGAAACGGCGACTGAATTAACCGCCGCCGAGTGATTGACCAGGAGTTTCTTCGGCGTTCCTCCCGCCTGCGCATCCCAAAGTCTGACGGTGCTGTCGCGCCCACCGCCACCGCTCACGATGATTTTGTTGTCTTGTGAGAAGGCCACCGAGGTCACTTGATCGGATTGAAGAAATGGAGCAGGAGACTTGATTCGCCCGCTCTGTACGTCCCAAAGTAATAACCGCTTATCTGCGCCGCCGCTAGTTAACAGGATATCAGTGTCACCGTTTGAAAAGGCGAGCGACAAGACGCCCCCTTCGTGCGTGGGCGACAGTTGTTGCTTCATTCCTCCCGTCGTCGCGTCCCAAAGTTTCACTGCGCCGTCTTCGCCGCCAGTCGCCACTACTTTCCCGTCTGGCGAAAAGGCGACTGCTTTCACAGGACTACCGTTCGCTAATGTTATGTTCTTCGCCTGGCCATTTTGCGCATCCAGAAATCTCGCGGTTCCGTCTTTACTGCCACATACAATGGTCGCGTCATCGGGCGAGAAGGCGACGGAATTCACTTCGTCTCGCAATGGAGTCTTGCCCTTGATTTGCCCAATCTGCTGGACATCCCAAAGGATCACATTTACGTCGGCGCTTCCGCTCGCCAGGATTTTCCCGTCGTGAGAAAAAGCAAGCGATCTGATGGCACCGTCATGTTTGGTAGGCAGTTGTTGTGTCTGCAAGTCTCCGGTCGCCGCATTCCAAAGTTTTATTCCCCCGCTCTTCGTTCCACTCGCCAGAGTCGCCCCGTCCGGCGAGAAGGCAACTGCCGTCACCTCATCACCGAGGTCCAGTTTATGCAACTGCTTCACTTGTTCTGGATCAATCGTACCGGCAGGCCAAAACATCCACACTGCCCCACCAATCAGCGCCAGCACGCCGACTATCCCTAGCACCAAAATCGCAAGCTTGCGCTTCTTGGGCGGTACGGGCGGAGGCGGCGGAGGCGGCGGAGGTGGTGGCGGCGGAGGTGGCGGCGGAGGTGGCGGAGGCGGAGGCGGAGGTGGCGGCGGTGGAGGTGGCGGTGGTGGCGGAGGTGGTGGCGGAGGTGGTGGCGGAGGCGGAGGTGGCGGTGGAGGTGGCGGCGGTGGAGCTGTGTATATCGGCGGCGGCGGAGGTGGCGGTGGAGGTGGGGGCGGCGGCATAAGCACGAGTGCGTCCCAGTCTGGCGGCTGCCATAGTGGCG
>JBGQJU010000062.1:0-34376 GCA_041499185.1 Pyrinomonadaceae bacterium | reverse complement strand
CACTTGGACGTACACCGATATCAGACTGTTCGAAATCCTCTCGCCAACGAGCGTACGCATTTGGACCTACAAGGACCGCGCGCTGCTGCTGGGCCGCGATCAAAGCCTGACGTTCAAGATTATCGAAGGACAAATCGATCAGAAAGTCAGCGACTTTCTACGAGAGCGCATCGCACGTCCGTTTGTCACCTCGTTCGCTGGGGAAGATCAAAACGCGCTGGCGCAAATACCAGTGAAGCACTCTCATCGGTTTGGAGGATGCGAGGGAGTGCTGAAGGTATATCCAGACCGGCTGGTGTACGAATCTCAGACTGGACATGACTCGCGCAGTTGGCGCTGGACCGACATCCGGTCAGTCGGACGCTCAGACATTTATCGGTTTGATGTAGAGACGTTTGAGCCGCAGCTGGGCGCGTCAAGCCGCAGCTTCAATTTCATTCTCAAGGAGCAGATGGCCGACAAGACCTATGACTTGATCTGGAGTCGCGTCTTTCGCCCGACTCCTCTGATTAGAGTGGATGAAAAAGTTTCTGGAAGGTAGGACCTGTGCGAGTGCTTTTCAAAAATCTCAACTGGCTCTTCTCAATGCTCCTCTGCACTTTTGTGCTGCTGGCGTCGAACACCCAGGCCCAAGTGACGCAGCCAGGCACTCCAAAGGAAGTGGAGGGCACAACCGCAACTCTGAATGTAGAGGTTTATTTAGACCGACTAATCGATAGTGCTGTGGTTGCGGGTGACGCGGCAAGTGTCGTCAAGGAAGCCGATCGTTTTCGAACCGAGGCTGGCCAGCGGCTAAGGACCGGACGTCGCGACGAAGCGCGTGCGTTGCTCAGGCAAGCCGGTGAAGTGATTGCCGCGGCAGCACCCGACGGAGACATCAAGCAACAAGACGCACTGCTCAAAGAATACCTGCGAGAGATCACGAGAGAGCTGGTCGCCTTGGATGGTCCAGGCAGAACGTCTTCGGGGAGCGCAGTTGACGCGAACTTTGTCAACGGAGATTACTCCCTCCAACCGCGAGTCGCTGCTTTTCTTAACTATTACCAAGGACGCGGACGAACCCGCCTGGAGATCGGTCGAGCCCGACTGGCTTCATACCGTCCGATGATGGCACAAATTTTTCGTGAAGAAGGTGTTCCCGAATGGTTGATTAGTGTTGGTTTTGTAGAAAGCACCTACAGCTCTACGGCTCACTCGCCCAAAGAGGCGCACGGCATCTGGCAGTTTGTTCCAGGCACGGGCGATCGCTATGGGTTGCGACGTACGGCATGGACGGATGAAAGAGGAAATCCCGAAAAGTCCACGCGCGCCGCAGCCCGCTATTTTCGCGATCTGCACGCGCTCTTCGGAGATTGGCTGCTTGCTTTAGCGGCTTACAACTGGGGCGAAGGTCGTGTTGCCAAGGTCATACATCGCACCGGCATCCGCGACTTCTGGACCATGGCCGATCGCGGTCTCCTGCCGCAAGAGACAGCTAACTATGTGCCCTCGGTGCTCGCCGCCTGGCACCTGCTAGGCACTTCCGGCTATTCTTCAAGCACTGGGGAATCGCGCGCGCTGAAGCAGTCAAATACCGCTGCTACAAAATACGTGGTTACTGACCCGCTCAGAGGCCGTTAAAGCGAAGGGATAAGAGGACACATGCGAGCACAAATAAAACTTGGGCGCATCTTAGGTATCGAGATTGGGCTGCACTACAGTTGGTTCATTATCGCGCTCCTGATCACATTCTCAATTGCCGGGCATTTCCGCGTGCATAACCCGGAGTGGGGCGAGAGTTTGAGCTGGGCACTGGCGGTCATCACGGCGCTACTCTTTTTCACTTCCATCGTCGTTCATGAACTATCACACGCAGCGGTGGCGAAATCACGAGGCTTGCCCGTCCGTTCAATCACGCTCTTTGCCCTCGGCGGCGTGGCCCAGATCGAGAAAGAAGCAACGGATGCCAAAACCGAATTCTGGATGGGGATCGTTGGCCCCATCACGAGTCTGGTAATCGGGGTCATCTGTCTGGGTATCGCGTTGGCGTTGGGTTGGACGCCGCCGGAGTTTCCCTCGAGACCACTGCCCGCGATGCTGATGTGGCTCGGCTACATCAACATCATCCTGGCGGTCTTCAACATGATCCCGGGCTTTCCACTCGACGGCGGACGTGTGCTCCGGGCTATCGTCTGGTGGATCAACGGTAATGCCAATCAAGCGACGAGGATCGCCGCCCGAGTGGGCCAGTTTGTTGCTTTTGGTTTCATCGTGCTTGGTATCTGGCGCTTCTTCGGCGGCGCGGGTATTGGCGGTCTGTGGATTGCCTTTATCGGCTGGTTCTTGCTCGATGCGTCCCGCGAGAGCTATGTGCAGGTAGCAGTCACTGAGGGTCTGCGCGATGTCCGCGTCGCTGACGTGATGTCGCGCGACTACCCGACTGTGGATGGTTACTCTAATCTGCAAACGTTCGTTGAAGAGCATCTGGTACGCACGGGGCGGCGCTGCTTTGTCGTGACGTTGAATGGCCACGCCGAGGGAATGATCACGCCGAATGAAGTCAGCGGCGTCGAGCGCAATCGCTGGCCCTACACCACGGTTGCTGACGTAATGCGACCGCTGGATCAGGTGCGAACAGTCAGGCTCGACACGCTGGTTACTGAGGCGCTTGAAGTGATGGCCCGCGAAGATCTGAACCAGTTGCCGATCATGGCAGGCGGCGAACTCGCTGGATTCATCTCGCGGGCGCACGTGCTGCAATTGCTCCGGACTCGCGCGGAATTACACGTGTGAGCTGTAACTATGGATAACGCAGTCGCATTAGTCCAGGCATATCTTTGCGTGAAAGGACACTTCACGCCCCGGAGTAAGCCGACGCTGCCTATCGCAGGGCAATAATCTGTTCGCATCATTTTTCTGATTAGGATGACCAGGTGCACACCGGGTGAGATCAGAAACTTAGTGGCCGGTGCGCGACCGACGTTAGCTGGCGAGAGATCGAGATTCTGCGGCTGCTGGCAAAAGACAGCACGACGTCGACTGTGCCAGTCATCTGCACATCAGCCGTACTACCGTCAACAACCACATTCAGCACATCCTGCGTAAGCTCGACTCGCCCACTCGCCTTGAAGCGATTCGTCGCGCGGAACACGCGGCTTGATTTAGTCTTCTCAAATCAACGCGAAGTCGGCATGCGTTTTGCAGTAGCTTTGTGTTGAAATAACTGCTTCAAGTGGTGAGACAGCCTGAGCGACTGGCGAATATGCAACAGCCTACTCGAGCACTTTCAACCAATACACAGGTCGACATCGGAGCCGGTCTTAGCACTACAGAAGCGCGGCTGCGGCTCGGCAAGATCGGCCCGAACGAACCCGTCTCGTCGCGCCGCACGTCGGGCCTTGTTCAGATCCTGCTCCTGTTCGTTAATCCGCTGGCTATCATCCTGCTGGTAGCCAGCGCCATCTCTGCGGCTGTCGGTGAAGTCCTCAATGCCTCCATCATCGCGCTGATGGTTTTGTTGAGCGCCGCCCTCAACTTCATCCAGACATATCGTTCACAGCGTGCCGTCGAGCGTATTCGCAAAGAAGTCGCGCCCACAGCAACCGTTCTCCGCGACGAAAATTGGACGGAGATTCCCAGGCGCGAGTTGGTGCCGGGCGATGTGATCAGGCTCACGGCGGGTGATCTTGTGCCGGCGGACGCCTGGCTGTTCAAGGTTCGCGATCTACATGTACAGCAGGCCGCGCTGACCGGCGAGTCTCTACCGGTCGAAAAAGAAGCCGTTGGCCTCCAGGCAATTTCGCAAGAGACAAGCGATGAACACAAAGTGTTTCTTGGCACCTCTGTAGTTAGCGGCACCGGGACCGCGCTGGTCATGGCTACGGGTAAGGACACCGCCTTCGGCGATATTGCCACTCGCCTCGCCACCAAGCCGCCGGAAACCGAGTTTGAAAGAGGCACCCGACAGTTTGGTCTCTTGATCATGAAGACGACCATCATGCTGGTGCTGTTTGTGCTGCTGGTGAGCGTCTTCCTTCATCACAATTTCCTTGAGTCCCTACTCTTCGCCGTCGCCCTCGCAGTGGGGTTGACACCCGAGTTCCTGCCGATGATAACGACGGTCACCCTCGGCCAGGGCGCCGTGCACATGGCGCGAAAGAAAGTGATCGTCAAGCATCTCGAGGCGATGCAGAACTTCGGCAGCATCGATGTTCTCTGTAGCGACAAGACGGGCACGCTTACCAGCGGCGAGATGGCGCTGGACCAACACCTCGATCCTTTTGGCACTCCATCTGAAAGGGTGTTTCTGCTCGCCTACCTGAACAGCCTGCACGAAACGGGCGTGAGTAATCCGCTGGATCAGGCGATCAAGAGTCAAGCGATCAAGCTGGGCCATAATGTCAATCCTCTCGATGCCGCCGTCTTGCAACACGATCATCCGGACATTCACGCTTATCGCAAGATTGATGAAATTCCTTTCGACTTTGAAAGGCGACGTGTGTCGATTGTCGTGGAGCGCGAAAGCGAGAGACTGCTGATCACGAAGGGCGCGCCCGAAAGCGTGCTGCCTGTTTGCACGTCTTACGAGTTGGACGGTCAACAGCATACGCTCGACGCCGATTTGCGAGCGCGTGCCGAAGCGACTTATCGAGACCTCTGCGCCAGGGGCTTCCGCATGCTGGCAGTTGCTTACACCGCAGTGCCGCAGCAAGACATTTACCGGGCGGGCAACGAAAAGGATCTGGTGCTGGCGGGATTCCTGACTTTCTCCGATCCGCCGCTCGAAAGCGCGAAGCTCGCCTTACGCGCGCTCAGAAGAGACGGCGTCCAGGTCAAGATCTTGACGGGCGACAACGAGCTGGTTACTCAGCACATCTGCTCGCAGGTTGGGCTCGACGGCGGACGCATTATTCTCGGTGACGAACTCGAACGAATGACTGACACCGCCCTGGCGCACGTTGTCGAGCAAACTTCAGTGTTCGCGCGCGTCTCACCGGCCCAAAAGAACCGGATCATTCTGGCGCTCAAACACCGCAGTCACGTCGTGGGCTATTTGGGAGACGGCATCAATGACGCGCCCTCTCTCCACGCGGCGGATGTCGGCATTTCTGTTTCCAGCGCCGTTGATGTAGCCAAAGATGCAGCCGACATTATCCTGCTTGAGCGCAGCCTGAACGTGCTGCACGAGGGCATCATCGAAGGGCGCAAAGCCTTCGGCAACGTGATGAAGTATCTGCTGATGGGGACGAGTTCCAACTTCGGCAACATGTTCAGTATGGCCGTCGCTTCGCTGTTCCTGCCGTTTTTGCCGATGCTGCCAACGCAGATTCTGCTGAATAACTTTCTCTACGACTTGGCGCAGGTGACGATTCCGACAGATCTTATCGACCGGACTTTTATCCATAAGCCTCAGCGTTGGAACGTCAGCATGATCCGCGATTTCATGATCTACATTGGCCCAATCAGCTCCATCTATGACTTTCTGACGTTCTTTGCGCTGCTCAAGGTTTTCAATGCCTCTGAACAGCTCTTCCATACGGGATGGTTTGTCGAATCCCTGGCGACCCAGACGCTCGTCATCTTCATCATCCGCACCGCCGGCAACCCTTTTCGCAGTCGTCCCAGTCTTGCTTTAACGGCAACCACAATCGCAGTGGTCATGGCCGGCATCGTGATCCCCTTTACCTCATTGGGAAGCATATTAGGGTTCACGCCTTTGCCTCTGACCTTCTTTCTCTTCCTTGCGGGAGTGACAGGTACGTATTTGTTATTGGTCGAAATCGTAAAGCGAAGGCTGATGCGCAGACTCTTGGGATAGGAGGTGAGATCCGAGCTGGGCCGCAAAGCCTTGCGGCCCGCTCGCGAACTGAATATAAACAGAGCGTGACTAGAAATAAGGATCGATGCGCAAGTGATCCTGGACCTGCCGCACGCCGGGCGCGTGGCTGATCGATCCAATCACGGCGCGCTTTTCCTGCCATGAATGAACCCGGCCCCACAGATCAACCGCGCCATCTCTAACCTCGACGCGCAGGTGTTCCGCTTCCCGATCCGCTCGTCGCTCCAATGCGTCTTCGATTTGCTCGCGCAGTTCCTCTGGCTTAACCTTTGGCGGTTTCACCTGGATCTTATCGACTACGCCAATCACGCCGGCCAGATTGCGCACTGCGTTTTCGGCATCTTCGCGTTCGCGCCATACGTTGACATCGCCTTCGAGCGTGACCCAGCCGGCGGACACGGTAGACCGAATACGGTCTTCAGGAACCAGGGTGTCCCACTCAAGCGCGTGTCGCACGGCCTTTGCAATTGCGGTGTCTGTTCGTGCACGGCCATTGGCTTTTACGTCAATGTCAATAACAACGTCGAGCACGCCATAGATGCGATGTGCGGCCTCCTGCGCCGCGAGCTTCTTGGCGTAAGTTGGAACTGTGCCGGTGAGTGCTACGATGCCATCACACACCGCGACGTTGATGTCCGCCGACCAAAGGCGCGAGTCCCACAACAACTCTCTCTGCACCTGTTGTTTTATTTCGCTATCAGTTTTTCTCTCCATAATCCCTCCTACTGTTTCTGCAACTGCCAAGCCCGAGTCACGACGCGGCTTCATGGCCGCTCAAGCTCAATTAGAACGATGACTAAGCTCGGGCAACAGCGCTCTTCTGCTTCCGCTGAGTCTCTGGCGCCGGATGTTCGCAGATCGCCTTGAACGTCTGCATCACGTCACCGTAGGAAAGATCCTGTTTCTTTGCGCCATTCCCCTTAGCGCGCAGCACAACGTCGTTCATCGAGAGCACGCCCTGCAGGTTTCCTTCCGCATCGATTACGGGAAGCCGCCGTACTCTTTTTTCTTTCATGGTCTTGAGCGCGTCCCGCACGTCGTCGTCTGACTTACACAGGTAAGCGTCGCCTGAAATAACTTCGGCCACGGCAATTGTTGATGGATCGCGTTGCTTGGTCGCGGCACCCATGCAAATGTCACGGTCGGTGATCATGCCAACGACCTTGTCGCTGACATTCACGACCGGTAATACGCCGCAGTCTTTCTCCCACATCATCATCGCCGCTGTGGCCAAGCTGGTTTCAGGCATACAGGTCTGCGCGTTTGACGTCATTACTTCTTTCACCTTCATGATTAAACCTCCTGTTGTCTTTCGATTCGGGTCGAGCTTCCCGACAATCCCTCCCCCTGATTGGATGAATAGTCGGCAAGCACACTACTCGATTGTATTTCTAAGAGAGCAACAAACATGCCGTGAGCGGAAGTGCGATTTTCAGGTCAAATGTCTCTCGATACTGCGCAAAAGTCCGCGCGTCACGGAAAAGCACGCAGGTGCGTGGCTACTTTTTCTCAGAAAACAGAGCAATTTTGTATCGAGTTTCTGGCACGTCTCATGCGACTAAGATTCGGCGAGAAGTAGTGCAAAAGCAGAGGTGGATGAGAACATGCGGAATAAGCGATACACGAATACGACGTTCACGAAACGAGTCGACCATGAAGCTGGCCGTCACCGCCCGCGCCGCAGTCTGCCTGAACCAATAGTCTGCGAAGGTTGCGGAGCTACGTACTCGCACCGTCGCTGGACGAGCAAGGGCGAGCTGAGAAGGAATCGGTCTGCGCCAACGCGAGCCGTGCACATCGAGCTTTGTCCTGCGTGCAAGCAGGAGCGCGACGGCGTCGCCGGCGGATTCGTTTATCTTACAGGCGAGTTTCTGCGAAAACATCGCGACGAAATCGAGCGTCTGCTGACAAATGAAGCCGATCGCGACGCGCAAGACAATCCACTGGCGCGAATTATGAGTTGGGAAGAAATTGAAAGCCAACTGGTAGTGAAGACAACAACGGAGCACCTGGCTCAACGCCTTGGGCACGCGCTGGAGAAAGCCTTCGACGGCGACGTGCGTTACGACTTCTCGCATGAGAACAAATTCGCGCGCGTGTACTGGGAAAGGAATGTTTGACATGAAAGACAGAATGAAGATCCTGATCGGCTATGACGGCTCGGAATGCGCTGATGCGGCGCTTGACGATCTGCAATTTGCAGGCCTGCCTGAGCAGTGCCAGGCTTTGATTATGTCAGTGACCGAAGTTTGGTTGCCACCGCCACCGCCATCAACCCTGGAAGTAGTCGGGATGGCGAACGAAGCTGAGGGCCCTGCACAGTTGCAACAAGGCTATTCGAAACAATCTCGCGCCGTTAAGGATGCCGAAGCGCTCGTAGCGCGAGCGGCGGCCAGGCTCAGAACCAAATTTCCGCGTTGGGAGGTGTGTCCGGAAGCTACTTGCGGATCGCCAGCCTGGGAGTTGGTATTCAAAGCCGATAGATGGAAGCCGGACCTGGTCGTGGTCGGGTCTCATGGACGATCAGCGCTAGGTCGTCTCGTGATGGGCAGCGTGTCGCAGCGAGTTCTTACGGAAGCAACTTGCTCCGTTCGAGTGGCGCGTGGGCGAGTTGAAGAACCCTCCCCGGTGCGCATCATAGTCGCCGTTGATGGCTCTAGTGGTTCCGAAGCGGCCGTGCGCGCCGCTGCCGAGCGCAACTGGCCGCCGCAGAGCGAAGCACGAGTTGTAGTCGTGAACGATCCGCTTGAGTCAACCTTGATCGGTGAGCTGATTCCTCAGATTAATCAATCAGTAGCCGAGTGCAATCGGGAAGACCAGGAGTACGCTTCGAAGATCGTGGGCGAGGCGGCGCGTCGTCTCAAGTCACAAAACCTAAGTGCAGAGGGAATTGTGGCAGCAGGGGACCCAAAGCGCGTCATTGTAAAGATGGCGGAAGAGTGGGGAGCTAACTGCATCTTCGTTGGCTCGACTGGTTTCAGTGATCGGCTTGAGCGCTTCGTTCTCGGGAGTGTGTCGTCGGCAATCGCAGCCCGTGCTCATTGCTCAGTAGAAGTTGTGCGCGAACCAAGACAGCAGTCATGAGTGAAACCCATCAGTGCCCGCAAGCCGCACGCGTCCAGGTTCACTCTATTCGTGCCGTTTTGCCGAGCGTCTACTCATCGTCGCGCGCCCAGTAATGGCCGAAGCTCAACGGCTGTTACGCGCACGCGCGCATCGAGAATCACGGCGCCTCGTTCTTGCACCACATAAGGATTGCAGTCGAGTTCGGCGATTTGCGGAATGTCTTCGACCATTGCGCTTACGCGCAGGAGCCCTTCTTCAAGGGCAGCCACATCGCATAACGGGCCGCCGCGAAACCCCGTGAGTAGCGGGTAGGTCTTCAAACTGCTGATCATCTCGGAGGCGTCTTCTTTAGAAAGTGGCGTGAGGCGCACCGATACGTCGCGCAGCAGCTCAACCTGGATTCCTCCGGCACCGCAAGCCACGACGGGGCCGAATTGTGGGTCGTGTACGACACCTACCAACATCTCGACTCCGCTTTGAGCCATGCGTTGGACCAGGAAACCTGACGGAGAATGTCCGAGTAATACGAGTCTTTCTGCTATTTCGCGCGCAGCAATACGAACTTGTTTTGCGCCCTGCAGATGAAGGCGAACCGCGCCCGCTTCAGTCTTGTGAATCAGGCCGGGAGCGATTGCTTTCAGCACCACCTCACCGCCCATTTCTTCCGCTATCGCGCCGGCGGCTTCCGGAGTTGTCCCAATTCCTTGTTCAATTACCGGCAGGCCATAGCAGGATAAAAGCGCGGTCGTTTCTTCCGCGGTGAGCCATCCGTCGTCGCGTGAAAGGGCTGTGGCGACAATGGACGCCGCTTCATCGCCGCGCACGTTTTCAAAACGAGGGACAACAGTCTCGGTCCGCTCGCGCCATTCCCGATAACGGCTGGCTCGCGCCAGGGCAATCGCCGCTGTTTCGGGAAACGAGTACGAGGGAACGCGCACGCTTGCTGATCGCAACTCTTCCGGCGTCCCGCTCGCTGATAGGAAGACAGCGATGACTGGCTTGCTTCTCTTCATGTCGTGCACTGCATCGACGATCGCGCGAGCTACATCCTCTGCTCGCGTCACTAGCGGCGGAGTGAAGATCACTATCAACGCATCCACATTTGAATCAGCCGCCACAATACCAATTGCTTTGCCGTATTGGTCGGCTGTGGCAGAGGCGATCATATCAACCGGATTGCTTACGCTGGCTCCCGGCGGAAGAAACGCGCGCAACTTGTCCTGGCTGTCTTTGCTGAGCATGCCAACTTCCAATCCTCGCGCCTCGCACGCGTCAGCACACAAGATCGCCGGGCCACCGGCGTTCGTAATGAGGCCCACACGCGGACCGCGCGGCAGCGGCTGATTCACCAATAACGAGGCGACATCGAATAACTCTTCCAGCGTGTCGGTCCGAATCACACCTGCCTGCCGAAACAACGCGTCAACCGTCACATCTGAAGCGGCGAGGAGCGCGCCGGTGTGTGACGAAGTGGCCCGCGCGCCTGCGGCCGAGCGGCCGCTTTTCACAACGACGATTGGTTTCTTGCGCCCGACCCGACGTGCGATCTGCGAAAATTTCTTCGGGTTTCCGAATGATTCCAGGTAAAGCAGAATCACATCCGTACCAGCGTCAGACTCCCAATAGCGAAGCAGGTCGTTTCCGGAAATATCTGCTTTGTTGCCGACGGAAACAAATGTCGAGATCCCCAGGCCCAGTGAGTTTGCATATTCGATGATCGCCAATCCGAGCGCACCGCTTTGCGAAGAAAATCCAACGCGGCCCGCAGGCGGCACGCCTGGCGCAAACGTCGCGTCCAACAGCACCGCGGGATCGGTGTTCGCAATGCCCATGCAATTTGGACCAATCAGCCGCATGCCGGCGGCGCGGCAAACTCGAAGCAGCTCAGCCTGCCGGGCCTGCCCTTCCTTTCCCGTCTCGGCGAATCCCGCCGAGATCACGACCAGCGCCTTGACGCCCTTGCGTCCGCACGCGGCTGCGACTTCGATCACTTCAGCGGCAGGGACAACGATGATCGCGAGATCGACTGGACCGGCGATCGCCTCGACCGATCGATAAGCGGGCACACACTGCACAACGTCAGTGGTGGGATTTACCGGATAGACCGGGCCTTGAAACCCAAAGCTCAGCAGGTTGTGAAAGATCTCGCCGCCGAGCGTCCCGCGCCGCCGTGACGCACCAATTACTGCAACGGCATGCGGTTCGAAGAAGAGCTTTAGCGCGTTGACCGCGGCAGTAGCTTCTCGATGTTCAAATTGTTCAATTGCTTCGCGAGTAAATGAGGTTGGAAAGCTGATGTGAAGCTGGCCCGCCTCAGCTCTCACTTCGATGTGAAAACCCGATTCCCTGAAGACGCCCAGCATCGCACGGTTCGCAGCAACTACCTCGGCCTCAAACACCTGGATTCCATTAGCCACTGCAACCTCGGCCAGTTGACCGAGCAAGATCGTGCCGAGCCCTCGTCCCCGGAAGTCATCTGCAATTGTAAAAGCGACCTCCGCGTGATGTTCGTCAAGGAGGGCATAGAATGCATGGCCGACAACCCGCTCTTCGGCGCCACTCAAAGCCAATAGACCAAATGTGCGATCGAGATTGACCTCCCGATGGGCTTCCGCGGTAAGCGCTGAGCCCTTTGCCGCAGAGTAAAAGCGCAGCCATCGCGCTTCGTCCGAAAGCGACTGGAACAAAGTGAGGAGACCCTCTTCATCGGTCGGGCGCATTACGCGAACTCGCACTGTTGACCCGTCGCGAAGCACGACGTTGCCCTCTCGAGGTGCGGGAGTGTATTGCGGATTTTCGATATTCACAGTCTGTGATGTGCTTTGTGCAGGAGTGTTATTTCGCATTGAGTAAAGCGATTTTGGGCAACGCCGTGGCTCCTACGAGTGCTGGGCCAGCCAGTTACTTCTCTTGAATTTCGTTTAGCCCAACTCCAGAAGCGACCCTGCCTAACGGCTGCTGGTTATCGTGGCTGGCGCAAGGGCCACTGGACGCGCCAGCGACGCAGAGTAGCCTAACCTCTAAATGCCGCCGGAGCCAGTTCACCGATTTTCGAACGTCGCAGGAAAACAAAATAGTTGACCGCCAGACAGCCAAGCGCAAAAAGTGAGAGGGAGACGAACCCTAGTGTGTACCTGCCGGTTGCATCACGCAGCACACCGAGCACCAGTGGCGGGAAGAATCCGCCGAGACCACCGAACGCGCCTACCAGTCCAGTCACCGTGCCGGTCTCTTTGGGAAAGTATTCGGGAACGAGTTTGAAGACGGCGCCGTTTCCGAGACCGAGCGCAGCGGCGGCGCCGAGTGCGCCGACTGTAAACGTGGGCATCCACGGACAGCCCATCAACGCTCCGAGTAAGGCAAGGGCGACAAACACACCAACGAGAATGCGCGCGCCACCATGACGATCAGAGAGCATGCCGCCGACGGGTCGCATCAGTGTCGCGAGTAAGACGAAGCCGGCCGTGCGCGCGCCGGCGTCGGCTGCAGTCAGTTTGAAATTGTCTTTGAGCAGCGTCGGCAAATAGATCGCCAGCGCCACAAAGCCGCCGAAGGTGGAGAAGTAGAAAAGTGACAAAACCCAGGCCAGCGGCGAGCGTCGCAGGACCCCAATGTCCTCCGAGAAAGTTCTCGGCTTTGCTGTCGTGGCGGCGTCGTGCGCGAAGAGATAGAACATGACGCCCCAGAGCACGGAAACTGCGGCAAAGACAAAGAAGACCGGACGCCACGAGCCGAAATAGATGGCCAGTACGGGCGCGCCGAAAACAGCGATAGATTGCCCAATGTTTCCCATGCCATAAATGCCCAGCGCCGTTCCCTGTTGATCGGGCGTGAACCATTTGGCAGTGAAACTGATACCGATCGCGAACGATGTTCCGGCCATCCCGATGAAGACTCCGAGCCAGAGAAGTTGCGTGTAGCTATTTGAAAGGCCAATCGCCGCCGCGGGAATCGCCGAGAGCAGGAGCAATATCGAAAACACTTTTCGCCCGCCGAAGCGATCCGCCAGCATGCCGGCCGGCAGACGTCCCAACGACCCGAGCAGCACCGGAATCGCGATCATCAAGCCCTTCGCTTTCGCGGAAAGACCATACGTTTGGGTGAACGTTGGTGCGAGCGCCGCGACCAATCCCCAGACCGCGAATGAAATTGCGAAAGCCGTAGTTGAGAAAAACAGCGCCTGCGCCGCGCCTGGTTTGAATTCTTTCATTATCACCTCCGAAAAACCTCTTCTCCCTGACAACCAGTGTGGATTGTCCTATCATTTTCTTGCGAAATAAAGAAGGCCGCAAAAATTCCAGCTAGAGTCGCTTGTGCAATGAGCGTGCCGTCGTTCTCAGGGCTTTGTTTTCGTCTTGCGAACCGCATGGTTGCGGAATCTCGCCATGAACCAGCGAAATTCTTCGCATCGCGAGGGGGCTTCGACTGAGAAAGAGACGAATGCGAGGGACCGGGCGGAACCGTCAACTCGTTTGCAAGAGTCTTGCCGGCAGGTTCCGAATCTCAAAGCGGACTGCATCATTCAGGCGCGCCAGTTCAGACGGCGTCAAAACGATCCTGGGCCACCGGTAGACTCTCTCTTCTTCGAGTTTGTTGTGCGCTTCGAGGCGACCGGCAACCGCTGAGATCTTTCGCCGCACGCTTTCCATTTGCTCGTGTTCGTTCTCGTGATGTTCCGCGGATAGAAGCTCACGCATGGTCTTCACGGCCTGGGCCAACTCGTCCATGAAAAAGTTGTGATCGCTGCGGAGCTGAGCGATTGCCGCGCGCGCTTCCGCAATCTCCGGCAGGCCGTTTTCAGCGACGAACAATTTTGCGGGTGCGTTGAGAATTGCGGGAAACAGACAAACATTCTCCGCGCGAATGTGCACCGCCAAGCGCGCCCAGAAGCGATCCAGCAACTCGAAGGCGCGCAGCAGGTCCGGTTTCTCCAGGGCAATCTTCAGATCATCGAGCAGCGCGGCCAGCGACTCGTGATCCTCTAACAAGAATTCTTCAATCATTCGCCCCACCCCGCGCGACCTGCTGCAAAGTGCGTTCCGAGGCTCTGCCCTAACCAGTTTGGCCTGATCCGGCTTTGACAATGAAGAATGAGCCCTGGTTTGGGGAAGTTTGCGCTTTGCTCCCGCGATATTTCGCAGGCTGCCGACCAGGTTGCTCTGCCAGAACTCGGCTTACAGTTGGCACACTCATCGCACGTTGGCAATGGATCAAGTGACCGTTAATGATTGACTTCCCTGGCTAAGAGCGCGACATTAGTAACACTCCGATTTAGCATACGTTCAATGACCAAAGAAACGATTAAGGCGGCCGCCTGGGGAGCGTTATTCACGCTCATATTAGCGGGCCTGATCGTTGTTGGGTCGCGCAACCTCGCGCACTTCGATGCCGCGTTGGTGGGCTATACGTTCGCGGTGCTCTTCGCTGTGTTTGGCATCACCTATCGCTATGCGATGTGGCTGCAGCGACCGCCCACCGCGATGTATTGGAAGCGTGGCTGGCAGGTGTTCTTTCGGCCAAGGCACCTCGGACGGAACATCAAGGAATGGCTGACGCGAGTGCCGGGCGAATTCGCTCTGAACGCTTTCATTCTTCATCGCGATCGTTTGCGCTGGGCCGCTCACATGCTGATTATGTGGGGCTGCATCATCGCGATCGCCATCACGTTTCCGTTGGTCTTCGGTTGGGTTCATTTTGAAACATTGCCAGGCGATCTCGACTGGTACCGCGCGTATCTCTTCGGCTTTCCCACGTTCGCATTTCCGATTCACTCGTTGTTTGGTTTTCTGATTTTTCACGGATTGGTATCGGCGTCTATTCTGGTCACTGCCGGCGTGATGCTGGCAATGCGTCGACGCATGCGCGATCACGGCGCGGTCGCCCTGCAGCAGTTTGGCGAAGACTTTCTGCCGCTGATTCTCTTGTTTGCGATCAGCGTGACGGGTTTGATGCTAACGGCGAGTTACACCTGGATGAAGGGATACGCTTACGACTTTCTCGCGATCCTGCATGCGATCACGGTGATCTTCACGCTGCTCTGGCTGCCGTTTGGCAAGTTCTTTCACATCTTTCAACGGCCGGCCCAACTCGGCGTCAGTTTCTACAAGGACATCGGAGAGCGCGAAGACCCGGCAATTTGCCGGCGCTGCGGCGCGGCGTTCACGTCGCGCATGCATGTCGAGGATCTGATTCGCGTTGAGAGAGAACTGGGATATCGCTACGAAATAAATAAAGGAACAATCGAACACTATCAGTGGATCTGTCCACCGTGCCGCCGCGCGATGCTGGCGCTGGCCCAGGGGCAGCTTTGGCGCAACGAATCAATTGCGTCTCCTGGCATCGATGCTGCCGGCTTGATGCCAACCCCGATGTTTGGCAATCCGGGTGCAGATCAAGGGCCGCTCGGTGAAGAAGATCGGAGGAACTTTCATCCGTGAGATTCAACTGCGGCTTTGCCGCCGCACAATGCGGAAAGGCTCGGCCTTTCCGGAGAATTCCGTTATTAAGAAAATGAGGCTACGCCTCCAATCTCGTCTTCGAGGCATAGCCTCTCAGATTTAGAAAGACAGGTAACTTTTCCGGAAAGGCAAAGCCTTTCCGCACTGGGCGGCGGCAAGGCCGCGACTCAGAATATTTTCGATTCTCAGGTAACAGTCACACTTCAGAAACACTAATAATTCAAAATGGCGATTGCACCAACCAAAACAGAAGAAGTCATTCAACACTTCGGTCCGCACCCCGCGTATTCGTCCGGCGAACGCTTGCAAACCGGCGTCGAGCCCGATCGCCTCGTCAAAACGCATTGTTGTTTTTGCGGCCAGCAATGCGGCATTCAACTCAAAGTCAAAAACAACGAAGTGATCGGCTTTGAGCCGTGGGAAGATTTTCCTTTCAATCGCGGCATGCTTTGTCCGAAAGGCGTGAAGCGTTATCTGCAAGGCTCGCATCCCGATCGACTGGTTCATGCTTACCAGCGCGATCCATCTGCTGCCGGTGGGTTCCGCGCGATCCCTTACAACGAAGCCATCGGTCGCGTGGCGTCTGAAATCCAACGCATTCAATCAAACAATGGACCAGATGCCTTCGCGCTTTTGAGTGGCGCGAGCCTGACCACCGAGAAGGCGTATCTGATGGGCAAGTTCGCGCGCATGTGTCTGAGGACCGCGAACATCGATTACAACGGCCGCCTTTGCATGGTCAGCGCCGCGGCGGGTAACAAGAAAGCGTTCGGCATTGATCGGGCGGCGAATCCCTGGTCGGACATTCTCAAAGCCGACGTCGTCTGGATCAGCGGCGCAAACATAGCCGAGTGCGCGCCCATAACCACCAACTACGTTTGGCAGGCGCGCGAGTATGGCGCTCGTGTCATCGTCGTCGATCCGCGCATCACGCCGATTGCTCGCACTTGCGATCTGTTTCTGCCGATCAAGCCCGGCCGCGACGTAGCTCTCTTCAACGGCGTCCTGCACTTGATGATCGAAAACGATTGGTTGGACCACGACTTCATCGCGCAGCACACCGTCGGCTTCGACGCCGTCGCCGAGCAGGTGCGCGAATGGACGCCGCGAAAAACCGCTGAAGTCACCGGAATTTCCGAACGCGCCATTCGCCAGGCCGCCAATTGGTGGGGTCAGGCTAAATCAAGTTTTCTGCTGCACGCGCGCGGCATCGAACACCACAGCCACGGCGTGCAGAACGTGCTTGGTGCGATCAACACCGTGCTGGCCTCAGGACGCATCGGCCGCGAAGGCTGCGGCTACGCCACTATCACTGGTCAGGGTAACGGCCAGGGCGGACGCGAACACGGCCAGAAGTGTGACCAGCTTCCCGGCATGCGCGACATCAGTAACGCCGAGCATCGCGCGCACGTCGCCAATGTTTGGGGCATCAAGCCTGAAGAGCTGCCACAAGCCGGTGTCGATGTTTACGAGATGTTTCGCCGGATCGATCGCGGCGAGATTCGCGGGCTGCTTAGTCTCTGCTTCAATCCGAAGGTCTCCTTGCCGGACAACAGTTTCATCACGCGTTGTCTGGAGAAGCTGGAGTTCTTCGTCTCGATCGACTTCTTTCTGAACGAAACCGCGCAGCACGCCGATATCGTGTTGCCCGGATCACTCCATGAAGAAGACGAAGGCGTGGTGACGCAAATCGAAGGGCGCGTGATCAAGATCAATAAGGCCGTCGATCCACCGGGCGAGGCCACTCAGGACTGGCGCATTATTCAGGACATCGCCGCGGCCCTGGGTCGTGCGCGCGGTTTCACTTTCAATGAGCCGCGCGAGATTTTCGACGAGCTGCGGCGCGCATCAGCCGGCGGCATTGCCGACTATGCCGGCATTACTTACGAGAAGATCGAAGCGCAAGGCGGTGTCTTCTGGCCCTGCCCGAGTGAAGATCACGCGGGCACGCCGCGTCTGTTTGAAGCAGGATCATGGAACCCGATAGCAAAAGGCAGTGGGCCATTTTACTTTCCCGACGGCAAAGCGCGTTTCAATGTCGCCGCGTATACGCCTCCGGCCGAGGAGGTTGATGACGAGTATCCACTGATGCTGACAACCGGACGAGTTGTCAGCCAGTTTCTGTCGGGCACACAGACGCGTCGCATTGGACCACTGGTTGATCAGTATCCCGAGCCGCTCGTCGAAATGCATCCGCAGCTCGCACAAAAACTGGGGATTGCCAGTGGCGAGTTGACTACGGTTGAGTCGCGTCGGGGCAGTATTACGTTGCCGGCGATGGTCGTGACAACGATTCGACCTGATACAGTCTTTGTTCCTTATCATTGGCCGGGCAGGAAGAGTATCAATCAATTGACAATCTCCGCGCAGGATCCGATCTCGAAGATCCCGGAGTACAAGGTCTGCGCGGTAAAGATCAGAAAAGCCGAAGTGTAGGGGCGGACCTGCGTGTCCGCCCTTTTAGGTGATGCCGCTCGAAACACGTAAATTACGAAATCAACGGGGCGGGCGGACACGCTGGTCCGCCCCTACAAGGACATGCCGGTTCCTGAACAAAACGAATTCTTCATCGATCCCAATCGCTGTATTGGCTGCCAGGCGTGTGTGCAGGCGTGTACGGAATGCGAAACGCACAAGGGGTATTCGATGATCCATCTCGAATACGTCGACCGCGAACATTCAGTGCAGACGGCCCCCGTGGTCTGTATGCACTGCGACTCGCCCACCTGCGCCGAAGTGTGTCCGGCGGACGCGATCAAGAAGACGGGCGACGGGGTTGTCCAGACCGCGCGCAAGCCGCGTTGCATCGCCTGCAACAACTGCGTGCTTGCCTGCCCATTCGGCGTGCCGAAGATGAAGACGGAATTCAAGCTGATGATGAAGTGTGACATGTGCTACGACCGCACTTCGGTTGGTTTGCGGCCGATGTGCGCGACGGTTTGCCCGAGCCAAGCGCTCTTCTTTGGCACGCGCGAACAGATCGTGCAGCTAAGGCCACGCTCTACGCCGACGAATCGATTTCAGTTTGGTGAACAAACGATCACGACGAAGGTAAACATGATGACGCCAAAGCACGGGCGCGCCGAATACATAGACGTGACGGCGGCGATGAGCGAGCGGGCAATCGGCAAGAGCATTTCGCTCAACATCCTTACGAATGCGGCGGGCGCAGAGGAGACGGATTATGAGAGGGATTAAGCTTGGGGCTAACTTCGCTGTGTTTTTGCTTTTCTTCGGGGTTTCGTTGCTTGAGGCATTTCAAACAAGAAACTGGCTCAAAGCAGTGTTCTGGCTGGCAATTGCTTTCGTGTTCTTGTTAGCCGACCGAAGAAATCGGTAATTCTGCGAGTTAGGGAAAAACGTCTTGTTATCAAATCACGAGCGAATCACGATGTCGCCGGATGGTCAGCCCGCCGAGCAACAACCCCGCTGGCGTCAGGACTTTCCCATCGATTGGCCGCAGGACCATTACATCTCGCGGCGCGACTTTACCAAGTTTATGGTGCTGACGAGCCTCGCGTTTACGGTGGGCCAGTTTTGGATCATTGCGCGCAACTTCTGGCGCAAACGTCGCGGCCAATTGCCGCTGCGGCAGATCGGAACCATGGATCAGATCCCGATCGGTGGCGCGCTCACCTTCAGTTATCCGGAACCGCAGGACACGTGCATCCTGGTGCGCCCGGACGAAACAACCTTCGCGGCGTTTAGCCAGAAGTGTACGCACCTTTCGTGCGCGGTCGTGCCAGAAATGAAGCAGGGACGTTTTCACTGTCCCTGTCACGAAGGCTATTTTGATCTTGTCACCGGCTCTCCTATCGCCGGGCCGCCGCGGCGGCCTCTGGCGCGCATCAACCTGGAGATTCGGCTCAATACGATCTATGCGGTAGGCGTTGAGGTAAAGACCATATGAAGCGATCGTTCAACCGCGATCAGCGTATGACGATCGTCTACGGCATTCTGTGCGTCGTGCTGATCATCTTCATGCTGCAGTTGTGGCTGCTGATGGCCACGATGAACGCGTACCTCGGCGGCGATGAAGCGGTCATCTGGCCCGCGGCACTGGTGAGTCTGATTTGCTTTCTCTTGAACGCCGGCTTGCTTTGGTATTTGTACAAGATGGAGCGGCGGTAAAGCGGTAGGGGCGGACCCCTACCGCTACTCGCTCAAGCGCTGTTCAAGACAGCATCCCGCTTCCCACCAATGCGGCCGCGTCTGCCAGATCTCGCGAATCCGTTGCGTCTTGATATTTCCCACGGGCTCCTTTGCAATACAAACAGTCACGTCACCATTGGCCTGAATCTGCAGCATCGTTAAGGCGCTGCAAAGCAGTTTTCGCTCATGGGCGCTGTGCGATTGCGTGGCAACGCGCAGACTGCCCGGATCGCTGAAGTACGGAATCATCGCGTCGAGCTGCGCAAAACTGTTTGCGATGGGTAAGCCCTGGACCTTCATCCGGCGCAGAGCTTCGACAATGCTGATTGCTTTGTGCGTATCTGTGGGCCAGGTGTCGCTGTGTGCGAACCATTGCGGGTCTTCGGGTGTGTTGTAGTTCTGCTCGATCGGTTGATAGAAAACTTCGGCATCGATGCTTTTTGCGAAACGCGCCACCTCGCAAACGTCGTCCAGATTTTGGTTCATGATCACCGTCTTCAGTCGAATGGCGAACTTGAGACCGCGGTCTCTGCGCAGTCGGCGCAGAGTGTGAATCGTCCGTTCGGTCTTCGCGAAAAAGTTGTCGCGGCCGCGGATCAGGCTGTGCGTTTGACCCACGCCATCGAGCGAGATCGTCACGCGCGACGGATTAGCGAGCGCAACCTCTTCAATCTTAATCTGGTCCTCCCAGAAACCGTGGCTTAGGAGTTCAACGAAAAGGCCGAGGGCGCTGGCATATGACACGAGGTCGATTGTGAACGGTTTCAAAAGCGCTTCTCCGCCGGTAAAAACCACCGGCACCGGCCCGAGCCAGCGCCGCAGATCCGCCAGCGCGGTTTGCCACTGTTCGAGTGATGGAGAGTCTTCCTTGCCGCGATTCTTCCAGATGTCGCAATGAATGCAGCGTGCGTTGCAACGCTCAGTCAGCAGCAGCGCGATCGAGGTGGGCCGGCACGACGCGGCCCAACGCCCCCGCGCAAAGGTGCGCAGGCGATAGTTCAGTCCTTCGTAAAGCCGTTTGTAGATCAGGTCTAGTGGTCGCATCGGCCGGATAGCAGTCTCCGCCCGCAGTCTGTGCAACTCGCAAGCCAAACGACAGGTTGTTTCTCAAAACAACAAAAGAGGGCCGAAGAAGACGGCCCTTTTCCGAAAACCGCGATTGGCGTTGCGAGATATCGCGCAGCCTTTGCGTTCGGCCTCCGTAATATTGCGCAAGCCGGCGAGTTTCAGATTGGCGCAACTTTCTCCAAACTGTTTGTATGCTTATAATGGCTTGGTCCAGACTGCTCTCGGCGGAAACGCCCAGAAAGAGAGTTGATATTCCCTGAAAAGCACTAAAGAGAAGATACTCGTTGTTGACGACGATCAGGCGATTCGCTGGTCGCTGGGCGAAGCGCTGCGCATGTGGAACTTCACCCCAGTCGAAGCCGGCGCTGTCGCTGAAGCGCTCACGCAATTCGACGCTGAGCAACCCGTCGCTACTCTGCTCGACATTGATCTACCCGACGGTTCCGGCCTCGACGTGTTGCGGCAGATTAAGAGCCAGCAGCCCGAAGCCGTTGTCATCATGATCACTGGCAATGTGCTCATCGATAATACGATCTCCGCGTTGCGCGGCGGCGCTTACGATTTCATCGGCAAGCCGATCAATCTCGAAGAGTTGCGCGTAACGATCCGCAACGGCATCGAAGCGCGCCATCTGCGTCGCGAAGTGGATCAGGTACGAAAAGAGCGAGCCCGGCAATTCAGCTTCGAGCAGATTGTCGGCCAGTCCCCGACAATGCAGAAGATGCTGAATCTGGCCGCGAAGGTCGCGGAGAGCGAAGTCTCTTCCGTGATGTTGCAGGGCGAATCAGGGACGGGCAAGGATCTGGTCGCCAAGGCCATACATTACGGATCGCGGCGCGCGGACAATCCGTTTATTGCGATCAACTGCGCGGCGTTGCCGGCGACGCTGATCGAATCGGAACTTTTCGGTTACGAAAAAGGCGCTTTCACCGATGCGAAGGCGCGCAAGGAAGGATTGTTCGAACAGGCCGAAGGCGGGACGCTGTTACTGGATGAGATCGGCGAGCTTGAACTGGCTCTGCAAGCAAAACTTTTGCGCGTGTTGGAAGAGGGAGCATTCCGGCGCGTTGGTGGCTTAAAAGACATTCCGCTCGACGTGCGCGTCATCGCCGCATCGAACCGCGATCTGAAAACTGAGAGTGAAGCCGGGCGTTTCCGGCTCGACCTCTACTATCGTCTCTCGATCATTCAGATCGACATTCCGCCGCTGCGCGCGCGTGGCGACGACGTGCTGCTGCTTGCTGAGCATTACATCAAGACGATTGGCGATCGATTAAAAATGCGGAATCGGATCGCGGGTCTCTCGCCCGAAGTCACCAACGCTTTTCGGCATTACGCCTGGCCGGGTAACGTGCGCGAACTGCGCAACGTCATCGAACGCGCCTTGATCCTCGAAGACAGCGACGTGATCACGATGGAGTATTTGCCGGGCGCGCTCACGGGCCAATCCGAACCGAGCGTCGGCGCCAGTCAGTCAGCGCCGGTTCAGGGCTCGGTCTTTGTGTTGCCGCGTGAAGGTCTGTCGCTTGATGATGTGGAAATGGCTTTCGTGCGACAGGCGATCGAGAGAAGTGACGGTAATCAAACGCGCGCCGCGGAGTTGCTCGGCATTTCGCGCGATCAACTCAGGTATCGCTTGAAAAAACTGGAAGGCGCCGACAGCTTAGCGGCCGACTCGGCCTCGTAACAGACTCCCCAATCCGATGACTGCTCGCGTGGATACACTCAGAACCAGTTCGGTTGATCCGGGCTTCAGCGCGGAAGAGGCCCTGCAGCACTCGCTAAAAGAGCTGGCGGACATCAAGTTTGCGCTGGACGAGTCGGCCATCGTGGCCATCACGGACCACCGCGGCATTATCAACTACGTCAACGAGAAGTTTTGCGAGATCTCGAAATACTCGCGAGAGGAACTGCTTGGGCAGGATCATCGCATCATCAACTCAGGCTATCATCCGAAAGAGTTCATCCGAAATCTCTGGACCACTATCGGGAGCGGTCGCGTCTGGCGCGGCGAACTCAAAAATCAGGCGAAGGACGGCAGCTATTACTGGGTTGACACGACCATCGTTCCGTTTCTCAACACAGAAGGAAAACCCTACCAGTACGTTGCGATCCGTTACGATATAACTGAGCGCAAACGCGGCGAAGAGCGTATCACCCAGCAGGCCGCGCTGTTGGATCAGGCGCGGGATGCGATCCTGGTGCGCGACCTCGAGCACAACATTCTCTTCTGGAACAAAGGAGCGGAACACCTTTACGGCTGGACGGCGGAAGAAGCGGCCGGCAAAAGCGCCTTTGGTCTCCTGTTCAATGAACTCCCGCCTCAAGTGGAAATCGCTAAACAGGCAGTGATGGAGAAAGGTGAATGGAGCGGCGAGATGCGTCAGGTGCGCCGCAATGGTAAAGAGATCATCGTCGAGAGCCGCTGGACACTGGTGCGCGACGAAAATGGCCAACCCGCTTCCATTCTCGTCATCAACACCGACATCACCGGGAAGAAGCAAATGGAGGCACAGTTCCTGCGGGCGCAGCGCATGGAATCGATTGGCACGCTTGCCGGTGGCATCGCGCACGATCTCAACAACGTCTTGTCGCCGATTCTGATGGCCGTGCAAATGCTGCAACTGAAGATCAAGGACGAGGCGAGTCAGCAGCTACTCAACATGCTCCAAACCAACGCCGAGCGCGGCGGCAACATGGTGCGGCAAGTACTGTCGTTTGCGCGTGGAGTCGAAGGCGAGCGCGTCGCGCTGCAACCAAAACATCTGATCAAAGAGATCGTCAAAATCATGCAGGAGACGTTACCTAAGTCGATCGAGATTAACTACCATGTACCGGAGGATCTCTGGGTGATCTCAGCGGATGCCACCCAGGTGCATCAGGTTTTGATGAATCTCTGCGTGAATGCGCGCGACGCGATGCCCAACGGCGGTGCAATCACAATCAAAGCCGACAACACTTTCGTCGATGAAAACTACGCGCGCATGCACATCGAAGCCGAAGCCGGGCGGTTTGTGGTGATCACGCTCGCGGACAACGGAACCGGAATGCCTCCGGAAATCCTCAACCGCATCTTTGATCCGTTCTTTACGACGAAGGACATGAGCAAGGGAACGGGATTGGGATTGTCGACCGTGCTTACCATCGTGAAGAGCCACGGTGGTTTCGTCAATGTTTACAGCGAGGTCAAGAGAGGCAGCCAGTTTGCCGTTTACTTTCCCGCCATGGAAGCGCCGGAAACTACCGGCGTCGTCCTGCCGGCCGATCTTCCCGTTGGGCATGGCGAGTTAATTCTTGTTGTTGATGATGAAGACGCGATCTGCCAGATCACCAAAGGCACGCTCGAAACTTTCGGTTACAAAGTTTTGACTGCGAGTGACGGCACCGAAGCACTGGCCCTTTACGCCGAGAATCGCGACGAGATCAAGGTAGTGCTCACGGACATGCTGATGCCGTTCATGGATGGACCAGCTACGATTCGCGCCCTGCAAAGACTAGACCCGAAGGTAAGAATCATTGCCGCCAGCGGGTTAACGGCGAACAGGCCGGCCGAGTTGGAAGGCGTGGGAGTATTTCTGACGAAACCTTACACTGCGGAAAAACTCTTGAAAGTGATCGCCCAGGTGTTGAAGTCGCCGTGAGCTTCCGCGTGAACTCGGACGAATCTCACTTTGGCATTGCGAAATTATCCACAGCTCTCCTGAGCATTTTTCTCACTCACGGCAAAAGATCGGTCTAATCGCACGCTTTTTGCGCGGCATGTCCGTTGCACTTGTCAGGCATGGATCGTTCCGCCATCGCTGTTTTGAAGAAAGGTGTCTCATGATCAGCAGATTGAGTGAAGTGGAATGCCACAAAGTAATTCAGGCCGGCCGCATCGCACGCCTCGGCTGCATTGTCGATCGCGAGCCGTACGTCGTGCCGATTAATTACAACTTTGAAGACGACTGCGTCTACAGTCACTCCTTATCCGGTCTGAAGATAAAAGCTCTCAGAGAGAATCCCCGCGCGTGTGTGCAGGTGGATCAGATCGAAAGCGATTTGTGCTGGCGGAGTGTGCTCGCCTATGGCCGCTTCGAAGAGATTATTAAGCCAAACGCGCGCAAAGAGGCGCTCGCCAAACTTCTTAAGCGTTTCCCCATGCTGACACCGGTCGAATCCAGCATTGCCGAGGATGGAAGCTCGCTCCAGGTAATTGTCTTTCGGATCAGGATCGACAGAATGACAGGAGTGTCGGAAGGATAAAGCCAGGTAGCGGCCCGATCGTTATCTCTGAATAAAGAGAACTGAAGTGGAAAAGATGAGAGCAAATGTGTTTCACGGCAAGAATGACATCCGGTGAACGGCGGGATGGAGTTTTGAAAGTGGCGATCAAGCCTTGATTCGCCTTTTGCTAAAAGAGCCAAGGGACGGAAAGAGCGCGCCATCTGAACCAACAACCGGCAACGAGCTTACGCTGAGGGCTAAACGCAATGACTTCTCCAACGCCAAACATTACTGGACAAAATGCTATCGAGTTTCGCGACGTCTCACTCAGCTTTGACGGCCAACCCGCACTTATCGACGTTAGCTTTCAACTGGGCCACGGTGAAATGATCTTTCTCACAGGCAAGTCGGGCTCCGGCAAATCCGTTCTTCTCCACCTGGCGATGGGTTTGTTGAAACCGGACGCGGGGCAAATCTTCATTGCCGGCCGCGAGATTGAAACGCTTGATGAATCGGAACTCCTGGCAATCCGAGGCGGCTTGATGGGAATGGTTTTTCAGGAAGACTCGCTCTTTACCGGTTTGTCCGTTTACGAGAACGCCGCTTACCGGCCTAGAGAGCATGCCTGGACGGAAGAGCAAATCCAGAAAGCTGTGACCGAAGTGCTGCGTTTTGTCGGTCTTGACGGCGAAGGGGACAAGCTTCCCGAAGAACTTTCCGGAGGGATGAAACGCCGATTGGAGATCGCGCGGGCCTTAATTGGCTGGCCCTCGATAATGTTGTTCGACGAGCCGACGATGAGTCTCGATCCGATCGTTGCCGCGCAGGTGCTCGACCTGATCATTCGCGCTCGCGATATTAACAAGATCTCGTCACTCTATGTCACAAAAAAACTATACGAGATTTCCTATCTGACAGACTATATCGCGATCGAGGACGACAAAGGTCAAATCGTGATTTCCGCTGCCCCGCTGGACCGCTTGCCAAAGACGAAAATTCTCGTGCTGGAGGCGGGAAAGATCGTCTTCAACGGAAGCCTGGCTGAGTTTCAAGCGGTTGATTTGCCGGCAGTGAGGGAACTGCTCGCACTCGACAGAGAAGACCATTCAGCAGATCCCTACTTCGCAGATCCCTGGGACAAGACACGCCGGGCAGAGGAAAAGCTCTTATGAAAATGGTGAAAGGAGACGGCTATGAAAATCCTGTTGGCAGTTGACGGTTCTTCATTCAGCGATGCGGCGGTCGCGGAAATAGGGCAGCGTCCCTGGCCGGCGGCAAGCGAAATCAAGGTAATATGTGTATTTGAGATCCCCCTGCCGCCGACGCCTGAAGCGTGGGCCATACCGCCTGAGTATTTTGAGGAGCTTAATAAGTCGGCGCAGTCTAACGCGCGGACGGTGATCGGAGCCGCGGTCGAGACGCTGAAGAAATCATTGGGGCAATCGCTTGCCATAACGGGGAAATTCGTTCAGGGCTCGCCAAGAAACGCAATTCTCGACGAAGCTGAGCGCTGGGGCGCCGATCTGATCGTGGTCGGGTCTCATGGCTACAGCACCTGGGAACGTTTTCTGCTGGGCTCTGTTTCGCAGTCAGTCGTCGCGCATGCAAAGTGCTCAGTTGAAGTGGTGCGGAGCCGCAAAGATTAAGCCACTCTTATCGAAACGTAATGGCAAACATTCTAATCTTAGGCGGTGGCTTTGGTGGCGTCGTCGCTGCCGAATCGCTGGCCGGGGCACTGGGCCACGAACACCAGATTACTCTCGTGTCTCGCAGCCGCAGATTTGTCTTTTATCCCGCCCTGGTGCGACTGGCGTTCGGCAAGTGCGAGCCAGACGATGTCTCGTTCGATCTGCGCGAGACGATGCTTGACCGGCGCGTCCGGTTCATCGAAGGTGAGGTTGCTCGCGTTGATCCTGAATCGCGCCGCGTGATCATGGCGCACGGTGAAGTCGAAGGAGACCTGCCATACGATTACCTAATCTTTGCGCTTGGGCGGCGTCTCGCGACGGAACGAATAACCGGTTTCTTTGAGTACTCACAGCATCTGTTAACGGTGGAAGGAGCGCTGAAGTTTGGCGGCGTGCTGCGGGACTTTCACGAAGGACGCGCCGTCATTGGCCAATGTCCGGGCGCGCGATTGCCGGTCCCGGTTTACGAGACGGCGTTTGCTTTAGCGCGATGGTTGGACCAGCGTGGGGAACGCGAGCGCGTGAGAATAACAATCGTCAGTCCCGACCCGTCAAACTTTCAATATGGCGACGGCAACGTCGCGCGCGCTTTGCGCACCGCGCTCGATGAACACGCCATTGAGTACCTGCCGGATTTTCCCATCGACAGAGTAACACCTGGAGCGGTATCGACCGCTAACGGCCACGCACTCAATTACAGCCTGCTGATGCTTTTGCCGCCGTTTACGGGACCAGGCGCGGTAATAGGTCTGGACCTCACTGATGACGAAGGCTACCTCGGCGTCGATTGGGCCATGCGCGTCCAGGGCGTCGAGCATATGTATGCGATAGGCGACTGCGTAAACTTCAGCGGGCCAAAGATGGGCCACATGGCCGTGCATCAGGCTGAAGTTGCCGCCACGAATCTTGCTCTCGAGATCAAGGGCATCGAGCCGGTAGCGGCCTACAATCACGAGGTGATGCTGGTAATTGATGAAGGCGGCGATGAATCGATCTATCTTCACAAAGGCCTGTGGTTTGACGAGCCTGCAATCGTCAGGCAGGGCCGCTTCTGGAGTTGGGCCAAACGAATTCACGAGAAATACTGGCTGGCTACGCACTCATAGAGCCCGCGCGCGTACGGGATCCACCAAAAGAAGTCATCGGATCCGACAATTCCCCAAACCTGCTGTTCATAAATGCTGATCCGGGCTTTCTTCCGCTGGAGCGACGGCGGTGAAGTCCTCCCTGAAACGCGCGGCGTACTGGTGCAACAGTTCCGTTATCCGTTCATGGTTGGGCGAGCCCACGATGAGGCCGACATGCCGCGGTTTGTTTATGCGGTAGATGATCTCGGGATCGTTGTAGCGGGAAGTGTTCGGATATTCCTGCCGCGCCAGCGAGACGGCAATGCCGCTGTACCCTTTACGCGTTTTGAAGGCGGCACGTAGGGACGCGCTGGCGTAGCCGCCTCGATCTTTGCCCACTCGCGCCAAAGATTGATACCGCTCGCCGCCGCGATCGTTTCAGCGGTGTAGGCGCCACCTACTCGCGCTGCAACTTCAAGGAAGTAGAATCCATCGTCAGGGTCAGCGGGACCCGCGCGCTCCGGGGAGCGGATGAACTCGGCGTGCGTCACGCCGTGCTCGAAACCGAAAACCTTCAGAAGCTTTTTGTTTAGCGCGAGCAGGCGCCGCCGTTCTTCGGACCGATGCGGGGTGATCTGCGAGGTGGTGACACCACCCCCGTGCGCGATGTCGAAAGGCGGCGTGCCGTATTGCTCGACGCTGCTGAAAAGAATCCTGCCTCCTTCGACCAGGGCATCTACGTGATAGACAGCACCCGGCAGGTACCGCTCAATCAGATGAAAAGCAGCGTGTTCGTGGAAAGCCTCCCGCGCGTCAAGTTCGCGGATCGCGCGCCAGACCTTTTCAGCTTCATTCAATTTCCAAATGCCCATCGCCGACGCGCCGACGCGCGGTTTTAGCATCCACGGCGGGGAGACGCGCTTCATGAATTCATCAAGCACCTCGTAATTGAGTAGCTGAACAAACTCTGGCTGAGGGATGTTCGCTTCAGCAGCCCGCACGCGCATTGCCAGCTTGTCTTGAAAGCGACGCGCCGTCGTAGTGCCCATTCCCGGCAGACCTAAATGCTCGCGGATCTGAGCCGCCGTGACGATATCGTATTCCTCGAGCGCCACGACGCGCGATACTCGCAGGCGCCGCGCGATTTGACTGGCCGCCATGAGGTAAGCCTGAACCGTCGTTCTGGCCGGTATGCCGAAAACGTCGTCCAGAGACTCGCGCGCCCAATCCTCTTTGAGTAGCTTTTCTCTGGTCAGGAGCACGACCTGTGTCCCTTGCCGCTTAGCCTCCCGGATGAAGTCGTTGCCCTTGAAGAAACTGGCAATACAGAGAATGGCCTTTGGATGGTCGTCCCGGCCAGTCATCATTCGTGGGCGAGATCATCGTACTCTTCCTCGCAGACCTCGCAGAGAAACGGATTGTCTAGTCCGGATTTGATCGCCTCGCTTACGAAACGATAAGTCTCGTCGTCCACATAACCAGTCCTGCTGCACATGCCACAGCGGACCTCATGTTCGTTCCGTTCCGTCTTGAAGAAAGTCGGGCCGGTGCATGTTTGTTGGTCCGGATCGATGTAGGATCTTAGTTCAGTCATATGACCTCCTGTGGTTACGAATCTCTCAGGCCCAAGACTCAACTGCATCGTAGGCGCCTGAGTCAGCGGGCTTGATGGGACGTGCTACGAGCACAGGGCACGGCGCCTGTCGCAGGACGCGATCGACATTTGATCCAAAAAGCGCGCCCGCGCCAAAATCGCTCCCACTCGCGCCCATACAGATAAGATCGACTTCATGGTCCTTCGCATAAGCCAGCACCTGCTGATAGGTTCTGCCCCATTGCACGGAGGTAACCGCTTTGCACCACAAGCATACTTCCTTAGGGATCGCTCGCTGCAGTTTCCGCGCGGCACTCGTGTAGGCACTCTCGGTCTTCAACTCGGTCCATGCAAGGTCCGGCTCCTCTTGCTCCGGGTTACTAAGAACGTGCAGCAGATGCAGCTCGGCCTGGTATTCCTGGGCGAGCTCGATGCCGTAATTCAAGGAGAGCTCGGAGTCGGATGAGAAGTCGTAGGCCACCAGGATGCGGCATAGATCGATCTCGCCCGTTGATCCGACCCACTCGCGCTCGCGTTGATGCGTGACAAGCACCGGGCAGGGAGCGATGCGCGAGACCGTTTCGGCGGTCGAGCCAAGCAACACCGCGGCATGAGGTCTTCGCCGCGAACGCATCACAATCAAATCGATGTTGTGGTTCTCAGCCTCCTGGGCAATTGCTTTTCCAACATCGTGTATGTTCTCGGCAACTAAGCCTTCCCAGTTCAATTCAGAAAGATCCGCCAGACCTAAGTGACTATCAAGCGATTGTCGAAACGCTCGGGCAACCTCCTCGCTCAACGTCTGGGGCGCGCTCTTGCTAGCACTAGATCCGGAACTGATACAGTGCAACAAAAACAGCTTTGCCTCACAGGCAAACGCTAACGCTACAGCGTAACGCAGTGCCTCGTCTGACTTCGAGGAGAGATTCGTGGGACAAAGGATTCGCTCGATCTTGCTCATTCAAAGCCTCGCGTCGACTAGTGTCAGTCGCAACGTGTGTGCCGCTCTGAATACAAGACTTTTCCACCGGAATTGTTCGGCGAATGCGGAAAAGCCCTTTGTTTCTGCGGATATTTCCTCAGTCGTACGTCATTACGCTCGCCAGCGCGCAGCATCGTCGGCGGTGAGGTTTATCTGGGTTTCAAAGGGGTACGACGTTGGCGTTGAAGGTGTAGCGAGGAGGTTGTTGCTTGTTAGAATCAAAACTAGATTCCCATATAAGCTAGTTCATCTATCACTTGCCGCATCAACATTGTGGCCCTGGGATGAGAAGCTTCGACTTGGGCTACTGCTTCTCTCAGTCGCTCACCCAGACGGCTATAGTGTTGGTGAGTATGGTCGTCGCCCCGTTCAAGTATCTCCCCAACGTCCGTCGCCAATCTCTGAAGCATCGCTCGTTCATTATCATCGACAGATTCCACCCGTTGGAGTTCAGCATGCAAATTTCCGAGTTGCTCGCGAAGTTGTTGTTTGTCCATACTCGATAACTTACCACGAAAAAGCACGCCAAATACACTTCGCCTCACCAGAATGCGCTTTACTCCAAATAGCTCCCCAACACGACCCGAGTTTCGCAACAGGGCACCGGCTACGACAGTTGACCGTGTAGCCGAACCGTCTCAAACAAAGCACGGCAAATGACGGTCACATCGTTCGGAAATGCCGTTCACCTTCGGAGCGGCGCTGACACGAAACGCAATACGAGACGGCGGGATCGGCGACCAGCCTTTTCTCTTCGATCGGTTTGCCACACTCGCTGCAGCGGCCATAGGAACCCGCCATGAGTCTGTCCAGCGCGTCGTCGAGCTGCCGAAGCCGCGCTTGCAGCAGCTCGCGTTGGTTCCACTCGACGTCGCGGACACTTTCATCCGCTGGTTCCATCTCATTTATGGCAGTGGCCGGCTCGCTAATTGGGCGAGAGGCGCCGAGCAGATCCGCGCAAACGTCTTCTCTCTCGGAGTGCAGTCGCTCCCAAACGACAGCGCCATTTCGCAAGAAACAATTGTTGACGGATTGTAGGTTTGCATTCGTAATCATTTCGATCACCTCGACGGGGTCTTCCGACGATCTTCATGCAACGAATGTGCCCGCGAGGATCCAGTGGTTTTTGACGCGCGGTGTTAGCGTCAATGGGTTGAAACTCGCGTAGGGTGAGCAATATTGCGCTTTTCAGATGCTCCGTCGAAGCAAATGAAAGTTGTTTGACTGGTTTTGCGCACGCTTAGAATCGTCGGAGCCCGGTCGCTCACAACTGCTCAACTGCCCGTCGCTAACTTCTCCCGCCGTCTGAAAAGCTTGAACAACTCGAACCACAGAATGCTGATTGCTCCGGCGGCCAGACATAGCGCCAGATCGTCCAGGTGCAGTTTGGCAAAACGAAACAACTCGCGCAGGAAAGGCACAAAGAGCACCAGCCCGAGAAAAACCAACGCGCCACCCACCACCCACCACAACGCGGCATTTCTGGATCGGAGTGTCGAGAGCATCGTTCGCGACCACGAACGATTGGTCAGTATCAAACCAAGATTCGCGACGATCAACGTCGTGAACGCGAGGGCGCGCGCTTCGGCTTCACTCTGCCCGCGCCGCAGCGAAACGCCGTATATAGCGACAAGGATAGCGAGCACGCCGAGGCCCTGAAAGAAACTGAGGGCCAGAGTCCGCCGGCTGAAAAGTCGCTCTTTCGGATTGCGTGGCGGACGCCGCATCACGTCGGCCTCTTCGGGTTCAGCTTCAAATACTACCGAGCACGCGGGATCGATAATCAAGTGCAAAAAAGCGATGTGAATTGGCAAAAGCACCAACGGCCATTTTAGGATCACCGGAATCAACGTCATGCCGGCAATCGGCACGTGGACCGCGAGCAGGTAAGCCATCGCCTTCTTGAGATTGTCAAAGACGCGGCGGCCCAGTTTCACCGCTTGCTCGATTGACGAAAAATCATCGTCAAGCAGGACCAGCGCGGCAGCCTCGCGCGCGACGTCCGTGCCGCGATCGCCCATCGCGATGCCGATGTGCGCCGCCTTCAGCGCGGGCGCGTCGTTGACGCCATCGCCGGTCATCGCGACGACCTCGCCGTTGGCCTTCAGCGCATTGACCAGACGCAGTTTCTGTTCAGGCACCACCCGCGCGCAGATGTTTACCGTTTCTACGCGCCGCTGCAATTCGGCGTCGGTCAGTTCATCAAGCTCCGGACCCGTAATCACTTCGTCCGCGCGCACCAGACCGATCTGCCGCGCGATGTTCACGGCGGTGCCCGGATAATCGCCGGTGATCATTACCACGCGGATGCCGGCGCTGTAGCATTCCTTGATCGCCGCCGGCACCGTCGGCCGCACGGGATCGGTAAGGCCGACGAGACCCATGAACTCAAAATCAAAATCGTGCTGTTCAACCGGCAAGTCTGTTTGCTTGAAACGCGAGCGGGCCGCGCCAAGGACGCGAAAGCCTTCGTTGGCGAGCGCAGTGATCGGACCTGCGAGATCTCGCAACTGCGCTTCGTTGAAATGGCAGAGGTCGGCGATCGCTTCGGGCGCGCCTTTCGCGCCGATTATGTAATCCGCCCCATCCCGCGATCGCCAGACGCGCGAGAGGGCCAGCAGTTTTTGCGAAAGCGGATACTCGCGCACCAGCGTCCAGTCGTCGTGAATGTGTTCAGTGTTCGCGAGGTAAAGACTGCCGAGTTGTTTCAAAGCGCGGTCCATCGGATCGAAAGGATCACGCTGGCTGGCGAGAATGCTGAATTCGACCAGCTGATGGAAATCTTCCGGCAACTCTTCACTGGCGCGCGACGCCAGGTCGTAAAACTGGCCGTTAGCAAAAAGTTTTCCCACCGTCATATGGTTCATCGTCAGCGTGCCGGTCTTGTCGACGCACAGCACGGTCGCTGAACCAAGGGTTTCGATTGCCGGCGTGCGGCGCGTCAGCACCTGCTGTTGCGAGATGCGCCAGGCGCCCAACGCCATGAAAATGGTCAACACGACGGGAAACTCGTTTGGCAAAATCGCCATTGCCAGCGTGAGGCCGGCCAGAATCCCGTTGAGCCAGTCAGCGCGCGTCAGGCCGTAAACAACCGTCACCAGCACGCATAGCAATAAACCAAAGACGGCGAGGTTGCGCACGAGCCGCGCCATCTCTTTCTGCAGTGGCGAGGTTTCGGTTTCCACCGATTGCAGCGCTTTGCCGATCTTGCCGAGTTCCGTCTGCGCGCCAGTAGCCAGGACTTCCGCATAGCCCTGGCCATGCACCACCAAGGTCCCCGAGTAAACAAACGGCAGATCGTCGCCGCCAGGCCGGCCCAGCTCGTAAGCACCGCCAGCAACAATCTTTCTGACGGGCACCGCCTCGCCCGTCAACACCGATTCGTCCGTCAGCAAATTCGTGCAGGAAAGCAACCGCGAATCGGCGGGAACGCGATCCCCTTCGGCGAGCACCAGGATGTCGCCACGGACAACCTGGCGACCGGCGATGCGCTTTTGGTGTCCCTCGCGAATGACCAGCGCGCGCGGACTCGAAAGATCACGCAGCGCTTCGAGCGTGCGTTCAGTTTTGCGCTCCTGGTAGAGAGTGATGCCCGCGATAAAAAATACAAACCCCAGCAGCATCGAGGCTTCCTGCGGTTCGCCGAGAAAGAAGTAGATCGTGCCGCAGGCAAGGAGCAACAGAAACATCGGCTCGCTTACCAGTTCGCGAGCGATGCCGAAAAGACCGCGTTGTTTTGTGGCAGGGAGTTCGTTGAATCCGTCGCGACTCAGCCGCTGGGCCACCTCTCGTTCGGAAAGCCCGGTGACGGTTTGCAGATCGAATTCGATCATGGACAGCTTTGATCGCAAGCGGCGAGAATCGTATTAGTTGCCGGTCATTTGATAACCCTCGCGGTAAGAAAGTGTCAACCCGCGCGCACCCGTGGGTGGATTGACGCGAACTTTCAGACGGCGCCACTTCTGATTCCCCGCATGTGCAGGGTAAAAGCTGATGGTGTATTGCTGGCGCAGTTCGAGCGCAATCTGCGTGCAGATACCGGCCAGTTCCGGTTCGCTCTCGTTTGCCGGAAAATAGGTCGTGCCGCCGCTGACGCGAGACATTTCGTCGAGCACGGCACGGCCCAGTGCGGCGTCTGAGTTTAGCAGGAACGATCGCCGGCCAGTTTGGCGCGTGATGTCTTCAAAAACCCAACGACCATAGCCGGCGAACTGGTCCCTGGTTGGATCAGCGATGCCGATCGCATAGATCTGCACCTCGAACTCTCTGAGCCGGTT
>JBGQJU010000061.1:0-34523 GCA_041499185.1 Pyrinomonadaceae bacterium | reverse complement strand
GTACATATCAAATCCTCAAAGATGGAATAAGTATGTGTATGTATTGAACAATCCTTTGCGATACATCGATCCGATGGGTCTAGCAGAGGTTCCCACTTGGGGCGATCTAAGCAAGGAGATCCGAGCTGATCTGGAGAAACGACTTGGCAAAGACGCGGAAAAGAAATGGAACGGATGGGGGAACGATCAAAGACAGCAGGTGCTCAACGCTAGAGCAAAGCTGATCGCGGCTGGTGTTTGGGATAGTGTAAAAAGTGTCGACTTCTCGCGCTTCACGATCAAGAGCGAGAACGTTCAAGTACGCACGCCAAGCCCGCGCTTTCCCAATGCGACTTCTACTGCTACTAGGCAGACACTTTCCTTCTCGATTGATAACTCGGCAGCGGGGTTTCGAATCGCGCTCACTACCGACCGGGACATCAGGCCTGCATTACAAGCCTCAGGATATCAAGAACAGTTTGTCAATCACCCGGAGGGTCAATGGCAATTGAAAGAAGTCGGTGATGACATCGTGATTCACTTCGTCGGGCTGAAGGATCCTTACAGCCAGTTCACGCAAATCCATTTCGATGGAGGGGGAGGCGGCGCAAGTATTAAGCATGCCATGGAGGTCATGAGCGGAGGGGGTCCAACAACCGACGACGTTACAAGATACCTCGGCAAAAACGAGTCCACTGCTGTTTCCTTAAGAGGCATTTCGTCGAGTATCGACAAGTTACTAGCTCCGAAATAGCTTTCAAGACCTTATGAAAAAGTGGCTCAGGAGAATTCGTGAAGTTTCGGCGTGGAGCGTCCTCCCAAGCTTGGTAAGCCTTTTGCTTTCAGAAAGGTTCCTGAGCTCAAATTTCGTCTATCCTTACAGCCCACAGGCTCCTCCACCAACTTGGGCCCTTCGTTGGCGCTTGGCAAGTTTCTTACTGTTGGTAGTACTTTCGTTAGTTTCAATTCCTCGTTGGCAGTCCTTTCTAGGTTTGGTTGCTGCAGCCCTTTTTGTTTACTATTTACAAAGTTATTAGAGCAAAGCAGGTAGTATCCCAAACTTAAGTTTTCCGGAGCGCAGTATTTGGTTCTCGGCGGAGTAAAGGTGCTGCGCAACACGGCGGACGTGAACTGGTTGGTGGCGGACCAACTCGGCACGCCGCGGATGATCTTTGACAAGACCGGCAGCCTGGCGAATACGAAGCGGCATGATTACCTGCCGTTCGGTGAAGAACTGTACGCCAATGCGGGCTTGCGCACGACCACTCAGGGTTACACGGCTGCAGGTTACGTTTCCGCCGATAAGGCGCGGCAGAAGTTTACCGAGCAGGAGCGAGACGACGAGACGGGGCTGGACTTCATGCAGGCGCGTTACTTTGCCAGCACACAGGGCCGCTTCACCAGCGCTGACCCCCTCGGCGCGAGCGCGAGAGCTGGCAGTCCGCAGAGCTGGAATCGTTATTCTTACGCGCTAAATAATCCGCTGCGTTACAACGATCCGAGCGTGCTTGTTACTTTCATCCATCGCTATTATTTCTTCTCGCTGAGACGCTTCGCGAGTGTGGATAGGACTTTGCAAAGTATTAATGGATTGAACCCTCAGACCCTGAATAGCCCTGCAAGACACTCACCGCAAAGACGCAGAGATCGCAAAGATCGCGCAGAGAAATGAGATATGGAGAGTAACCCTGACTCATGCCAACTTGCCCTTACGCGCGGCTTCCGCGTAAAATGGCGGTTCTTTGATCGCCGGGGGGCGCAATAATTTTTCATCCGCGTCGTACTACTGCTCAGGCTCCCATGGGCATCTAATCGGTTCTTATCCGCGTCCTTTTTTCGGAGGCTTTTTCGGTGAAGCAAGCTTTAGGTACCTTGTGCGCTGCATTTGTGCTCCTTTTTGTTTACAGCGCACTTTCAAGCGGTCCGCCTTCAAGCGGTCAGGCCCCGGCGCCGAGTGCGACGCCTGATCCGTTTGTGGCGCAACTGACTTCTTCTCCATTTGGAGATCCGTTCAACCGGTTCATTTCTAACGCCACCGACGTCAGTGCTAACGGTCGCTTCGTCGTCGTTGAATCGAACGGCGACATCTCTACTGAGAAGATACCGTCAAAAAAACCGGACGGCACTCCGAACGCCAATCCGCGCAATAACGAGGATGGCAACCGAGAAATATTTCTAATCGATTACGCTCAGCGCCGCATCTTTCAGATAACTGATACGAAGAACGTACCGAATCCTACGCCGACCCCGAGCCCGACTCCGACTCCGACACCAACCCCGACGCCAACACCAACGCCGACGCCTTCGCCGGGCTCGAGTCCGACTCCGACACCAACTCCGACACCAACCCCGATCCCTCCGGCGCCGACGCCCGCTGACCCGGCCGGGATCAAGATTGAGATCAGCAACAATCGACCGATGATCAGCCTCGAGCCGGTTTTGAACGGCAGCGGAAAACGCGTGTACACGATTGTGTTCAGCTCGAACGCTCCCGATCCTAAAAACTTTGACGGCTCTGTCCTGACCGATCTCGATAAAGATCTGACGAACCAGGAGATTTGGATCTATGAGGTGCCGGCGGTCGCCGATGTCGATCTGACAAGCGGAGACGACTTCTTTGTGGATCTGAACGGCGGAACGTTTACGCAGATAACGAACACACCGGCAAGTCGTGCGCCCACGCCCGGAGCAGCCGGCGTTTCGCCGTTTGTCGCTGACGACAACCGCGACGCGACAATCAGTGACGATGGAAACAGAATTGCCTTTGCCTCCACGCGCAATCTGGTGCCAAACGGAAACGCGGACGGCAACCCGGAAATTTTTCTCTTTAACCGCTTGAGTGCGGCGTTCACCCAGGTGACCAACACCCAGGACGTCGTAAACAATGGCAGCCTTGTCTTTTCTGTTTTCAGCGACAACCCTTCGCTATCATCTGATGGATCCCTGGTAGCTTTCATCTCAAACGGCAACCTGACAGGCGACAACGATGACGGCAACGGCCGAGGCAACGGTGAGATCTACCTGGCCAACTACAATGGGTCCACCTTCAGTAATCTGCGCCAGGTTACGAAGACGAAAAATGACGTGACGCAGGCGACCGTCAACCTGTTTAGTCCGGGCCGGCGGTTGAGTCGCGACGGCAGCATGCTGGCGTTTGAATCGCTGGCGACCGATCCGAAGGCGAATGGCGCGAATGAATCGTTTCATGGAGTCTTTGTTTGCGCCCTCGGCTCCAGCTCCAGCTCGGATTCCTTTACGCTGATTGGGACGCGCCCGACAACGTCGCCGGGAGACATCCTTCGCTTTCCGACGTTCACTGACTACAACGGATCGTTACAGCCCAGCACGCTTGTTTTCGCCTCGGCGCTCAACTTCAAGACCGACGGGACCTTTCCCACCACAGCTAGCGATGGCTTGAATCCATCAAACGTCAGTCAGGTTTTTGCTACGCAAGTTCCCGCCGGCTCTGCGAATACTTTCACGCGTTTGACGAATAATCCCGTAGGAGCGTCATTTGGCGGCGCGCGGCCACTGACAAGCAACAGCCGCAGGAGAATCGCGTTCAGCCTGGGCGGCACGGAACTCGGCGGCGGAAACCCGGATTTTTCTACCGAGGTTTTTTATCTTCTGTCGCCGGCGGTGAGTAGCGAGTCGGGCGCGACACTCTCGTTCTTTACCGGCGCGAGCAATGTGCCGTTGCCGATGCCGACCCCGACCCCGAGTCCAAATGCGAGTCCGACTCCGACTCCGACTCCGACTCCGACACCAACACCGACGCCAACGCCGACGCCAACGCCTACACCGACGCCCACACCTACAGGAAGTCCCACTCCCACTCCGACTCCCACGCCGGTGCCGCCGCTGGGCCTTGCTCCAGGAGAGTTGAGTATCGTTCAGTCCACCGTCGATCTGGCGCCCGGGAACAAAGGCCCGACCACCGGTTCGGAAACGAAGCGCAGCCCGGCGCTGCCCGTGGAACTCAACGGCGTTTCGGTTTCCGTAAACGGGGCCGCCGCGGGGCTGTATTTCGTCGGCAATTCGCCCCAGCTAATAACCTTTGTAATGCCTATCGGACTGGTGGCGAGCACCACACCCGCAACAGTCGTCATCAACAACAACGGCACGGTAATTCGTGGTTTGGTAAACATCGTCGCCGCGCAACCGGACCTCTTCACCTCAACGATGGACGCCGGAGGGCGGGCGATGGTCTTCAACGTCACGAACCCGCTGAACCGCACAGCCGAGCCTGCCAACGGGTTCCCGGTCACGTCCGACGATGGCACCGGTAACCAGGTTCCTACGGTGCTGGAGATCGATCTCACCGGAGTTCGAGGCACGTCACTGGCCTCTGTGATTGTTACTATCGGAACGACTGACATCAACGGCGCCGTCTTCGTTGGCTCAAATCCAGAGATGCCTGGGTTCGATTTCATCACAGTTGCGCTACCTGCCTCGTTGGCAGGGGCGGGCGATGTCCCCATCATCGTAACGATCTCGCCCGGTGGCGGCGGGATCTTCGCGAGCCGGCCATCAGACACCGCTCCGCACATTAAGATCAGTCCGTAGTTGTTTTGTGCATCAACCTTCTTCGCACGCATGCCCGCAGAAGCATCGTGCGGGCTTCCTGATACTGGCAGTCCTTCTCTTGAGAGTCGTTGACGCCAGTCACCTTGACACTCACGAGCGTTAATTCGTAGCCTTTGCACATACGTTTCGGGATTCGTGCGCAAATAATTTCCCTTCAGTTCCGTTGAACTGCACCCCGGCGAAAGCGCGTGCACGACTGCTTTACGAAGCGGACCGCGACGGCAATAATCACAAAGGGAAGAACTTTGAAAGAGCCGTCACAAATTGCCAGTCCTGAATACACGGTCGACCGAATCGTCGCACGGATGAAGGAGGCGGCCGCACACAAAGGTCAACTCGCGGACCTCGCGTCGTCCGATCTGGTTGCCTCCGCGGAATTCCGCCCGGCACGGCAAAATACTGGACTGCTTTCCGGAATCGATATTCAGCCAATTGCTTTGCAGCCTCCGTTTCAACCTCACAGCCGCTATCACGTCAACGACCTGCTGAAGTATCACGACCGGAATTTCATTCAGAATGCCTACCGCGCGATTCTGAAACGCGGTCCCGACGCAAGCGGCTACAGTGCTTTCATCGAAAGTCTGCGCAGCGCGCGGCTAAACAAGATCGATATCCTTGCGCGCCTCAGATATTCCGCCGAAGGTCGCGCGAAGAAAGTCGAGATCGAGGGACTGCTGGCGCCGGCGATCGTCAGAAAGGCTTACCGTGTTCCGCTCCTCGGCTATCTGTTGAATCTTGCTGTGGCCATCGCGCGCCTACCGGTGATGATCCGCGGCGAACAACAGTTCGAAGCGCACGTTCTGGCCCAGCAGGAGTTAATTGCCGAGCAGCTCAACAGTATCGGGCGCACGCTGGGCGCACACGCCAGAGAAGTCTCGCAAGTTTTCAACGGGCAATTTGAATCGATCAAACAACGTGACGAGCACGTGCAGCAGCAGCTCGATCTCCTGGCGCACCAAGCGCAGGCTGCGCGCGACGAAGTCCTGAACCTCCTGACTGAGCAGAGAAACAATATTGAAGCGCGGCTGGATCAGCTTGACGTTGGATTGAAAGATGAAGCCGGGCAACGGCAGCAAGAACTTAGGGCGCTCGGCGAGCGAGTGGGCGAAGCCACTGAAGAGGTGGCGACTGAGTTTCGCCAGCATACTGAGCGGTTATCCGGAGATCTTAAGCGCGAGATCGACCGCGTCTTGCAAAAGCAACAGCAGGTAAACACCGAACTGGTCTTGCAGGGCCAGCGTTTGGCGCGGTTGCTGGATGAGGCACGCCGGCGTTTGCCGGCGCCGTTCGACCAGGAGCAGTTAGGGGCGATTGTCAGCGAGACAGACCACACCCTCGACGCATTTTACGCTTCATTCGACGAGCAGTTTCGCGGCACGCGCGAAGAGATCAAAGAACGACTGAAAGTTTACCTGCCGCTAATGAAGCAGCAGGGAATCGGTGGCGCGGAGATGCCGATTCTCGACGTCGGCTGCGGTCGCGGCGAGTGGCTCGAGCTGCTGAAAGAACAACAACTTCGCGCCATCGGCGTGGATTCCAATCGCGTCCTGGTGGGGCAGTGCAGTGAGCGCGGTCTGGACGTTGCCGAGGACGATCTTATGGGCTATCTCCGCCGTCTTGACGGTGCAAGTCTCGGCGCCGTCACTGGCTTTCACATCGTCGAGCATCTGCCTATCGAAACGCTCGTTCAGTTTTTGAATGAGACGGTGCGCGTGCTGAAGCCGGGCGGCGCCGTCATCTTTGAAACACCGAATCCGCAGAACGTGCTGGTCGGCAGTTGTAACTTCTACTTCGATCCAACGCATCGCAATCCGCTGCCGAGTCAGGTGATGAGATTTCTCCTGGAGTCGAGAGGTTTTGCCCGCGTCGAGGTTCTAGAACTCAATCCTTCAGACGACGCGCCGGTTGACGAAGCTTCGGAATTGGCCCGCCGCTTCAATCAATACTTTTACGGGCCGATGGATTATGCGGTGATCGGGTGGAAGGTGTAGATGCGTATCCTGATTGCCACGGTCCACGTGCCGTTCATCCGCGGAGGCGCCGAAGTCCATGCCGAACGTCTGCGTGATGCGCTGCGCGCCGCCGGGCACGAAGTTGAGATCATCGCCGTTCCGTTCAAGTGGTATCCGCCGGAACGCATTGTCGATCACATGCTGGCTTGTCGCCTGCTCGACGTGACAGAAGTAATGGGAACTCCGGTCGACCTGCTCATCGGCCTGCGCTTTCCGGCATATTTGATTCCGCACCAAAACAAAGTGCTGTGGATCCTGCACCAGTTTCGCACCGCGTATGAGTTGTGGGACCACCAACTGGGCGATCTGATCTATTCACCCAACGGCGTTGAGGTGCGCGACGCGATCCGGCAGGCCGATCGTCAGTTCATTGCTCAGGCCAAGCTCGTTTTTGCCAATTCAGCAAACGTTGCGGCGCGGCTCAAGTACTTCTGCGATATCGAGGCGACGCCGCTCTATCATCCGCCGCCAAAATCGGAAGAGTTTTACACGAGTGAGGCCGAGGACTATCTGTTTTTTCCGAGTCGGCTCTGTCTGCCCAAACGCCAGGCGCTGGTGCTCGAAGCTCTGGCCCACACGAAGCACCCGGTGCGCGTGCGATTTGCGGGCGCGGCCGATCAGCCTTTGTACCAAAACGAATTGAAATCGCTCGCGCGCAAGCTAAGGGTGCATAACCGCGCGGAGTGGTTGGGAGAAATTAGCGAACCGGAGAAGCGGGAACTCTATGCTCGCACGCTCGCGGTGGTCTATCCGCCCATCGATGAAGACTATGGCTACGTCACGCTCGAAGCGATGCTGGCCGCAAAGCCATTGATCGTCTGTTCCGATTCCGGAGGGCCACTCGAATTCGTACGCCACGAAGAGACGGGACTGATCGCGGAACCACAGGCCGCGAGTTTGGCAAAGGCGTTCGATCAGACTTGGGCGGACCGAACCGCGGCGAGAAATTGGGGCGAAGCCGGACGCGCGCTTTACAAGGAGATGGACATAACGTGGCCGCACGTCGTGCGAAAACTGTTGGCCTGAAAATCTCATGAAGCTCAACTGGTTTTCTCCATTGCCACCCGCAAAGACCGACATCGCGCATTACACTACGCGCGTGTTGCCCGCGCTTTCGAAGCTGGCGGACGTGACGCTCTGGACTGACCAGGACAAATGGGACACCGGCGTCGAGGATTATGCAGCGGTGCGCCACTACCGGCTTGACCGCATGCCGTGGGTCGACCTCAATCGCGCCGACGCAAACCTTTATCAGATCGGAAACAACCCACTGTTTCACGGCGCCATCTGGCAGGTCTCGCGTCTGCACGCGGGAGTGGTTGTGCTTCACGATTTTCGTCTGCACCATTTTTTTGACGGTCTCTATCGCGTGCAGTGGCGCGATTTGAATTCCTATCTGGCCGTGATGGAAAGCTATTACGGAGAAGAAGGCCGGCGTGAAGCAGCAGAATCATTTCGCAACGACGCGCGCAACATCCAGCACATGGCCGAGCGTTATCCGCTGACGCATCTGGCAATCGAGAATGCGCTCGGCGTGATCGTGCACACGCAGGAGTCTTATGATGCTCTGGCGCCAGAGGCGCAGTGGCCCATCGTCTACGCGCCGCTGCCTTTTGCCGCGTCGAGTCAGTCGTCCACAAAGCAGCGTCGAAGCCACGGCCCGCCTTATCGTTTGATCGTCTTCGGATACATCGGTCGGAACCGCCGGCTTGATGCAGTGCTGAAGGCGCTGGCAGAATTGCCGGAAAAGGATCAACTGCACCTCGATGTTTACGGAAATATTCTCGATGAAGAAAAGCAGTTGCGCGCGCGGATCCGCTCGCTCGATTTGAAGCCGCAGGTGACGCTGCACGGGTTTGCGCCCGAAGCAAAGCTCGACGAGGCATTGGCGGCAGCGCATCTGGCGATCAATCTGCGCTACCCGACGATGGGCGAAGCGTCAGGCAGCCAGTTGCGCATTTGGGCCCATGGATTGCCGAGTTTGGTGTCGCAGGTTGGCTGGTATGGATCGCTCCCACGTAACACGGTTGCGTTTGTGCGAACCGACGATAACGAGGTACCAGACATCAAAGCGCACTTGCGGGCTTTTCTCGCGAATCCGTCCTCCTTCTCGGAGATGGGCGAACGCGGTCGGAAAGAACTGGAAGAGAAGCACACGCCGGAGCAGTACGCAAAGACGATCGTCGAGATGGCGCGCGAGGCGCGAGACTTTCGCGCGCGGGCTGCTTCATTTAAGTTGGCCCAGCGCGCGGGAGTGTTGCTGAGCGAGTGGCTTGGGCCAGATCCGAGCCCCGAAGCTTGTGATAACGTTGCGCGTGAAATTCTTCATCTCGCAGGAGGATAATTCTTTGTGCGACCGCTGTGTTCTCTGTACCTCTGTGGTGAGTGGTTATTAGCGTCAGATTCACCACGGAGGCACAGAGGACAAAGAGAATGCGCAGAGAAGATCTGATTGATGCGAATCGGAATCGACGGCCTGCCGCTGACCGAAGTCCTTGCGGGTATCGGACACTACACCTTCGAACTCGCTTGCCATCTCGCGCTTGCGTCAGAGGCGGATCAGATCGAAATTGTCTCGCCGCGCGGTTTTCCGACGTCGCTGAATTTACAACCTGAGCGATCATCCAGGCTGCGTTTCGTGCGCTCGCGCGTCAGCCCGCTGACGCGCCATTGGTGGTCCATCGGCCTGCCGCACTACATTCGCAGTAACTCAATCGACTTGTTTCACGGGACAAACTTCGAGGTGCCGCTCCGCAAGGTTTGTCCCACCGTCCTGACGATCCACGATCTCTCGATGCTGTTGTACTCCGAGACGCATGAAGCAAGGCGTGTGCGGCGCGCGCGTCGCCGGCTGCCGCTGATGGCGCGTGCCGCGACGATGATCGTGACGCCCACCGAGAGCGTGCGCCGCGAAGTTCACGAACACTTGCAGATTCCGCTGGAGCGGATCGCCGCCGTGCCGGAAGCCGCCCGCAGTTGCTTCCGCCGCCTTGAAGCTGCCCAAACTGTTCAAACAAGAAACCGACTCGGCATTCAGGAAGAGTTCCTGCTGTTCGTCGGCACCGTCGAGCCGCGCAAGAATCTCACGGCGCTGGTGCGAGCTTTTGAAGAAGTGCAGCGCGTACGCGAGCAGCCTCTGCAACTGGTGATCGCGGGAAAAGAAGGTTGGCTGGTCGACGATCTCTTCGCCGGTCTAAAACGTTCGCCAGAAGCGAAGAACATTCTTTTTACCGGCTACTTAAACGACGAAGATCTTTGCGCGCTCTATTCATCTTGTGCACTGTTTGTGTATCCATCCCTCTACGAAGGCTTCGGTCTGCCACCGCTTGAAGCCATGGCCTGCGGCGCGCCCGTGATCGCCAGTCGTATTCCGAGCATCGAGGAAGTCGTCGGCCCCGCCGCTCGCTTCGTCTCACCAGAAAGCGTCACGGAGCTAACAGAGGCGATCATTGAAGTGCTTTCCTCCGAGGGGACGAGAGAAAAACTATCAGCGGCAGCGACTAGATGCGCAGCCGAGTTTTCCTGGACCGCTACGGCACGCTTAACCAGGGACGTCTACGCGGAAGCGATTGAGCGTTTCCGCCGATGACCAGTCACACACGGAGCTATTTATTTTCTGCTGGTCGTTTCCTCGAAAGGCACACCCGCTCGTTTGTTGTTCCTTTTCGGGTTCGGGAGAATGCCGCGACGGACGAAGACGTCGCGGATGACGCTTTCGTTGGCGCCGTGATTCAAATTCTTGTCGGCCATGATCAATGCCTTGGCGGCATCCTCAAAACCGGCTTTCCGAGAAATGAGAAAGTGATGCGCGATCACGAGTATCTCGGTCGGTTTGCGACCAAGCGCCGCACGCAATTCCCACAAACAGGCTGACCAGATTTCGCCGTCGTCATGAACTTCACCTTTGATGTCCTTGGGATACCTTTTATTACTGTCTAACCTTCTGAGAAATGGAGGCTCGGCGCCGCTATAGGCGACTGCATCCCAGTTGCCGAGGGTCGGTTTCATATTCTTAGGCTTAACGTCGGAAAAGAAACTGGCGGCCAAAAAGTCACCAAAGCCTTCGCCCATCGCGCCGGCTTCCGCGCTGGCGCCAAAACCAGGCACCTGATTATCCTGAATCGCGTGACCATACTCATGCAGGACGATCTCGGCGTCTTCAGCATCGTCGACTCCTCCGGTGCCAAAGGTCAAAGACTTGGTTCCTGGACTGTAGTGCGAATTGTCATCCGTTTCTCCGTCAATGTTTACTTCAATCGGATGGTTGAGCACATTCTTGAAGCCCAGGTCCTGGATGTAGCGCTGCACACGGTCGATGTGAAAGTAGACCATGACCTCCTTGAAAGCGCGGTCCTGTCTGGTGAAAAGGAACTGGAGGTTTTTTCTTTTGACTCGCTTGGTTGTGCCGCGAGTGCTAACGAAAGGACCATCAAGTAGACCGGTATTCTTAAGGTCCTTGAGGATCACCTGGGAATAAGCCTTCGCGGGAATCTGCGAGCTGTCCTTAAGGTGCGTGTTGTTCAAAGTGACGACCGGATTGGGATCAAATACTTTTCCCTTTCCGTCAACAGTTTTAAGCATATTAACTTTATCCAGAATCGCTCCCGAGTGTGCGTCCAGATACATCTTCCACTCTGCTTGAGGACTGGTAGTCTTGACGATGACTTTCCAGGCCAAAGTCGGAACGCCGTTATGCGGAAAGTAGAGCAGTTCGTTCTCCAGCACGTCTTTGGAGCTCTTGCTCGTAGCTGCCACTACTTCAAGCGCCCGGCACTTCGCTTCCTCCGCCGACAACTGTTTGACGGGCGCGGCCATTAGATCGCGTCTTGTCTCGACCTCCCTGGTTTTAGCCATGACCGGTTCGGGCACCAGATCATTTTGGATGTTGTAGACCTTACCCTCTTTGTCAATGTCAACTCTTATCCAGGCGCCGGAGATCGGCATGCCCTCGTGGTACTGCTGATACAGCACATGGCTGCCGAGAATGCTCTGCTTGACCTGATCAAATTTCAACTGCGACAGATCAGGATTGATCTTGAGGTCTCGCGCAATCTTCTTCAGCAGGGATTCAGCGATCACAGCCGGCTTCTGCTTGCTCGGCTTCGTCTCAATATCATAGATTCGGCCAGGAACACTGTATCGGGGGTGGGCTTCAAGTTTTGCTTTCAGTCCTCTTATTTTGGCCATAGCTAGACTCCTCGTTCGAGTTAAGATGCGTGGGTCAAAGAAGCGCTTGGAAGCAACGACTAGCGGAAAGCGCTTAGCTCACCAGCGGAGAGAAAACAAACCGCTGCTCACACGTCGAACCCCCAAGATAGTTTCTTAAGGCTGGTACAGAGCGAATGCGGCAATCGCAGACTCTTGAGGACCAGCCAGTTCTGCGAAGCGGCGAGAGAATATGTCAGATTACGACCTACAGTCAATGCGATATTGGCAAAAAAGGCTAGCTTCGATGGAAGCTAGCCTTTTTTTAATAAGCGTCACGGAGTGCTTAGTTACACTCAGAGTTGTGATGCGTGACCGTATTGCCAAACCGAAGCTGCCACTCATCGGAGGTGATGAATGAGCAGACCATCGCATGTTGTTTATTGACATCGCGCAGCGGTCCGCTGTTCACCTGGCCGAGCCAGAACAGGAAGCCGCCGATGTCCGAGTCGCGCCGCAGATAACCGGAATATTGAGAGTAGACAAACGCGCGGTTGTATTCCGCATTAATCAGCGATCCATTGCTGATCGGATTAGTCGCGTTATCGTCCGCCAGGCGATACATCACTCCGCCGCGGCCGAGCGTACCGTAAAGGTTGATCAGGTTGGTCCGCTGCGATGAAAGATCAACGCCAATGCTGTTGACAGTCGCCAACACAGCGTCGACAAACTGGTCCGCAGTCGCCAGACTGGCCGGATACTTCGCTACAAAGTCAGACCTCCCGACAAAGTCATTGGCTAGAGTCAATTGGGACTGCGCCAGGTTTGAAGCGTCGATGGCCGCGCGATCAGGCTTGAACGCGTCGTAGCTGGGAATCTTCAAGTTCTCGCCGGGAAAATTCGTGTCGGGAAAGGGATTGGGTTTGGGCTGATTGTTGCCAAAAGCCACGCGGTACAAGCGATAAGCGTAGGCCCCGGTTTTCTGATACTCCTGCTCAAAGAAGAACGCGTTCGAGACGTCGATGCGCTTGGCGAAAATGCATGCCTGATTCGATCCACACCCTGAAATCTGAGAGATCCAGTAAGAAAATCCGCTGGGATCGGGAAAACGATTGAGGAAGTCAACGTACGACTGATTAACGAAGAAATCCGCGTCGTCGATGGTGATCACCTGATTCGTGCCTGGTCGCAGACGCACGGGCTTGACCTTGACGTTTCCGTAGTAGAGGTCAGCGGGAAGATTCGGCCCGTCTGGCGTCTTTATTTGCAGCGTTGGCGCTTGGCCCATGGCGAAGACCGCAGCGAGCGCAATTGTTAGGGTAATAACTGTCAGCTTAAACATCACAAGACTCCTAGTGGCGGTAGGACTGTTTTCGGTCCTTAGTAACTTTAGAGACAAGGTAGGTTGCTTCTCTGTTCCAATAGCGCGGGGCTGCGCCCGTAACGACGCAGACCAGTTTAGCTTGCGACGACGCTCCTGTCAACGAAATCGTTAGGGAATTCATCTGTTTCAATCAAACTGACTGTATGGGAGGTGGGTTTTACAATCCACCTATAGATTGAAGGAATGCATGCACCTAATCACCCCACCTAAATGGACGGACAGCGAGGCGAGGTGCCCGCGCTCTCCAAGGTCGCACGCCTTTTTAGACGTTTCGACCAAGCCAATGGCCGACCTTGTTATCGCCAGTATTCCCTTATGTCATGGACAGGCCTCAGGTCCGCTGGCGCTGGTCGTCAAAAATGTCGTCCGGGCCCCCTGAAGCATGTTACCATGCGCCTCAGCGGGAAAACGTTACCCCGTTTCCTGTCCCTCGGTTTTCGATTCCATTGCTCGGGTTCAAATGCGACGTTCCGCCAGCATAATCACACTGTTTTCGGTCCTGCTCGGTTCGACAATCGCCGTCCGACCGTACACCGTGCAGCTAACGGACACGTCTGGGAACCTGCAAGTGAGGTGGCTCAAGAAGACAATCAACGTGGCGCTTTCTACTTCGCTGACATCGCCTGGAGCCAATATCAAACCGGGCAGCGATGTCACTGGCGCGGCGCACAGGGCGATGTCCAGATGGTCCAGCGTCGCGAACATTCAGTTTGTTGAAACCGCGTCCAGTGCCCAGTCAATCAGCCCCTCAGCAGGCGGCGATGGCGTAAGCCTGATCACAATCGCCGACACACCCGAGAACAACGCCGCCTTCGCGGGCGGCGGCAACACTGGACGCACGCGGGTCTTTTACGACTCTGCGACCGGATCGATCACCGAGTCTGACATTGTCATCAACCCGCATCCAGTTTCTGCTGATGGCTCGCCCGTTCAATTCTCGACAGACGGAACGCCGGGTACTTACGATCTCGAATCGGCGTTCACTCATGAGCTTGGCCATCTTTTGGGTTTGGAACATTCAGGCGTGATCGCCGCGACGATGCAGGCACGCCAGGGAGTTAATGGACTCTACAATCTGCCCTCCGCAACCAACCGCACATTGTCGGAAGACGACCGAGCGGCAGTGCGCGGGATCTACGGACCGCACGAAGGCCTGGGTGCGATCGAGGGACGGATCTTGGGTAGCTCAGGCGGGAGCGTTTATGGCGCGCACGTGTGGGCTGAAAACGTTCAGACGGGTCGCGTAATCGCAAGCGGCATCACTCTCGCGGATGGAAACTATCGCATCGACAGTCTTCCTCCCGCGCAGTATCGTGTCGTGGCTGCGTATCTGGATGGCGCAGTGATGGCGAACGAGATCGCTTCATCGGGCGGGGCGTATGTTGGCATGGCCTCGCAGCCTGGGTTTCAAACCACGGAGCTTGCGAATCAGATCAGCGTTATGCCGAATGCGACCGCGAGTTTGAGTGCCATCCTTAGTGCGCGGCAGAACTCGACTCCGACTTTGAAACCGAGATTACTGGGAATGAAGGCGCAGCTTTCGAATGTTGCCGTCGCAGTCGAGGCAGGCAAGACCTACACGATCTACGTTGGCGGTGAAGGGGTGGATCAAGTCCTGGGCAATGCGATTACAGTCACGTCGCCGTTTATGACTGTGAATCCGAATAGCCTGACGCTGCAGCAATTCGGCGCGTCGTTTCCGGTGATCAGTTTTGAAGTGACAGTGGCGCCGAATGCGCAGTTTGGCGACTATAGCATTCGCATGCAGGCAAGCTCAGGCGAGGTGGCCTACCTTGCCGGCGGCCTGACGGTCGATCCCGGAGTCAACACGGCCACACCGAATCCAGACGACGACGCTCAGTTCTTTGTGCGGCAGCACTATCGAGATTTCCTCGGTCGCGATCCGGATCAAACCGGTCTCGATTATTGGACTAGTCAAATCGCGCAGTGTGGTACCGACACGGCTTGCGTGCATTCGCGGCGCCTTGATGTGTCGGCGGCATTCTTTATCGAGACGGAGTTTCAAGAGACTGGATCGTTTGTCTATCGGCTCTTCAAATCTGCTCTTGGTCGCAGACCAAACTTCTCCGAGTTCTTCGCGGACCGCAGCCAGATAGTCGGTGGCTCGAATCTCGAAGGGAGCAAGCAGGCCTTTGCCAGAGTACTGGTTCAACGGCGGGAGTTTACGCAGAAGTTCCCGGCCACGTTGGATGCCGATCAGTTTGTCAATACGCTGTTGGCGAGCGTCTCGCAGCACTCCGGCATCGACCTCGCTGCTCAGCGCGCGACTTTGATCGGGCTCTATGACGGTACGAACGCGGGCCGCGCGGCGATCATTCGCGAGGTTGCTGAGAACGCGGCGTTTGCCCGGGCCGAATACGATCGAGCCTTTGTGCTGATGCAATACTTTGGCTATCTGCGGCGCGATCCCGATCAGCGCGGTTATGAATTCTGGCTGAACGTCTTAGACAACAAACTGCCCAACGACACGAGCCCGCATCGCGCGATGGTCTGCGCGTTTATCTCTTCAACTGAGTATCAATCGCGGTTTGGAATGACGTGGACGCACACGAACAGCGAGTGTGGGCCATAGAACGTGACAAGGAAACCGGTAGTGCTCCGTTAGGCATGTTGCTAATCATGGGGCGTGATATATATACTAATTGACCTCTAAACTTATGTCATTCGTAGTGCACTTTAATCTTCCGGAGTTTCTTAAAGACATTAACAAGGGCAGCACCGTGTACTGCGCTGCTTATGCTCTTAAGGATAAGCCGACTGGGACTGTCTTGCTTACTTCTGATGCGGGTGTGCCTGGCGGCGTGATCCGTGCGATTCAGATGACCATTACCGGCGAAAATCCTAATGCGTTGGCGCTAGCTATGGATGCCGCCAGCAAGGTTCGAGCATTCCTACAAAGCAAAGAAATAATTATTAATCTGGGCGTGTTCGCGACAAGTGGATTACAAGAGGCGCTTCGATACTGGGCCGTGGTGCCCAGCTATAGCCTTACAGATGTTGATGAGGTGTTAAAGCAAGGGGAGGAGGTCGCCTCCAAATGAGTGAAGATAAAACAGCCGAGACGCTTCATCTTCCTTCGTTTGAGGAAAGGGTTTTAGCGGAGCTTGAAACAATAAGTTCACGTCTCGCTACGGTAGAAGAGAGGGCCGTTCAGACTGACCTTGAAACAAAGCCTAACTGGGAACGTCTTCAGAAAGACGTTGCTCAGATACACTCGGCCTTTGTTCAGCTAAATGCGGATATGAAAGTATCTTTCGGGAACTTGGATCGTAAACTTGACGTGATCAACAAAGAAATGTTCCAGGTAAAGGCAGATCAAGCGGGCCTTGAAGCGCGATTAGAGAAAATTGAATTAGAGGTGCATCCACAAATCATCGTTCAAGATCGGCAATTCTAGCCTCACGCTGCGAGCGGCTCTCTCAACTTGTAGTTGTTGTTCACGCCCCAGACTAACCAATTAATCTTCATCGAAGGGGCTGGGTTTCGCCAACGACGCGCTCGACGGCTCGGCGAAAGGATGGCCCGTCAAGGGCCGGATAGCGATAAAGCTGATTCTCGATAGCAGTGAACAGTTCGAGCAGTTGCTGCGGTTGTACTAAACCGCGCTGGATCATTTCATGAACGTCCTGCTGGTCGACTGTATGACCTCGCTCGATTTTTGCGAGCGCTTGCGCGTAGAAATCGTAATGAAGAAAGACAAGTTTCCCTTCTTGCTGAATGAAACGGCTTCGTTCCTGCCACCCGGGCAACTCGGGAATAAAATGATCCGGCGAAGCCAGCTCGATGTTCAACTGGAGACGTTCCTTGAGCGCCGGCAGGCTCCTGAAGATCTCGTCACTCTCAGGAATGATCTTCAGATCGAGATCTATGGTGGAGTCACGCCAACCCAATAACACCGCCGTCGCGCCTCCGACAAGATAGACGCGACCGGGGCTCGTCACGCCGGTTCCGAGCGCCTTCATGAACTCCTGTAATCGCGTGAACGTTAGCGGTTGACGCATTCGGCTGCCCGTTCGAAACTGACCAATCTTCGGATCAGAGCGTTATAGCGCGTGTGGGCCGAGTCCGATCCGTCCCTTGCCAAGAGCGCATACAGGCGATGCTCAGGGTTCTTTGGCAACTGGTCCGGCAGTTTGAAGCCGGCGCGTCGTAGCCGGGGCGCACCGATCGCGACAATCAAGGCGGAGATCGTCTCGCGACCGTCGCGCAGATCTTGCAAGCCTGTTTCGATCGTGTCATTTCCCGGCAATGCCGCGTTCATAGATTCCTGGCTGTTCGAATCAATCATAGGCAACCGTCTACATCGCCCCAATTCGTTGGAACAGCTATTCTAGCACCCCTGAAACGACCTCGAACGCCAGGACGAGCGGCTCTGAATCTTGTTCCTCGAACCAGCAGATGTCTTGGCAGACGAGATCGATCTTGAGCTTGTAACGGCCGGGCCTCTCCGGCGCCGGATGCTTCACGTTTAGCGCAACTCTTTCTCCCGGCGCAACAGCGCGCGGCAAAAGTGGCGAGCCGTGAGTCTCGTCGATTACTTCGCTATTCTCGTCCAGGATCTTCACGCCGAGACGCACTGTCCCTTTCGGCGCGGCGCGGCTCACAAGCCATAGAGTGTCGCCTGCGTTTTCGATCTCGATCGGCAAGTGCATAGTTGCACCAGGAACGATAATCGAGGGGAGTTCTCCTCGAAGAGTAAATCTCGCTCGCAACTCGCCCGGATTCCGACTGTCGAGAATCTCCCCCTCTTTCAACGACACCTTTTTGCAGAGCAGGTAATTAAACGCAGGCGTTTCGGTGAGCAAGAGACGATCGCCATCCAGCGTTTCGCGATCGAAAAGCCCGTTGACGCTTACGTAATCGGCGACGACCGCGAATCCGTGCTCGCGAAGCAAGCTCAAGAGATAGTCGCGGCTAAAAGGCGACTCGAGCGTCTCGTACTGGCGCATGACGTTGCTCAGTTCTACTTCAGTCCCGGAACCTTCTGGCGGCCGCTCGCCTTCGAGCACGAACAGCTGACCGCCATAGTCGAGCATCGCCGCGACGTTTTTCAACACTGCACGCTCGTCTTCAAAGTGATGCAGGGCGTCGTAGCAGATGATCGCGTCGAACGTTTCCTTGAATGGCTCAGCTTCAATGTCATGGACCAGGAAGCGATAATTCAAGATCTTTTCATAATCGAGATCGTACGGCACCTTGCTCAAGCGCTCATGGGCCATCTCGATCAAGTCTGGACTGATGTCGATGCCCGTCACTTGATAGCCGAGTCGCGCGAAGTATTCGCACAGCCAACCAGAGCCACAGCCTACGTCCAGGATGCGCGCACCGGCCGGCAGTGCAAGTACGACCGCCATATTTGCGAAGTCGCAGAAGTGACGATGAGTGTCCGCGTCAAGGCCATCGCCCGCCCAGCGTTCGTGTTTGTGGGCTAGATTGTAGAAGGGTTTTGTCAGCAAGTGATGGCGATCACTCGGCTCCAGTTTGTTCGGGTATTCGATTGCCCCGCGTTTGTAATCGAGATCTTCGATCTTCTTGAAGCGCATAACGTTGGGCTAGTATATCAGCCTCTCTGGCTAAGCGCGCCGCGACTCAAGCAGTTCTGTTCGATGGGCGCGGACTCTTTACATCTCGACCGTACGCTCTGATAATCGCGACGCCCTTCCAGCTTGCTCGAGTGAATCATCTTGTCCGCGAACGACACAAATCACGAAAGCCTTCAGAAACGACGTCTGGTTTCCGCCGTTCGTCGCGTTGCTGTCGACGCGAGTATGCGCGCGGGACTGTTCGTGTTTGTCTTGACGCGATTGCTTATCTTATTCGTGATTCTCTTAAGCTCCCGCATCGTATTTGAACCAACCGTCAACACTCCGTTCGGAGCGGTTCATGAATCAACCATCTCTCTTCACCACCAGAGCGTTGCCGCGACGCTAAGACGGGTGACCAGTGGGGCGGACAGCGCCTGGCTCATGAACATAGCGATTAACGGCTACGAGAAAGAGCCATTCAATACCGCGGCCCAGCACACCTGGGCTTACTTTCCGCTGTATCCGCTGCTTTGGCGCTGGGCCGCGAAGCTTACCGGTGAGTTTCCCTTGACGGGCATGGCCCTTTCAAACCTCTTTTTGCTGGCGGCGTTGATCTTGCTGCATCGGACGGTCGGAGCATTCGGTTACGAACAGCGAGTTGCTGACCGCACGATTTTTTATGTGGCGGCTTTTCCCGCCAGCTATTTCTTTTCCCTGGCGCAAACCGAATCGCTGTTTCTACTTTTGATGGTCAGTTGCCTCTACGCGGCAAGACGTGAGCGTTGGTGGTTAGCGGGAATTGTTGGCGCGCTGGCTTCGGCGACTCGCTTCGCTGGAGTTTTCCTGCTGATTCCGCTGGGCGTGCTTTATTGGCAAGCGTACAGGACGACTGCGGTCAAAGTGAATCCCGCCTCCAAGCGCGTTTCCGGAAGGGTTAAAGCCAACGTTGTTGCGCTGCTTCTAGTGCCTGTTGGTTTATCCGTTTACATGCTTTATCTGAAATCGATCACCGGTGACGCCTTCGCTTTCGCGCACATTCAGGTGGCCTGGGGGCACAGCGCGGGATTCTTCTGGCGGCCAATCTTTACGTACTTGACGGATCCGTTACTGCTAAGCGCGGGCTGGGATTTTCGGTTACTAAACTTCGTCGCGGCAATGATGGCGCTTGTTTGTGCCGCAGTGCTGCTCAAGCGCGGCGAGTGGGCGCTGGGACTTTTCGCCGCCGTTTCGATCCTTGTGCCGATGTCGTCTCAGCCACTCTTACAATCGCTGGCGCGGTACGTCATGGTGATCTTTCCCGTTTTCATTGTGCTGGCCGTCGCGGGCCGCTCGCCACGCGTCGATCAAACAATCCGCGCGATCTTCATCGGATTGCTTTGCCTGATGACTGCCATGTTGGCGGCCGGCGTCACGCTTGCATTTGCCTAGACCCGGTCGGAAGTCCAGTTCACGGCTGCTTGAGCCCCATTTGCCTCTCCGTCGAGGCGGCAAAGGCTTCCGTGAAATTGGAATAATCCGTGTAGCGATCCAGTTGGTACAACCAAAACTGATACCCGGCGTCGTCTGGATCTCGTTTCAAGTAACCAAAGTAATGCATCAACACGAACGCTCGGTTGAACTCTCGTACGGCAAAGACATTGTTCTCAATCAAGTCAATAAGAACTTTGTCTCGGGTCGCGTTGCCATTGCGCAGATCGCTTACCAGTTTCTCGCGATCGCCCTCGCTCTTTGAGAGGCCTGCGCTCGCCAATAGCGCATCCACATACTGCTCGTCATTAAGTGCCGCATACTTTTTCTTAAACTCGGGCCGGTCGAGCCACGTCTTAACAAACAATTCTTTACTCGCCGCAAACCTTTCGCTTCCGCCTGCCGGCTCGTATTTGAGCTGTTGCATTTCGGCCATGAATTCCGCGAACAGCGGCGCGCGGCCATAGGAAGCTTTGTAGAGTTGATAAATGAAAAAACCAATCTGCTGAAAGTTAGCGACGAGACCCGTGAAAAGCGGCTCGAGCCCCTCATGCGAAACTGGTGGCGGTAGTGGACCTTCGGTACGAGCCTCCGGTTCGGTTTTCACCACGGCGTAAAGATCGTTTCGCTGCGGCAATCCGTTGCGAATGCCAACGTCAAAACTTCTGACGAACCGCAGACGACCCGAACTCATGCCGCGGTTCAGAAAGCTCTCGATTTCGAGACGTCTTTCAGGGGAGAAGAATGAATTGTGGATCACGACATAAGAGGCCGGAATTGTCTCGAGCAGATCAAGCAGCCGATCGGGAATTGCCTGACTGGTGGTCAGCGCTTCTATCTCCACAGCAATCGGCGGAGCGAAGCTGTCTCTTGCGGTAACGAGCGGCTGCTCGTGATCCGCCGCGCGCAACATGTAGCGCGGACTGTTGTCACCCGCCGGCAGTTCCACAATTCCCCCAGCAAGCTTTTTGCCCTTAAGGTACAGGGCCAGCTCGTCCGGGTCGACTTCGCCACGAACCAAAGACAGCGGCGCTACTCGCTGATCCAAAAGTACAGCGAGGATCAAGACGCTGAAGATCAATGCGACAGGAAGTCGAGGCCAATAACGCCGAATAAGTTCTGCTGCACGACTGGCTCCCAAGCCGGCCAGTAGCGCCAATCCGACATAACAGATCATGCTCCAGCGAACCGCGACCCGCATGCTGCGGAAAAGTGGCACAAACTGATAAAGCGCGCGATGAAAAAAGAAGTTGAGGCCAAACGAGCCCAGGAAACCTGTAACGCTCCACAGCAGGCCGTGGGCAAACAACTCAGAGTGTCGGAGCGGACTAGTCTCGCCACCAACGCCCACCCGCCGAGAACTCTTAAGAACGACTTTTGGCGCCACGGTAATAAATCCGATCAGGGCCAACAGCAGCAGGGGAAGACCGGGGAAGAGCGCCATTTCGTAATCGAATCTTACGGCGCCGAAACTCTTCCATAATTGATTCCCCTTCTGCACCGCCAACCAATTAATAAGGCGCGCGGAAAACATCTGCACTTCACCTGCCGTACGAACGAAGCCGTGGACCTGGGCCGCGTGACGAAATGGAAGCAGGAACGGAAGCAACAACAACCACGCCGCGCCTAACGCCAGTCCACCGCGTAACCAGAATGAGCGATCACCCCAGGCTCGGTAGCGTTTCAGAAGAATGACGCCTGAAAGTGCCAGCGGAATCAACGCAAGAATAAACCAGGTAACGCACGTTAGCGCATTCATCAGGAACACAACGCCAAGCCAAGCAGCACGTCGCCAACTTCGCGCGCGGGCGAAGAGAATCAAGGCCTCCAATAACAACGGAATCCAGCCGGCGAATATCAGCGGCAGATGAGAAAGGTGATCAAATCGGTAAGGAATGAACGCGAGGACAATCCCGGCGACCCAGCCCACGCCCGCCGATCCTGAGAGCGTCCGACCGAGACGAAACATGCCATAGCCGGTAAAAGGAAAGCTTAGAAAAGCAGCGACGCTGTACACGGTCAGGGGCCGAAAACCGAGCGCAAAGAGCGGAAAGAACAAGAGCGCGATGCCAAAGTCGTTTTCGCCAAAGGCCAGCGTATTTCGATAAGGATAGAAGATGGTGGCGTCGAAGAGATGCAGCGGGTTATGGAAGGTCTGATGATAATCCCACCAGAGAAAGTAAGCATGAGCGTAAGAATCACCTTCATCGCCGACTGCGTTGCGCAGGTGCAGCACCCACGGCCACGTCATGACCGCGGTCAAAACGAGGAAGCCGAGCACGATTAGTGATTCGCGACGTAATCTGCGCGCAAGTGGAACAGCAGTGCTCTCTGCGATCATTGGTTGAATGCCAACAGGACTGTGGCTCAATTTGAAACCTTATTTTACCGCGGCGCTCTGCGCATCAGGCTCGGTCCTGGTCACGGCGTAGAGATCATTATGCTGTCTTACGCCTGCACTAGACCCGGCGTCGAAGCTCTTAATAAATCGCAAGCGTCCCATTGCAACGCCGCGATTCAGGAAGCTGTCGATTGCTACGCGATCCTCCGATGATAGGAGAGAGTAGTGGACTGTTACGTACGAAACCGGAATACTCTCGAAGATGTCAAGCACGCGATCCGGAATCGGTCCAGTGGAAGTTAGCGCCTGAATTTCTTTTTGCAATTCGGGCACAAAGCTGTACCGCCCGTTGACTATTGGGTGTCCATGATCCGCCGCGCGCAGCATGTAGACGTGATCTCGATCGCCAATTGGCAGCTCAATAATTCCGCCGGACATTCTCCGATTCTTGAGATCGAGCGTGAGAGCGTCGGGATTGATCTCGCCACGGATCATTGCGAGGGGAGCAGCGTGCAGCTCAAAGAGTATGGCCACAACGATGACGGCGTAGACCACGGCTTTGCCGAACCTGGGCCACCACCGGCCAACCGCGTCGGTGAATCGTTGTGCGCCCAGACCGGCAAGCAGCGCGAGACCCACATAAGCGATCATGGCCCAACGAGTGGCGACGCGCATGCCGCGAAAAACATAAACGTAATCGTACAGGAATTTGTGGAAAAAGAAGTTCAATCCGAAAGAGCCGGCAAAGCCGATGGCGATCCAGACCAGCGCGTGTCCAAACAATTCCGAACGCCCGCTTGAGTTGAAACTTGCTGACAGATTTTTATCTCCGCCCAAGCATCTTCGAAGTACGCGTGGGTAGGCAATCAAACAGCGGACCAGCAAAGTCACGATTAGAGCATTGAGAGCGCGCGCTGGCCCAGTTGCTTTCAGTATCACGTGTCCAAAGAGGCGCAGCTTGAAAACGGCATAACCCAGTGTCAACAGCGCGACGATCCCGGAGATGATGGCGGTCGAATCAAGCAGTCCCAGAACGATCCTTTTATAGCCCACATCTTCTTCTTCAACCTGCTCCTTTGTTTGTCGTGGCGGTAATAAGAATGCAGCCAGGGCCAGCAGCAGAGCCAGCAGACCGGGAAAAAGAACCATCTCCGTCTCGACTCCCGCTCTGCCAAGCCCGCGCCAGACCTTGTTTCGTTCTTCCGCTGCCAACCAATTAATGAAGCGTGCCGAATACTGCTGTACTTCATTCGGCGATCGAGTAAATCCGTTCGCCGCGGCGACGCGACGGAGCGGCAGCAAAAAGGGAAGCAGTAAAAGCGACGCGAGGCAAATCGTTGCAGCGCTTCGCAGCCAGAAGTTGCGATCACGCCAGGCATTGTTTCGAGTAAGGAGCAGCACTGCGGAAATTCCCAGAGGAATAACGGTAAGAATCAACCAGGTCGTGCACGTGAGCGCGTTCATCAGGAAGGCGAATCCCAACCACGCCGCTCGCGGCCAGGTTCGCTTGCGCGCAAAGAGCACCAGTGCTTCGAACAGCAAAGGAATCCAGCCTGCAAAGATCAAGTGCAGATGCGAAAGATGATGAAAGCGAAAGGGCAGAAAGGCGATGATTAGCCCCGCGATCCAGGCAATTGCCGTTGATGCCGATAGCGTTCGCGCCAGACGAAATGTGCCGTAGGCGGTGAAAGGAAAGCTAAGAAAAGCAGCGATGCTGAAGACTGTTACAGGCCGGAACCCCAACACAAACAGCGGAAAGAAGAGCAGGCTTACGCCATAATCGAACTCTCCGAAAGCGAGTGTGTAATGATACGGATATAAGATCGTCGCTTCGAAGAGATTCAGCGGAGCATGGAACGTCTGATGAAAATCCCACCAGAGAAAGTAGGAGGTGGCGTAAGGATCGCCGGTGTCCGGCACGGCGTCGCGAAGGTGTAACACCCACGGCCAGGTCATGATTGCCGTCAGCGCGAGGAACCCAAGAAAGATTAGGAACTCACGAACGATTGGACGGCGAATTGGTAGCGAAGGGAACTTCATCGGCAACTGCGACGGCAGTCGGGCAACAGGCTGAGAGTTACAAAGTGCTCTGCATCGGACGTTCTTCAAATGCGGTCGAAGCATAGATTAGTCTGCTGGTACGCGGCAAGTGACATCGGTCTGGTCTATAATTCCCATCTCATCAACGGCCCGCTGAGCTGTCTGGGAGCGAAATGTTATTCTGATCCGTAACCCTGGCAAGAAACTGTGTCGCTCCTTCGGAGCTGCGGTGCATATTTGGATCGATTGTCTATCAACATTACGTCCCTCCAGGACTCGCTAACGCGGCATCGCGCAGAGATTCTCTGTTGCTGCATTCTTCTCCTGATGGGCGCGAATTTGCTTTCCGTGGCCGCGCGCAAGAGCCTTACTAACGACGAGCTGGTTCATATTCCATCCGGTTACCAATACCTGGTTAACGGAAATTTCAACTTGAATCCTGAGCACCCACCGCTCGTGAAAATGTGGGCTTCAATACCGCTACTGGTTGTCAGGCCCGAAGTCCACCGACTCACACCAGCCGCTGATGAAGACTTCGCCCAGTTTACGGTCAACGCTTCAATCGATTTTTGGAAAACGAACCAAAATCATTTCAAAGCAATCTCGTTCTGGTCTCGCGTGCCGATGGTCCTGCTCACCCTCGCGTTGGGCGCGTTGATCTTCATCTATGGACGCCGGCTTTTTGGCGCCCGCGCGGCTATATTCGCAGTAGCGTTGTTTAGTCTTGAGCCGACGATGCTGGCCCACGGACGAATCGTACACACGGACGTGGCGGCCGCACTTGGCTACCTCCTGTTTTTCTTCACCCTGCATGCCTATTTCCGCGCACCGACATTTTCTCGCGCGCTGTGCTTTGGCCTGGCGACGGGTCTTGCTCTGCTGACGAAATTTTCGCTGGTGATACTAGTGCCGATCTTCGTTGCCGCTCTCGGTTATGCTATATGGAAAGCGCATCGTTTGGAATCGTCCGGCGGTAAGGTGGCGTTGCAAGCCGGCCTTGCATCATTGGCAGTACTGATCCTGATTAATGCCGCATATTACTTTCAACATCCCGCATTGACGCGGTCTCAGACCAGTTGGATTGCCGGCACTGCTACCACGCCGCTTATCTCCGCAACGTTAATCAGCGCGATTCGGGTCCTTTCAAAAATATTTCCGACCGACTACCTGTTCGGCCTTTACGCGGTCTTTGTTCACAACCATTTTGGTCATCCGACCTCGTTGCTGGGCCACTACAGCAACTTTGGGTGGTGGTATTACTTTCCGGTCGCTTTCGCGCTGAAGACTTCATTGCCGTTCTTGATACTGGCCGTTGTGGCTCTTTGTTGGGCTGTGTGGGTTGCGTTCAAACGAGAGAAGCGAACCATCCTGCTGCTGGCGGCCGTTGCGCTGTACATGGCAGTGTCCATGAGCAGCAACATCGACATTGGCGTCCGCCACATCGCGCCCGTATTCCCACTATTCTTTTTACTGGGCGGGTCTTTTCTTGATTGGTTATTGAAAACTGCTCGGTCCAAAGTCGCAACCGTTCTCGTGGTCGTCTTACTGGGATGGATGTTCGCTGTCGCGATTCGCGCTTACCCGGATTACTTGTCATACACAAGCCCGCTTACTTTTGGAAAACCCGGCTGGCAACTACTGAATGATTCGAACATTGAGTGGGGCGAAGACATCGGCGAGTTAGCACGTTATCTTCATTCTCATGGCGAGACGAAGTTAGTCGGCGCCTTGTCCGGGAGCTGGGTAACGCCGGCAATGTACGGCATTCAATTGCTGGATTTTGCGCCGCCTGATTTGAAGTCGTCGCCCACTCGATATGTCGCGGTAGGCGCCGGGTTCCTCAACGGCGCCACAGTACCGACTGGTCTGAGAGATGCGAATGGTGTCGAACTCAGTGAGGAGCAAAGGCGGAACTACTTTGCGAAATACCGCACTCTGCGGCCCGAGAAAGTATTCGGAAATTCAATCTATCTTTATTGTAAGGCAGAGTGATTGTGAGCTTTCATTCACACGCTCTAAAACGAGGTGCTGGAAAACCGGACTAGTACAAAAGGCCTTCCGCGGATGCCCCAACGGGGCTGCGCCCTCCAGCCCAACGTTGCCGCCGCGGCTACGTTGGGGAACGGGGAAGAGAATAATGCTCAACCGCAACGCGGTTGCGTCGCTTGCATCGGAGAAATCCACAAAGCAGGCGCAAACCGCGCTGCGGTTGAAGGATTCAATCGTTCCCTTTTCCCAAGTTGCAGCCCCGATGGCGCAAATGGATTACAAAGACATCCGAGTCTTCACCTGGTGTCTAAAGCAGGGTGTGAGTGAGAGCGCGCGTCACTTCGCGGCCGAGCTGCTCTGCGCGGCGGCTGGCGGCGTTGCACCAACCTTTGACTGTTTGGCGATCGCTTCGTTAAGCAGAGCGACTATGTCTTGATGTTTCTGGCCCGTTGCGAGACTAAGGGGCGTTTCGCCATCCGATTTCTTAATGTTCGGGTTGGCTCCTTTGTCGAGCAGGAGTTTGACGATCTCGGTCTTGCCGTTATAAGAAGCTTCCGTCAGCGCCGAATGCCCAAACTGGTCGAGCCCGTTAACCGGCGTTCCTTTGTCTATCAACTCTCTTACACTCTGGTTATTGCCCTTGGTCGCTGAGTCCACGAGGGAGTTCACGTTCTTGAACAAATCGATAATGTCTTTGTTACCGGCAAGAGTGAATGGGGTAGCGCCGTCATTCTTCTTGGCGCTTAAGTCAGCCCCGTGATCAAGCAGGAGCTTGACCGTCTCCAGATGTCCGGCGAAAGCCGCTTCCATTATCGGCGTGTTGCGATCGCCGCCGAGCATATTCACACTGACACCTCTGTCGAGCAGCTCCTTGACCCTGGCGTTATCGCCTTTTGCCGCTGCTACTAACATCGCTGCGTCCATTGGCGGGATCGGTGGCCCGGTCTTCGCGGGCTCGCGACGGGTCTCTACTCCATCGTTACTACATCCTGCGAGAAGGCTCAGCAACGAAAAGGTCACAACTAGTTTCCAAAGGCGCGACTTCTTCTTGTAGGTCGTCATAGATTTCTTTGCCTTAAACGCCTGCTCCATCTGGTTCAAATGAACAAGCGCGAGGTATCCGTCCTAACAGAAAGACTTGCAAGTCGTGATCGAATAGCGAATTGCAGGACAGTGTCGCACAGCATAAATCAGCTCGTCAAAATATTCTCAACGGGGAGAATGCCGCGCGTCAAAGTGCGTCTTCTCGGCTATACTTCGCGTACCACAATTCCGGGAAGGATATGAAATCTGCAGCAACGAGACTAGTCGGACGCTTACTCGAGTTTACCTGGCTATGTGCCCTCGGGGTGGCGTTGGTGTTCTCCGCGCTTACGACCGATCGGCGGGCACGGCAAGTAGAAGAGAATCCCAGCTTCTGCGATCCCTTCGGCTATCTACAAATGGCGCAGGACATTCGCCACGCCGCGGCTGGCGGTACGGCCCCACAGTTTAGCGTCGAGTCACCCCACACCAGGTTGCTCATCGAGTTGATGCAGTCGCATCACCTGCCTCTTCAGATCTGGGACGAGATGGTCGCCCCACTCTCGTATCATTATTTTCCCGCATCCGATCGTGTGGCCGAGCAATATCCACCCGGCGCAGGCTTGATGCTGGCGCTCTTTCCGGAGGGCAGGGCTCTGCATGGCTTGAACCGTTTCGTGATTGCGCTGTTTTTGACCACTGGTTTGATCATGCTGGTTGTGGCTGCGGTTAAGCGGCTCCCAGTGTCAGCCGGATTCTTGATTCTCGCGCTGAATTTGGGTTTGGAAATCCTGGCACAACTCGACAACGCGAGCTTTTCGATTAATGCTTTGTTGGCCCCATTGCTGTTATCGGGTCTATGCTTGTCGGCCGTCTGGGTTTTGCGAACCGACAATGTAAGATCCTTCGACCTGGCTTGGTTTCTCACTATTCTCGCAGGGCTGTTGTTCGGATTTGCGATCCTTGTGCGGCTGCCCGTGATTCTTTTGCTACCGAGTGTCTTATTGCTGCTTTGGCCTGGGACCCTGCGGTCCTGGTACAAGAGTGCCTGGGCAGTTTTCATCCTGGGCGTGTTCCTGGGCGGCATGCTCCCGGTGCTGGTCCATCAGAGTCGTGTCGCCGGAGCCTGGTACTTGCCAACCTATCCTCGCTATGCTACCGACCTGCCCACGCTTGAGCGTTTCCGGCAAAACATCTTCTATTACTTCGGTCCGGGTAAAGCCAGCACGGAGAATTGGGCTCTGCCAGTCATTTTCGTCGGGTGCGTTGGCTTGATCTTTTGGTCAGGACGCCAAGTGAAACCTGAGGGTCGGTCGACGTTCCTGAGCAAACTGAGTTGGAGTCGATTGATCGCCGCTGCCTTGCTCATGCTGGGTCTGTCCAACGCTTATTTCCTGACTCATCCAGTCGCTATGCATTACTATCCGTTTCCCGCGCTGTTCGGCACTGTACTTTTGCTGGCGCTCGGTGCGTTCGCTCTGGAGGACCACTCAGCGATTACCCGCGATCGTGGGCGGCTCCGCCGGGCGTTGCTACTGGTTGCCTTAACACTTGCGTTGGCGCCGGGGTTGATCGTGATCGGACGCGTCTGGTCCAAATACGAGCCACCATCCCTGGAGAGTCCGCCAAAGCAGTTCTCGCTGCCTGCGGAGTTGGCTGACGAGTCCGCGTGGGTTTGGGCCTGCGAGTTAAGCGGAACGCTTTGGTACTATGCCCGTAAGCCGGCTCACAAGCTTCCTTCAACCAACCGAGAGACGCGTGAGCTGGTATACAGATTTGTGTCCGGCCGTGGCGAGCCGCAGTTTATTGTCGACGACGACGCAAGCATGCGCGCGTTAACGGCCGAGATCGTAGAATTGGGTGGTACGCTCGAGCGCCGGGGCGAGGTCGATGGTTATTCATACTTTTTGATTCACTGGCCGCCGAATGGACCTGCGGATGAAACGCGTCTAGGTCCGCCACGTTAAGAGTGTATTTGCCAGCTAATCGTTCACGATACCAATGCCCCCAGGCGAACTGCGAAAACTGATAAGCACTAAGCAATCGTTTCTGATTGCGGCCTCGATCTTCTTCGTGACGTTGTCGATCTTTTGGTACTCGCGGGTTCATCAAGTAACGGACTCTTCCTATTCAATGCTGTTGAGCGAGAGCTTGATTCACCATCGCAGTTTCGACCTGGACGGTTATGCGTTGCCGCGCGGCGAGCCCGTCTGGTTTGGCGACTACTTCAAGTACGGAAATATTTATCAACTGGAAGTTGTCAACGGCCACATCTATTACTACTTTCCACCGGGCAGCTCCATTCTATCGATCCCATTCGTCGCGGTGATGAACAGTTTTGGCATTTCCGCCACGAATGCCGACGGCACTTACAATCCGCACGGTGAAGCGACGATTGAAGCAATTATCTCGGCGCTGTTGATGGCCGGCTTGGCTTCGATCTTTTTTCACTTAGCGCGAATGGCCCTGCCGATTTCCTGGAGCGTCGTCGTGGCGTTGGGTGGAGCGCTCGGTACGCAGGTTTGGAGCACAGCATCAAGAAGTCTCTGGACTGATACGTGGGGTTCCTTTCTGCTTGGCTTTGTTGTGCTCATGCTTCTGGGCGCCGCGACTGATCGCATTCGGCTCAAGCCGATTTTGCTCGCGACCTTGCTTTCGTGGATGTACATCGTTCGTCCGACCTTTGCGGTGCACATCATCGCCATTACGATCTATATGTTTCTCTTCTACCGCTCGATCTTTCTTCGCTATGCCATTGTCGGGGCTGCCTGGTTTGCTGTTTTCGTGCTGTATTCATGGAGTCTCTTTGGCCACGTGCTTCCCAGTTACTATCGGGCCAGCCGGCTCCAATTCGGTGTTTTCTGGATGGCACTGGCCGGCAATCTGATTAGTCCCGGGCGTGGTCTGTTGGTTTATGTGCCTGTCCTTTTTTTCATCGCCTATTTGTTGGTGCGCTATCGGCGGCAAATAGTCTACCCACGACTGGCGGTGCTCTCCGTCGCGGTCATTGCCGCGCACGTGGCGATCATTTCCTGCTTTATTCACTGGTGGGGCGGTCATGGTTTCGGTGCGCGCTTCAGTACAGGCCTAGTACCGTGGTTTGTTCTGCTTGCGATCTTAGGAATACAAGCGAGGTTGGCTGCGCGTGGCAGTTCCGTCATCCCCGATTCGCTGACAAGAAAACTTGAACTGACAGCGGGCGCAGGCTTGTTGTTCATCAGTATTGTCATCAACGGGCTCGGGGCGACTTCGCGTGCGACCTGGCTGTGGAATATGCGGCCACTGAATATCGACGAACATCCCGAGCGGAATTGGGATTGGCGTCAGCCCCAGTTTCTGGCAGGCATGGTCCACGCGCCGCTGCCTAAGAATATTCTCGTGGCGACTTTTGATCGGGTTGACTTCACGACGCCTGGGTCTGCGGCATATCTATGGTATGGTTGGAGTCCCGCTGAACCGGCGTTTCGCTGGACCGAAGCGAAGGAAGCGGCGCTTGTATTTCGTTTGAACGCCATTCAAGACCTGCAGCTTACCGCGAAGCTTCACGCGTTTGTGATTCCGAATCAACATCCCGAGCAGAGACTGAGTGTCGCCCTTAACGGAAAGCCGATCAGCAAGTTCTCATTTAACGACGAGACTGCTCATGAGATTACCCTTGTGCTGCCGTCAAATCTGTTGCGACAGCAAAACTTCGTGGAGTTCTTTCTGCCGGATGCGGTGTCGCCGAATTCTCTGGGCCGCGGTGAAGATTGGCGCCCGCTCGGCATAGCGGTCCACTGGATTCAGTTTTCGCCCAAAGCCGCCGGTTACTGGCCGCAATCTTACAATGGCGAGTCACTGCTATCATCCGCGCGACCGCGTTGACGTCTATGGCAATCGCTCGCAGCATGGAATTGTCTGGTTGGGGACGCTACCCGCGCCGTCAGGCAACGGTCATCTCTCCGGAAAATATTTCGGAAGCGGTGCCGCCGCGCGCAGGTCAGATGATCGCGCGCGGACAGGGGCGAAGTTATGGCGACGCGGCGATGCTTGAAGACGGACTGGTGATGCTAACTGAGCGTCTCGCGCGCTTTCTTTCATTCGATGAACAGAGCGGAGTCCTGCGAGCCGAAGCGGGAACTACACTGGCGGAAGTGATTGATCAGTACCTGCCGCGAGGTTGGTTTCCGGCTGTTGTGCCGGGCACGAAATTCGTTTCGCTGGGCGGCTGCGTCGCCGCGGATATTCACGGAAAGAACCATCATCGTGACGGCGCGTTCGGCGCGCACGTGAAAGAGATCGAAATAGTCCTGGCGGGTCGGTCGCGCCGCAGTTGCTCTCCGGAAAAAGATGCGCCGCTCTTCTGGGCGACGGTGGGCGGCATGGGCCTGACGGGAATCATCACGGAGGTCACTGCTCAGTTGATTCCCGTCGAGTCGTCCTACCTTGTGGTCCAGCACACCCCGGCAAAGGATCTGGACGCGTCATTCGAAGTGCTTACGGACAAAGCGTGGGACGATCATTACACCGTCGCGTGGATCGATTGCCTCGCCAGGGCCGGGAACCTCGGCCGCTCGGTGCTGATGCGAGGGCATCATGCAACCCTTGACGCTCTGCCGGCCAAACTTCGCAATCAGCCGTTCTCAAAGCCGCGCCGGCAGCATAACGTCGGTTTTGATTTTCCCTCGTGGATCTTAAACCCATTCAGCGTGAGCGCTTTCAACGAGTTCTATTATCGTTTGCAGGGCCGGCGAAAACAGCCATTCATTTCTGATTACGACAGCTTCTTTTTTCCGCTTGACCGCATCGGTAATTGGAATCGAATGTATGGCAAGCGTGGCTTTATCCAATATCAGTGCGTGCTGCCTTCCGCCGTGGCGCTCGAAGGAATGCGAGCGCTGCTCGAAGCGCTTACGGCGGCGAGGCGGGCTAGTTTTCTTTCCGTATTGAAACGCTTTGGGCCGGCGGGACAAGGGCTCTTGTCGTTTCCGATTGAGGGTTACACGCTAACTCTCGATCTTCCGGTCAGCGACAGTGATCTGTTTCCGTTTCTCGATCAACTGGACGAACTTGTTTTGAAATACGGCGGGCGCGTCTATCTGGCAAAGGATGCACGGCTGCGGGCGGAAAACTTTCGGGCCATGTATCCACAACTCGCGGAGTGGCAGCGCCTGAAAACGCTCTTTGATCCAGCCGACTGCTTCACTTCCGATCTAGCACGCCGGCTCGGGATGTGTCGAGACTTGAAATGAAGAAACATTGGCTGGAGTCGAAGCTTTCTTCTGGTTCTCCTCGTGGAACTTGCGTGGGTTGCGCCGGCGGGCGTATTGTTCCCGAGAATCAAGATCGGGCAGTGTTCGCGATTGCGTAAAATTAGGAGAGTAAACGATGCTAAGCATGAAAAGCGTTTTGGTCATTTTGTCTTTTGCCGCGCTGCTGTTGCAAGGCGCGACCGGCTACAAGGTCACGGGTCGTTATCCGATTGGCGGCGTCGGCGGTTTTGATTATGTCGCGATCGACAGTTCCGCACGGCGGCTCTACGTTTCGCACGGGACCCAGGTAGACGTTCTGGACGCGGATACGGGAAAGGTCGTGGGTACGATCGCCGACACACCGGGCGTTCACGGGGCAGCGATTGCCTCGGCGTTCAAGCACGGATTCACCAGCAACGGCCGGGAGAATAAGGTCTCGATGTTCGACCCTACAACGCTGCAGCTCATCAAGAAGATCGATGTGGGCAAGGGGCCGGACGGCATCTACTACGATCCAAAGACGAAGCGCGTGTTCACCAACAATCACGGCTCGCACGATATCACCGCCATCGATGCTGAGAAGGGTGAGGTCGTCGGCACGGTGGAAGCGAAAGGCGACGGCGAACAGGCGATCATCGGCGCCGACGGTCTCATCTATGTCAACAGCGAAGACACTGCCGAGGTGGTGGTCTTCGATCCGAAGTCGCTCGAGGTCAAGAAGCGCTTTCCCATCGGCGTGGCAAAGGTGCCGACCGGTCTCGCTTATGATGCCAAGACGAACCGCTTGTTTATCGGTTGCCGCAATGAACCGAAGATGGTGGTAATGGATGCCGCCACGGGGAAAGTAATCAACAGCTATCCGATTGGCGTAGGCGTCGACTATGCCGGTTTCGATCCGCAGGCCAAGCTAATTTTCTTTTCGTGTGGAGCTGGAACCTTGAGCATCTACCACGAGAAGTCAGCGGACGATTACGAAGATGCCGGAGCGGTTACAACCCAGCCGAGCGCGAGGACAATGGCCTTCGACCCGAAAACAAAGAAGATCTTTCTCCCCGCGGCCGAATACACTGAGACCCCGGCGACCGAGCCCGGCAAGCGGCCGACACGCACCATGAAGCCCGGAAGTTTTGCAGTACTAGTCGTCAGCAAATCGTAAGAGGCAAAGGTCGCCCGCGCTTGAGCGCAGGGGCAGTGACATACTTCCACGTCCGAGTATAATGGCCGAAGGTGAATTCATGACTCTTAGTGTTGAGATACCTCCTGAACTGGAAAGTCGGCTGCTTGAGGAAGCTGCTCGGAAAGGCGTCAAGGCTGAAGACTATGCGTGGTTGGTGCTTCAAGAGCGTTTGCAACCTGAGGGAACTCGACAGTCAGTCGCAGGTGAAAACGGATCGGCCTGGTCGCTTCTAAGATCGATGGCCGGTACCTTGGAAGGTCCGCCAGACTGGTCGCAAGAGCTGGATCATTATCTCTACGGGACTCCGAAACGCAGCGAGAGCGGTGAATGAGCGGCGAGAGACTCTTGCTTGATTCTACATTCATTGCGGGCCTCATCAACTCGCGCGATCAACTCCATCTCAAGGCAAGAGGTTTTCTGCCATTCGTCGAAACTGCGGCGGAAGTTGTAATCACGGAAGCAGTACTGATTGAAGTTGGTAACCTGTTACATTCCCGACCGCAGCGCCAGAAAGCCGCCGAGTTCATAGATGCCCGTTATGAAACAGACAACGTAACGATAGTCTCAGTTGACTCCGACCCCCTTCGCAAGGCGCTTGCCTT
>JBGQJU010000060.1:0-35919 GCA_041499185.1 Pyrinomonadaceae bacterium | reverse complement strand
CGCACATGCTTACGCCCGGTGGGGAAAAAGAAGCAAGGCGCTGAAGCTGCTTGACGAAGTTACTAAGGCGAGCGCTCAGGGAATAAACGTGTCGCCGTATTCTGTCGCCGGAATCTACGCCGCGCTGGGCCAGACAGGGGCGGCATTCGAGTGGCTCAACAGGGCCTATGAGCAGCACGATCTTCAGTTGGTCAGCCTGAAAGTGGATCCCACTCTTGATGGCGTTCGCTCCGACCCGCGCTTCCCAGATCTCGTGCGCCGCGTTGGGTTGTAGTTTGGAGTGCGGCGATCTGTCGCCGCTTTGGTCCGCCAAAATAGTACCTGACATTCTCTCCCGACTGATGCCGAGTGCAGTGTCGCGAACGAGAACTGTGACCAGTCCTTCGGGCGACTTGTACTTCCGGTACCTGAGGTCAACCCCCTCGTCTTCAGGCCAGAATTGGATACAAGGCTTTCCAAAATCGACGCTCTTTTCAATAGGACGCCAGTCACATGCATCGCGGTCAGGGTTCAGGAACCTCTGCGCCGCGTTTCGCGGTGTAAGGCTCGCATCACTGGAGTGCATGCCCGATAATCGCCGCGCCGCCGTGACAGAGGCATCGAAAGCATTTGCGATCCTCTCGGTGATACCTCGGTCGCTTTCGGCAGCTGCGTCGATCGAGGACTTCTGATTGAGTCGGCCGAACACCTTTGCAGGCATGCCTACTCGCCGAAGAACGGATTCTAAGGCACGCGCGTTGGCCAGCGTCGGTTCGTCGATTGTTTGCCGCAGAGCGGAAAGTACAGCGTCTTTTTCTGGTTCCATTGTCAGGTGTTGGATTGCTTAAGTTCGTTTAGGTCTTCGAAAGAAATTGCGCTCGTGCATGTTATGAGCGACTTCTCCTTGATGAAATACTTGTTCACTTGAGCCAGTTGATTATTACGTCTGCTTCCACCTGCTTGAATTCTTGATCACCGGTCACGAGGTGTGCCTTTCGCTGTTTCGCCAACGCGGCAGCGAAACAATCGGCAAAGGACATTTTGTGTTTAGCTTTGAACCTGCCGGCGTGGTGAGCAATATCCCAGTCGGCGTCAACCAGCTCTATTCCCAGTTGCTTTAGTTCGTGAATGCTGCGGTCGGCATCGGCCTCTGAGGTTCTGCGAGCAATGATGTACCAAACTTCACCAGCGTTGACGACGCTCATGAGTAAAGGAACATTGTCTTCATGCGCATCGGCAATAATGTCTGCTACTTTCTCCGCAGAGGGCTCACCTTGGAGGTAACTCATGATCGCCCATGAATCAAGCACGATGGTTTTCGGCTTGCGAGACATTACAGCTTTCGCTCCTTTTGCTTCTCAGCCATCAGCTCTTCCAATAAGCCTTTGCCCTTAAACTTGCCGCGCAGACTGTGGACATACTCCCGAGTGATCGGCTTCAGTATGATTTCCTTTGCACTCTCATCCACCTCGATTTGAATGCGGGTTCCTTCCTTTATCCCGAACTTTCGTCTTACTGACGAAGGAATCACGATTTGGCCTTTAGATGTTGCAGTGGTTTCCACTATTTGCCTCCTTCTCTAACTTGGAAAGAGAAGTGTACCAACTGCTGGAATGTAAGTCAATAGTCGCAGAGTGGGAACTCTCACTCAAGTCGTACGCCCCGCGTGAGGAGGGCTGGCCTGCCGTAATCAACATCAGTTTTCCTTCCTCACCGACTACTCGCGGCCAGCGCAGCGTCTTCGGCGGCGTAGTCGAAATCCTCGGGTGAGATCTTCTCGGGAGGATTCGCGCGTTCCCAGGCAATCGTTCGGCGCAGCGCTTCATCGAATGGCACGATTTCAGAGTAGCCAAGTTCCCGACGAATACGGCTCGAGTCAACTTCATACTGTTGGCCGAAGTCGAACATGTCGCGGCGTAGAGAGGGAGGTAACTGATTGCTCGGTAATGCGACCACTTCGACTGAAGGGTGTCGGGTGTCGGGTGTCAGGGGCCGGTCAGAGTCGTAAACACGCGCGATCGCCTTCACCCAATCCGCTTCGGAAAGAGTTTCGGGATACGCAACATTGTAGATGCGGCCAGTCGCGCGCTCGACCGTTACCGCCAGCGCGATGGCGTGAGCAACGTCTTCAACGTACCCACGAGACCAACGCCAACCGGCATAAGCCTCGTCGAGCAGAATCGCGGGGCGCCCGTCATCCATTCGTTTGAGGTAAGGAAACAATCGGTGCTTGTCGTCGCCCGGGCCATGTGTAGCCGGCAAGCGCAGGATTGTGGCAGGCAGGTCTGGATCATTCATTACCGCGCGTTCAATTGCGGTCTTGTTATAGTCGAGCCCGGCAGGGGACAACTTCTCACGCAAGGGCGAATCCTCCGTGAGCGGCACCGGGTCAGCAGATCCGGGCTCTGTGCGCCAAAGTCGCCCGTACGCGCGATACACGTCCTGGCTGCTAATGACCACCACGCGCCGCGCTACACCGGCAAACGCCTTCACACGAGCAGCGTCTTCCTCGCGAAAAGGCACCATATCAAGAACGACTTCTGGACTGAAGCGCTTTAGCTCATCAAGATAGTCGGCGAAACTCGCGAAGTCGCCGTGAATGTGACGCACACCTTCAGGAAACGCGGTCTCGGTCGCGCCGCGGTGAAAAATTGTTATCTCATGCCCGCGCGCCGCGAGCTGTCGCACGACGTGCGGTCCAACGAATTTTGTGCCACCAAGGACCAGAATGCGCATGACGCGAATTGTAAACCGTGAACCGTGAATCGTGAATAGAATACAGCAATCAGCAATCAGCAGTCAGTAGTCAGTAATCAGATTGTATAGTTCGTCGCGCTCGGGTTTAGCCCAATCTTCGAGGTTAAGCGAACCACTCAGCCTCACTTGAAAGCAGCGAAGGCGCGAACTATCCGACCTTGATGAACTGATCCTCTCTAGCCTCTCCTTAACAACTCGGATAGAATCCCTGAGCCGTAAATCGTGAATCGTGAATCGTAAATAGAAACGCTGGGCGAATAGCACCATTCCAGTTTGAATCCCGTCAACTCGCCGACATGGAACAGCAAATCCAGTTTTGCACCACGGCTGATGGCGTGCGCATCGCGTACGCGACGGTGGGCGAAGGACCGCCGTTGGTGAAGGCGGCGAATTGGCTCAGTCACCTGGAATTTGATTGGCGCAGTCCTATTTGGCGGCAGCTGTTGGCGGAGTTCGTGCGCGATCATTGCTTTTCAGACCTCGTGCGGCGCGTTGGGCTTCAGCCGTGAATTAATTGTAAGAGAACCTTGTTGACAATCGCCGCCGACACAAAACTCGGCCGCTACGAGATCCGCTCGCAACTTGGCAAGGGCGGGATGGGCGAGGTTTATCTGGCGGAAGACACGCGGTTGCATCGCAAAGTCGCGCTGAAGGTTCTGCCTGCCGAGGTTGCTGCTAATCAGGAGCGAATGCGGCGCTTCAATCAAGAGGCGAGAGCGGCTGCCGCGCTCAATCATCCGAACATCGCCCACATCTACGAGGTTGGTGAGGCTGATGGCACGCACTTCATCGCGATGGAGTACATTGACGGTGGTACTCTGAGCGAGAAGATTTATCGCGACAAAGCTCCGCTACAGAAGCTCCTGAAATACCTCGCACAGGTGGCCGAAGGGCTGGCGAAGGCTCATGCGGCCGGGGTCGTTCATCGCGACCTCAAGCCAGACAACATCATGATCACGCGCGATGGCTATGCAAAGATTCTGGATTTTGGCCTGGTGAAACTCATCGAACAGCAAGAGTCTTTTGGCTCAGGCACTGACGGATCAAGCGAAGTCGCCACCGCGATTTTCCCTCAGCACTCCACCCCCGGCCTGGTCCTGGGCACACTTGGTTACATGTCTCCAGAGCAAGCGCAAGGCAGGACGACGGAGATCGATCACCGTTCGGACATCTTCTCTTTCGGCTGCATTTTGTATGAAGCAGCCGTAGGACAGAGAGCGTTCGCGGGGAAAGACGCGCTTGATTCTCTCCACAAGATTGTGCATGGGCCAACGCCGCAAATTAGTGGGGGTCCTGCCAGCGCCCCCGATGAGCTGCAGAGGATTGTCCGCAGATGTTTGGCGAAGGACCCTGAAAAACGTTACCACTCGATCAAGGACGTGGCGATCGAACTGGAAGAACTCCGAAACACTTTGAAAGGCACGGCTGAGCCGGTGTACTACAGCCAGCAGTCATTGAGCGGCATGACAGCCTCGATCAGCGGGGCCGCGGCGCGTCTCGACAGCGCCCGGCAACCGGCTGCCAGCACCAGGAGCGCTGGACCTCCGCGTACAACCTCAAGCGCGGAATACATAGCCGGCGAGATCAAGCGCCATAAGATAAGCGCCGCGATCGTCGCGTTGCTGGTCGTCGCCGCCACAACGGTAGGACTCGGCTATTACTTGCACGCGAAGAACTCGAAGGTTGCGATTGACTCGATCGCGGTCTTGCCATTCACGAACACAACGGGCGACAAGGAAATGGAATACCTCTCCGACGGCATCAGCGAGAGCCTCATAAACAGCCTCTCGCAACTGCCCGGCCTGAAAGTCATCGCGCGCACCTCAAGCTTCAAGTACAAAGGCAAAGAGGTTGACCCGCTGGAAGTGGCCAATGCGCTGGGCGTCACGGGCATCCTGACCGGCAGAGTCACGCGACGCGGCGACAATCTCCTAATCAGTGTTGAACTCGTAAACGCGCGCGATAGGACGCAGGTGTGGGGCGAGCAATACAACCGCAAGTCGGCAGACCTGCTGGCAGTGCAATCGGAGATTTCCAGAGAGATCGCCGAGAAGCTGCGCCTGCGCTTGAGTCCCGGCGAGCAGTCGCAACTCGCCAAGCGCGAGACGGTGAACCCACAGGCTTATGAACTGATGCTCAAGGGCCTCTTCTATCGTCGCATGGGAGGGACGGAGAATTCGATGAAAGCCGTCGAGTATTACAATCAGGCGATAGCCGTTGATCCTACGTACGCGCTCGCCTATGCCGAACTGTCCGCCACCTACCGTGATCTTGCGGCCGGTAGCGTTCTCGACCCGAAAGAGTTTACGCCCAGAGCCGAAGGTGCGGCCCGCAAGGCGCTGGAGCTGGATGAGAACCTCGCCGATGCGCACTACGCGCTGGCCCTTAGCAAACGAGATGCTTGGGAATGGACGGCTGCCGAACGCGAATACCGGCGCGCCATCGAGTTGAACCCCAACCTTGCCGCAGCACACCTCAGGTACGCCTTTTATCTCAACCTTGTGGGGCAACAACAGCAAGCAATCGCCGAGATCGAACGCGCCAGAGAGCTTGATCCCATTTCGCCCGCTGTCAGCGCGAATGTAGGTTATGTGCTCTACTTTGCGCGCCAGTACGATCGGGCGATCGAAGCCTTGCAGAAGGCGCTCGAACTTGACCGGGACTTTCCCCCCACGCACAACGTCCTCGGTTTCACTTATGCGGCGAAGGGGATGTACGCGAAGGCCATCGCCGCCTACCAGGAGGCTGTAAACCTGGGTAATAAGAGTCCGAGCTTGCAGATTCATCTCGGCGCGGCTTACGCGCACGCAGGAGACCGAGAGAAAGCTTGGGCGATTCTTGAGCAGTTGCGGACGAGCGAGAAGTACGTCTCGCCCGGCGAGTTGGCAATCCTTCATGACGCACTGGGCGAGCGCGAGCAAGCGTTTGCGTCGCTGGAGAAAGCCTACGCCGCACACGATCCAAGTTTGCAGTATCTCGGCGTTGAACCCGCGTTCGACAGCCTGCGCTCCGACCCGCGCTTCGCCGATCTCGTGCGCCGCGTCGGACTGCCGCAGTGAACGGGACGTGAGAGAACCGTAATGACAATCGCCACCGGCGCTGTTATCGGGCTTACGCCGCAGTCATTACGGGCATTACGAAATCAAATCGCGTCTCGGCGCAAGTGTGTGCCCTCGCTCGAAACTGTTCGTTGGATGAAAGACTCTGATCCACTCGTTATGACTTGTGAGTGATGTCACCGCAAGGTAGCAATAAGCTTGCGTTCGGTGCGCGGCGGGAGTTCGATAGTCTCAAAGGCTTTTGCGTTGTAGAGGTAGTCTTCGCCGGATTCATCGACGATACGAATGTACCCTTTGGGGTCGTTGGCCTCCGGTGGCAGCACTTGATAAATCTTGCGCCGCTCCAACGATGCTTCGTAGCCTTCATTGTCCAAACAAATCGCGAATGTCATCTTAGTATCTCAATCCAAGAGTCGCTTAACCTTGATTTCCTTCTTGCCAATTCCGTGCGCCTCGTACCAGTGCAGTTCGGCCAAACGAATCTCGCCTGTGACCAATTCGATGTAGGCTGAGCCTTTTACCTTGCGCCAGCGACTTCCGCCATGAACGCGACGCAGTCGCCTGAGGTCTCTGACGCTGCGGGAGACTGCGATGTTTTCAATGGCCGTGATCGGCGAAACGATACGGCGGAACTGGATCATAGCACAGCAGAATATATCACGGCATCAGGCGGGATGCGTCTTGGTCATTACAAAATCAATCGCGTGTGCGCGCGGGATGGGTGAGGTTTATGTCGCCTAAGAGTGACGCCTCAAAAGACGCCAGTTCGCTCTAGAGATTGCGGGATCGCAAATGCCGCGGAGGCTTGACTGCTACCGGTCTAAACCTCCGCGTCTTCTAAACACCTTATGGATTCATCCAGGTGTCCGCTTCAACCACAACCTTGGTGGTGTAATCCTTGCCGCCTACGGACAGCTTCACGGTGTAGGTTCCCGGATCAAGTGGGGGTCCGATATTGAACAACCCGCCGAAGCCGCCGCCTCCACCGCCACCGCCTCCACCGCCGCCGCCAAATCCCGGCGGCAAGTTTGCCGGGCGCGGTGGTGGATCGCCGCGCAGGTTCCATTGCACGCGGTTGATCCCAGCGTCCTTCGTTCCGGTCAGGTTGCGCACCACTTTGCCTGCGTAATCAGAGATCGTGATCTTCACATCACCGGACGGCGCTGACTTCAGATAGTAGCTAATTGCAGTTCCCGGCGGTGGGTTATTACCGCGAAAAACTTTTGCCCCAGTGGCTGCGCGACTATACCTCGGGTCATTCAGCCATTGCGTGCCCGGCCGAACTTCGAACAAGGTTGCATCCGTGTCCATGACTTTGCTCGAAAGCTGCTGCAATGCCGTAATGTCGTCCAGAATGTAAATGCCCCGGCCATGCGTGCCGGCGATGAGATCGTTATCGCGAGGATGAATCAGAATGTCATCAATCCGAATAGTAGGCAGGCCCGACATAAACCGTTTCCACTCAGCTCCGCCGTTCAGCGAAACGAAAAGGCCGTACTCGGTGCCCACGTAAAGCAGATCCTTGTTCTTCGGATCCTCGCGAATAACGTTCACGTTGCCGATCGCCGGCAGGTTGCTAACAAGCGAACTCCAGGTCGCGCCGTAATCGCGCGTGACAAAGACATAAGGCTTCAGATCGTCAAAGCGATGGCCATCCACCGCGAGATAGCAGGTCGCGGCGTCAAAGTGCGAAGGCTCGACGCGCGAGATATGGTACATCTCGCCAATGCCCGGCACGTTCTTCGCTACATTAGTCCAGGTGGCGCCACCATCGCGGCTCACCTGAACGTTGCCATCGTCGGTGCCGACCCACAACACCCCAGGCAGCTTGGGCGACTCGGCGACGGTCACGATATAGCTGAAGCTCGTATATCCATCATTTTTCGAAGCCATCGGATCCTTGCCCAACACGCCCATGATCTTCAACGTGGTTCGATCGATGTGCTTTGTCAGGTCCGGCGTCGCGGTCCAGGTGTCGCCGCGATCCAGTGATTTGAAGAGTCGGTCAGCGCCCACATAAAGGATCCGCGGATTGTGCGGCGACAATACGAGCGGCGTGTTCCAATAGAAGCGATACTGCTCGGTTGGCGCTGGCGCCGGAACTACGTTTGAAGTTGTGAACGCGGCAAGGGGGCCAAAACCGCCAAAGCCCTGGGCGGCTGCAACTGCAGCGACTGCCGCCAGTGGGTCCGCGTCGGCAGCAGGTGATGGTGAGGCTTCTGGTGCAGTGGCCGCTGCGGCCGCGGCGGCGCGACGACCTCCGCCTCCGCCCCCGCCTCCACCTCGGCGTGGCGTTGTGCGCGGGCGAATGCTCACGCTGCGTCCAGTGCGCAGATCCAGACGATTCATCGCGCCGTTCTGCGATTCGGAATAAACAGTGTAAGCGTCTGTCGGATCGGCTTGTGAATAGAAACCGTCGCCACCGCCGGTGCGGAACCAGTCAGCGTTGGTGATACCCGCTGCATTGCGCGTCTGGCTGGGCGCGCCCCACGATCCGTTGTCCTGCAAACCTCCATACACGTAATAGGGTTTGCGCATGTCGGCTGCGACCGCATAGAACTGCGCCGCCGGAATGGTGTTGACGTATTCCCACGTGGCGCCCTGATCGTAGCTGACGTCCAGGCCGCCGTCGTTGCCGATCATGATGTGATTGCCGTTATTCGGATCGATCCAGATTGCGTGGTGATCGCTGTGCGGAATGGCCGGCTGCATTGACTTGAACGTCTTGCCGCCATCAAGTGATTTGCTGAAGTTCAATCCGCCGACGAAAACGTTCTCCGCGTTCTTTGGATCTACGCGAATCTGACTGTAATACATCGGACGATTGTCTTCGTTGGCAACAACGTGCCACGTCTTTCCTTTATCGTCAGACCGCCACACGCCGGACTTCTTGGGATCAGGCGGAGCCGGAGTTGGCGAAGCGGTCGGACTCGCCGCTGGAGAAGGCGTAGGGGTCGGACTCGGTTGCGCGCCGAAACCCGCCTGCTCTTCGCCACCGGTTCCCGTGCTGGCGCCCACTTCCATCTGCGCGTAAACGACATTCGGGTTCGAGCGCGAGACATCAAGTCCGATGCGCCCGAGCAACCCTTCGGGTAGTCCGTTTCCTTCAAGCTTCTTCCAGGTCTTTCCCGCATCAACCGTTTTCCAGATCCCCGATCCCGGACCCCCGCCATTGAAACCCCACGACGTTCTCCGGCGCTGATAAGAGGCCGCGTAGAGCGTTTTGCTGTCCGACTGATCGATCACCAGGTCAGTGAAACCCGTGTCTTCGTCGATGAACTTGACGTTGCTCCAAGTCTTGCCGCCATCAGTAGTCTTGTACACCCCGCGCTCTTTGTTCGGCCCAAACAAGTGGCCCAGCACGGCCACGTAAACCGTGTTCGCATCCTTGGGATCGATGACGATGCGCGCGATCGTTTGCGAGTTCTCGAGACCCATCCTCGTAAAGGTCTTCCCCGCATCTGTTGATTTGTAGATCCCGTCGCCGAAGCTGGAACTCTGCCGGTTGTTTGGCTCGCCAGTTCCCACCCAAACGATATCCGGGCTAGATTGCGCGACGGCTATATCGCCAATCGAAGCGGTCGAGTAGGTGTCAAAGATTGGCTGGAAGGTCGTGCCGTTGTTCGTGGATTTCCATACGCCTCCCGTGGCAAAGCCAACGTAGATAATGTACGGGTTGCTTTCGACGGCCGCGATGTCGTCTATTCGCCCACCCATGCTCGCGGGCCCGATGCCCCGCCAGACGAAACGCCTCAACATCGGATCTTCCGACCAGTTGACTGGAGTCGGAGTTGGAGACGGTGTTGGTGTCGCGCTGGGCGACGGTCTTGGAGTTTGCGCCGGGGTTTGATTCTGGGCGTGAGCCGCTGCTATTCCTATGGCCAGCGCACAGGTCAGCGCAAAGAGCCATACAAACGCGGAGATGGGAGACCTTTCTTTCATCGTTAGGGGTCCTTTCAATCTGTTTTGGTTTGAGCCGCTGGAAAACGGCTGGATATTAACTCGCTTGGAAGCGCCATGCAAGAAATTGGCGATACGTACGAGTTTTTGAATTAGTTTCGCCGCGAGGTTTGCTGTTCGAGATTTCGCCTGCGTTTGTTTTGAATGTCTTCTCTGCGTAACCTCGGCGTTCTCCGCGTCTCCGCGGTGAATAGCCCCGCAAAGCATTCACCGCCGAGGCGCAGAGAGCGCAAAGACGGCGCAGAGAAACGAAATGAGGACACTATCTGCGTGGCTATTCGCTGGCGGCGCGAGGCCGGAATCCTCGCGGCGTGTGTCCTTTCTTGTAAACCATGATGGTGCGGATGAACTCGATCACAGTCTCGCCGCGTTGGTTCATTCCTATGGTGCGAAACCGCACAATCCCCATGTTCGCGCGCGACTGCGACTCCCGCGTTTCCAAAATCTCGCTCTGCGCATAGATGGTATCGCCCTCAAATACCGGCGCGGGAAGTTTTACGGATTCCCAACCAAGGTTGATCGCATTCAGCGAGACGTCGCTCACCGACAGTCCGGTCACCAGCGCCAAGGTGAAGGTCGAATCCACCAGCGGCCGGCCAAATTCCGTCTGCGCCGCATAGTGGCTATCGAAATGAATCGGATTCGTGTTCACCGTCAGCAGTGTGAACCAGATGTTATCCGCCTGCGTTACGGTCCGGCCCAGCGGATGCTCGTACACGTCACCCACCTCGAAATCCTCAAACACGCGACCTTGCCAACTGGGTTTTATAGCCATCGTTTATTCCTCGCCTATACGAAGGTGTAAGGTCGCACACTGCGATGCTACTTGACTAAGTGCTCCGTCGTCTTAGGCCTAGTCCGGCTGCCACAACTAGCGCGACCACAAATGCCGGGACTGCGGTCAGCGCGGGCCAGGCTACCAGGGCGATGAGCATTCGCGGTCGATAACCCGAGGCTGACCCCAGGTCATGAATGTTGGCCGCGAGTGCGAGCGCGAAGGCACCGAAAGCGACGCCCACGGACGCGTGCCATGCCGTTGGCCGCGCTGTGTTACGAAGTCGAAAGTGCTCATAGGCTATGTGGGCCGCGAACACCACAGCACTGATGATAAAGGCGGACAACCGCCAGAAGAATCGCATCTGATCGGACGCAGCCGCCCCGGCAAGTGCGGCGGATGTGATACCAACGGCGAGGTAAAGCACGCCGACGAGTATCACTGTGCTGAGCCATCGTTGGCGGCCAGAGTCATCCATGTGTGTGGCCTAACATTCTAATTATTCTTCAAAGGTGACTATTAATACCATTGCATGCGGTGTTATTGATCACATGGCTCAGAAGAAGCTGCGAGAGCAAGTTCGTGATGTCTCGCGGCTGCGGCACTTGAGCCGCAAAGAACCTGGAATAACCTTCAAAATCCTGTCCCCGCAAACCTGGGAGATAGGCTTCCGGGAAACACACGATCTCCGCGCTCTGGGCCGAAGCTTCGGACAGGAGCTGCTTGATCTTGTCTAAGCCCTCATCAAGGGTTGAGGCGACACCAGGCGACGCCAGCGCAATGATCACGGATGACCTCCGTACTCCGTTACGATTTACTCAGCTACGGAAAACGCGCCTAGACTAAACTTGCTATCGCGCCCCGCAGCGGCGACACCGGTTCGTGAACCTGGCGCACCAGAAAGTCTGACACAGGCGCCCCGGCGCGCAGCCGGGCAAGCCAGTCTTCGGGGTCGTACTCGACGCCAACGGGATTAGCGTTGAAGTACGCGTTGATGAAAGCATTGGCCTCTTCACTCGTATTGTAGCTATCGACCTGAAACTCCATTTGATTGCCATCGGGATCGGCATAGTACATCGACACCGTGATACCGTGATGGATACACCAGTACGGAGTGATTCCCTTTTCCTTGAGTTGCGCATAATTCTCGAGCAGATCGTTCAAAGACGCGTAGGTGTACGCAACATGGTCGACACCGATCACGCCATGACGATCAGTTTCGGTCCCGTCCGGCTGGAATAGCGCCAGGTTGGCAAACGCAAATCGGTGGTGTTCGTCGTCATAGGTCAAGAAAGCCAACCCTGGGTTCTGGTACTGGACCTTGGCGTCGAACACGGTTGCATACCAATCCAACATCTGCTCGAAACGGCGGGTGCGGTAAACAACGTGAGCGAACTTTGTAGGGCGAATGCACGACATGATTTCTCCTTTGTCCTGAACTTGGTTAATGATAACGAGGTTGCCACGTCGAATTCACCGGGCGCGGGCGAACAGCATTCAAGCATCGCCGGATAAAGTTAGTTGAGAAGGACGCTGTCCCGCGCTCCGGTGCAATGACTTTCGGCGGCGCGCTCATAGACACTATGCACCTTCCCTTCTTTCTTTCCGCCATTAGGAAGAGAGTCCCCTTGAGAAAGGAAACAGTCGCCTACTTTTTCGGTGCGTTGTAAACTTGTCTCGCCTGCACACGAACGTCTGCTCGTCATAAACACCGTCGCCGTCTACATCAACCTTCACCTCGATCTTGTGTGCCTTACCATCGTGGCTGGCATTGGCGCTAAAAGCCAGATTGTACTGACCGCTCAGCATGGCTTTGATACTGCGAACAACTTCAGGTCCATCAGTCTCAAGTGTGTAAGGCTGATAGGCGCCGCCTGTCTCAAGGGCGATTAAGCTGGCTTTCAGCCTCAGCCAGCAGCTTCTTTCCGGGTAAGCGAATAATTTGCCTTTTAGCGCCAAGCCATTTTAGGAGCTTGGCCTCGAACATCCCTGCAGTGCAAATAACGTAGATGGGTACGCCAGCATTCTGAAGTATGGTTCTCGCCTCCTTGTAACTGGTTTTGCTCAACGTATCCACACCTGAGCCGATTAAGATGATGGCTCTGCGCTTCCCCTGAACGCTTGCTAAACCGGGGTAGTCGAACTTCTTCTGTTTGGACTTTTCCATGAAGGGTGGTTGGCCGCTTCCTCCTATCGACACTAACTTCAAGGTGTCAAACAAGGCGATCTCTGGGCCAACAGGAGGACGTTTACGTAGAAGGTCAATAGCCCCACCGAGCCGTTTAGGGTCATTTGTCAGATTGGTTAACGTCTGCGGCCACATGTCGGCCGCAACTACGGAAATTTCGTCCTGGGGTGACGTGACTAGCTGCGAGAGCAGCAATTCAGGTGAAGTAACTTCCATGCCCAGACTCCCTTTACCGTCAATCGGGAGCCCCCAGTTTCTGGATTCGACAATCAGCGACGCTATGATTGGACGATCTGGCGTAGAGAAGTCGATGATTTCATTCTGAACACCGTCTAGAAAAACAGCAAAATTGGCCTTCTTAAGGCCAGTAATGATTTCGCCATTATTCTTATGAAAGACCACAACGTCGACGTTGACGACGTCGGTTGCAAGCTTTTCCGGGCCCTGCGGGTTTCTAATGCTTGCTGGCGATTGGCAGCGTGCGCGAGGAAAAACATTCAGGTTGCCGGCTGCCGACAACGTTAGTGCGTTGATTAGTAGAAAGGACAAGAGTCGTGGCAAGCTGTGCATATAGTTCATGAAGGATGATCCTATCTAAGTAGTTACAATAGCCGAAGCCGCCGAACGGTTGAGTTGACGCGGCGGCGCGAATCAAAGCACCCTTCGCCGCACCAAGCTAGTTGAGAAACACGCTCCCGCCGCTCGCGTCCAACGAGTTGTTATGCGTCGGCGAGCGGATTGTGTCCGTGCCAATATAAGTCAAATTTCCCGTTTAGTTCCACGGTTTCCCATTGCGGCGGAATATTCGGACTAACGACGTGAAAAGGTTGATAGCCTTCAGCCCGGTGATAGAGCAATTCATCCGTAGCCGTAAACCTGCCGCAGCATAGCAGCTGAAGGTACGAAAACTGGTCATCGCAAGCCTGAACGGAAACGTCGATCCATTCCGGGACCTTCCCAGCCCGCCACAGAAAGGCGCGAGCCTGTTCGTATTTCAGCGGACCGAGATATTTACGTTCAGGCAAAGATTCGTTTGGAAATATTTCCTCATCGGCTTCAAGAGGGTTGCCATCGTAAGACTGATTCGGAAAAAGTAAATAAAGATAGGAGCTCGGAAGATGATTCGAAACGTGTTCGCGCGCCCATGAGATCGCCTTCTCAGAAGCTTGAACTAACCGCTGCTGGAATGTGTTGCTATCCATAGAATGGGAGACGCATAACATTCTAATTATTCTTCAAAAGTGACTGGTAATACCACTGCGCAATGGCTCAGAAGGCCCTGCGAGAGCTAGTTTGTGATTGTCTCGCGGCTGCGACGCTTGAGCCGCAGAGCCTGGCATAACGGCTTTGCACAAAAAGTCTCGTACCCGGTAACTTGCGTACCTTTTCGTCCGCGAAGCGGACGGTTGAAAATAGCCCAGCGCTTCAGCGCTGGGTGACGGTGGCATTAACATCTCTAGTCCGCGAAGCGGACGGCTGAGCAGGTGATCCGATATTTTCAGTCGTCCGCTTCGCGGACTGAGTCCCATCGCATTGCCTAACCCAGCGATAAATCGCTGGGCTATTTTCATCCTGTCCGCTTCGCGGACGAGAGCCAGTCTTCATTTTTGTGCAAAGGACCTGGCATAACCACATAGCAAAGTCCGTCCTACTTCCCTTCCGTCACGATCACGAACGGAAAATCGAGCCGCTTGGCCGTGTCGTTGAGCCGCGCGAGATCGGTGCTGATCAATCGTTTGAACTCTGCGTCGTAACCATCAAGCTCTTTTTTCTCGTCGGCATAAACCTCGCGCACACCTTGCGTCGGCGGGCCATCGCTATCCGTCAGCGTGTCGTACAACAAGGAGAGGCGCGAATAGAGTTTTGCGCCGCCGCGCATTGCCAGAATGTCGTAAACAACCTCGGCCTTCGGGTTGTGCACCTTGGCCTCGAGCGCATCCAGCCTGGCAATGAGCGCTTCAGAATCTTTGATCAGCTCCGCGGCTTTCGCATTGCCCTTCAATAGATCGTTGCGCGTAGCAAGCTGCTGCCGCACGGATCGGAGCTGCCTGACGATGCGCGTCAAGTGACTGATGTCGCTGTGGACGGTGAGAGCCATAGCAATCTGTGCTTTTAGATCTTCGTCCGATAGTTGCACGCGCGGATCCGGCACAACTCTGATCGCTGTTGTCACTGACTTCCCGCCAACAGTCAAACGCGCTGTGTAAATTCCCGGCGCGACCATCGGTCCAACTTCCGGATCACCCGAGTCGAGCTTGGCATCCTGAACCAGTTCGGCGCCCGCGTAGGTCAGATCCCAAACCGCCTGGTGCACGCCGGCTTCAGTGGATAAAGCAGCTTTCTTGGCCGCCTCTTCGGCTGCCGCGAGATTGTCTCCGGTATTGGGTGGCGTCTTGGGTTTGCTGCTGAGCGTATTGACGACATTTCCCTGCGCGTCGACAATCTCGATCTTCACCTCGTCTTTAACCGCGTCTTTCAGCCAGTAGTAGATCACCGCGCCGCGCGGCGGATTCTCGCCTGACCATTTGTCCGCGGGCGCTCCGTGATAACGCCAGCGAATCGCCTCAGTCGCCGAGAACAAGTTGATAGGAGCGCTCGTGATCTTCGGCGCCAGCTCACGAATCACCGAAAGATGATCGAAGATCCAGAATGAACGTCCATGAGTCGCCAGCGCCAGGTTGTTATCTTTCACAACCAGATCATGAACTGCGACCGTTGGCAGATTGAGTTTCAGCGATTGCCACGAAGCGCCACCATCAGTGGAAAAGGCCACACCGCGCTCCGTGCCAAGATAGAGAATCTCAGGACGTACGGGATCGATCTTGACCGAGTGCAAATAGACGTCTTGTGGGAGCTTGCTATCCAGGCGTGTCCATGTCTCGCCAAAGTTGGTCGTCTTGTAGAGGTAGGGATGCATGTCATCGAGCCGGTGCGTGTCGACGACCACGTAAGCAGTGCCTGCGTCGATGCGCGACGGTTCGATCATGCTCACTGTGCCCCACTCTGGTATCCCGCGCATCGCCGTAGTCACGTTCTTCCAGTTTTTGCCGCCATCGCGCGTGACCTGAACCAGCCCATCGTCACTGCCAACCCAGATTAGATCCTTCTGCGCCGGCGATTCAGCGATGACGAAGATCGTGTCGTACACCTCTACGCCGGTGTTGTCGCCGGTGATTGGACCGCCGGACCATTTCTGCTTCGACTTGTCATTGCGCGTCAGATCCGGACTGATCGGGTCCCAGGTTTGTCCAGCATTCGAAGTCTTAAACAGTACATTGCCGCCGTGATAGATGACTTTCGGATCATGCGGCGAAGTCGCGATCGGCGCGGTCCACTGAAAACGATACTTCAGGTCCTCGGCCCCGTGACCCGACGGATCTTCTGGATAAATGCCGACGTTGCGCGCCTGATGAGTTCTATAATCGAAACGCGAGATGTAGCCGCTATACTCGCCGGCGTAGACGATGTTCGGATCCGAAGTATCAGAAACAACCCAGCCCGCTTCACCGCCGCCGACTCGGTACCAGTCGGTGTTGCGTATGCCGCCACTCTTCAGACTGTTGCTCGGTCCCTGCGCCGTGCCGATGTCCTGCAGCGCGCCGGCAACATGAAACGGCACGCGGCTGTCAGCCGAGACGTGATAGAACTGACCAATCGGCAACGCGGGCGCGTACCAGGTTTCGCCGCCATCGACCGAGATGTTTACACCGCCGTCGTCAGAATCGATCACGCGCTTCGGATTCTTTGGATCGATCCAGATATCGTGATTGTCGCCGTGTGAAATGCCCCGCACGATCGTGAACGTCTTGCCACCGTCAACGCTCTTGAGCATCGGCACCTGCGGGCACCAGACTTCGTTTGCATTCGCGGGATTGACGGTGATCGTCGAGTAGTACCATGCGCGCTGACGCAACAAGCGATTGGCACTCGCGCGCGTCCACGATTCGCCGCCATCGTCGGAACGAAAGAGTCCACCTTCTTCGGCTTCGATCAACGCATAAACGCGACTGCCATCGGAAGGCGCGACAGCGATTCCAATCTTTCCCCAGATCCCTTTTGGCAATCCCTTTTCGGTAAGCTGCTTCCACGTGTCGCCGCCATCGCGCGAAGCGTAAAGCCCACTGCCTGGTCCGCCGCTGGTCAGTTCCCACGGCCGCCGGCGCGCTTGCCACAGACCCGCAAACACGATGTTTGGATTCGAAGGATCAAGCGCCACATCCGACGCTCCGGTGTTTTCATCTTTCTTCAAAACTTGTTGCCACGTTTTCCCTCCATCCTTTGTGCGATAGACGCCGCGTTCGGCATTCGGACCAAAGGCATGACCTAACACCGCCGCAAAGGCCACGTCGGCATTTCGCGGATCGACGACCATCGTGCCGATCTGTCCCTCTTGCTTCCACACCTGCTTCCACGTTTTCCCCGCGTCAACCGATTTGTAGATACCGTTGCCCGCCGCGACATTGCCGCGAATGTTCGCTTCACCAGAACCGACGTAAATCACGTTTGGGTCAGAAGGCGCGATGGCGATCGAACCGATCGAAGAGATCGGTTGGTCGTCGAAGATTGACTTCCAGGTCAGACCTGCGTCCGTGGATTTCCAGACGCCACCGGATGCGCTGGCAACGTAATAAGTGTTTGCGTCGCCGGGCACGCCGGCCGCTCGCGAGACGCGGCCACCCCATGCCGGGCCGATCGAGCGAAACTTCAAACTCTTGAGTTCCGGCGGATCGGTTAGTCCGCCCCATCCTCTCGGCGCTTCGGTTGCTTGTTGCGCAGAAGAATGTATCAGCGCATTCCAGGAGACCAACACGAGAACAAAAATTACGGCGACAATGGTCAGACAGCGCGGGATGGTCACTTTACGCATAGTGTTTCCTCGTGATAAGTGTTTGCGACTTCTCGGAACAAGATCGTAATTTCTTGTTCGATCGAACGCGATTTTGTAGCACAGTCCCGCTAGGGACGAAATCTTTATAGACCGCGGGCCCGGCATGTTAGGCAAGCTCCGTCAGGAGCGAAATGTCCACCTCGTTCGTTTGACCAATGAGTCACGAACATTGCGCTCCTGACGGAGCTGCTTTTTCGGATTGGCACTGGTACCTATAAACATTCGGCTCCCACGGAGCGCTTTTTCACCGCCGCGCGAGTTCCTTATCCAGCTTCTGATCGCTGGGCGCCAGACGACTTGACGGCGCAGCAGGAGCAAAAGTCTTGTAGTTCGGCGTGTCGGTAAAAACTCCAAACATCGGCACGGCCAGGCGCTCGCTCAGGTTGAGTGAATTTAAACCCAGCAACACTTCAATCGTGCGCAGCATGCTGAGTTGATCGTAGCGATCGCTGACTACCGCATCGCGTTTCACGTATGGCCCGGCGGCAAACGCCACCGTGCGCGTGGCATCGACATGGTCGGGGCCATTTTGCGCATCGTCTTCAACGACCAGAATCAATGATTCCTTCCAGACGGGACTATGCGAAATCGTTTCCACGATGCGCCCGAGCGCGGCATCGTTCTGCGCCATGAATTGAAACGCGTCGAGAATTTTCCTGCTGGCCCCGTCGGTATGATCGTTTGGCAGCCAGATGTAATGAAGCGGCGCTACCTTTCCCAGCTTCAGTTGTGCTTCAAAGTCCTTCTTCCACTCGCGCACCCGATCGAGATCGGAAACCTTGAGATCCCATGTGCGGAAGCTGAAGGGATAATGGTAAAGATAATCCGCAAAACGATGCCGTAATCGATCGTCGCGAGCAATGCCTTCGGCAAAGGCGTCGTCGCCGGTGAGAAAAAGCGAAAGCGCGTGAGCGAATTCCGTCTTTCCGAGCAACTTGTACGCATCCTCGGGCGTATTGGCTTGGCCCGCAAACGGCGTTGCTAGATTGTTGAATTCCTGGCCGCGATCCTCGCCCGCCGCCGCGGCAATCGTCTTGTCGTAAAATTTCTTTGCCAGCTTGCTTTCGACGCCGTAAAGCTCGGTGAGAATCTTGTAAGCGCGCGTGAACAGAAAATAGTTTTCGCCGTAGATGCGATAGTCCACCCCTTTCTCGTCGAGAATGTCCCACAGATAAGCCGGCGACGCAGTTGCCGGCACGGTTCCAAACGGATAGCCCTTCCAGCGCTCCGCGTATTTTGCATTGCCAAACCACTCAACGAAGGGGCTCGCGTATCCGCTGGTGGTGTAAGCGTGACCCAACACACTCATTTCGCCGTTTACAAAAAAGTTGTCGAGCGTGACAAACTCGTTCGCAAGCTGGTGCTGGATTGGCGTCGCGTCTTTTCCAAACAGCGTCAGTTTCGGATCACCGTTTCCGCGCCCGAGATCGCCAAGCACCTGATCGTAAGTGCGATTCTCCTTGATGATGTAAAAAATGTAGCGAATCGGCAGCTTGAATCCTTCGTTGGTATTGTAGATCGGTGAACCGGCGTTGACTTGTTTGGTCCAGGCGGCCGCATTTCTTCGCAGGTCGTCTTTCGAAATTATCGACAGCGTGCCTTTAAGCAATGTCAACACGTAATCACCTTCCCGGCTACGCCCGATTGGTTGCGGTCCTTTCGGATTGGGACGCCGTGCGCGAATGCCTTTGGCGCTTACCACCAGCAGTTGTTTGTCGTTAACCAGAACTTTTGTGGGGTACCAGCCAGTCGGCACCAGCGCCACTTGTTTGTTCGTGCGCTTGTCGAGCACCGCCACGGCATTAGTACCGGCGAGCGTGACGTAAAGTCGATTCGAGTCCACGGCGCACGAAGACGGCGTCGTGCCAAAGCGCGTGTCTTTCGCCGCCAACGCAATCGTCGACGTGATTCGGTTGCTGCTCGTGTCTATTACCGAAAGACTGTCCGTCCCGGTGTTGATTACATAAAGATTCTTTCCGTCAGTGCACATTTCCTGCGGTGTGCGTCCGACAGCGATCGACTTAACAAGTTTGAGTTGAGGACTGTAAACAAGTACCTTGTCCTCGCCAAGGAGTGTTACGTACACGCTCCCATTGACGTTGCGCACGGCGTAAGGAAAGTAGCCGACACTTACTTCACGTTCGATGTTCCCCGTCTCGGTGTTTAGAATTGCCAGCTTGCCGCCGGCATAGTTCCCTGCCGCATTCTTCGTCGCCATGTAACCAACCGCGAGATGTTTCGCATCAAGCGCGGCCAGACCGCCGCCATAACCACCGATTTTGTATTCGCGGACCACGTTGAATTGCTTATCGAGCCGATAGACCTTCTCGTCGTAACCGCCGCTGATATATAGATCGCCATCGAGTCCCACCTGTGCGCTCGGGAAGAGCGACTGGAGCCTGACGGTCTTTACGACCTGACCCGATTCGGTATCAACGATCGAAACCTCCTGCGGCTCGTGGTAGTAGTAACCAGTCCCCAATACGACGATTCGGCCCGCAAACGGAACCGCTTCGTAAGGCAGGCGGGCGACTTCGACCTGCGCGCCCGCGGGAGCAATCCGCCAACCATTCGGTAATTCTATTTCCGCTGTCTGAGTTGCCTGCGACTGTCGTTGCGCGGCGACCACATAAGGAAGGATTTCGTCATAGGGAGTCTTTTTCGCAAACTCCCACAGCTCGCGATTCAGATCTTCCTGATCTTCAGGATCGTCAACGCGTCGCTGCCGCTCCTGACCATCGGCGACAGCGGTTGAAAAAACAATTATGGAAAGAATGGAAAGAATGGCGCCGGTTAAGGGCGATGGTTTTCGATTCATAATTCCTATGAAGAGTAAGTTGTCATACTGATGCTGAATTCAAATGAACCCGCGTGCTTGAAACGCAGAGGACGCAGAGTTCCTCGCAAAGGACGCGGAGGTTAAATCCCTTGCGACCTTTGCAAAAACCTTAGCGCCCTTTGCGTTTCAATGACCGTTCGTCCCTCGTCAGACCAGCCTTGAACTGTCCACTTAGGAGAGCAATTCTCTAGAACAACTCCGCCAGCGCCTCTTCTACCGAGCGGACCCCGACAACACGCACGCCCAGCATTCGTTCGAGGCCCGGTGTGTTTGACGCCGGCATGACGATCTTTTCGAAACCGAGCGCCTGCACTTCCTTCGCGCGCACTGACGGTTGCATTGCACCACGCACTTCGCCCGTCAATCCAACTTCGCCAAATACAGCAGTGTGCGGATCAACGGGAACGTTCTTGAAACTCGAGGCGATTGCGGCCACCACTCCCAGATCCGCCGCCGGCTCGTCAACTTCCAGTCCGCCGGCGATGTTGACAAAGACATCGTCGCCGAGCAATTGCAAACCGGCGCGCTTTTCCAGCATCGCAATCAGGAGCGCCACGCGGTTCTGATCGACGCCCTGCGTCATGCGCCGTCCGGTGCCGTACTTCGTGCTCGAAACGAGCGCCTGCACTTCAACCAACAGCGGCCGGGTGCCTTCCATGCAGGCTGTCACCACTGAGCCGGCAACGTTCTGCGGACGTTCTTCGAGAAACAGCTTCGAGGGATTAGCCACCGCGACGAGTCCCGCGCCGGTCATCTCGAAAACGCCAACTTCGTTTGCCGCGCCGAATCGATTCTTGGTGGCGCGCACGATGCGGTGGTTGTGATGCCGCTCGCCTTCGAAATACAAAACCGTATCGACGATGTGTTCCAGCGCTTTCGGTCCGGCGATCGATCCGTCCTTGGTGATGTGGCCGATCAGAAAGACCGGGATCGTGCGATTCTTAGCCAGCAAAAGAAACTGGTGCGCCACTTCCCTCACCTGCGAAACCGATCCGGGCGCCGACTCGATGAACGAAGAGAAGACCGTTTGAATCGAATCGACGATGATCGCTCCGGGCTTGAGGCGCTCGACTTCATGAAAAATATTTTCGAGATTCGTCTCGGGCAACAAATAGAGATCGTGGGCTTGAATGCTGAGGCGCTCGCCACGAAGTTTTATCTGCCGTTCTGACTCTTCACCGGAAACGTACAGCACCACCGTGCCGCCGGCGCTCATTTTGTCCGCGACTTGTAACAGCAGTGTGCTCTTGCCGATGCCCGGATCGCCGCCAATCAGCACAAGCGTGCCCGGAACAATGCCGCCACCGAGAACGCGATCGAATTCCGTGACGCCCGACGAGATGCGCACGTGGTCCTGCGACTCAATCTCGTTATAAGGCACGGCTTCGACTTCGCGCAGCTTGAACCCGTTTCTACCGGTTCCTCTTGCGGCGGGTCGCGCGCGCTCTTCGACGAGCGAATTCCACTCGCCACACTCAGGACATTTTCCCATCCACTTGCGCGACTGATGGCCGCAGCTTTGGCAGACGAAGATTGTTTCCGGTGGTTTCTTCAAGGGACGGTGATCTTGTCTTGCATTGTTTGTGAATGTAGGGGCGGACCTGCGTGTCCGCCCTTTGCCACCAGCCACTGAACCGGGCAAGGGCGGACACGCAGGTCCGCCCCTACGAACAAATAGGTCCTTCTTTACGGAAAGATTCCGCGCACTCGCGTAGCTTCCGCGACTCGATCGACCGCCAGGATATAGGCGCCCGTTCTCATGTCCGTTTTATAGCGCTGGGCCGTCTCGTGCACTGACTTGAACGCTGTCTTCATCGTTTGCTCGAGCGTTTCGTTGATCTGATTCTCGGACCAGAAGAACGAATACTGATCCTGCACCCATTCGTAATAGCTAACAGTCACACCGCCGGCGTTCGCTAGAATGTCAGGAATCAGAAAAACACCTTGTTTGAAGAGCACCTCATCGGCGCCCGGCGTCGTTGGTCCATTTGCCAGCTCAGCGATGATTTTGGCCGTTACCTTGCCGACGTTCGAAAGCGTAATCGCGTTTTCCAGCGCAGACGGCAAAAGAATGTCACAGTCAACAGCGATCACGTCTTCCGGCGCTATCGCTTTCGTCCCGGGCAATCCGGCCAGCGAAGTTGTTTCCTTCTTATGCCTCAACGCGGCCTGAATATCGATGCCGCTCTCCGAATAGATGCCGGCCTTTGAATCGGCCGCCGCGACCACGCGCGCGCCATCAGCGGCAACCAGCCGCGCGATGTTGGCGCCGGCGTTGCCAAAACCGTGAACGGCCACGCGCGCGCCTTTCAGATCGATGCCTTTCACTTTGCAAGCTTCGCGCAAGGCGTAAAGACAACCACGCGCGGTCGCCTCGGCACGCCCCAGTGAACCTCCCAGCGATACTGGCTTGCCGGTAACGACTCCGAGTTCCGTATGACCGCGCACCATCGAGATTGTGTCCATGATCCACGCCATCGTCTGCTCGTCGGTGTAAACGTCGGGCGCGGGAATGTCGCGGTCAGGACCGATGATCGGCGCAATCTCGAAAGCATAGCGGCGCGTCAATCGCTCGAGTTCGTTCTTCGACATACTCTTGGGATCGCAGATTACTCCGCCTTTGCCCCCACCGTATGGGATGCCGACGGTCGCGCATTTCCAAGTCATCCACGACGCCAGCGCTTTCACTTCATCCAACGTAACGTTCGGGTGATAGCGGATGCCGCCCTTCGCGGGCCCGCGCGCGATGTTGTGCTGCACGCGATAGCCCTCGAACACCTGCACATCGCCGCCGTCCATCTTCACCGGGATCGAAACGATCAACTGCCGCTTGGCATTGCTGAGAACTTGCCGCGTTGAAGCATCCAACTCGAGATAATCCGCAGCCTTGTTGAACTGTTGCTTGGCAATCTTGAAGGGATTGAGTTCTTCCTGAATGGCCTCTTTGGTCACCATGGCGTTGCTCCTGGATAATTCGGATTAAGAGAGCGGGTGCCATCCTAAGCTAACAGGTCTCAAGTCTCAAGTCCCAAGTCTCAAATCTCAAGCACGAGCTGTCACATGCAGGATTTCAGATTTCGAGTTCTGGAGACCTGAGACTTGACACCTGAGACTTAAGACTTGAGACCTCCGCCGGGGAACAACTAACCCAAACCCGGGGTCTAATGTCATCGACTAAGCTCCCGCGACCCGCATGGCACCGGCAAAGGGAGGATCAGATGTTTAATAATCTCATCGAATCCAGTTCGCACGCGCGCGAGTTCAAACGACGCGGGTCGTTCCTGCTATTAACCGCCGCCGCCTACGCGGTACTCTTCGTCGTCGGAGGTGTCGCCAGCATCTATGCCTACGACGCACATCTCGACGACGAGAGCACTGAGCTAGCTCTAATCTCGTATGTACCGCTCGAGCCGACAAAAACTGTTTCCGCCGAGTCCCATAGAAGTCGGGGCGCCAGTCCGAGAAATTCCACGCAGATCACCCGCGCGCTTCGACCGCTCCTGATCGACACCGTGAACCCAAACAACATTCCGAAGGCGGTGGGAATCATAGCCAGTCCGATTCCGCCGGCTCCTCCCGATACGGGCATCGGCCCAGCGATTCTTGATCCACCCGGCTTTGGCCCTGGTAACAACACGGGACCGCCGAACGGAACTGGTGGAGCGCCTGTTGTTCGTGATCTCGGCACCGCGCCGCCAGCACCGACGCCGAAGCCGGTTCCAAAGATCGTCCACAAGCCAGTGATTAACAGCGAGGCCATCGAACTGCCGAAGCCGGTGTATCCGCCCATGGCAATACAGATTCACGTTCAGGGCACTGTCGCCGTCCAGGTTCTGATCGACGAGAGTGGAAGAGTTGTATCGGCCCGCGCGATGTCTGGTCACGCGCTGTTGGCTGGAGCAGCGCAACAAGCGGCGTATCGAGCGCGCTTTTCGCCAACCAAGATCGGCGATCAACCGGTGAAGGTCTCGGGCGTGATCACTTACAACTTTGTGCTGCAGCAGTAACGAGAGTCTTATCAACTTCTCCAAAGAATTACCTCCGAAACGCGCACGCGGTGCGAAGGAACCTGCCAAGCAAAAGAGGTACGCGGCTGTAGGCTCGCGTACCTCTCCCGCCTTGCAATTCGATTGAGGCATCAGTCCTGCTGCTCAAGTTCGCACCACACCGCGCGCTTCGCCGGTCATCACCTCTTTGCCGAGCTGATTGCGGCAAACCCACTTTGAATGAACGCGAACATACAGGTCTGCCGGCTCGAGTTCTACCAGCGTGACCTCGCAACGAATTGTGTCTCCCGCAAACACGGGCCGATGAAATTGAAAAGTCAGCTCGCGCGCGATGAAGTTCATATCGCCGCCGATCTTTGTCGGCAGCGTTGCCGTCAACAAACCGTGAACCATCAACCGGCCCTGCTCGTCCGGTTCGAGGTGGTGCTCACCTTCGTCACCGGAGAATCTCGTGAAAAGCCGGACGTCTTCCTCGGTGAAAGTTCGTTCCCAGACACGGACGTCGCCAACCTGCATTCGTTCCCTCAAATAATCAAAGCTTTATATATACCGCGTCTTGAGCACTTGCACGTGATGCGCTTCGTGCCCCGCCATGATGTACGCCAATGCTCGCACGCTGACTTCATTATCATTTGCAGTGCCGCGTCGGGTCCATGCCTCTTCACTCAGTGACGCCAACAATTGAATCGTGCCGCGCCGCACGTATTCAAACTCCTGCGCGAGATACACCAACTGCCGATCGTCAAACTTCGCATGGCGCACGTAATCATCCTGCTCGAATCCAGGTAGTGGTGTCTGATCGTTGCGCGCGAACCTCATCGCGCGGTAGACGAAAACGCGCTCGCTGTCGATCAAGTGTCCCACAACTTCCTTGATGCTCCACTTGTCCGCCGCGTAACGCTTGTTCGCTTGCGATTCATCGATACCCTCCAGGAGTTCAAGCGTAGTATCGAGTTGCTGCGCGAGCGTCGCGACAATATCGCCCTCGGGCACCAACGCAATGTACTTCTCATAGTACGGCGCATACTCGCCGCTAACAGGTCGCCTGATCGCTGATTTTGCTGTTGCCATAGTCATCTCCTCAAATATTTTCGGTGATCCTGAATGATGTACCTCGGTGACGCTGTCGTCACACTCCCCGGAGTGCAATGTTTATAGCCAACGCAACACCACAATGCAAAGGCACAGGTGGAAAACATCTCCGCCTGCGCCTGGTCTTCCTCTTCGTCGCCGGGAGAAATATAAGTGAAGTGGCGCCGACCAAAACGAGCGCGCAAGAAGAGTCAAGCAATCCACATGATCCGCGGATAACCACGATCAGTAACGATCGAGATCTTTTCCCACAACCACGCGTCCGGTGAATCCCCCGGCGCGCACGCCGGCGAGCAATTCTTCATCGGTTGCGCCCATGCGAATGATGTGGGTCAGGACCAGCAACTTTGGTTTGATGCGCGCGGCCAGAGCGCCAAGCTCGATGTCGGAGGTATGAAACTCACGCATGTACTGGGGCCAGTATTGGCCGCCTGGCCGATCTTCCGGGGCGAGATGTATCGGCGAATAAACTTCGTGGACCAGAACATCGACACCGCGCGAGGCGCGAACTAGTGCTTCACTCGGACGCGTGTCGCCGGAAATCACAATCGAGCGATCCGGCGTGTCGATGCGGTAGGCGTACGCTTCCTTCCAGCTCCCATGTGGCACGCGTACAGCCGTCACGCGCACGCCATCACGCTCGTACACAACGCCGGCGCGGATCTCATGAACGTTTACCCGATAGCCACCGGCTACCTCGCGCTCGAGTCCCACGGTGCGAATACGAATATCTTCAGAATAGGCTGCGAGCAGGTGTCGCGTCATCCGGCGCAAGCCGCGCGGTCCATAAACTGCCAAAGGCAACGTGCGACGCATGATCCACGATGTCAGGATCAAATCCGCATAACCGAGCGTGTGATCGCTGTGCAGGTGCGTGATGAAGACGGCCTCGGCGCCACTGATGGGCAGACCGGCTGCGTTCACACGCCGCATCACGCCAGCGCCCGCGTCGAAGAGGAAAACCCGTTTGCCCACAACAACTGCGGTGGCGGGTCCCGACGCATTAGGATCTGGATAAGGCGTGCCGGTGCCGAGCAAGACGATCTCTGTGCGCTGCGCCGCTGAGACGTTTTCGGTTTGCGCGGCCGCAGGCGCGGACAGTAGTAAGCTGACAGCAGGCAGCAACACTGCTCGCGCGAATTTCGAAGCATTGCTCATGATGAGTGTAGCGGATGAACTAATCGCGCCTTTCCCTCAGGCTGCTGAAAAGATGAAAGAGCGTTCCCACAGCAATCGCGTAGATGCCCCAATGACTCAGCGGGGCTCGTAAATCTCCACGAGTTGTATCGTAGAAGAAAGCGAGGATCAATAGCAGCGAAGCGAGCGTAATGAAAATCGATCCCAGTAGCTGTAAAATGCGCTGCCAGCGTTCGGGCCGCTGAACCAGATAGGCGCCGATTCCGACGTTCAATAAACCGGAAAACAAGATGAAAATGTGTCTCGTGCGATAGAGCAGCCTTGGCCCATCAGGCATGCCCACCAGATGGTGAAAGTAACGATCCATGTATTGGCCGGTAAGAAGAAAAACAATGAGCACGGCCACGCCAAAAATTATGTGGAGGAGTTTCATGTCGAAAACGAAACTCAAAGGAACCTCGGCGCCTTGAATTCCGTGGCGCCCGCTTTGGTCAGCTTCGCCAACTCTTTGAAAAGCTTCTCGTCAACCGTCTTGAAGTTGAAGCACGCCTTACCCTGCATGCGCTTTCTCAATTCCGGCGACAAGTTCTTCATCAGTTCAGGACACGCATAAACGGGCATCAAGTAATAACTGACATAAGCTTTGCCGAGTTTGACACCGGCAAAATAAAGCCGGTGCTTGTTTTTCATTACATGGTTCGTCTCAAGGGCGTAATAGTTTTTCGTGTCGGCCGCCACTATCAGCTTTGCGGCATAGGGCTGGAGAATCGCTTTGAGTTTCTTGAACACTGGTTCGAAATTAGCTTTGGTTGGCATGTGTCCTCGTCTGTATCAAAAATATCGGGGAGCGACGGACCGAGAGGCTATCAATCTAGTGCTTTAGAAAGCAAGCGCCGACAAGCAGAACTTTGCGATCCTTTGCGAATTCCTTTCGCTTCCTTTGATGTTGACGTTCAATCGTTAATCACGCTGAGGCGTGTAAACAGGTCGCTAGGGTCAGCGGTTGTAACTTATCCAGCTTCGTCTTATCCTCAGCGACCAGAAATGACTGAAACAGCAGACGTCGTAATCATCGGCAGCGGGATCGTCGGCTCGAGCGTGGCTTATCATCTCGCGCAACAAGGTTGCACAAATGTTCTCGTGATCGAGCGCGAGGCTCATCAAGGCAAAGGCTCAACCGGCAAAAGCATGGGCGGCGTGCGCGCGCAGTTCTCGACTCCGGTCAACATTCAGATGTCATTGTATTCGATCGACTTCTTCAGCGGGTTTGATGAAGTAGTCGGGCATCCAGCCGACTATCGCGCGCACGGCTATTTGTTCTGCGCGACGAACGAACGCCACCTCGAATACTTGAAAGCAAACCGCAAGCGCCAGCTCGCGCTGGGTGTGAAAAATGTTGAGCTGATTTCCCGGGAAGATATCGTCAAGCTGGTCCCCCAATTACGCGTCGACGATGTTTTGGGAGGTACCTTCTGCCCGACCGACGGCTTTGTCGATCCGCACAGCGTGATGATGGGTTTCATGTTGAAAGCACGCGAACGCGGCGTGAGGCTGTGGCTCGATACGAGAGTCACCGGCATCGAAGTCGAGCCTTTGGAGTGCGGCGACCTGTCGCCGCTTTCTCACCGTCGCGTTACCGGCGTCACGACAACTCGCGGCTTCGTCTCGACACCCATCATCGTCAACGCCGCCGGCGCGTGGGCCGCCGCAGTCGCGCAGATGGCAGGCGCCGAGCTGCCCGTTGAACCTTTGCGGCGACAACTCGTCCCGACCGAGCCATTCGATCAACTGCCCAAGCGTTTTCCCATGGTCATCGACATGTCCACCGGCTTTCACTTCCGCCGCGAAGGAAAAGGAATTCTGTTAGCTTGGAACGACCCGGAAGAAACGCCCGGCTTCAAAACCGACTTCGACCAATCATTCATCGAAAAGATTCTAACGCGCGCCGCCTCGCGCGTTCCTTGTCTGGTCGATGCTGAAGTAAACCCGCGTCGCGCCTGGGCGGGCTTGTACGAAATGACGCCCGACCACCACGCGATCATCGGCCCCGCACCCAACGTGCAGGGCTTGTATTTCGTCAACGGCTTCAGCGGCCACGGCGTTATGCATTCGCCTGCGTCGGGCCGTATCACTGCGGATCTGATCCTCAAAGGCCACTCCGATCTGATCGATGCCTCGCAACTCAGTGTCGAGCGGTTTGTAACTGGGAACTTGCTGGAAGAGACGGCGGTCCTTTAGCTGGCGCATGCTTTCGCCACGATAGTCGTCGTGGCAACAAAACGATGAGCGACGTTGTCTACCATGACACCGAAGCCCTCAAGAGTCCTGACGCCGAGCAGCGCCATGTCGCCTGGTTCGGCGAACACTACCTCGTCAACGGTTTCAAAACCTTCGGCACTTATGATGGCGTAACCGGTTTCGCGTGTGACCTGTTGCTTGGTCGCCGTTGTGAAATTGCGTTTGCGCACTGGCCGCACTTCGATGCCCGTCAGGACCTCTTTGGGCAACCAGCTCAACTCAGACCCTGAGTCCACCAGCACTTCTACTGGCTGGCTGACCTTGCTCTCGTCTTTCGTGTTCCGCACGACCGCGCTGACCTTGAACATGCTCATATATGAAAGATTACCGCGCGTTTGCACTGCCCGGCAAGCCGAACAAGAGGAGTTCAGTTAGCACGACTTGGCACTCTAATCCTGCACGGCCACTCCGACCTGATCGATGCTTCGCAACTCAGTGTCGAGCGTTTTGCCCAAGGTAGGTTTACTGGAAGAGACCGCAATCCTGTGTTAGTGCCGCTATGGAATCTTGGGATACTAACCCTGCCATTGTGAAATCGTATGAAGAGAATTGAAACGCAAAGGTCGCAAAGTTCTTCGCAAAGATCGCAAAGTCCTTCGCGTACCTTTGCGTTGAAAGGTGACAAGTTCGTCGTCACTCAACGGAACGCGGCTGAGGCTAGACTGTTTGCGACGACAGCAGTATTGTAGTTGCCAATCCAACATCTATTCCAGGAGGAAACGATGAGAATCTTCTTCGCTCTGCTGGCTCTCTTATTCGTAATCGCTTTGGGACCATCGCCTCAAGCAAGAACCCAAATGAAGCGCGAGCCTCCGGTTCGTGAATCGCTGATTGTCTCCACCGACTGGCTGGCAAAGCATCTCAAAGACGATTCACTCGTGCTGCTGCAGGTGGGCGAGAAGAGCGAATATGTCGCCGGCCACATTCCCGGCGCGCAGTTCATTCAACTTGCAGATATTTCGACGCCGCGCGGCCAGGGTCTGACACTTGAGCTGCCGTCCGTCGATCAACTGAAAACCACTTTTGAGAAGTTGGGCGTGACGGATAAATCTCGCATCGTGGTCTACTTCAGCAAAGACTGGGTCACTCCGACGGCGCGCGTTTTCATGACGCTCGACTATCTTGGACTTGGCGACGCCACATCCATTCTCGATGGTGGTCTACCGGCGTGGCGCGCGGATAATAGGCCAGTGACGGCAGAAGTGCGCGAGCCGAAACCCGGGCACTTCACACCACGACCAAACACGAAACTTGTCGTAGATGCCGCCTGGGTCAGCGCGAATCTAAACAAACCGGGCGTGATGATTCTCGATGCGCGCGCGCCGAAGTTCTATAGCGGAGAAGAAAAAGGACAGATGCCCCGCGCCGGTCACATCCCCAGCGCCAAAAACATTCCCTTCTCCAGCCTCATCGAGGATTCAACCAACAAGTTCAAAAGCGTCAATACCCTCCGCGAACTCTTCAACGCCGCCGGCGTGAAGCAAGGCGACAGCGTGACAACCTATTGCCACATCGGCCAACAAGCCAGTCTGCTCTACTTCGCCGCCCGCTACCTCGGTTACGACGCTCACGTCTACGACGGCTCATTCGAAGACTGGAGCCACCGGCCTGAGCTGCCGGTTGAGAAATAATACTTAACGAAAGTGCGCCCCCAGTCACAGCGCGAAGGCTTTTTCGGAAATCATGCGATGGCGGTAGGCCAGAGTTTGTCTATTGCCGCCATAACCATGTCAAGCAAGGCCTTGGTACCAAATCCCTAAACAAACGCGTTGAGATAATCCCGTAGCGTGCCAAAGGGTTTATCGAAGTAATACGTGAGGAGTATTAGCGCGTCGGTAGAGCCTCCAGATGCGACAAGATAAGCTGTGAGAGTAGCACCAGGTTTCAAAGGCGCACCCGACTTTATGCGTAGCGTGATTGTGCCCTTGCCTGAAGGAAGCAATTGCAGAGTCTTCGGTTAAAATTCCGTTACCGATGAAAAGGCCTGATCGCCCTTCGGTGACTCGTCGACAAGGGTGATGTTTAGGGTTAAAGCTCCGGTGGTATTGTTCGATACCTGGGCTTTGCTCTCCTGACCGGGTTGTAAGGCCAGCGGAGTATTGCCATCTGAAAACCCGAAGGGCGCACCTTAACTTGCTGCGCCTTAGCGGAAAGGGCGCAGCAGCCAAGTAGCAGTAGCAACAACAGCCGCCCGGGGCGTGTGATATGAATGGGCATCAGCCGCCTCTCGGTGTGCGATCAGATCTACAACGTTGGATCGGCCGAGTAAGACTCAAGAAATCTACAGCGGATAGTACCCATCAATCGATAGCTCTGATTTTCCCGCCCTGCACAAGAAACGCTTCATCTCTAGCGATGCTCAATTCGTGTGAGCCGAAGTAATATCTGAGAGCTCTTCCGCCGCGCTGAGGCTCCTCTTGATTAAGTCAAAGGTAGCACTGATGACGAAGTCCTGCCTGATGGCATCGTCCAAGCGGCCCGATAATTCATCCAGCCTGCTCTGGACGGCGGGATCCATTTCTTTTATGGTAACGCCGGCAGCCGCGAGGTGACCTCTAACCAACTGAAGATGTATTTTGTCTCCCTGAGCGCGACTCAGTTGCGCATTGACGGCAGTAGCTTCTGAAAGCGGCAAGCCCTCATCGACCATGCTGTTTAAGCGGGCAATCGAGTTGTCAACCGCATTAATTGATTTTTCGTTCTCGGCTTGTAGCCGAGCTATGTCGACAGGCATCGCCGTTACTCTCCTTTCTTATCCGGGCACGTGGTGGCGTCCCGCTTCTTGGAATCACACTTGTGCTCCCCCGTCTGTTCTAGCAGGCGCTCAATTTCGCTTTGAATCTTGGCCTTTTCCTTGTCTTTCTGAGCCTGGTCTTTGTTCGCTTGTTTATCGATGTCACTCTGCTTCGCCTTAAGACAAGCGAGCTGGCGCGCCATGTCCTCGCATTCGAGTGAATCGAATTTATCCTTGAACTCTTTGGCTGCCGCTCCGAGTTCTTTCAGCTTCTTGATGTCGCTCTTAGGCTTTGCCAGTTCTTCAAGCGCTTTGGTAAGGGCTGTTATGTTCTGTGCCTGCAACTCCAGAGTTTCAAGACTGGCAAGGTATTCGGCCTGTCCATCTGATTCCTGCTCCAGCATTTGACGGGTCGCCTCAAAGTCCGATTTCGCGTAATCCGCCACCAGCGCGTGTATTTCAGCGGAGGTGATTTTCTTTTCACCTTGCATGAGCACGTCAGGCAAGCTTTCAGCACGACGCAAGCGTTCGGTCCGCAAGGTGGTAAGCACATCCACTTGCCTGGCATAAGCGTAGGTCCCTGCCAGGTCCTTGTAAGACGCCTGCTCAGCGGCGATCTTTTTGTTGACCTCTCCCTGGTAGGACTTCAGCACTCCCACCAACTCTTGGGCGTAGTCTCGAGCGTCCTTATCATCGCAGCCGCTCAAGATGAACAGACTGGAAACCACAAACGTGATGACGAGTTTTTTCATTGATTGCTGCTCCCTATTTTTTTCCTAGAATTGCCGGAGTGATAGCGACGTTTGAGGCCGCGAAAACCAGCTCCGCGACATCCGTGGGCTTGATACCGCCTTTATGAAAGAGAGCTAAACGCTGGGCCCCGGTGCTCACAGTCAACTCATAAGCACGGGCTCGGAGGGCGCTTTTCCTGATCGAGTAAGCGTGCAATTCCTGCGCGAACCTCAGGTCCGCCAGTCTATTTGGAGTCGAGCCGCGAGCAATCAGCGCCGCTACCGTATAGAGCGCGAGGGGAATGTCGCCTACCATATCTCGGCTACGGACTGTATTTCTCTCAGCGTGGAAAATGATCAGGCGCAAAGCATTGACGACTCTGGCGGCCGACGCGCTGTTGATCGCCGTCACGAGAGTGGCGTGATCATCCCTCCAGCCATTCCTGAACTGTTGCTCATATTGATGAACGGTATCGTCGGGACTGATTTGATTTATGCCGTCACGGAAAGCAGCGAGAGTCTGGCGCGTGGCAAATGAGACGTCCGCTGGCGCTCCTCTGAGAGTACCGAGGGCGGTCCTGGCCTGGCGCTTAATCTCCTGATTGTCCTTTTCAATGCCTTGAGCACGCGAAACAATTTCTTTCAAATGTTCGGCGATCACCTGCTGTGACCGGAAATCAACCGACTCTTCCTGGCCTGCAGCTCTATCGACAGCGGTGCAAAAATCAATACGCCGGTTCGGGTCCGGATTGCGCTCGTCAAAATCAACCAATTGCAAGCGCTTGACGATGCTCTTGTACTGGCTGATTAGCGAAAGGACATCAGCCCGTTCAGTTTCCCGGCGCGCTCTGATGGCGCCGATATTTTTCCAGTGCTCCTCGTCCACCTGTAGACTTTGTATAGCCACCTTTTTCAGGACGATTCGCAAATCCGCAAGGTCCTCGTTGAGCTTATTGAATTCATCTACTTTCTGAGCATAGCTATCATAGACCCCTTTAATGGTTTCCAAGATTTGTTGGACTTCACCAATCGCTTCGATAGTCTTTGAGTTGACCAATTGGGGATTGGCTGTGCCGATTTGAGTGGCGAAGTCTTTGAGGGTATCCAGGTCACCCAGCCGACTAAAGAGGGAGCTGAGCGTCGGATCAACCTGAACCTCGTTCTGCTTAACCGCATCTTTGAAAGCCTTCAAAGATGCCTGGGCGCTTTTGATAGCGGCCTCCAGATTGGCGAGAGAGTCTTTGATAGCATTCGGATCAGGGATGTTGCCGGGATCCGTATTCTCTCTTTTCACTCGGCAAACAAGCTCATGTGCGCTACCCCAGGTCAAAAGGCTCAAGGAGTCCGAGTTGATCTGGAACTTCGTGACGAGGAATTCAGTTTCGAAATCCTTCCTGCTGAGAGAGGCCAAGTTCTTCAGTTGCTTGTCAAAAAGATCTCCGCTCTTGAGGGACGCTGCCAGAGGGAGAGTGCGTTGTGCCTGCTCATCTCTCTCCTTATTGTAAATGTGTTGGGTGTGACCGACAGTCGGCAGCAAAGCCAGGGTGAATGCGAGCATGACCATCAAGGTGAATGTTTTTCGGTTTTGCATGTCTCATCCTTCAGAAAGTAAGAAACTCCGGTTGGTGTCAATTCAGAAAGCGAAAACCTTCGCCATGGCCGTGACAGTTCATTAGCGAGGGTTTGCGAGACAAGTGCGCGCGTCAGCCGCGTACAGTCGCTAATACCCTTGGGTTATCCAGGCTGGTACAAGTGGAGTGCGGCAATTCGCAGGCTCTGAGGACCAGCCAGTTGATTGATGCTAAACGGCAGATAGATACTCCGCTTTCGCTTCCGAGTCAATACTTTTTGCAGGCTTTCTTGCACTTGCTGCTCTGGCCGCTGCGCTCTATGCGATAAGTGACAGGCTGACCAGAACAGCGGCGCCGCAAGAAAACCGAGTTATCACTTGCCGTCTCTAATCGCTATGACAATCGGGCACAAAACATTTCACGACTAAGAACAGCAGCAAAGACCCTGAATCAAATCAAGGTGTATTCGGGATTCAGATGTTGGAAGTGGGTCAGTATTTCGTAAATGTCGTACGGATCAGTTTCCTTGCCTGTGATTTCGTGTTTGAGATAGTCCGCGGCGTGCTGAATACCTTGGTGATCATCCAGATCTATGGCGGGCAAAATAATTCGTGCCGCCTGCGTCTGTCACAAGCGTTAACTGAATATTGTCCTACAAGTAAATTCTTGGAACCCGATCGCTGATGCCGCAGGTGACTTCGTAAGAGAGTGTGCCAACTGTCTTCGCGATGTCTTCGGCAGGAACCGTGAGGGCGCCATCGTCAGCGCCCAACAAAGTTACGACGTCGCCTAACTCAACGCCCAGAACATTTGTGACGTCTACAAGCGTGAGGTCCATCGAGACACGACCGATCACGGAAGCGTATGTGCCGCGCACAATCACGCGACCGCGATTCGACAGGCCACGCAGATAACCGTCGTTGTAACCGATGGGCAGCGTCGCCACCAGAGTCTTGCGCGAAGCTTCGTAAGTGCAGCCGTAGCCGATGGTCTCGCCCTGAGGAACCCACTTCAACAGACTGATGCGCGAACGCACGGACATGACGGATTGGAAGTTGTAGGTGAAGTCCGCATCGCTCTTCATGCTACCTTCGCTTGAGAAACTCATTTCCAACCGGTCGCCTCCACCACCCCAAGCGGGCTGCCCGCTTGGGGACCCCGGTCCGCTCCCGGTTCTGACAGGCGGCAGAATATCGCGCCATAGACCATAGAGCACACCACCAGGCCGGACCATGTTTCCCCATGCCGATGGCTGGTCGAAGATTCCCGCGGAGTTTGCCAGATGGCGATGCGTCGGGTGGTAACCGGATTCGCGAAATACCTCGACCGCTGCTTCGAATCGTTGAATCTGATGAGTGGTCAGCGGCTCGCATGATGGATCGTCCGCCGCAGCGAGATGGGTCATCAAGCCATTAACGCGGATGCTCTTGAATCGTTTCAGCGCTGCGGCAAACTCACCGGCCTGATCAAATCGCACGCCGAGACGGCCCATGCCCGTGTCAATCTTGACGTGCACATCGGCCACGACTCCCGCCGTTTGCGCGGCTTGATCCAACGCCTCGATCATGTCAACACGATAGACCACCGGGACGAGGTTGTGCTGAATACAAGCACTCTGTTGGCCTTCCCAGAATCCGCTAAGACAGAGAATTGGTTGAGTGAGACGAGCGCCTCTTAGTTCAATTCCCTCCTCCGGGAGCGCAACACCGAACCAATCCGCTCCTTCATCGGCCAGCCGGCGCGCACACTCGACTGCGCCATGGCCGTACGCGTTTGCCTTTACGACGGCCATGACTTTCACGTTAGGGCCAACTCGCTGGCGCACAATCTGAAAGTTCGCGGCGAGCGCATCGAGATCAATCTCGGCCCAGGTGGGGCGATGGCCGACGGTCTTGATGGATGAT
>JBGQJU010000059.1:0-36456 GCA_041499185.1 Pyrinomonadaceae bacterium | reverse complement strand
CTACGGACTGGTCGTTCACCTCCTGCGGCTCTCCACCACGCATCGCTGCGTCGCAGTGGCATTCGGTTACGGGCCGGAGAGCGTTTGCCTGGAGAGGACTTGCACCTCTCTGAACGTGCGCGCTTCCAGGCGCGCGTGCGGAAAGGCTGTGCCTTTCCGTCAAGCAGTTTCTCTGAAATTGTGAGAGGCTACGCCTCGAACAGAGCACTCGGAGGCATAGCCTCAACTCAAAAACCTAGTCCGGCCGGAAAGGCGCAGCCTTTCCGCACGGTGCTGCGGCAGAGCCGCGTTAGATGATCTGGTCGCACTTCTCTTGAACCCTCAACGCGCCGCTTCACTGCCGACCGCATGCAACTCCTGCAACGAACGAACATTCGGCGCGCCGTTGTCGTTGTAAGCTCCGATTGCCTCGACGATCGCCTGCGCGCCGGTCATCGTCGTTACGCACGGCACGTTGTATTGCAACGCCGCGCGGCGAATTGCCTGTTCGTCAAAGTGCGATACGCGGCCCAGCGGCGTGTTGATAACCAGCGCAATCTCGCCGCGCTTAACGTGGTCCACGATGTTTGGCCGGCCTTCGTTCACCTTGAAAACGTTTTCTACTTCGAGACCAACTTCGCGCAGGCGCGCCGCCGTTCCGAGCGTCGCGATCAGGTTGAAACCGAGACGTTTCAGACGCCGAGCCAACAACACCGCTTGTCCTTTGTCCATGTCGTTGACGCTGATGAACGCGGTGCCGCTACGCGGCAGAGTCAGGCCAGCGCCCATCATGGCTTTCGCATAGGCCTCGCCGAAAGTCTCGCCGATGCCCATCACTTCACCCGTCGAATGCATCTCCGGACTCAGAATCGGATCGACTCCGGGAAACTTCACGAAAGGAAAGACCGGCGACTTGATAAAAAATCGATTGACCGTCAGGTCTTCCGGCAAAGCGAAGTCCCTGAGCCGTTGTCCGGCCATCACCAGCGCTGCGATGCGCGCAATCGGCACACCCGTCGCTTTCGATACAAACGGCACAGTGCGTGACGCGCGCGGATTGACCTCCAGCACATACACGCGATCGTCTTTGATTGCGAACTGTACGTTCATCAGACCGCGCACGGAAAGCGCCGCGACCAGCTTGCGCGTGTAATGGCGCATCGTCTCGATGTGCTCAGGATCGATCCGCCACGGTGGCAGCACGCACGATGAATCGCCGGAGTGTATCCCCGCCTCTTCGATGTGCTCTTGAATCCCCGCAATCACGCAGGCAGTTTCATCAGCCAGCGCGTCAACGTCAAACTCCGCCGCTTGCTCCAGGAATTTATCGATCAGGACTGGCCGGTCCGGAGTGAAACCGACAGCCGTGCGCACGTATTCGTCCAAACTCTCTTCGTCATAGACGATCGCCATTGCGCGCCCGCCGAGCACGTAGCTCGGTCGGACCAACACCGGATAACCGATGCGCCTCGCTATCTCCTTTGCTTCCTGGCCGGTTGCGGCCATGCCGTTTTCCGGTTGAGGAATGCCTAGATCACGCAAGAGCGCACCGAATCGCTTTCGATCTTCGGCCAGGTCGATTGAGTCAGGCGAAGTGCCGATGATTGGCACGCCGGCTTTGTGCAGACGCATTGCCAGATTCAACGGCGTCTGGCCGCCAAACTGCACGATGACTCCCTCCGGCTGCTCCACATCGACGATGTTCATCACGTCTTCGAACGTGAGCGGCTCGAAATATAGTCGATCGGAAGTGTCGTAATCAGTCGAGACGGTTTCCGGATTACAGTTGACCATGATCGTCTCGAAGCCGGCGTCGCGCAGCGCAAACGAGGCGTGGCAGCAACAATAATCGAATTCGATTCCCTGCCCGATGCGGTTTGGGCCAGAGCCGAGGATCATGATCTTGCGTCTGTCAGTCGGCGCGGCTTCGTCTTCTTGCTCGTAAGTCGAATACAAGTACGGCGTGAAGGATTCAAACTCAGCGCCGCAGGTATCGACGCGTTTATAGACGGGCACGACGCCAAGCCGCTTGCGATATTCGCGGACCTCATCCTCCGTGCGTTCCGTGAGGTAAGCCAGCCGCCTATCCGATAACGCAACTTCTTTGAACGCGCGCAACAAGTCAAGAGGGATGTTTTCGAGCTTCGGTACGTTCTGCTCGATGCCTCTTGAACCACCCGCTACCGCAGGTGGTACTGACACGACTTCGCGTTGGATCTCCATCACCTCCCGAAGCTGTTCAAGAAACCACGGGTCGATGCGCGACAGGCGGTAGATTTCCGAGATGGGCACACCGTGCTGAAGGGCGTAAGTTATATAGGAAAAGCGCTGCGAGTTGGGGCGCGCGAGCTTGCGTTGCAACTCATCGTCAGACACATCTTCAAGACGGAGTGGCTTGACTGCTTCGAGCGATCGCAATCCTTTGAACAGCGCCTCTTTGAAGGTCCGGCCGATCGCCATCACTTCGCCAACCGATTTCATCTGCGTGCCAAGCACGTCTTCGGCTTCACGAAACTTTTCAAAGTCCCATTTGGGAATCTTCGCGACGACGTAATCAATCGTGGGCTCGAATGACGCCGGAGTCTTCTTTGTGATGTCGTTGGGAATCTCATCGAGCGTGTAACCGACGGCCAGTTTCGCCGCAATCTTAGCAATCGGAAATCCGGTAGCTTTCGAAGCGAGCGCGGACGAACGCGACACGCGCGGATTCATCTCGATGACGCGCATCTCGCCGTTGTCAGGATTGACCGCAAACTGAATATTCGAGCCGCCCGTCTCGACGCCCACTTTGCGAATGACCGTGATGGCCATGTCGCGCATCCGCTGGTATTCGACGTCGGTCAGGGTTTGCGCCGGCGCGACGGTGATCGAATCGCCCGTGTGTACGCCCATCGGATCAAAGTTTTCAATCGAGCAGATGATCACGACGTTGTCAGCGAGGTCGCGCATCACCTCGAGCTCAAATTCTTTCCAGCCAAGTATTGATTCTTCAATCAACACCTTATGAATCGGCGACGCCGCCAAACCGCCGCGCACGATCTCTTCAAACTCCTCCGGGTTGTAAGCCGTCCCGCCGCCGGTGCCACCAAGCGTGAATGACGGACGAATGATTGCCGGATAAGCCGTTTGTTCAACGATCTCCTGCGCTTCCGCCCAGGAATTCGCAAAACCGCCGCGCGGCATCTGCAACCCCGCTTCGTCCATCGCTTGTTTGAAGAGCATGCGGTCCTCGGCAACACGGATCGCCTCGCGTTTGGCGCCAATCATCTCGACGCCGCAGTCGTCGAGCACACCTGAGTCGGCAAGCGCGATCGCCAGATTCAACGCCGTCTGACCGCCTACTGTGGGAAGCAGGGCATCCGGCTTCTCCCGACGAATGATCGCTGCGACTGATTCAACCGTGAGCGGTTCGATGTAGGTGATGTCGGAAGTCTCCGGATCGGTCATGATCGTCGCGGGATTCGAGTTGACCAGCACGACCTCGTAGCCTTCCTGGCGCAGCGCTTTGCACGCCTGCGTGCCCGAGTAATCAAACTCGCAAGCCTGTCCAATAACAATTGGCCCCGATCCGATGATTAGGATTTTGTGGATATCAGTGCGTTTGGGCATTATACAATTCGATTAACTTCGCTTAATAATTCTTTCATACTCGTCGTGAGGTCCAATCCAGAACCAGTGCACCGTGTCTCCCTTAAGCAAACCAACTGCGCGATAGTCCAGGCCGACGCGAATAGACCACACGTTGCGAACCTTCTTGAAATGAAGTGACTCGTGCTTAGGGTCTTGCACCCAAAGACTATAGTTCTTGCGCGCTAATCGTTTGATCGGCTGCGGAAGTCGAGCGTAGCAGCGCCAAAAACTAGAGGTTGTCGAGGACTTCATCCAGAGGTTTCGTGCGGCCTGCCGCGATATCTTCTTCAGCCTGGGCTATGAGATGGTCAAGACGTCCGGCTTTTATGTCTTCCTCGATCTGGGCGTCCCACGCATCAGCACAGAGTCCGGAAAGCCACCGCGAAAGCTCGCGCTGCTCTTTTTCGGGGAGCGTGGTTATGGCGTTTTGGATTTCGGCTACAGTGCTCATGACATTAGCTTATTACGACAACTCGATTTTGTCACACCGCGTGAAGAATGCTGCCGTGATCAAACCGCAGAGGCAGACAAGACCTCAGAAAAGCTCGCTGATGTCTAAACTTACGGTCGCGCGACTCTCAGATCCTCGTTGAATCAAATCTTCGCTTGTCGAGGCGCTTGCGGTAGTCCTCGCCTTCAATCAAAACTTTGTTGCACATTTCGTAGAGGCGGCTGCGGAGGCGTGTGCCGATGCGGTCTTCGAGAGTTTGCGTGGCGCTCTGGCGCGCGCGGCGGTCGACCGTTAGCTTTCCGGGAGTGCGGCGGCGAGGCGCATCCTCGTCCTGATCGCGGGTAGCCTCGTCTTGTCGCAGCGCTTCATCTTGATCCGATCGCGGATCGTCCAGAAAGTTAGTCGTGAAGACCGTCAGTTTCTTGTCGTTGTAGCGCTTGTTGATAATCTGGTGCATCGTGTCACGCACCCAGTCCGTGGGAATCGACGCGCCCAGTTCATCCAGCACAAGCACCTCTGCTTGATAAACCGGCGCGAGCACGCGCAGCTCAGAGTTTTTCGAAATCGGGTTGTATGAATCCTGAATCTCTTTCAAGAGCGAGCCAAACTCGTAGAAAAGGCAGGGCACACCTTTCTGAATTAGTCCCTGAAGGATGGCGACGGCCAGATGGGTCTTGCCAATTCCGACCGGGCCCATGAATAGCAAACCACGATCGACGTCAGGGTAATCGAGCACGAGCCGGCAGGCGTAGCGAAAGGCGATGTTTGGCGAGCTATTCGGATCGCTTTTGAAATTATCCAGAGTGCAGTTGGCATACCGGCGTGGGATGCGCGCTGCAACCAGGAATCTCTGGCGTGAATCTTGCGCGCGACAGCGACACGGGCGCGCGCCTTTGCCGGACACCACTTCAGTTCCGGTGCCAAAGCAATACTGGCAAACTGCCGTCTCTGTAGCAGTATTCAGTTCGTTCTTTGGGGAATCTGCGTCAGAAGTTTCGTCGCGATTGACAATTCGTATGGCGCTCTTGTTCGCTTTGTCAGAAGACATCAACGATTGCTTTTACCGCGGGATTACAAAGTGTCGATCGCGTTTTTCGGTACTCAAGATCGATCGCGGTGGATTATAGCATCCGAACTAACGATTGCAATGCGCTCAACCGGAGTAGCTGTTAAATGTTTTGCGTTATCAACTTTCTTCAGCACTTGTTTGCTCGGACAATCAAAGTCTGAGACGACGATCGGCGTCATCGTCAATGCGTGTGATATATTTGCAGGCATCAATGCTGGCGTAGTCTTCTGTTTTAGCGAACCGATAGTCGATAATAGTTAGAGATCTGATTCGTCCGAGATGCATTTAGTTCGTTCATTGCTGAGCAAACTTGGTCTCGGCAGCGTTTCCGCCGAGCGACATCCGATCCGCGTCTTTCTGCTCGATGACGACCGGCGCCGGCACCGGTGGTTTGCGACGCGCTTTAAGGGCGACGTAATCGATGTGGCGGACAACGTTGTGCAAGCGCGGGAATTGTTGAGTACCAACAATTACGACGCGATCTTTCTCGATCACGATCTACATCCGGAACATTACGAGTCATCCACGCCAGACGACGAGCGCACGGGTTACGCAATCGCCTTGTGGCTGGCTTCCAATCCTGAACTACAGCGCGCTTCGACGATTCTGGTGCACACCAGGAATGCGGACGGGGCGATGCGCATGGTCGAGGAACTCCGCCGCGCCGGCCGGTCGGCCGAGTTTGTGCCTTTCCCAATGCTCGAGGAAAGAATCAAACACTATTGGAAACACTGAGAAGGCAAAAGTAAAAAGGTAAAAGGCAAAACGAGAGGATCGGAATTGGCATTCGCGCAGAAGGGTTAACCGTAGAGGTCCTTCACTTTTTCCTTTTTCCTTTTGACTTTTTACTTGATTTGTTGGTGGCCAGGGACGGAATCGAACCGCCGACGCCGGCCTTTTCAGGGCCGCGCTCTACCAACTGAGCTACCTGGCCAGACTGGTAAACAGGACCGCGTAGTATAGGAAGTTGGCGAAAGCAGTGTCAACTTGCTAAGCGGAGTTTCATTTCTGTCGAATTAGTCACAAAAAGTCGTTGACTGGCTTCTGAAGAGGTGTATAATCCCTCGCGTTGAGGGTGGGGCTGGCGCCCAAACGTCGGCCAGTCGCAAGACAAGCCATCCGATTCAAGTTGATAGTGACCGCCAGTGCCAGCTCGGCCGCCGATCGCGCCCCCCGCAGTCGCTACCTTCGAGCTGGCACAGCCATTTTTGGGCCACTGATTTCCCGATTCCGCGGCTGGCGTCGATGTAAGGTCGGCTCGTTCTTACCGGACAAACCCGGCCCGCTCCCACAAAAAATCTGCTTCGCGATTTGCGTCGTCAATTACCTGCCGCTCGTTCATCGTCAACAATTTCCGATCCCGCATTACCATTTGCCCGTCAACGATCGCCGTCTGGACATCCGCTGGTTGAGCTGAGTAAGCGATCGCAGAAATGACTTCCGAGGGATGGGGCGTCGAGTGCAATCCATCGAGTCGGACAACAATCACGTCGGCTCGTTTGCCGGTTTCGAGACTTCCTAATTCATCACCAAGGCCCATCGCTCTCGCGCCTTCGATTGTGGCCAGGCGTAAGACGAGACGGGCCGGAAGCGCTTCCGCGCCGTGCATCACTTTTTGCAGTAATGCGGCAGTGCGCATTTCGGTGAACATGTCGAGGCGATTGTTGCAAGCCGCGCCGTCAGCGCCGAGCGATACTGAAATACCTTCTGCGAGCATCCGAGTGATGGGTGCAATACCAGAACCCAGTTTCAGATTTGACGACGGACAATGGACGACGTTAGTGCGGGTGCGCTTCAGCGTCTCAAGCTCTGCGGTATCGACGTGAATGCAATGAGCAAGCGCGACGTGCTCTCCGGACAAACCAAGCGAGTCGAGATAGGTGACGTTGCGCATTCCAGTCTCGCGCTCGACCAAATCGCACTCGGTCTTGTTTTCGGAAGCATGGCTGTGGACCATCACGCTGCGCTCGCGTGCCAGCCGCGCAACTCGCCTCAACAGGTCGCTGGTGCAACTGACGGCGAAGCGCGGTGCAAAGCAATAGCGAATGCGCCCATCTTCTCTGCCATGCCAGTCTTGCAGCAAACGTAGCGATTCTCGAATTGAGGCTTCAGTGTTTTCGTGGAGCGAAGCAGGAACACCATCGCCTTTGTCCATCATGCACTTGCCAACCGTAGCGCGAAATCCTGTTTCTGCGACAGCTTTGAATACTTCCTCCGTGTGATTGACGCTTTCCATTGTTAGCGCGCAGGTCGTTCCGCCTTTGATCAGCTCCGCTAACCCCAGACGCGCCGACGCGCGCACTGACGCAGCCGTGTGCGCCGCCTCCATTGGCCACACGCGTTTCTTCAGCCAGTCGATCAAGGCAAGGTCGTCTGCCGCGCCGCGAAACAATGTCTGGCAGAGATGCACGTGCGTCTGCACAAAGCCCGGTAAGACTGCACAGTCGCGCGCGTCAACGATCTCGTCAGCGCCGTCGACAGCTTCGCCGATGCTCGCGATACGACCATCACGTATGAGCAGATCGCCAGTGACGATGGAATCGCGCTCGTCCATCGTCACGAGTGTTCCGCCTTTTATGAGAATCGATCCATTCATCGTAGGACACGCTCTTCCGCGGCGGATTATGCGTTGAGAAAAAGATGCTGTAAAGCAGTAAATAAGCGCCCAACAAGCCAAGAGCCGGCCTGGCGGCCAACCCTTGTACGTTGAGCGCTTTCTATTCAGCAGCCTGCGCGGGACAGACGCCTACTTCTTCTCCGCCGCCGTTGCCGCCTTGACGCCGTTCGCGGCTTCCGGCTTCTCCTCAATCTGGCGCACCGGCATTCCGAGTTTCACTTTCACTTCGTTCTCAATGCGGCGCAGGAGTTCCGGATTTTCCTTCAACGATTGTTTTGAATTCTCGCGCCCCTGGCCCAGACGGTCGCCTTTGTACGAGAACCAAGCGCCGCTCTTTTCGACCACGCGCTGCGTCACCGCCAGGTCCAGCACGTCGCCTTCACGCGAGATGCCTTCACCATACATGATGTCGAATTCACAATCGCGGAAAGGCGGCGCGACTTTGTTTTTGGCAACTTTGACTTTGGTGCGGTTGCCAACCACACGGTCGCCATCCTTGATCGCACCGATGCGGCGGATGTCCAATCGGAGCGACGCATAAAACTTCAGCGCGCGGCCGCCGCTGGTAGTTTCCGGATTGCCAAACATCACGCCAATCTTTTCGCGGATCTGATTGATAAAGATGAAGCAGGTGTTTGACTGCGCCACAATCGCCGTCAGCTTGCGCAACGCCTGCGACATCAAACGCGCCTGCAAGCCCGGCAACGAATCGCCCATCTCGCCATCGAGTTCCGCGCGCGGCACCAGCGCCGCGACCGAGTCGATCACAATTACGTCAACCCCGTTCGAGCGCACAAGTGCTTCGGCAATCTCTAGGGCCTGCTCACCGGAATCAGGTTGTGAGATCAGGAGCTGATCGATATCAACCCCGAGCTTCCCGGCATACTCGGCGTCCATTGCGTGTTCGGCATCGACGTAGGCAGCAACACCGCCAGCCTTCTGCGCTTCGGCAACGATGTGGAGCGCGAGCGTGGTTTTGCCCGAACTCTCCGGGCCGTAAATCTCGATCACGCGCCCGCGTGGGACACCGCCAATGCCGATCGCTGCGTCGAGACTCAATGAAGTTGTCGAGATTGCCGGAATGTCCGAGACCTCACGCTCACCTAGACGCATAATCGATCCTTTGCCAAACCTCTTTTCGATATTCAACAGCGCTGCTTCGATTGCTTTGCTTCGGTCATCACTCATGGCTAGCATCTCTTTCTTCCGCTCCTCTTCTCCCAAGTGTGCAGAATCTTTTTGCGGCTCCCTCCGCAGGCGACGGAGCATAGCACACTTGACGCGAGAATGGAACAGTGTTTCATACGTGCAATGCGGTTGTTTCCGGAGGGTTTGAGGTTCAAGACCGATTGCACGCCATGGCAGCCCTCTCTGCTCCCTGCCCTCAACGGTGAAGCGACGCGCAAATCATTTGCCAGCTCCTTGCGGTCTACTGACAAAACTCTTTGATAACAACGTAAAGTCGAGACCGCGCAAGCATACCGCAACCTGATCATTTCGTCGAGCACATTTTGCGCTTCGAGCGTGGTTCAAACCTTGTCAGGTAAGAACCGCCGCGCAAACTTGCCAACTCTTTTCACGATTTCCGGCGACTTGTTAAGTCTTTCAACCTCAGCCACGATGGCCGATCCAACAACGGCCGCATCAGCGTAACGCCAGACCTCGGCGACCTGTTCCGCGTTGGAGATGCCAAAGCCGACGGCGATAGGAAGATCGGAAAACTTGCGGACGCGATTGACGAGTTTTTCGGCTTCAGCGCTCACGCTCTCGCGCGTCCCCGTGATGCCCGCACGCGAGACAGCGTAGATGAAGCCACTCGCGCGTTCGGCAATCATTCGCAACCGCGCGTCCGTCGACGTTGGCGCGACGAGAAAGATCATGTCGAGATCATTGGCGTGCAACGTCGCCGCAAATTCCTCAGCCTCTTCTGGCGCCAGGTCCGTTACCAGCACGCCATCAATTCCAGCGTGTTTTGCTTCATGCGCCAAACGTTCCACGCCGAATTGCAACAGAGGATTAAAGTAGCTGAACAGCACAATCGGAGTATCGATTTTTTCGCGGGCCTTCGCGGCGGTCTCCAGCACCTCGGCCACACCGAAGCCATGCCGCAGCGCGCGTTCCGAAGCGCGTTGAATCACCGGTCCATCGGCCATCGGATCGCTGAAGGGCACGCCCACTTCGATCACGCTCGCGCCGGCGCGGGAGAGTTCGATCAGCAATTCGAAGGTCGTTGCCAGGTCGGGATCGCCAGCGGTGATGAAGGGGATGAAACCGCGCCGATTTTCGTGCTTCAGGTCGGCAAAGGTTTTCGCGATTCGAGACATGCCATCGCTCCGCGGGAGCTAGCGGGGCTTCCCGGCTTCCAAATTCTCTCGCACAGTGTCCACGTCCTTATCGCCGCGTCCGGACAGATTGACGATCATGATCTCATCTCGTTGCATCTTGCGCGCGACTTTGATCGCGTGGGCGACCGCATGCGCTGATTCAAGCGCCGGGATAATGCCTTCCAATTTCGAAAGAGTTTGAAAAGCTTCGAGCGCTTCGTTATCAGTGACTGAAGTGTATTCAACGCGGCCACTGTCGTGCAGGAACGCGTGCTCTGGCCCAATCGACGGATAATCGAGTCCGGCCGAGATCGAATGCGTCGAAGCAATCTGCCCGCGCTCGTCCTGTAAGACGTAACTCATTGTTCCCTGCAAGACGCCGGGACGGCCGCCGCCACTCGGGTTGAAGCGCGCCGCGTGTTGGCCTAACCGATCTCCGCGTCCACCCGCTTCCACGCCAATCATTCGCACGGCAAGATCATTGAGAAACGGATGAAACAATCCAATTGAATTCGAGCCACCACCGACGCAGGCAATCAAAACGTCGGGTAGGCGCCTTCCGTGTTCGAGAATCTGCGCGCGCGTCTCGCGGCCGATTACGCTCTGAAACTCGCGCACCATCAGCGGGTACGGATGTGGGCCCAGCGCGCTGCCGAGCAGATAGTAAGTGTCGGCAACATTTGTCACCCAGTCGCGCAGCGCTTCGTTGATTGCGTCCTTCAGAGTGCGCGAGCCGGCGTTCACTTCGCGCACTTCCGCGCCGAGCAACTCCATGCGAAAAACATTCAGAGCCTGGCGGCGCATGTCCTCGGTGCCCATGTAAACCACGCAATCGAGACCAAATAACGCACAAACAGTCGCGGTTGCGACACCATGCTGGCCGGCGCCGGTCTCAGCAATGATGCGGCGCTTGCCCATGCGTCGCGCGAGCAGCACCTGCCCTAATGTGTTGTTGATCTTGTGCGCGCCGGTGTGCAGCAGGTCCTCGCGTTTGAGATAGATCTTCGCGCCACCTGCAAACTCACTCAAACGCGCAGCATGAAACAGAGGCGTTGGGCGGCCGGCATAATCTCGCAGCAGCGTTTCCAGTTCCGAATGAAACGACTGATCGTCACGCGCTGCCATGAACGCTTCGGTCAGCTCTTCGAGCGGAACCATCAGCGTCTCGGGCACGTAGCGGCCGCCATACGATCCCCAGTGGCCGAGTGCGTCAGGTTGCTGGATCATTCTTTTCATCGGTTGGAGCAGACATCTTTGTCGAGTCAATGCCGGAACCCGCGCACCGCCGCAACAAACGCGTGCATCTGAGCTGCATCTTTGCGGCCGGGGGCATACTCAAGCGAGCTACACGCATCAACGGCGTATGGGCCAACGGTCTCGATCGCTGCTGCTACATTCTCCGGCGAAAGACCGCCTGAAAGAAAAAGTTGGGGAACAAGATCGCGAGTGCGCCGGGCGATGGACCAATCGATCACTTTGCCAGTGCCGCCGCGCGCTTTCCGATCGAAGGCATCAAGCATAATCGCGGCCACATCATATTTGGCAGTTTGTTCGGGCGCAAACTCTTTATTAACGCCGAAGACTTTGATGACGTATCGGTCTTTCAAGGCCGTACAGTACCCGGGCGACTCGTCGCCGTGCAACTGCAAAGCCGCAACGCCGGCTTCGTTGGCAATCTGTTCAACCCTTTCCGGCGAGGCCTCGTTAACAAAAACTCCAACGGTCAGGACTGTTGCCGGCAACTGATCGACGATCGCGCGCGCGGCCTTTGGTTCGATAAAGCGCGGACTGGGGCGGTAGAAGTTAAAACCCAGCGCGTCGGCGCCGGCCTCGACAGCGGAGAGCGCGTCCTCGAGATTCGTAATGCCGCAAATCTTAACGTAAGTCATGATCGCTTCGCCACTTCTTGAATCAAAGACTGGAGCACAAGGTCGGGTCTTTCCGCGCGCATCAATGTCTCGCCAATCAAGAAACCCTTGTAACCGTGCGCCTGCAGCCGCGGCAGATAATCTGATGTGTTCAATCCGCTTTCGCTGATCAGCACGACGTTGGTTGGCGCTTCGCGCGCCAGTTCAAACGAGGTTTCCAGTGAAACATTGAACGTCCGCAGATCGCGATTGTTCACGCCGATCAACTTTGCGCCGCTTGCGAGTGCGCGTTTCAATTCTGCGCTCGTATGCACCTCGACCAGCGCATCCATCCCCAGTTCGTCTTCCGCAAGGCGGCGCAAGTGAGCGAGCGAATCGTCATCAAGCGCGGCAACGATCAGCAGGAGCGCATCGGCCCCGGACACGGCAGACTCGTAGACCTGGTATTCATCCACGATAAAGTCCTTATGCAGGATGGGCAAGGAAACAGCCTTGCGCACCGCGCGTAGATCAGCAAGCGAGCCGTCGAAGTAGTCCTGTTCGGTTAGAACCGAGACGGCGACGGCACCGCCGCGTTCGTAGTCGCGTGCCATAGTGACCGGATCGACGTCCGCACGAATCACACCCTTCGAAGGAGACCTGCGCTTGAATTCAGCGATAATGTTTATGCGCGCACTTTGAGCGAGAGCACTTAGGAGCGCGTGCGGCTTTGCCGCGAGTCGCGTGGCCAGCGCCTGTTCGCGGAACGACCCCTCTGGCCTGGCTGCCTTGGCTGCTGCAACCCGTTCCTTCTTCTTTGCGATGATCTCTGTGAGTATGTCCACTTCTACGCGTTCGTCGCCTGGACCAATTGCTCTAGTTTGATCTGCGCCGCGCCACTGTCAATGCTCTTCTCCGCGAGCTTGGCTCCCTCGCGCAGATCGTCTACGACGCCGCCGACAAACAACGCCGCCGCGGCATTTGCCACCACCAAAGCCCGCGCTTCGTCTTGCCGTGCTCCTGACAACACTTCGCGAATCATATGCGCGTTCCCTTCCGGATCACGGCCACGCAAATGATCGAGAGAGCCACGGCGCAGACCGAAATCCTCTGGCTCGATCTCAAACGTCCGCACTGTTCCGTTGTGCGCTTCTGCAACAAAGGTCCTGCCGGCGAGGGTGATCTCGTCTAGTCCATCTTCGCCATGCACAACCCACGCGCGCTCAGTGCCCAACGCCGCCAACACGTTTGCGAGTCGCTCAACCAAATCGGCTTTCCACACGCCGATTACCTGTCTCGGCGCGCCTGCGGGATTGCTCAAGGGTCCGAGCAAATTGAACGTCGTATGAATGCCCAACTCTCTACGAATAGCAGCGACGCGCGCCGTGGCGCCATGATAAAGCGGAGCAAACATGAAGCAGATACCGATCTCGTTGAGACACTTTTCGGAAATTTGCGGCGTTGCCGAGATGTTAACTCCAAGGGCTGTCAAAACATCCGCGCTTCCCGATCGACTACTCGCGGCCCGATTCCCATGTTTTGCAACTGGCAACCCGGCGCCGGCAATTACGAAGGCCGCGCCTGTCGAAATATTGAAAGTCTTCGCAGGACTCGATCCGGTGCCTGCCGTATCGATGAAACATTTGTGGCGCGCATTAATGCGCAACGCGCGCGCTCGCAACGCGGACGCCATGCCGGCCAGCTCATCAACTGTCTCGCCTTTTCCTGCTAACGCCATGAGCACCGCAGTGATCTGTGCGTCAGTGGATTTACCATCCAGCATCAAGTCAAAAAGCCTTGAGGCTTCGTTCTGAGTTAGACTTTCGCGGCGGATCAGGCGCAGCAAGAAGCTGCGGAGATCACCTTCGAGTCTAGTTTCGCGTAGGGGATCAGACATTAGTACCCCATCATCCAGGTGAATCGTGAGCAATTAACTGTGGTCATATGCTCCAAGCACCAGGCGCACAATCAGCGGCAAATTTGCAAGCGAAATGGTCAGCCACGCGCGCGGGCGCTTGATGTCTTCCCGCAGATAAAAGATCCGTGGCGGAAAATAAACCAGCAAGGAGGCAAAGCCAAAAACGAAGAGCCGGAACGAGATTTCGGCGGACACGGAAACATTCGGCGGGCGCGGCGCCATCGTTATTGGCAGCAGGTTCCAGGCTGTTTGCAAAAGAATCATGTTCAGCAGAATGCAGACATCTCCCCATATTTCCGAGCGCGGGTCCCGCAGAAACTTGGCCTTCGGCTCCGACCGCGGCGGCGAAAAATAACGATAAATCAGATAAGTCTGAAAGGCGGCAAAGCCTACGCCGAAAAAAACGGACGCGGTAAAAAGAGTGCGGTCGTTTTCTCCCTTGGGCTGCAAAAGGCTGAGGAGAAACGTCATGACCACTGCCGTGATCAGCAGGTTCAGACAAAAGTAAAACAAGGGATTGAACAAACAGCCGGCCAGCAGGGTTTTTTGCGCGTCAAGGGATTTTCCTTCCGCCTTTAGTCTTTGATGAAAATGCCAACGCTTCAACGTCGCTCCCACTCCGGGCAGGATCCAGATTCCCAGAGCGCAAAGCATCAGCGCCAGCTTTGCGAGCGAGTCGCCGGCGGCAGCTTCATTGAAAAGATCGAGAAACAGTTTGGCGAGTGAGCGCAACAAGAAAATGTTCGCCAGAAAAATCACGATGTCAAAGAGCGTGCCCCGATTCGTCCTGGCAAGAATCTTTGCGGTCGGCTCTTTTGCCGCCGCTGATTGGGGACTATCTTGCGCCGGCTGGGGAAGATCCCTCTTGCCCGGGGACTTCTTTCGCTTAGCCATACCAAACAGACGAGCGCAGCCGGGCCAACGATCCCTTCGCGTTGCCTACTCTCTTACAACCGTAAAAAATTCGCGAGCAGTTTCCTGCCGTCCTCCGTCAAGATTGATTCCGGATGAAACTGAACACCTTCAACCTTCATCTCGCGATGGCGCAAACCCATGATGATGTCGTCCGGCGTAAAAGCAGAAACCTCCAGACACGCGGGCAGCGACTCGCGCTCCACAATCAGCGAATGGTAACGGCCGGCTTGGAAGTGATCTTCAAGTCCTTCGAAGAGTGTCTTTCCGTCGTGGCAAATCTCCGATGCCTTGCCGTGCATTAACACGGGCGCGCGCACAACCTTGCCGCCAAACGCCTGCCCGATTGCCTGATGACCCAGACATACGCCGAGAAGCGGGACACGACCGGCAAAGTGTTCGATCACTTTCAACGAGATGCCGGCATCGTCAGGCGTGCCTGGTCCGGGCGAGATGACGATCCTTTCGGGACATAGTGGCGAATCGATCTCTTCAATCGTCACTTCGTCGTTGCGGCGCACTTCGATCGTCTCACCCAATTCGCCGAGATACTGCACGAGGTTGTAAGTGAACGAATCGTAGTTGTCGATGACCAGGAGCATTGCCCTTTGCCCTTTGCCCTTTGCCCTTTGCGCTTTGCCCTTTGCTACTTCTTCTTCACTTCTTGCACGGTGCGACAAACGCGCGACTGATCTTTACCGGCTTCTCGGGTTTCTCTCCTTCGGCCGCCGCGTGATTGATGGCATCCGCGACCTCTATCCCACGGATGTCCGACAAACTTTCAGTTTGTCGTCTTATTTACCAGGAGCGCGACTGTTACCAACTGTTTAGTTTGTCGCATACTAACGCCAAATTCCGCTAACGACTTAACGACAAACTGCAGTTTGTCGGACATCACAACCCCTTTTCAGCCAGCTCAATCGCGCGAAACAGAGCGCGCGCCTTGTTCACCGTCTCCGCGTATTCGTGCTCAGGTACGGAATCGGCCACAATGCCGGCGCCGGCTTGGACGGATGCCTTGCCTTTACGCAATTCGATTGTCCGAATCGCAATGCACGAGTCGAGATTATCCGCATAGTCCAGGTACAGAACCGCACCGGCATAGATACCACGGCGGTCGGGCTCCAGTTCGCGAATGATCTCCATCGCGCGAATCTTCGGCGCGCCCGTCACGGTGCCCGCGGGAAAGCACGAAGCGAGCGCATCGAAGCGATCCAACCCATCACGCAAACGCGCCCGCAAGCTCGTTACGAGATGCTGCACGTGCGAGTAGCGCTCGATGCCCATCAACTCTTCGACTTTGACGGAACCATAATCCGATACTCGCCCAAGGTCGTTGCGGCCCAAATCGACGAGCATTATGTGTTCGGCAACTTCTTTCTCGTCCGTTTTCAGATCTTCGCCCAGCATCCAGTCTTCCGTTTCAGTCGCGCCGCGTTTGCGCGTGCCGGCAATCGGCCGGTAGTCAAGCCGCTGCCCGTGGCAACGCACCAGCATCTCCGGCGACGCACCGATCACAGTCTCCTCTCCCAACCGCAGGAAGAACATGTACGGCGAAGGATTGATCGCGCGCAGCGCCCGATAAATGGCGATCGGCTCACCGGCAAACCTGGTTGAGAAGCGCTGCGAAAGGACCGCCTGATAACAGTCGCCGGCGGCGATGTATTCCTTGATCCTTCGCACGCCTGCTTCGAAGTCCCGCCGCGTCCAGTTGGATTCAAGCGACTCAATTCCGCCGTTTTCGGAAACGGGCCTGGCTATTACTCGCGCTGTCGGAACACCTTTCAAAAGCTCTTCCTCGATTTGCGCAGTTCGCGCGACCGCTGCGTCGTACAATTCCCGCAAACGCGTCTTGCTGCCCTCCGCCTCTTCTGTAAGGACGACGGAGACGATCTCCATCTGCTGGCGCACACGATCAAACGCAATGACCGTGCGAAAGAACATCCACAGCGCATCAGTGGGCTGTTGTAGCGGTTGTGTCTCAGTGTCGAGGGGCTTAGTCTCGTGTTTCTCCAGCACGGGCTCGAACCAGCGCGACGCATCGTAAGCAAGATAGCCGACTGCGCCGCCCGCGAATGGCGCCAGACCCGGCCTGCGCGCCAGCACGCGCTCGCGAAAGTATTCGCGTGCAAAATCAATAGCACGCACTGCATGCGTCTGACGCTTGCCGTTTCGTTCCACAAACGTCAGCGAGCCGCAACCACGCACGATCATTTCCGGATCAACGCCGAGAAAAGAGTAGCGCGCGATGCGCTCCCCGCCTTCGACCGACTCGAGCAGGAAAGCGTACGGTTTATCGCCGGCAATTCGCAGAAAAGCGCCGACCGGCGTCAGCAGGTCAGCCAGCACGGAACGCACCACCGGCACCACGTTGCCCTGCCCGGCCTCGCGTTCAAAGTCTTCGTATGATGCGGGTTTCAAATCGAGCATGCAGGCGCCTAAAGCTTGATCACCTCAGCATAGAACTCTAGCGCACTTGGCAGAACTAATCTAGAATGGCCCAGATCATCTTAGATACTAGCCCAGTGCTACAAAGTCACACACGTGACCGGATCCCCCATGACCCTGGCTGCTAACACACGCCTTGGCCGGTACGAAATCCGTTCGCAGATCGGCGCCGGTGGAATGGGAGAAGTCTACCTTGCTGACGACACCTTGCTGCGGCGCCCAGTCGCGATCAAGGTTCTGACGGCCGACTACACGCAGGATGAAGAACGGCTTCACCGCTTCGAGCGGGAAGCCTATACCGCCTCGAGCTTGAACCACCCAAACATCGTAACCATCTATGAGATCGGCTCGGAGAGTGGGTTTCACTTTATCGCTACCGAATATGTGGACGGTGAATCGCTGCGCCAGTACCTGCGGGTCAGCCAGATGGATTTGCGCGAAGTGCTAGACGTGGCGATTCAGGTAGTTTCAGCTTTAACTGCGGCCCATGAGGCGGGGATCGTCCATCGTGACATCAAACCCGAAAACATCATGCGGCGCCGGGATGGTTATCTGAAAGTGCTGGATTTCGGTTTGGCGAAACTGACCGACGAGGCGACAACAACGGAGACCGATACTGAGGCGCCAACCCAGGTAATGCTCAAGACCGAGCCGGGCCGGGTGATGGGCACAATCAATTACATGTCTCCCGAACAGGCCCGCGGGCGCGACATTGATGCGCGCACCGACATCTTTAGCCTGGGTGTCGTGCTCTACGAGATGGTTGCCGGACGCCGGCCTTTCGCGGGCGACACAAAGAGCGACGTACTGGCAGCCGTGCTGATGCTCGAGCCGGAACCGCTTGCCAAAAGGTTTCCCGAAGTGCCCGCCGAGCTGAATCGCATCGTTACCAAGTCGCTGCGAAAAGACCGGGAGGAAAGATACCAGACAGCCAAGGAGTTACTAGTTGATCTCAAGAACCTCCGGCAGGATCTGGAGTTCGAAGCAAAGATGGGGCGGCCGATCATGCGCGTTCCGGGGACTGCGCCAGCAACGACGACCAGCGATGGGTCCGCGAAACGGGCGGCAACTGTGCGTCAACCCGACGCGCCCGCAACCATCAGCGAACTGTTCATCAACGAGGTCAAGGTTCATCCCCGGCGCGTGACCGTAACGCTGTCGATAATCGCTCTGGTCATCGCTGGGGCGACAATCGGCTTGTACCGGCTCGTTAGACTGGCTCAGCGGCCCGAGCCTTTCCAGGGAATGAAGCTCACCAAAGTGACCTCAGCAGGCAACGTCGTTCAGGGAGAGTTGGCAATATCACCGGACGGAAAGTATGTTGCTTACGTGGTCGAGGAAGCGGGTCAGCAGAGCCTCTTGGTAAGACAGGTGGCCACCTCGAGCAACGTGCAAATTGTCCCGCCCGCGACGACCGAATACAGCGGCCTGACTTTCTCTCCTAACGGCGACTATGTTTACTACTTCGTCGTTGACAATAAGAGAGTGAACACGCTTTATCGGGTTGCTGCGTTTGGAGGTTCATCACGAAAGCTGATCGAGAACGCCGATGGTCCGGTGTCGTTTTCGCCCGATGGCACTCGTCTGGCCTTCCTGAGAGACGCACGGCTCCTGATGATCGCTAATGCCGACGGCACTTCGGCCCAAACACTCGCTACTGCAGGTGACGGCAAGAGGTGGATGTATCCAACGTGGTCCCCGGACGGACAAATGATCGCCTGCGGGTTTTTCCTGGCAAGCGACAGCAAGATTCATCTGGCCGGAGTTGCTGTCAAGGATGGCACGGAGAGACCGATCTCTTCCCCTCTTTGGTTGTTTCTTGGCGGCGTGGCGTGGCTACCGGACGGCAGCGGGCTCCTGCTCGCCGCACGCGATCCCGAAAGCAGGTTAACGCAAATCTGGTTTCTCAGTTATCCGGAAGCAAAAACGCGCCGAGTTACCAATGACTTGAGCAGTTACAACGGACTGACTCTAACGGCAGACGGAAAGACCTTGGTGAGCGTCCAAGCCGAGCGGGTGTCGAACATTTGGACCGTACCGGGTGGGGATACCAGTCTCGCTCGTCGTTTAACCACTGAGGCCGGCAAGGACGAGGGTCTCGAGGGTCTTTCCTGGACGCCCGATAGCCGAATCGTTTACAGCGCGAGAGCGACGGGCACGTGGGATCTTTGGATTATCAACCAGGATGGAACTAACAACCGCCAACTGAGTTTCAACGCGCGGGCGACCTTCCCCAGCGTCACGTCCGACGGTCGTTACATTGTTTTTGCCTCGGACCGCTCCGGCAGCGCCAATATCTGGAGAATGGATCTGGACGGAGGCAATGTAAAGCAATTGACCAATAGCGCTGGCATAGCGGGATATCCTAATTGCTCACCGGACGGCCAATGGGTCGTTTACCACATCCTTGATAAGAAGATGACGATCTGGAAGGTCCCGATTGACGGAGGCACTCCGATTCAGCTAGCAACCGAGTATTCGGAAAGGCCATCTTTCTCGCCAGACGGAAAGTCTATCCTTTGCAGATACGGAGATCCTTCGCCCAAAATGGCGTTGATTCCGTCTGATGGAGGCCCACCCACTCGGCTGATCGATCTGCCCGAGGTGGCGCAGTCGAATTTCTTCCAGTGGGCGCTTGACGGGCGCGGAGTGGTCTATGTCATCAGTCGCGACCGGGTTTATAATCTCTGGAGTCAATCTCTTGACGGCGGCCCGCCAAAACAGTTGACGAGTTTTAGTTCCGACCGGATCTTCAAGTTCGCCTGGTCACGCGACGGAAAGCTCTTGGCACTGGCGCGTGGCCATGAAGGTTCCGACGTGGTTCTGATCAGTAACTTCAGATAACGAGGGCGCGAGAGCATTTGCTCTTCAGTCGCAACTTCTCTTCGCCGATACAAACAACCTGGCACTCCACGAAACGATCTGGTTTGGCCCGCTACGGCACATCAGATCATGAATGAGTTGAAGAGTCTTTACCTTGACAACCGAGAAGGAGGTTCGAGATGGGAAACGGCATTACCGCCTGCAAAGGAACGTGTGATTTCGCGATTTCAAATGATAGTGCTGCCTGTGGAACGGGCACGGGCACTTGCGCTCAGGCAGAGTTGCTTGAAGCCGAGGCTTCGGGGTTTCACGACGAGAATCTGATCGCCGCCACGCAGCAGATCAGAGCAATCCTGGCCGCTATTCCGCCAGACCCGGCGGGGCGCAAGCTCTCGTTCATTAGAACCAACATGGGCGAACTGCTCGCCTGGATGGACCACAGTGGTGCTGAGGTGCCCGACGACGCTGTGACGGCAGAGGATGACGACGCCACCATAGCCCAGGCTCTCAGACTCAAGGGTTATGCTGCTGCCGGCGCAACCCAAGCTTGAAGCTGTAGTCCAAAGAAGGATTTCAGAGAGTCTAATCGCCACCACTAATCGAGTCTTCCAGAGCGAGCAGTGCCTACAAACCCGAAGAGCAGCAGCTTGGCGCTGAACTGCCACTGTGCCGCTTAGTCGCTGCTCTTGCGGATTTGCCCGGGGCCGGGCGACGCGATACTCAGAACAACTTGTTTGCTGCCAGCCAGTGGCCGCCATCAACCACTATCACCGCGCCGTTGATGTAGTTCGCTGCATTTGAACAAAGAAAGACTGCCGCGTTCTCGATGTCTTTGATCAATCCGAAACGTCCCAGCGGAACTCGTTGGCGAAGTTTTTCCTTGATTGGTTCCGGCACTAACCGCTTCATGCCTTCAGTGTCTTCGATTGGCCCGGGCGCAATTGCGTTGACGCGAATGCCATAGCGTCCCCATTCGACCGCGAGGTTGCGAGTCAAAGCATCAACACCAGCCTTCGCCGCTGAAACGTGAAGCTGCATCGGCGTGCCGAGATAATGGAGCGTGGCGCTGATGTTCAGAATCTGGCCGCGACTCTTTTTCAACTCAGCAAACGCCGCACGACAAACGTTGAATGTTCCCTTTAGATCGATGTCCACGACCGTGCCGAAACCGTTTGGGGATAGCTCCTCTGCGGTACAAAGAAAATTTCCGGCTGCTCCATTAACGACGATATCGACACGACCGAAGCGTTCGACGGTGGCTTTTATTGCGTTCTCTACTTCCTCGGGATTGCGTACGTCCGCCGCTACAGCTAATGCTTCACCGCCGCTTTGGTTAATCGCCGCAGCCGCAGGTTCGAGATGTTCCAGCTTACGGCTCACAAGGGCCAGACGCGCGCCCGCTTCCGCCAGCGCGCGTGCCACCCCACCAGTGATCCCGGTGCCACCGCCAGTCACAAAGGCCACGTGATCTTTCAAGAGTCCATCGACAAAGATTCTGTTGTTCATATCTTCAGTAGGGGCGGACCTGTGTGTCCGCCCACTTGTGTTGATTTGTGGTGAAGGGCGGACACGCAGGTCCGCCCCTACATTTACCGATCAATCTTTTTCGTTATTCACGATCCTAATTACTTCGTTGAACAATACACCATTCGTCGAGATCGCGTTGCCGCCGCTGATGGTTCTGTTTCCCCGCCAGTCAGTGAATGTTCCACCTGCCCCTTCGATGATGGGCGCCAACGCAGCGCAGTCCCAGACATTCATCACCGGGTCAAGCATGATGTCCGCCCGGCCCGTCGCCACCAGCAGGTGACCGTAACAGTCGCCCCAGGTGCGATTTGCTCTTGCCCGGCGCTGCAACGCTCCCGCTGCTTCGCCAAATCCAAATTGTTCGCACGCCTTGAAGTCAGTAGCTAACAACAGGGCATCTTCGAGCGCCGCCGTCGATGAAACTCGCACCGGTTCTCCCATCGAGAAGCAGCCGAGACCCCGCGCGGCATAGAGCATTTCACCGAGGGCCGGGATGTTGATGACACCAACGACCGGCTCGCCATCGATCTCCAACGCGATCAGCACGCCATAAAAAGGGACGCCGTGAACGAAGGAGAACGTGCCGTCGATCGGATCGACAATCCAGCGCCTGCCAGATGTACCTCGATGCTCGCCTTCTTCTTCACCGAGAATTCCGTCATTTGGAAATCGATTGCCTATGGCCCGACGAAGATAACTTTCCGCTTCACGATCAGCGATGGTTACGAAACTGCCATCAGCCTTGGTGTCGGTTTTGGGCGATTGGCGAAAATACTTCAGGGTGATCTCGCCCGCGTCGCGCGCGAGGCTAACCGCGAAATCGAGCAAGTCTTTTAGCTCGGCGTGATCTTCGCTCATTTAGCTGCTCGCGATGAAGGGACGCGACTGAACGATGTAGAGCCGACCTTTCATATAGGCCCACTCGATGTCCTGTTCGCGATTGCCGAAGACGCGTCTGATCTCCAGGGCTGCTTGCACCAGGCGACGGATGACGTCGTCAGTCAAGACTTTTCGTTCGCCCGTGATCGGAATTTCCTTCAGCCCGCCCTGCTCATCAAACGTTAATAGACTGTCCTCAGCGGAGCGCGTCAACACCTGCACCGCTTTCGCGCGCGGATTGTAGATCACCTGCTCCGCGACTTTCGGTCCTTCGACGACTTTGCTTCCCAGTCCCTGCTTGGCGCTGATGTAAATCGCGCCTTTGTTCTCTCTGTCGAAGGGATCGGTCGTGATCATCACGCCGGAGCTTTCGGAATTGACGCCTTCCTGAATCAAAACCGCCATGAAGATCTTCAAATGATCGACCCCGGCGCGCTCGCGCGCTTCGTAAGCTTCGAAGTTCCAGAGCGACGCCCAGACGGTTTTGATGCCCTCGATTATTTGTTCCGGCCCGCGCGCATTCGGTACGGTCGTGTACAGACCCGCGCCGCTAAAGTTTGGCAAGTCTTCAGAATTCGAAGAGCTGCGCACGAAAAGACCCTTCCCCGCAAACGATTGCTCAACCTTTCGCAGCACTTCTGCGCGCAGACGCGCATCAATCTTTCCGTGCTGCAGGCGCTCGCGCATTTCCTTAAGACGCTGGCGGCGATAGGCCGGATCGTGAACGAACTTTTGATCGTTCAGCATTTCGCCGATCGCATCGTCGAAATTGTTCTCTCTGAGAAAGGCGTCGTAGTAAGAAAACGGAATCGTAAAGCCGTCGGGAACGACAATGCCCGGCAGGCGCGCGTGCATCACCTCGCCCAGGTTCGCCGACTTGCCCCCGTAGGCAACGATCATCTCCTGGCGTTGCTGCGCCAAACCGAGCAAGCGCTTTTCTGATAGATCATAGCGCGGTTTCATCACGTCGAGCCGCTCACCTAAACGCTTTTGATATTCTCTTAGTTGATCGAGATCGGCGCGTTTGATCGAGTAACTATCGCGTTTGGTTTCAAACGCCACCCACCAACCATCGTATTGCTTGAAAAGTTCCTGCGCGTTCTTAATGTACGCGTTCGGGATGCCGGCGCCCTTAGCCAGCAGATTGATGTGCGACAACGGCGTCGAAGGTTGCGTCGTGATGATGCCGGCAACTGGCGGCAACTGCACCGGAACCTCGTTGAGCACCAGGATCTCGTTAAAGCCAATCTCCACGTGATCGTCCAACTTCGGAATGATGTGAATTCGGCCCAGACCCTTTGCGACGTTTAGCGCCTGATACTCCTGTTCTTTGGCAATGTCGCTCTGCAGGACGCGCTGCATACTTTCAATCGGCGCCGACGCTTCATCCTGCCTAATCGAATTGGGCTTAAAAGCTAAGGGCACGAAGAAACTTTTGTTTACTACGTCGTACGCGAGCTTGATCTGATCGGGAGGAATGAGATCGCCTTCCCAGAATTCAAACGTCCAGCGTTTTACCGGAGTCTGATAGGCGACCGTGCCCATGATGAAGCGGCGATTGGGTTTTAGATAGTTGTTCTCGAAAAACTCGCGGCCGCGTTCGAGCGATAGATACGTGCCGTTAACGAAGTCTTTGTGAAAAGCATAGCGCCTGGTGTTGACGTAGTAGATGCGGTTCTTGTCTTTGCGATCGATGACGAACAGCACGTGTGGCAGCGCGTAGGGTGTGTCGGCGTCGTACGTGACAGCGAGGGAATCAAACTCCTCACGTGAATGAATCGCCGTTAGTGAACGAGGTGCGTCAGGTGATTTGACCGCAGACTTCGCCGAGAGCGCGACGCCCACGATTGTCAAACACAAGAACAGAGCCGTTAATGCCCGCGATAAGGGAGAGTCTCCGTTAGGCATCGTATTCGTACCGCTCATCCGGCCAACCTGGTGATTCCGCGGCGGCGTCTGACAAGGTAACGTTTGGCCCCAAGCATCAGAGAGTTCAAACGCTTTTCCCCTCAGCAAGCAGTGCATCGGTTTGCTTCTGTGCTATTGCAATTTCCGCGAGTTTGATGTTTACGAGTACGCCCACTTCCGCAAGATGAGCCGGAAACTTCTGCGTCGTTTCTAAGTTAGTCTCGATTCGATCGAAATCGTTCGTCATCACGGCACTCCTTCTCCAACCAAAGCTTGCCCTTCAGACTCAAGCAATTCTACCAGATCATCAATGTGCCGGCGCTCGGTGAGAAAGCTGTTCACGTTCACGCGCAGCGCGCGGCGGCCGTGCAGTACGGTTGTAGTGAGCCAGGCCTCGCCGCCACGCTCTATTCGCTGTTGCAACCTTTGCTGCACTCGATCTTGCTTCGCACCTGCCGCATCGCGAATTTTTTCCGGCAGGAAACGAAAACAACAGACTGCGGTTTCGACTTCGCCTAGTCGCTGAAAGTCCTTCAGTTGATCTATCTGGTTCGCAAGATAGTTTGTGAGATCGATGTGCTGCTCGACCGTGCGCGCGTAGCCTCGCGTGCCCATGAATTTCAGCGCCATCCAAAGCTTCAGAGAATTGAAGCGGCGCGTGCCCATCTGGCCATAACGAAAGAAATCGAATTCAACATCGGCGCCGCCTCGGTCCTCGCTGAGGATCTCCGCCGTGATGTCAAATGCACCGCGAAGCGTCCAGCCGCCGCCGCGGACCAGCACTGCTCCGCAGGAAAAGGGGATGAACATCCACTTGTGCGGATCGAAAGTTACGGAGTCGGCGCGCTCGATTCCCATTAGTTTCGCTTTATGTTTGTCGGAAAACGCCAGCGCCCCTCCGTATGCAGCATCGACATGGAACCAGCACCCATGTTCGCGAGCGATCTTCGCAAGTTCATCGAGCGGATCGATCACGCCGGTTGACGTGGCGCCGGCGACTCCGACGATACAACATGGTATGTGGCCCGCTTTTCGGTTGCCTTCAATCTCCGCGCGCAGCGCGCCGGTCCGAATATGAAAGCGATCATCGGTGGGAATCTTGCGCAGGCTTTCCCGGCCAAGCCCGAGAATGTCCGCGCTCTTCTCGACCGAGTAATGGCATTGTTCCGACGCGTAGATCACGAGATCGCCGGGAACCGATCGCACGCCTGCACTGATTATTTGCTTGTGAGCGTTATCGCGCGCGCATTTCAACGCAATCAGATTTGCCTCTGACCCACCACTCGCCAGCGTGCCGAAACTCTGTGGCCCATAACCGATCAACTGACACAGCCAGCGAATAACGCGCGCCTCGATAATTGCAGACGTTGGACCGTTGCGCCACGCGCCCGCGTTTTGATTCAACGCCGAGCAAAGCGCGTCGGCCCAGACGCCGATCGGCAGCGGCGTGGGATTGAACTGGCCATAGTAACGCGGGCTCGGAACCTGCATCGCGTGGGGCGCAATGTCGCGCGTAAACCGATCGAGAATCTCCTCAACGCTGATGCCGACTTCCGGCAACGGTTCGTCAAAAAGCTTCTCGAGATCGGCAGGCGTTGCTTTGGAGGTAACGCGCCTGTCGTCCAGGCCTTTCACGTAATCGACGATAATTCTCGTGACGGCCTGCCCCAGGCGTTGGTGTAGTTGGCTCAGATCTTCGTTCATGGCTGCATGTTAAATCGTCTACTTTCGCGAAGGTTAGAATCTCACGCCAAGGCGCAAGGGTGCAAAGACTCGGCGTCTTTGTTTTTCCTGGTTGGTGGTATGAAATCCACGAGCAAATCTGGCAAGATGCCTGCGCTCTCAGCCTTTGCGTGCTTTGCGCCTTTGCGGGACACTCTTTAGTTGACGACATGAAAGAACAGGAATCACGGATAAGCAAGTTTCGCAGTACGCTGCGAACGCAGGCCGCGCGCTATGAAGTTGAATTGCGCGAGAACGAGATCGCGCGGCTCTGCGACTACTATCAACTGCTGCTCGAATGGAATCCGCGCGCCCATCTGGTCGCGCCCTGTTCGCCATCTGAGTTTGCCACTCGCCACGTGCTGGAATCCTTGTTGCTGTTGCCGCATCTGCAGCTAAACTCGCGCGTCGCCGATGTTGGCTCGGGCGCGGGCCTGCCAATCATTCCGGTTCTGATCGTGCGGCCCGACGTTCGCGCAACTCTGATTGAATCTTCCAAAAAGAAATCTGTGTTTCTACGCGAGGCTTTACGCGTCACGGCGACTTCCGATCAAACAACCGTACTCGCCGAACGATTCGAAAATGTTCCGGCGCCCAAAGTTGATTGTGTTACTTGCCGGGCTATCGATCGTTTCACAGAGCTGTTTCCCAAGTTGATCCAATGGTCGCCGCAACCAAGTCGATTGTTGCTCTTCGGGGGCGGAGAGCTGCGCAAACAGATTGAACGCGCCGGACTGGAATTTTTAACGCTTAAGATTCTCAACTCCGAGCGGCGGTTTCTGTTCGTCATTGAACCGGTGACTTACTGCCGGCGGTGAACGACAATCTCGGTCTTCGTTGGGGCCTCGGGTTGATAAACCGCAACCGTGGTCTCGTAGTCAGCGCTGCCCCAAACGACGATTGACGCGTACGGCCCAAACTTCCCATTCGCGCCTTGTCTCGCAAAACCGATGATTGTTCTAATGATCCTCGACGCAACACTCGCTCGAATTGTGCGCGCGGGAAAATCAACCAGGCCATTCTGATCCGTCTTCTGCCTTTCTTCATGGCCTTCAGATTCGAGCAAGTAGTGTTGCCAGTGTTCGGTGACGCGGATGTCCGGCACGCCCAGCACGCGGGTTTCATCAACCACATTCAGACGCCAGCGCGGGACGATCGTAGTTTTGAATGGATAAAGGAAAAACGCGAGGAGAAGAACTAGGGCGCCGGCGAACAGCAGTCGCCAGCGCCTCGGCAATGCAGAGATCTTACCGAACAACGTCAATGCCGATGAGCTGCTGTCCCGAGATCACGAATTCTGCCGGCGGCAGTTCCATCTCGTAGATCGGCGAAAGCGCCAATGGTGTGTAGCCGCCCGAGGTCCTGTCGCTGTTGAGCGTGGCCACCATCGATGGCGGCAGGTTTGGCAATTCGTTGGTGCCGATGACGGCGCCCGGCGTGATGCGAAAGAGTTTTACGTAAAGACGATCACTCTTCTTGACTTTGTTGATGGCGCTAACCAGTTGGCCCAGGTCGCGCGGAACAAAAACTTTCGCGGGCGAGCCTTCCTGCAGCGCGCCACCATCGCCGACAAAGATCAGCAGTTGGCCTGTTGGCAGGTCCGACGGAATCTGAATGGGGATGCGTTGGACAAACTGCTTCCCGGATTCCGTTCTGACGTAGGCCTGAATCTCGACATTCTCGCCACGCCGAACTTCAGTTCTGTCGAGCGAAATGCGCTCGAGCGCGGCCGTGTACTTCGTATCGGTCGAGGCGACATCCAGCGTGACGCCGCTTATCTCCACGTCGTCGAACCCGCTGGCCAACAACGAAGCAGCCGGCACGGCCACTGACGCCGAAGCCAACATCGCCGCGTTGCCGGCGGAAAAGCGTCGATCCACGGCTACAGCCTGCTGGCCCTTTACTTTGATCTCACCCTTAATAGTTATCGTTGAATCTCCCAGCGCCCGCTCGCTGGAAGTAATCGTGTTGAAAATAGTGATGTTCAGCAGCAACGGCGTAAGAAAAGAATCGTTCGCGATTTCGTACGAATAAGTCGCGGTGCGATCGCGGCTGGTGTGCAGATTGATCTTTACTGGAATCATCTTCGGAGCCACGCCGAGCTGGCCGTAAACGCCCGTCGCCCGATCCTGGGAAATCGATCCGACCATCTGGCCAGGGACTGCAAGCTTGAACGAGTTATTGACGTTGGAAATCACCGTCACAACCGACGCTTCGGTCATCGGCATGTCTGACGATCCAAGACTCAAGAACGGGTGCCCAAACGCATAGATGCGATCACCGTCGCGGAAAGTAACTGTACCGGCGGCCGCAATCGAGTAGTCCCCTCGGACAAGCTGGACGCTGACTGACGCTCCCGGAAGCAGAGTCTTCTCTGTTACCGGAGCTAGCGGCGTGATGGCAGCGCCGCCGCCCACACCAGAGACAGGCAACAACCCATTCGCCATCAGTTGTGATGAAAACAAAGAAAGCGTTTCCTGGCTGATGCCGCCGAATACGACCGGCGTCGCGATGGGCGCCATCTGCTGGCCCATCAGCGCAACCAGCGGCGAGCCCGCCGCCACCGGTGCGATTAGCGGCACACCCGTTACCGCGGGCCGCGGCAGAGTTGGCTTCCATTCGGTGGCCGCCAGTTGCGCGAATGAAACCGGACGTGGCTCTTTCGATTTCTGTGTCTCGCTGGCCGGCCCTTTCTCAAAGATGTCGAGCATCTCTTTGATCGGGGTGATGCCGGCAATCGGCTCTCTGGAGAACGGAAAACTAAAAGCGATAGCGCCCACGAGTCGACCGTCGATGTAAACCGGCGAGCCCGACATCCCGGCGAACACCCCAGTCTTTTCGACGTTTGAGCCACTCAGGCGCGCGATGATTGCCGATTGATGCGGTCCCGGAAAGCCCGGCAACACGCCGAGAATCTCCACCCCAAACTCCTGCGTTTCGCTGCCCGCAAACACGGTGCGCGCAATACCTTTCATGCCCGGGCGCAGTTCATCCAACTGAAACAGACGCGCGTCATTTGCGCTCTTGCTGGGACCGCGGGCTTCCACCCCTCTCTTTGCTTCCGCCCTCTCCTGTGCCTTGGCAGAATTGAGCGGAATGAAGATCGCGAGCGCGATCGCAAGGGCCACTGAAAATCTTTTCATCAACTACCTCTAACAACTAAGCTACCCGGCTAAAAAGGGCATCCACGGGCACTATAGCTGTCGCTATGAAAGCCGGTCAAGCTGTTTCGTGTCTCCGCCTCGCTAAGATGCTGTCAAGAATTTCTTTCGATGTTCGCGCTTGAGTGTTTTTCCCTTGAATCGTTTCGCCTTGCTCGCAATTCTGCCCCGTGATAACGTGCGCGCCGTTGCTTCTAAGAAGCGCTACGGCACGCCTGATCAGATCGCCATGCAATCTCTTGAAGGTTTCATCCTCGCCGGTGGAGCATCGAGCCGAATGGGCGCCGACAAGTCGAAGCTCGTGCTCGACGGGCAAACTTTCGTCGAGCGCGTTGCGACCGCCCTGTCCTCGGTTGCGAATACGATCACCGTGGTCGGAAAACGTCACGCGAATGTTCAATCGAAGCTTCCGACTGTTTTCGACATCTATGAAAAGTGGGGAGCGCTCGGCGGCCTCCACGCCGCACTGTCAGCCTGCCAAGCCGACTGGGCAGTCGTTGTGGCTTGCGATTTACCATTTGTCACCGGCGCGCTGCTGGCGCGTCTCGTGAGTCTTCGCGCTGACATCGATGCTGTGGTTCCCGTGCAGCGCGATGGGAGACCGCAGCCGCTTTGCGCTATCTATCGAGTTGGTCCTTGCCTCAAAATCGCCGAAGAGTTGATCGAATCGGGCGAACATCGGCCCATCGCTCTGGTACAATCTGCGAGAACGCGCCTGGTGGCCTTCGAGGACCTCGCGGATCTCGACGGAGCGAATCGGTTTTTTGATAACATGAACACGCCCGACGATTACGCTCGCGCGCAGAAAGGAGATGGCTATCACGCTGAAGTGATGAACTAGCCGGCGGCTTTGCTCTTCATCCTTCCGCCTTCATCCGTCATCCTAATTTCCTATGGCCCGACGACGATCTGGAAGAAAGCTCATACGATCGCTGCTGCCAATCGTGCTGGTGTTGGCGCTGGTCGTTGTCGCCGTGCTCGCCTGGATCGTCTATGGCGTTACGCGCCCGCCGCGCCAGGCCTATCTCGTCACCCCTCAGATGTTCACACCATTCAGTGGACCAGTCTTAAAAGTCACTGACGAAACGTGGCGCAACCGCGATGGCTCGCAGGCGCGCGGCTGGTTGTTGCGCGGCGCGGAAGGCGCTCCAGCGGTTGTTTTACTTCATCGCTATGGCGCGGACCGCTCGTGGCTTTTCAATCTGGGCGTCAAGCTCCGCGAGACCGCCAACTTCACAATTCTCTGGCCCGATCTGCGCGGGCATGGCATGAATCCGCCAGTTGCGTGGACTTCGTTTGGGACTCGCGAGGGCGATGACGTGCTCGCCGCCCTGGATCATCTGCGAGCGCTCAAAAGTGAACGAGGCCAAGCGCTCGTAGGAGAGCGCATGGGACTCTACGGCATCGAGCTGGGCGCCTACGCGGCGATGAAGGCTGCGCTGCACGACACGCGAGTGCGGGTTCTGGTGCTCGACTCCGTTCCTCGTGTTCCCGACGAGTTGTTGCGCGCCGCGGTCAAAGGGGATTTGGGCATGGACAACCGGTTGGTTCAATACTTCACGCGCGGCGCGACGCGCATCTACTTCCTCGGCAGTTACGATAACACTCCATCCTGCGAGATGGCCGCATCACTGGCGACTCAGCGCGTGCTTTTGCTGTCAGGCGAAGATGCAGGATATCTGCGCGATTCGACGGTTGGCCTGGGGCGCTGTTTTTCAAATCCCGCCAACATCGAGGTTAAGACTGATCTGCCTTTGACTGGATTCAAACAGCCTTCCGCAACCGGCGAGCAAGGAGAAGCTTACGATCGCCAGGTGATCGACTTCTTCGACAGGCAACTGCGTTAGTGGGCCTTGAAGAATCACTACTCTGCCCGAACAACCACGACAGCGGCACGGCCATTATTCCCGATCACTTCCGCTTGCATTCCTTTGATATTAGTCAACTGCCAAACGTAATCCAACGGCACGATGACTAGTATTGGCCCGTGAATTTGGCGCGCCTGGTTAGCGACTTGATAAGCGCTTTCGAATCTAACTGGCTCGCCGTCGGGGCCGTAAGCCACGCGGCCCGCGGCATAGAACTCGGCCGTCCGTTCGATTCGGTGCAACGCGAATAACGGAACGGAGCCGTAGCCGCGCGCATCGGCAAGTCGAATCAGATCGCGTACGGATTCACGCTGCGCGAACCTATCGGCGGCGCAACGCAGCGCGAGGTCAGTTGCGCCAAGAACTGCGAAGACGACTAGCACCACCGCCAGCATTCGCCGTTTCCAAAAGATCGCGACCACACCAGCAACAGCCGGCGGCGCTGCAACCAAGAGCGCGCACCGCAGCGAAACATTTCCTGAGCGTTGTGCATAAACGATCGATCCAACTGCGAACACTAGAAGAGTCGCGGCCGTGGCCCGCATCGCCCAATTCCCCTTCCATGTTTCTCGAACGAATCTTTCCAGCCCTGCGCCTCCGAGCAACGCTGCCGCCGGCACAGAAGGAAGAATGTAGGCGGGGAGCTTCGATCCCGAGAGTGAGAAAAACACGATCGGCACCGCCAACCAGGCCAGCGCGAAAATCAGAGATTTGGTTTCCGCCTCGTCCGCGCGCCATTGCCAGCGCCTTGCTCCGAGAAGCGCATCAACGAGGAACGGCGTCCAGGGCAGAGTGAGAAGAATAATGACCGGCAGATAGAAATAGATCGGTTGGGGATGATGATATTTGTTGGACACGTAGCGCGCGAAGTGGTGTTGAATAATAAATTGATCTATGAACGGCCAGCCGTTGCGAGCGATCACCGGTCCATACCAAACGGCGGCGACGACAAGCGCCAGCGGTATTCCCCAGCTGAGGCTGCGTGATGTCCCCGGCCGTGGCAATCTTCGCCGCATTAAGTAGTAGGCGAAAACAACGCCGAACGGAATGACGATACCAACCAAACCTTTTGCCAAAAGCGACAAACCAACAAAACAGTAGAATCCGGCCAGCAACCACCGACGGTGTTTGTCGTCATCCTCGATCTCTGCCGCGAGAAAGAAGCCGAGCGCGATCGTGATCGTCATGGTCACTACGACGTCGAAGCTCGCCCCGCGCGAGAAGACGATCAATCCGCCGCTTGACGCTGCGATTAACGCTGCAAAGATCGCTTGATCCTTCTTTTCACCGGTGCTCCTGAGTTCGACTCGATGGCCAATCCAGTACACCGCCGCGATCGTCAACAGTCCCGAAATCATTGGCCCAAGCCGGGCCGCCCATTCGGAAACACCGAAGGCGGCAAAGCTGCCGATCATCATCCAGTAGAGCAGCGCGGGCTTTTCAAACCAAGGATGTCCGCCGAGCGTTGGCGTGATCAGATTGCGGCGCAAGAACATCTCGCGTGCGACTTCCGCATAGCGCGGCTCGTCGGGGCCGACGAAAGGCAGATGCCCAAGACCGTAGAGATAGAAAGCCACGACGGCGAGAAACAGGAGAAGCCAGGCACGCTTGGCAAGCGTCGAAGGTTGCAAGTATAGTCACTCCACTAAGAAGTCAGTTGTCAGTAGTCAGTGGCCAGTTGGTAGCAACAGCATCTTCAACAGGACTTCGAGTATCGTCGAAACAGACTCTCTGTTCAAACGGCGACATGGAAGCGAGCGTTGTTAGCGACAGGCCAGGCACGCTCGACCTTCTACTGACGACTGACTACTGACCACTGACTATGAAGCTACATACCGCAGTGATTGGCGTCGGGCATCTGGGCCGCCAGCACGCGCGCATTCACTCGACTCTTGCTGAAGCAGGACTGAACGACTTTGTTTCCGTCTGCGATATTGCCGAGGACACTGCTCGGACAATCGCGCTGGAGCGCGCAGTTGACGGGACCACCGATTGGCGCGATCTTGTTGGCCGCGTCGATGCCGTCAGTCTCGCGGTTCCCACGGAATCGCATTGCGAGATCGCTTGCGGATTGTTGGAAGCGGGGATTCATGTGCTGGTCGAAAAGCCGATCTCGCGAACGCTGGCTGAAGCCGACCGAATGATTGCCGCCGCCGAGAAGGGTGGCGCGCTGCTCCAGGTGGGCCATCTCGAACGTTTCAATCCCGCGCTCGTGGCCTTGCGTCCACACGTTCGCAATCCAGTCTATTTCGAGATTCATCGCGTTGGCGAGTTTACCGCGCGTTCGCTCGACATCGACGTCGTGCTCGATCTGATGATTCACGATCTGGACATAGTGCAATGGTTAGTTGGAGAAGACGTTGAAGTAGTTGACTTGCACGCCGTAGGCATTCCAATCCTGACGAACAAAGTTGACGCTGCGAACGCGCGGCTGGAGTTTGCTTCCGGAGCAGTCGCCAACATCACGGCCTCGCGTGTGGGCACGGAAAAAATTCGCAAGATGCGATTCTTTCAACCACACGATTATATAGCGGTCGATTACGCTACAAACCGCGCCAGCATTAGCAACCTCGCGCCCCCGGCTGCCGATGGGGCGTGGCCGGGTGTGCGAACTCGCATTCTCGAAGTTCAAACGACCGAGCCTTTGCAGGCCGAAATCGTCGCGTTTCTCGAAGCCGCGCGCGATGGTTCGTCTTCTCCTGTTTCGGGTAACGACGGGCGCAATGCGCTGGCTCTGGCGCTGCGTGCGCTGGAAAGAATTCACGACCATACGGCGCGGTCGGGAATCAGAGTTTCTGAAGCAAAGACAAGATAGACGGAATCACCATCGGTTGCATCGCCTGCTTCTCGGCCTTGCGCAGTACCTGTTATTATGGAAACGATTGTTGGTAGAAAGACGACACCCAGATCGCTGCGAATGAGGACAGCTTCATGACTGACGAAGAACGACAACATACGATGGACTTCATCGTTGAGCAGCAGGCTCAGTTCTTCTCCGGTTTGCAGAAGCTGGAAGAATCACAACTGAGGCTGGAAGAATCGCAAATCAGAGCAGAAAACCGGATGAATCGCGCTGATGGCCGAATCGATCGTCTTGAGCGGATTGTTAAGTTGATGATCAAGGCCGGATCACGAGCGCGTCGGCACATGCGCGAACAGGACGAACGCTTTGAACGTCGTTTTGCCGCCCTGATGGAGGCGCAAGCCCATACCGACAGGCGGCTTGATGCTTTGATCGAGATAGTTAGAGAACAACGTAATGGCCGATCTTAGCCGTCCGTTTGATTTGCCTTACCGTGGTCCCAATCGCCTTCCCGCCGCATAACCCGCACGCTCAAGTGAGAAACGCAAAGATTGGGGGTGACCTCCGTTCATGAGCAAAAGACTTGAAGAATGGGCTGGCGCAGTAAACGTAATGAAAGCGTTAGTCTTTACGGACATCCTTGACTCGACGGCTCTCAGGAATCTTTTAGGCAATGAAAAGATGATTGATGTATGTTGCGCTCATTTCGATCAGGCAAAGCTTCTGATCACGAGATATGGTGGGTACCAGATCAAGACCGACGGCGATTCTGTTATGGCTGTCTTTCACACCGCCACGGACGCCCTCAGTTTTGCGCTATCAATCCATGAGTTTACCGGCGATGGGCAGGTAAGAATTAGAGCCGGTGTTCAGGTCGGGCAATTTCAAGTGATTCGGAATGACATCGGTGGGAAGATGGTCAACTTTGCCGCTCGCCTCGTGAGTTGGCCAAAAGACGACTGGATAATACTTAACGATGATGCCAAAAAATACGTTGAGGACGATCAGGGCTCTAACCGCGACGTAAGTTTCTTCTCTTATGAAACAGAGTTGAAGGGTTTCCCAGGATCTCATACGCTGTGGCGTGTGCAGTATCACTTTCAATCGCTGGAGATAAATCACGAGACTTTGGCAACTTACCTGAACAATAGTTTTCCAGGTCGCCAACATGCAAACGCCAAAAGCGTTGCTGCGCTAGCCCAGCAATTACTAAACGCTTGATACGCGACGACAGGTGACATTGCGCGCGCAAAAAAGAAAGGGTGGGACGCCTTCCTTGCTTACGAACCACGGAGGTACGTTGGTCGTGATATTGTTGCTCGACCCAGCAACCAAGATCTGCGTTTGTCGGATGTCGGCGCTATTCGGAGCCTTTTCTATATCGTCGATGAGAACTTTCGTAAGTCGAGCGGGGATCATTTCTCCGCTTCTGAGCTGGAAAGAATCGAGGAGGCCAGGGAATTGCTTCGGGGATAATGCCGTGAACGGACAAGATGCCCGTTTTGGGTCAACCGGAAATATAAGGATTGCCCTGAGCGGTTGAGTCACTGCATGTTGCAAACTGAAGCACAGATCTCCGCCCTGCTGGCCGCCCACATTAACGCGGGCGATTTCCCTTCCGCTGTCTATCTCGTCTCCGAACGTGGACAAACGATCTTTGCCGACGCGCTTGGCGACGCAGTACGCGAGCCGGAGCGAATTCCGGTTACGCTCGAAACGATCTATGATCTTGCCTCGCTCACCAAACCGCTGATCACCGGTCTGCTTTGTGCGCGGCGCATCGAGCTGGGCGAGCTGACGCTGGACGCTTCAGTCTCGCACTACCTGCCGGAATTCGATCGCGCGGACAAACAGTTGATCACCGTGCGGGAACTCTTGACGCACACCTCAGGGCTCCCCGCGTGGCGTCCACTCTACGTGCTCGCCCAGGGAAAGCGCGATGCCACAATTGGAGCGATAGCGAATGAGCTGCTCGAATACGCGCCCGGCACGCGAGTCGTCTACAGCGATCTCGGCTTCATCGCGCTCGGCTTTCTGCTCGAGCGAATGACTGGCGCGAGTTTCGTCGAGTTAGCGCGCCGCGAGATCGTCGAGCCTCTGAAGCTGGATCACACGTTCTTTAATCCCGGCATCGCGATCAAAGTACGAATTGCCGCGTCGGAAAAAGGAAATGTTTACGAGCGCGAGATGATGCGCGAAATGAGCCCCGCAGATTCACAAAATGATCCGAGCGTCTGGCGCGAGCGGGCGATCTGGGGCGAGGTGCACGATGGCAATGCTTACTTCCTCGGTGGCGCGGCCGGGCATGCGGGTCTGTTTTCAACTGCACACGAGACATTGCGTCTCGCAGAACAGTTCATTGCGGGCCAGACACAACTGCTCAAGCCGGAAACGTGTACGTTGTTTAGGACAAATATGACTGTGGGTTTGGAAGAGGCCCGCTCGATCGCGTGGCAACTGGCGACGACCAAGGACTCATCGGCTGGGCCAAGTCTCTCGTCCGATAGTTTTGGACACACAGGTTTTACTGGAACGAGTTGCTGGATCGATCCCGATCGTGAGCGCTTTTT
>JBGQJU010000058.1:0-36746 GCA_041499185.1 Pyrinomonadaceae bacterium | reverse complement strand
GGCCGTCATTGCGGACGGCGTGCGGATCAGTCAGGCGGAGGTCATTGAAAACGCAGCAGTGGTACGGGCCGCATTGGTTCTCGGCAAGACGCCGCCGGCGAAAGCTCTTAAAGGAGAACTGCGAGGCGAGAACTTTGTTGTGCCTCTCACGCAGTGATACAATCGAATCCACATTCGGAAGTGCGGAAGCGGCGGGACCTGCAGTGACAGTCCCGCCTCATAATATGGTAGGAAAGCAATCCTCCCTTCGGCCAATGAGTTCAGCTAAGCAAGTCAGCACAAAAACTTTCGAGCCGTCCGCAGCTAAGCGGCTCGCGCAGTATCTCGAAGAGTCTCAGAGCGTCAAGAACCCGGAGATCATTGCGCTGACTCCCGACGCCTCGACTCGCAAATACTTTCGCATTCCCTGGGAGAAGGGCACTGCTGTCGCCGCCGTGTATCCTGAGCAGTTCGATCCGGATGTGCATCCCTATCTGGACGTTACCCGCTTGTTCCTCGAGGCGGGTATCCCCGTACCCGAAATCTATGCCGTCGACGGTGCCAGCGGCATCATCGTTCAAGAGGATCTCGGCGACCGGCAACTATGCCACGTGTACGAATCCCTGTCCGAAGAAGAATGCGAAGAGTACAAAGCGCAGGCGATTGGTTTGATTGCTCGCATTCAAAAGGCCACCGAGAAGGCCTATGAGATGCGGTCGATTGCCAGCCGTCTGGCTTTTGACGACGCCAAACTCTCGTGGGAACTCGACTTCTTTGCCGAGCACTATTTTGGCAGTCTGCGACGTGAGCAGCTCAAGCATGGTCAGTCAGCAGAGCTGAAGGCTGAGCTCAATGATCTCGCAGCGGAACTGGCGGCGGTCCCAAGAGTTTTATGTCATCGCGATTTCCACGCGGCGAATCTGATGGTTGATGGCAAAAGCCGCTTGCGCGTCGTGGACCACCAGGACGCTCGCATGGGACCGGCGAGTTACGATCTGGTTTCGTTTCTCCTCGATCGCCAATCGTCTTTGCCGTCTCTGGCAGAGCTGCGCCATCACAGATTGTTCTTTCTTGAAGCGCGGCGTTCGCAGGGACTGGCAGCCCTCGATCCGGACGAGTTTGCCAAAGAGTTTCGTCTGATGACGGTGCAACGCGGGTTGAAGGCGATTGGAACGTTTTCATATCAGACGGCTGTTTGCGGCCGAGGGGAAGCCTACGAACAGTTCATCAAACCGACATTTCAAATTGTCTTGCAAGCAGCCGAATGGCTCGAGCGTTTCCCAACTCTCAGGCAGATGATGGTGAAGCGTTTGAACACCAGTTGAGAAGTGGAGCTTCGTGCAACAGATGGTTACTGAGTCCAAATCGTTAATCGAGACCCCTGCAGCCCAGGCATCTATTAATCGGCTCGGCGCGCATGTTGGTGCGGAGGTTACTCTGAAAGGGTGGCTTTATAACCTGCGTTCGAGCGGCAAGATTCTGTTCCCGCAGTTGCGAGATGGAACCGGCATCGTGCAGTGTGTGGTTCTGAAGAATTCAATTCAGCCGGAGCTTTGGGAAGCGCTGAAAGGCCTGGGCCAGGAATCGGCTTTGATTGTGCGGGGCAAAGTGCGCGAGGACAGCCGGGCGCCGGGCGGTTACGAGATCGATGTGTCCGACGCCGAAGTTATCCATGACGTGCACGATTATCCGATTACTCCGAAAGAGCACGGTCCGGAGTTTCTGTTGGACCACCGGCATTTGTGGCTGCGCTCGCGCCGGCAACATGCGGTATTGAAGATTCGCCACACAGTCGTGCAAGCGGTGCGCAACTTCCTCGACCAGGACGGCTTCACGCTTTGCGATGCGCCAATCTTTACACCCGCAGCGTGTGAAGGAACAACGACGCTTTTCGAAGTCGACTATTTCGAAGGCGAGAAAGCATACCTCACGCAATCGGGTCAGCTTTACAACGAAGCGACGGCCGCGGCGTTCGGCAAGGTCTACTGTTTTGGTCCGACGTTCCGCGCGGAAAAATCCAAGACCCGGCGTCACTTGACTGAGTTCTGGATGGTTGAGCCTGAGATGGCCTACGCCACGCTCGAAGATGTGATGCAGCTATCGGAGAGGATGCTTTCGTACCTCGCGTCGCGCGTGCTCGAAGATCGCGGCGAAGAGTTGAGGATTCTCGAGCGCGATACGTCGAAACTACAAGCGGTGGTTCCGCCATTCCCGCGCCTTCATTACGACGACGCGGTCAAGATGCTTCACGAGGGCCACGCGAGCGGGGCGTTGGAATCACGTTTCGAATGGGGCGGAGATTTTGGCGCGCCGGATGAAACCTATATCTCCGGTCATTTCGATAAGCCCGTGATGGTCCATCATTATCCAGCAGTAGTGAAAGCATTTTACATGGCTCGCGATCCAGAAAGGCCTGAGCTTGCGCTTGGCGTCGATGTGCTCGCGCCGGAAGGTTACGGCGAAGTTATTGGTGGAGGCGAGCGCGCAACATCGCTCGAGTTTTTGCAACAACAGATCGCCGCGCACAGTCTGCCGGAGAAGGCGTTTGACTGGTATCTGGATCTGCGCCGCTATGGCAGCGTGCCTCACGCAGGCTTCGGCATGGGCATTGAACGCTGCACGGCCTGGATGTGTGGCATCGAACACATTCGCGAAACGATTCCCTTTCCCCGAATGATGTATCGGTTACGACCGTGATGTCCGACAAACTTCGGCTTGTCGCTCACTGCGAGGCAGAAGCCCGACCGTTAGAGAGGGCTCGTCATTTGGCTTAGGAGCCCTTGCTTACGCGCGGGCTTCCGCCTCTGAGACAACTTGTTCAGAGGTTCCTTCAGTTTGTTGTTGACGGTCGCCAACGTGCTTTGTCAGCGAAAACAAGTCCTATTGCGAAAGAGAAAACGACAAACTGAAAAGTTTGTCGGACATCAGATGGAAGAGAGATTACGCTTAGAATTCAACGAATGGGCCAGGACCGGGCGCGGTGAGAGCATGGAGCGCGGCCACCGCCCCGCAGGCGAGCAAGCCATCGGGCAAATGCAGGTATACGAAGAAGCAATGGTGCTCGACATTGGTTGCGGCTCAGGCTGGGCCACGCGTCTGCTGGCGAAAAAGGCAAAACGCGGACGGGTAGTGGGCGTCGACATTTCCGATGAAATGGTACGCCTCGCGCGCGAATCATCTGACGGGTTTCTTAATGTCGAGTTTCAGGTTGCCAGTGCCGAGAGTTTACCGTTCGAAGATGCGCAATTCACGCATGCCTTCTCAATGGAGTCGCTCTATTACTACGTTGATGTCCTCCGTGCGTTGAAAGAGATTCACCGCGTGCTCGCAGTGGGACGACTGTTCGTCACGGTCGTTGATCTCTATCAAGAAAACGCTCCCTCGCATCACTGGGTAGAGAAACTCCAGGTGCCGGTTCATCTCCTCAGTATTGCGCAGTATCATTCCTTGTTTCGGCAGGCAGGCTTTGTAAACGTCCATGATGAGCGCATCCACGATCCAACAGCGATACCGGATGGTTACAGCAGCACCTGGTTTAAGTCCCGCGAGGAATACCGAAAGTACCGAGAGGCAGGATCGTTGATGGTAAGCGGCGAGGTTGGGAAATGAGCGATACACAGGAACGCATCGTTACGATTTTTGGAGGCTCGAAATGCCGCGAGTCTGATCCGGAATATGCGCAGGCCCGGCGCGCCGGCGAGCTCCTGGCCGCGGCTGGTTACACGATCTGCACTGGCGGTTACCTTGGCGTGATGGAAGCAGCGAGCCGTGGCGCACATGAACGCGGTGGCCGCGTGCTTGGGATCGTGATGAATCAGTTTAGCGCTGAGCCAAATCGCTTTCTAACCGACAAGGTTGCCACCCCTCATTTTTACGAACGCCTGCAACAGTTGATTATTCGCTCAATCGGTTTCATTGCGATTCGCGGCGGTATGGGAACGGTGACGGAGCTTTCGCTGGTCTGGAACAAGATTCAAACACGCGTGATTGAACCGCGTCCATTGGTGCTGTTGGGCGATTGTTGGCCGCCGCTCGTTAAATCGTGGCAACAATATCTCGCAGTGAGTGATGAAGACGTCAAGTCGCTCGATTTTGCCAGCACGCCGGAAGAGGCAGTGGGAATTATTCAAGACAAATCCAGAGGAGTCGTCATATGAATTGTCCAAAATGCGGCTCGCAGATGATGCCCGGTTCAAGTTTTTGCGGCGCCTGCGGCAACCGGCTTGATACCGGGGCTCCAGGCGGTCAGCCAAGTGCTTTTGCCGGGGGTGGCGGCATCCACATCGACGAAGATTCGCGTGGTCAGGGCCGTGGTTATACCTATGAAGTATTACATCAACCGGCGTTCAGTCTGGCAGTTGTTCAACTTCAAACTGAACAGTCTATCCAGGCCGAAGCCGGAGCGATGGTGTCGATGTCCGCTAACATTGAATTACAGTCACAAATGAAAGGCGGGCTATTGGGAGCACTAAAGCGCGCGGCTGGGGGCGAGTCTGCATTTGTTTCGACGTTCACTGCGCGTGGCGGGCCCGGCGAAGTGACATTTGCGCCCGGCGCTCCGGGTGATATCGCCGCGATTGAACTCAGCAATCAATCGTTCTTTGTTCAGTCGAGTTCTTATCTTGCCGGCGATGGCAGTTTGACAGTCGATACAAAATGGGGCGGCGCGAAATCTTTTTTTGCCGGAGAAGGGTTGTTCGTACTGCTGGTGCAGGGGGCGGGCTTGTTGCTTGTATCTTCCTTTGGGGCCATCCATCGCAAACGTTTACAGCCAGGCGAGCGTTACGTCGTCGACACGGGCCATCTGGTGGCGTGGGAAGGAACGACGCAGTACACTTTGCGCAAGGCGGCGGCGGGCTTCTTTCGCAGCATGGTGAGCGGCGAAGGGATCGTCGCGGAGTTCAGCGGCCCCGGCGAGATTTTGATCCAGACGCGCAACCTCGCCGCCCTGGCGGGACTATTGAAACCGTTCTTTCCTTCGCAATCCGGTGGCGGCAGCGGATTCAATATCAATCTTGGTGGATAGATTTCCGGGCGAGATTTTCTATGAACGAGATCTTGGCGGCTGAGAATTCGCTAGAAGAGTTCGCCCATCAACAGGCGGCGAAGCGGCAGGTGAATATTCTCGGCGTGCCCCTCTGTTACGGAGCAGACATGGCCGGCGTCGAACTCGGGCCGGCAGTTTTGAGAGTGGCGGGCATCAACCAGCGAATTGCTCGGCTCGGTTACCGCGTGCGCGATTTGGGCGACATGGGGCTCGAGCACGCACAAGCGCCTGCCGAACCCCATGACAGACTGAAGCACTTGCGAGAAATCGCCGGTGCCTGCGAACAACTGGCCATCGAAGTCCATAAGATTTTGGCGGCAGGAGAATTTCCGATCGTACTCGGTGGCGATCATTCAATCGCCATCGGCTCGATTGCCGGAGTCGCCTCGCATTGTCGCGAGCGCGACGAGACGTTGGGCCTGATCTGGTTCGACGCGCACGCAGACATGAATACGCCCGAAACCTCGCCGTCTGGAAACATCCACGGCATGCCGCTAGCGGCGTTGCTCGGATATGGCGCGCCTGAGCTGACCAATGTCGGCGGCTTTTCGCCGAAGCTTGATCCAACACTATGCGCGCACGTTGGCGCGCGCGACATCGACGCAGGTGAGCGTGAGTTGATTCGCAAGCTCGGCCTACGTTTCTTCACAATGCGTGAAATTGACGAGCGCGGAATGACTGCGTGCATGGATGAAGCCATTGCAATCGCTTCGCGCGGCAGCGGCGGCTACGCTGTAACTTTCGACGTTGACGTGCTCGATCCGGGCGATGCGCCTGGCTCAGGAACGCTTGTGCGCGGTGGTCTAACTTACCGAGAAGCGCATCTGGGAATGGAAAAGATCGCCGAAGCCGGCGGCATCATTTCGCTGGAAGTAGTCGAGATCAACACCGCGCTTGACGTGAACAATAAGACGGCACAACTGGGTGTGGAGCTGATTCTGTCCGCCCTCGGCAAGACTATTCTGTAGCTTTGGGGAAAGCGACTTGGCGAAAAAACTTCGTGTCGGACTTATCTTTGGCGGACGCTCGGGCGAACACGAGGTTTCGGTTCGTTCGGCGCACTCAGTAATTGGCGCCATCGATCGCGACAGATACGAAGTCGTCCCGATTGCCATCACGAAGGAAGGGAAGTGGCTTTCGCCGCCGGAGGCTGCGCGTCTTCTATCTGACTCCGCGCGATCCCTTCTTTCTGCCAAAGTCGTCGCCAAGAGGGCGGGACCTGTAGCAATTCTCGGCGATCCGTCTCATCAGGGTCTCGTATCTCTTGAAGGAAATGATCGCGCCGTGCCCACGGAAAGAATTGACGTCGTATTTCCTATTCTTCACGGACCGTTCGGCGAAGACGGAACGATTCAGGGTCTACTCGAAATGGCCAACGTCCCTTACGTCGGTTGCGGTGTGCTGGCGTCGTCGTGCGGGATGGACAAGGTCACGATGAAATTACTCTTCACCGAAGCTGGTCTGCCGATATGCAGGTATACGTGGTTCCTGCGCTCGCACTGGAAACGTGATCGGCCGGACGTGATTCGCAAGGCCAGGCGCGCGATTGGATTCCCGTGCTTTGTGAAGCCCGCAAATCTCGGCTCTTCGCTGGGTGTCTCGAGAGCGGTAGACAAAGGGTCGCTAATTCAGGCGGTAGATCTCGCGGCGAGATACGATCGCAAGATCATCGTGGAAGAAGGACTCGACGCGCGCGAGATCGAATGCGCAGTCATTGGAAACGATGAGCCTAAGGCCAGCCTTCCCGGTGAATACGTGGTCCATGATGAATCGGCAAGGTTCCTCGACTATGCCGAAAAATACTCGAGCACGGGACATGTAGAATTCGTCGTTCCCGCTCCAGTGTCCAAAGCTGTCGCTGCAAAGATTCAGCGGATGGCCATCAAAGCATTCCAGGCAATCGATGGCGCCGGACTTGCTCGCGTCGATTTTTTTCTCAGGCGCGACACAAAAGAATTGCTGGTTAATGAGCTGAACACGATGCCGGGACTCACTGAAGTGTCAGGGTATCCAAAGATGTGGGCGGCTTCAGGCTTACCGTTTCCCCGTGTTCTGGATCGTTTGATCGAGCTTGCCTTCGCCCGGCATCGCGACAAGTCGCTAAACAAAACAAGCATCTAGGAGAAAGCTAGCGGTTCAAAGCTTCGCTAGTGAAGTGGTTACTTCTTCGGCGCGCGATAACCTTTTCGCGTGCGCGCGGTCAAATCGTCGCGCAAGAGTTTCACGTTGATATTCCGCCAACGCCCGTCGCGCTCGCGATTCAATGGTCGATAGGCAATGGTGTACTGGTGGCCGAGTTCTTCGGCAATCCCGGCAAAGGCATCGCGCAGTGCGGGACCACCTGGCGTTGCCACAAACCGCGCGCCACTCTTCTCCGCAAAGTTTTTCAGTACCGAGGCGCTTTGTTGGTTTTGCGACAAACTTCCTAAGGTGGCGGACATGTCTACCGTGTAGATACTTGCGCCTACGGCAAGCGCACTATCGAGCGCCTTTCCTGAGCTTGCCTTGCTGTAGGTATCGAGACCGTCGGATAAAACTACGATTGCTTTGCGTTTCTCTGGCCGCTCCGCCAGGACCGACGCAGCTTGAACGATTGCATCATTGAGTACGGTCATGCCGTTTGCCTTAATGCCGAAAGCAAGCGGCGCGAGATCTCGTCCCGAAGAAAAGTCTTGCAATCGTTCAATCTTGGTGTCGAATTTGTAGACTGCCGCGACGTCCTCGTCGCGCAAGCCATCCAGGAAACGAATAGCTGCAGAGCGCGCCAGCGATAGCCGGGTTTCCATACTGCCCGAAGTGTCCAGCAGGATGACTGAGGCGAAAGGCGTCTCTTGTAAACTGAAGTTAGCTATCGCGCTGGTTGGCACTTCCTTGCCGTCCTCATAGATCTTGAAGTCGGGAAGCCGCAAGCCGCGTACGTATTGCCCAGCGCGGTCAGTAACGGTGATGTTCAGAACCACCTGGTCAGTGTTGACCCGCACGACCTCATCTTCTTGTTGACCCTGGACCGAACTCGTCCACACAGGAACCAACAGACAGATAGATGCCAGGACAGATTTCTTAAGCAAGCGAGATACTGTTCGATAGCAGGGCTTCACGGGTTTAGTTCGAAACCGATTGCTTAATGAGAAAAGTTACGGGTGAACTTGATCAGCTCAAGTATTACATTAGCTTGCTCGATAACCGAAGCCGAGACTACTTGTCGCGGAGTGCTCTCTACCGATTTCCGCAACGTCTCGGAAACTTCAGCAAGACGCGCCAGCGTCGCTTCCAACTCCCGAGGCGGTTCGTCCGGAGAAGCATCTTCACTTGATCCACCTGCTTCACTCCGGATCCGCTTGGCAAGTTTCTCCAAGCGCTCAAGTCTCTTGTTGTCGTCACGCGTGAGCGAGCGATTTTGCTTATAGGAATCTCGTAGCTGTGTACTTATCTGTGCAGCCTCGCGCGCGCGGTTGAGGTTGTCTTTGTATTCCTTCTCCGCGAGCTTGATCGCCCGTTTCGCGCGCATTTCTTCCTCCATCGGCCCGAGAGGGGGAACATCGTCAGAAGTCGAGGATGTTTTCTGAGCGTTTCCAGGATCTGGACTCGGGGAAGGTTTTGATTGTGCGGTCTGCGCTGAACCGACGATTGAGGACGCGAAGAAAATCAAAACAAATGCTACCAAGCTGAGAAGATTTGAAGGACGAAGCATTACTGGTCTCGAATGACTTGCCACCGTGAACCAGGCGCCAAGTCGCATAATCCTTTTTGCGTTTAAAGTTGCCAATATGCTTCTGACGTTGCGCGCTGGACGAATGGTTGCACAAACTGGAAAAGATCGGCTTGGCAGATTTGACTCCCAGTCTTCTGGAAACGCTGAACCACTTTCTGCATCCGGGAACTTTTAGTGGTCCTTATCCTCAGGTATTAGGTCAAGCGTCACCATGCCGACGTTTCAAGAACAACGTTAGAACTCCGGTGGCGTCCAGCGGAACTGCTACGGTACGCGGACAGGATTGTCTGGCGTGTTCAGAAAGGTGCCCTTTGAAAGCCGTGGTCTGCTGACAATTATCGTTTTACCCTCCAGTCTTTCCGGTGGCCGTTTCTTGCCGGGCGAAGTCGTATAAGCGAGCAGCGCTGAATCAGATCCGCTCCTGAGCGCCACCAGCTTCACGCTGCTGTAATCCGCGGACCGAAGTCGCAGCGCATAGCGACCTTCTTGCTGCGGCGCAAGTTGGACCGGGATAATTTGAACGGACGTTTTCTGCACAGTGGCATCTTTCCGCCGTTTCAAGTCCAATTCGACCGACAAGCCAGTTAGTTCTTCGTGCGAAATGTTCTTTATGGTGCCACCAATGACGGTTTGATCGCCCTCTAATAATGCTTCGTCTACAAAGATCTCGGCTTTGGCAGGTCCTTTGAATTGAGTTGGATCAGCGCGTGCGGCTGGCGTGGCGGCGAGACTTTGTTGGGCGTGCCGTTTGCGCAGATAGGCATAACCAGCGAAGACCAAACCGGTAATCAAGACGGCGCATATGACGGCAACAAAAGTTAGCAGGCGCGAACGGCTTTCCTCTATGGGTGAGTCAAGACCCACGGACTCGATCGTTGCTTTCATCCGTAGCCTCCAGTTCAGACATCACTTTAAGCTTATCGGATGAGGAAGTACGAACAGCTCACCCGATTGTTTAGATACTGAAGCGAGCTACGGCGTCGGCGCTGGCGCTCGCCCGGGCGGCGGCGCGCCCGTTACGTTCTCTATGAGGGCCGACAGAAACTCCTCTTCCGCTACGCCCAGGCTCGTGAGCGTTACCCATTCCGCGCCTGTAGCGCCATCCGTTCGACCTTCGATTTTTGCATTCACCGACACATTGCAATTCAAACCGTCAATTGGTTGTACTTCAACCGTAATCGTATAGCGACCCTGTGTCCATCCGCGCGCCGTAGAAGTAGGAACATCGGCATAGCGACCCAGCTCTGATTGCGAGACGACCGCGCCTCTGATAAACCGGTACGGCTGACTGACTATGATCCCCTCTGAAGGTTTGGATACTGCATCGTCCACGATGAGCTTTCGATCACGCATCACTTCCTGTATCGACTTCAGGATTGCGTCGCGGCGCCCCGCAAGGCGGTAGGGATTGGGAAGTGGCGGAACGGGTGCCGTGCGACCCTTACCGAAATCGATCCCGCGCCCTGCGCCGGTATTTTGCTTCGTACCATTGTTCGCTGGTGTTTTTTGGCTACCGCTGTCTCGCACACGCTCGCTCTGTTTATCCACGCCTTTGCCCTGGGCAAACACTGCAAAGGCGGTGACGAGCACTACCAAAAATGAAACGGCAAATTTCTTCACTTTCAAACCTCTCGGAAGTCAGGAATCGCAAGTTCGTACAAGAACAAACCTTCAAGCTGGAGCATAGAGTAAGGCCTTGCCAAATTCAAGCAGCGAACAACGACAGCGGAAAAGTCATCGAGAGCTTTGAGCCTTAGGCCTGGCGTTTTCTGCGTCACGTTGACGTTCCCAGTTCCGTAATGCTTGCACACCCCGGCTAAACTCCTTTTCATTTGTATAGAAGTTGTGGGCGCCGTCGTTTCGCGATGGCTCGCGCACATAGTAGAGATAATCGGTCTGAGCGGGATCTAGCGCTGCCTGAAGCGCGCTGGCGCCTGGCGAGGCAATCGGTCCCGGCGGAAGACCCGTGTGGAGGCGCGTGTTGTATGGCGATCTGCGATCTACGTCACTTTTGTAAACCTTGCCATCGTTTTTCCACCTACCCGCGAGCTTGGAAGCGTAGATGATGCTGGAATCAATTCCCAGCGGCATATCCCTTTGCAGTCGATTGTAGATCACGGAGGCAATCAATGGACGCTCGTTCTGTAATTTCGCTTCAGTTTCGATGAGCGAGGCTGTAGTGACCAACTGCCTCGGCGTCGTGTTCATCGCTTGTGCGGTCGCCGCAGACTCGGCTGTCCACTTTGAGAGGAATTGCTTCACCATCATCTCGATCAACGCCTTGGCCGTTGTTCCCGGCGCGAATTCGTAAGTGTCCGGGTAAAGGTAACCTTCGAGATTGGTTGCTTGCGGATCTAAATCCCGAATCTCAGCCACATCGTCCATTAGCGCGAGGGCTGCGTCGGAATCAGGCAATCCCAACTCTGGTATTTTGGCCATCGCGTTTGCGATGTCCCAGCGGGTCCAACCTTCGATGACGGTCAAGCGCAAGAGTTTCTGCTCACCCTGCTCCAGTTTCTGAAAAACGGCGAGCGGAGTGATAGGGGAAGGGAAGCTGTACTCGCCCGCCCTAAAACGCGAACCCGCCCCGGTTAGCTTCAGATAGATCTCCAATAGCTGTTCGTGCTTGAGAATGCCTTCGCTGGCAAGTTTTCGCAGCACAGTTGATGGTGAAGAGCCGCGCGCGATCTCGATATACTGCCCGCGCTTGGTGTGATAAACCGGCGTGTGCAGAGTTGCGTAGATCCAGTAAGCAACCGCGCCGCCACTCAGCAAAACAGCGAAAAGAAACGCTGACAGAAATCGTTTCATAGATGGAAGTCGGACAGTTTTTCGAAACAACGAACCCCTAATCCTACGGACGCGAAACGCGAGTCTTTTGTTGCCCGCCAACAATGAAGTCTCGCAGAATGATCGCTGCCGACTCGCTATCGACGCGCGCGGCTATCTCCTTTGCAGCATAACCCGCGGCCCGCAGTTTCTCTTCCGCCTCGGTGGACGTTAGACGTTCATCTTGTAAGAAAATCGGTAGATCGAGCGACCGAGCGAACTTTTGCGCAATTTTCTGAGCCTCCTTGGCGGCCGGGCCTTCGATTCCATCCAACCGCAGCGGCCAACCAATAACCACAGCTTGGGCGTCAAAGCGCCGTATCAGGTCGCTGACGTCGATAAGCAGTCGCTTCCAGTTTGAACGGCGCAAGGGTTCAAGCCTTGTTATGGCAACCAGAGTTAGATCGCACACTGCAACCCCAACCCGCTTTAGACCAAGATCGAGCGAAAGAATGGGACCGCGGACCTTGTTCTCTTCGGTGGTCGCGCGATTGACTTTGTCGCAGCGCGGAGTTGGCAATTCGTTATCGGTCAAAGCAACGCGGAAAATGAATGGATCAATCTGTGATTGCCCGAACACCAGAGTCAGCTTGCACGCTTAAACTACGACCTGTATCATACGACGAGCGCAATTGAAACGGCCACTGTGGCGGCTAATGTTTCTTGTCACTGAAATTAACTCAAGAGGTAACTGATGTCATTCCGAGCTAAGTTCGCACTTATTCTTCTGTCGGCCGCGCTTACGCTTTACGCGGTCGTTGGCGGCTGGATCTCCACCAGGGCGCAGCAACCCGCTAACGATCCGAACGCTCAATTGCGAATATTCGAGAATGTGCTACAGCACATCCAGGACGACTACGTGGATGAGCCAAACATGGCGAAGGTTCGCGCCGGCGCGTTGCGAGGGCTCGCCTATGGTCTGGATCCATACTCGACCTACCTAACGGCGGAACAGGTTAGGAATTACAACGAGAATGGGAAGAACAACGAAGTCGGAATTGGGGCCGAACTGTCGCAGATTGCTTCTTTTCCGTACGTAGTTGCGCCGATGAAAGGGTCGCCGGCAGACGAGGCGGGGATTCGTGCCGGCGACATAATCGAGTACATTGACGGCAAGGCCACGCGTGATATCTCGCTCTACGACGCCAGACAGTTGTTGAACGGACAGCAGGGATCGGAAGTGAAGCTGCGGATCCTGCGCGCCAACTCGCGGCCTGTGACGCTGACTGTCAAGCGCGGATCATTCAGGGCTCCAACGGCCGAGGCGCGAATGGAGACAGGCAAGATCGGTATTCTGCGAATTAATAGTCTGACGGACGGCGAAGCCGCGGACGTCAAGGCTCGCGTGCAGGACTTGATCAAACAGGGAGCACAAAAGATGGTGCTCGATCTCCGAGGCACAGCCGGTGGCTCACTGACTGAAGGAATAGCGGTTTCCAACTTGTTTATAAAAGACGGGACTCTTGGGCAGACCATCGGTCGCGAAGGCAAGACGCTGAAAATCTTCACAGCAGATCCAAAAGCCGCGATCTTCTCTGGTCCAGTCGTAGCGCTCATCGACGCCGGCACCGCCGGCTCCGCTGAGGTCATCGCTTCAGCGTTTCTCGATCGCAATCGTGGCCAGGTGGTCGGTGAGAAAAGCTTTGGATCCGGCACCGAGCAGCAGCTCTTCACACTAAGAGATGGAGACGGCTTGTTGTTGACCACGGTGAAATGGGCTTCGGCAAACGGAAAGCCATTTCTCGGTGAGGATCGATCCCACTCAGGAATCAATCCATCGGTTGAAGTGAAGCGGCCGGAGCTTGCTGAGACGGTTTCGCCGGATGACTTGGCCGGCAATGAAGAAGACGCAGTTACCAAGCCGAATCAGCCAAACGAGAAACGCGAGGTTGCTCCTGAGACCAATCCTAAACCGACAGTCGAAGATATGCAGATGAAGAAAGCTCTTGAACTTCTCAGAGAGAAACCCGCTCAAGGACAACGCGCAGCCTAAGCTTTTTCATAAGAGAATTGTGAAGGCCGGGCAAGAGCCATCCTGCCCGGCTTTTGTTTTCGCTCGGCAACTTTCTCAGGCTCGGTCCCGATCTGTCTGCTTCGCGTTCGGTCATTGATCATATCGGATACAAAACAACTGATATCGGGTGCGTTATCTTGTACGCGAGGGCAGCTCTTTGTGAACTTCAGATTGCAAATTTCTTCTATTCAATTCGTCTTGGCCCGCGCAGGGGTGCAGAAGTGTAAACTGGGCGAGTTGATTCGATATGACAGACGGATTCGGAATACCCCTTGCCTAGGGAACTGTTGGAGTTCGCGAAAACTTGGGTCGAATTTAGAAAAGGAGACACTTCCATGATTATGACAAACAAGATTCTTGCTGTTGCGTTGATCGCCGCGCTGGTAGGCGGTTCATTGGGCGCCGTGGTAATGCACTCAAGGGACTCGTCTCGAGCGGCAGAAATTCCAGTTACATCTGACACGCAAACTCCAGCAGGGTACACTGACGCCAAAAACGTGGGACTAACGAACGCGAGCTACCAGCCCGTTCCACCCGAGTTCAAGACGGCTGAGGAACAGACGGCTTACAAGGTAGGCTTTGCCGATGGATTCCAGTCATGCGCTGGCGGACGAAACGCTACTACGTCCGGAGTTGCTTACCGGAACGCATCGACGCGTTCAAACCGCGTTTACTACGACTATGGTCGGTCTCATGGACGAACTTTCTGGCAGAAGCACCGCGATAAACTGACAATGGCGATTGGTACTGGCGCCGGAGCGGCGCTTGGTGGCCTGATCGGCGGTAAGAAAGGTGCCGGGATCGGCGCGCTGGCAGGCTTAGGCGGTTCGGCGCTGTACACATACAAGCTTCGCAAGCGCAACCGTCGTTACTAAGATCCTAACGCAGCCTTTGGCGTACGAATCATGACGAGGGAAACACCAAACCCGACGCGGTTGCTTCTCGTCGCTCTAACGCTGACTTTATGGGCAGCTTCCACTAGCGGGGCTGCCCATTTGCGTAGTCAGGCTAAGACCGGATCGGGAAGACACCCGCGGTCCGAAGTTGCCGAGCGTTCGAAGCGAGGCCGATTGCCACAACCGGCTTCTTTTCGGGAAGTACGAAACAGAGGACTGTTGGTTGAGGTGTGGCTTAATAGTGCTGGTCCATTCACTTTTGCGCTCGACACTGGAGCGGGAACAACTCTAATCAGTGAAAGAGTGGCTGACCTGGCGCAGATGGTTGGGACTGGGGGACGGCGAACTTCGCTTGCGGGAATTACCGGCAACGCGCCGATCGAGGGCCGCGAATCGGTGATTCGATCTCTCGCACTCGGACAGCCGAACAATCTTCTTCCCGCCAACAGTCGAGCAATGATTACCGCCAACCTGCCGCCATCCATTGATGGAATCCTGGATACTACGGTGGCCTTCTGGCCCTGGGGTTACTCGATTGACATTCCCAATCAGCTAGTTGAGGCGTTCGATCCAGCACTGACGCCGCTAAATGCTTCGCATCCTCCTCCGGAAGGAACTGTCGTTCGCTGGATCACCGAATCTGGCAGCCGCCGGCCTTTCGTTAGACTGAGCGACGGCCGACTGGCGTTGTTGGATACTGGATCTGGTTTTGGGCTTGCGCTGAGCGGTGCGTCAGTGGGTGAAGCAAAGACAAGAAGTCGCGGGGACGTCCAGGACATCGGAGGCGGAACGGTGATGTCAAGAAGAGTGCAGCCATCCACGGTTAGTATCGGCTCGCTAACCTTACGCGGAGTGCCAACTGACATCCTGTCCGGGGTTGAACGCAACTCACCAATCCTTCTGGGTCGAGACGCGCTCGACCCGTTCAAACTAGTGTTCGATCCTCTCAACCGTCTAATTGCCATTCAGCCAGTGGACTGATTAGTCTTCTAGCCAGGGGCAATTCGCGATATGCGTTCCAGAATAGTCATCTGGTTGCTGCTTTCAACAGTCACAACGGAATACTCCCATGCTTCTTTGGTGGGTTCGTGTCGCTTGCGCGACTGAGCCCTCCCTGACGGTCGGGCTAATGTACCGACCGAGGCGGCGCGAATTCGCGTAGGCGTCTCGACGGATACAATCCAGAATGACGAGGCTAATTGTGCAATAGCGGGGCATTAGCCCGACCGTCAGGGAGGGCTCAGGTTTAAGCACGCGATGAGAGACTTCGACGACAACGAGTTTCCGTTAGCCTACCTGATCACGTTTCGGTGCTACGGCACTTGGTTGCACGGAGACGAGCGCAGATCGTACCGGCGCAGCCACGGCCTCATCTCGGGCGTCTCGCGGATCCCAGCAAGACCCAGACTAGGAAAGGCGGAGACTATGCAACTCAAGCATCCGCCCTTGACGCTCAACTCAACACAGCGAGCAGTCGTAGAAATGGCAGTTCGCGAAGTTCGTCTTCATCGTAAATACCGACTACGTGCGATCAATGTGCGGACCAATCATGTTCACACGGTTGTTTCCGCGCTACGCGAACCCGAACCAATTCTTGAGCTTTCAAATCTTACGCGACGAGGGCATTGCGATGGGCGGGGCTTTTGTCTGCTCGTGTTAAGCCTGGGCGCGGCATGGAAGTACGATCTAACTTGTGGAAAGAGCGAGATGTGGAGAAGGCAGTTGAGTATGTGTTGTTAGGGCAGGATGGCGGGTTCTCTGTGTGAATGAGCCCTCCCTGACGGTCGGGCTACTGCACCGCTCCGCGTGGCCCGGCGCACGTCACAACGGAATGTTTCCATGCTTCTTTGGCGGGTTGGTGTCGCGCTTGTTCTCCAAAAGCGAAAGCGCTCGGATGAGTTTTGGCCGCGTAAGAGCAGGTTCGATCACTTCGTCGATGAAACCGCGTTCGGCGGCGACGTAAGGGTTTGCGAACTTCTCTTCAAGCTCAGCGATGCGCGCGTGGCGCGCTGCCTCGGAGTCTTTTGCTTCAGTTATTTCACGCCGATAGAGGACGCCGACCGCGCCTTCCGGTCCCATCACCGCGATTTCTGCTGTGGGCCAGGCGAAGTTGACGTCGGTGCGAATATGTTTTGAGGCCATGACGCAGTAGGCGCCGCCATATGACTTGCGAGTGATCACCGTGATTTTGGGAACGGTAGCTTCGGCAAAAGCAAAGAGCAACTTAGCGCCGTGCCTGATGATGCCACCATGCTCCTGCGAGACTCCGGGAAGAAAACCGGGCACGTCTTCAAATGTCACCAAAGGAATGTTGAAGCAATCGCAGAAGCGGACAAAACGCGCGCCCTTCACAGAGGCATCGATGTCCAGCACGCCGGCCAAATACGCGGGCTGATTGGCAACGATGCCGACCGAGCGCCCGCCAAGACGCGCAAACCCGACGCAAATGTTCTGTGCGTACAGTTGATGAACTTCGAGAAAATATCCATCGTCGACTACGTGATTGATTACCTCGCGAATGTCGTAAGGCTGGTTCGAAGCTTCGGGAATGATTGTGTTGAGTGTACTTTCCGTCCGCTCGGCCGGATCGGTCGGTCTGAGACGCGGCGGATCGTCGAGATTGTTTGAAGGTATGAACGAGAGCAGCTCGCGCACCATACGCAAGGCGTGCTCGTCTGAGTCGGCAGCGAAATGTGCCACGCCGGAAACGCGATTGTGCGTGACGGCGCCGCCCAACTCTTCTTTAGTCACGTCTGCATGCGTCACGGTTTTGATCACGTCAGGACCGGTAATGAACATGTAAGACGTGTCTTTGACCATGATGTTGAAGTCCGTTATGGCGGGACTGTAGACAGCGCCGCCCGCGCATGGTCCCATGATGCAACTGATCTGCGGCACGACGCCGCTCGCCAGTGTGTTGCGCAAAAAAATATCCGCGTAACCGCCAAGACTTACAACACCTTCCTGAATGCGTGCGCCGCCGGAATCATTCAAGCCGATTATGGGCGCGCCGACTTTCACCGCCAGGTCCATCAGCTTGCAGATCTTTTCCGCGTGAGTTTCGGAGAGCGAGCCACCAAACACCGTGAAGTCCTGAGCAAAGACAAACGCTTTTCGGCCATCAATCAAACCGTGACCCGTGACCACACCGTCGCCTGGATAGAGCTGATCCTCCATCCCGAAATCGTGCGAGCGATGAACGACCAGCTTGTCGAATTCCTCAAAAGTGTCTTCGTCGAGGAGGAATTCGACACGCTCACGCGCGGTCATCTTTCCCGCGGCGTGTTGTTTTTCGACGCGTGCGGCGCCGCCACCCTGTTCGGCGTGCTCGGATTTTTCCCGCAGGACTTCGAGCTTTGTCTTGGATTGTTTCGGCTGTTGCTTGGACGACATAGTTTGCTGACTTGAAACCCAACGATTCGGAATCTCAAAACCATGATCGGCAGATTAACGTTTGAGGTCAAGCGCGAACTTCAATGCAAAGGACGCCAGGGGAATTCGCAAAGAACGCAAAGAAGGCTTTCCTCTGCGACCTTTGCAGTTAAGTTCAATGATTCGTAGGCCTCAAGTTAGTTTTCGCTCGCTCTGAAGCTGGATGTGAACGAAGGAATTGGCGGGACACGAATCATTCATTAAAAGGGAAGCCTCGCGATTCAATGAGCCCGGTGAGTTCATTCAAAGCCTTTTCGGCATTTAGTCGCACGTCGCTTGGGTAACCAAAGCGCACTGCGTTCAGCTCAAAGTCCTCGCGATCGACGACGCGATACGAAAGGTCTGATTCGATGAGGATGTCCACGTCCAGATCGATGTAACTGAGGACCCGGCCATCAAACGTTGGTGGCACATTGATGTTGCAGTAGTAGCCCCTTAGTTCACCGCTCGGCTGCGCGAAGCGAAAGACGTTGTACCAGCGGTCAAGCCAGTAATACTCGGTGCTGATTGTGCCGCCGGCGATTGTTCCCAGCAGGTCGTGCTGAATCTCCCGGTCAAATTTCGCGTCAAGCACCAGCAGCGAACCATCTTGGCGCAGAATCTGCGCCGGCCAGCTACGATGCTCTGTGCCGTCGTATTTGCAGGCACGAACAATGATCGTCTTCGAGGCTTCCGCGTTGGGCACGTGCTTGCCTCCGACGAACTTCAGTTTGTCGCGTGCTTCGTCGGAGGCACCCTTCCGAGCGCGACGACAAACTGAAGTTTGTCGGACACTCTTATTTTCGTCCACTTTTGCGCCAGTCAGCGAGAAACTGCGCTTGTCCCTTGTCGGTCAGCGGATGATTGAACAACTGATTGATCACCTTGAACGGCATGGTCGCGATATCCGCGCCGATGCGCGCCGCTTCGATCACATGAATCGGATGGCGGAGACTGGCGGCGAGCACTTCAGTCTTCCAACTGTAGTTTTGATAGATCTCGACAATGTCGTGTAGCAGTACCAGGCCGTTTTCGCCGATGTCATCGAGGCGGCCGAGGAACGGACTGATAAAACTAGCGCCGGCTTTCGCCGCCAGAATAGCCTGCGCCGCGGAAAAACAGAGCGTAACGTTGACCTTGATTCCTTCGTCATTCAACACACGCGTGGCCTTCAGACCGGCGCGAGTAAGCGGGCACTTAACCACGACATTCGGCGCGATCTTCGAATACTCTCGCCCTTCGCGCAGCATACCCTCAGTGTCCTCGCTTGTGCATTCCGCAGATACGGGCCCCTGAACGATCTCACAAATCGCAGCGATATGCTGTTTGAAATCTACGTTGCCTTCTTTCGCAATCAAAGAAGGATTAGTAGTAACGCCGTCTGCTAATCCAAGCGATGCACCTTCGCGAATTTCATCAAGGTTCGCTGTGTCGAGAAAAAATTTCATATGAACTCCTTACTGCCAATGATGCCGGATATCTCCGACAAAGTTGAGTTGGTCGTTGACTGCTGTCTTCCCATGCACGGCAAAGTCTAGAGAGAAAAGGTCACGACAAACTGAAGTGTGTCGGACATTCTAGTTCAATCTTGCGTTTCTCTACTATCACGAACGCGATTGCGAAGCACGCCGATTCCTTCGACTTCAACCTCGATAATGTCGCCGTCTTTCATCTTGGAGACACCGGCTGGTGTTCCAGTAGCGATTAGATCGCCCGGATACAGAGTCATGATGCCGGCGATATACCTGACGAGGAAGGGAACTGGGAATGCCATGGCCGAGGTGCGTGCATGCTGTCTCACTTCACCGTTCAGGCGCGTTGTCACCTCGAGGTCCAGAGGGTCCAGATCGGTAACAATGAAAGGTCCGACCGGACAGAACGTATCAAATGATTTCGCTCGCGTGAACTGCCCGTCCTTTCGTTGCAGATCGCGCGCGGTCACGTCGTTTACGCAAGTGTAGCCGAGCACATAACTCAGAGGATCGTCATTCTCGCCAATGTTTCGTGCTTTGCGTCCGATAACGACGCCGAGTTCGCCCTCGTGATCAACCTGCTGAGACTCAGGCGGTAATTCGATGGTGTCGCCGTCGCCTATAACCGCGGATGGGGCTTTCAAAAAGAGCAACGGCTCAGCGGGCAACTTATTGCCAAATTCAGCAGCATGCTCGAGGTAGTTGCGCCCGACACAGACGATCTTCGATGGCTCGACCGGAGGCAAGAAACGAACATCGTGAATGGGAACGCGATGGTTAGCCAGCGGCCTCGTCAAATTGCCAAAGGTCTCGCTCGGCGGAAAGGGAAGCACGAAATCGTCTTCAATGCTTCCAAGCCGAACTAGATCAGAATCTGGCAGCGCGAAACGACAGAGCTTCATGGCGACTCAGGGCACGGTTTCCGATTTGATTTCGGACGCAGGGCTTTCATTCCCTGCTCGATCGACAGCGGTTAGGTAATAATAGTAAGTCTTTCCGGATTCAACGTTCTCATCCAGAAAGGTGTTCTTTGTCCACAAAGAACTATTCAGCTTGGTCCATTTACCCTTAGGCAGATTCGGATCAGTCGACCTGTAAATGTTGTAACCGGCAACGTCGGGTTCCGGATTTGACGCGAAGAAGATCGAGAGCCGCCCTGGTCCGGGACCAATGCTAATCCCGCTGGGCGCCGACGGTGCAAAGATATCGCGCGGCGAAACGGGAAGCGCATTTGAGTTCAAGCTCTCGACTTGCGCGCCTTCTGTCCCGAGCGAGACGGAACGAACGACGTATCTGTAGTTTGTACCGAATTTGAATTCTTTATCCTCGAACTGCGTACCAGACACGAGGGCCTTGTTTATTGGAGTCTGGCCAACGTCGGTTTGCGATTCGTCCATTCGATATACGTTGTAACCGAGTAAATTAACCGGAGTTGACTCGTCAATGTTCGCAGCCGGAGGTTGCCAGGTGATTGCGACTGCAGTTTCGCCTACTTCCTTTCTCGTTTCGATCACTATGGGTGGCTTGGCAATGCGAGCCGCCGGTTCAATCAGCAAAAAGTTTGAAAACGCGGCACGCTGTCCTGATGCGTTTACGTAACGGATCGCATACCGCAAACGCGTTGGCTGACCGGCAAGCTCCAGGGTATCGGTGTACGTGAGCGTGTCTTTCGCCTTCTTGATCTCGTCGTAAGTTACTGAACCAATCAGCGTCGAGCGCGCGCCAAACTCTTCCTCGGTTAGGGCTAGCGGAGCTGTTGGTTTCTCGGCGAGACGATAGACATCGACCCGTCTGATGCTTTGCACACTGCTATTTGGCGCGTTTCTCGGGGGCGCGGGCCAACTCAAAATCACTTGATTGCCGCGTTGCAGACCCGACAATAACTCCGTGCGTTGCTGGACGCGTTCCACCGGCGGTAACGGCGGGCGACGCTTGCCACAGCCGGTCAGAAAAAAACCGGCAATGAGCAAAGTGAGTGGGACAATGATTGCGCGGGCATCAGAAGCGAACCGCCAACGAGTGGGCGAGCGCTGAAGCAAAAGGGAACGAACAACAGAGAGAAGCGAGCCTAACCCTACAAGCTTTTTCACAGAATATACCGGCTGAGGTCCTGGTCCTTCACAGTTTCAGAGAGCATACCTTCGACGTAAGTGGCATTGATGACTTGTTGTTTTGGTTCGAGGTCAGGCCCCTCGAAGCTGATCTCTTCCAGGAGTTTTTCCATAATGGTCTGCAATCTTCTGGCGCCGATGTTTTCAGTTTGCTCATTAACGCGGGCCGCAAAATCGGCGATAGCGGCGATGGCGTCTTGAGTGAAATCCATCGTAATGCCTTCAGTCTCCATCATCGCCTGGTACTGCTTGATCAGAGCGTTCTTAGGTTCGGTTAGAATGCGCCTGAAATCCTCCACTGTCAGGGACTCCAGCTCGACGCGAATGGGGAAGCGCCCCTGCAACTCGGGAATCAGGTCCGAAGGCTTTGCAACGTGGAAGGCGCCCGCGGCGATGAAAAGTATGTGTTCCGTTTTTACCAGGCCATAGCGAGTGTTGACCGCTGTGCCTTCGACGATCGGCAGAATGTCTCGCTGCACGCCTTCGCGCGAGACGTCCGGTCCATGACCCGACTCACGCCCAGCGATCTTGTCGATCTCGTCAAGAAAGATAATTCCAGAGGATTCAACGCGCTCGATGGCCGCCCGCGCTACCTGGTCCATGTCTATCAACCGCTCCTCTTCTTCCTGGATCAGGTACTCCATCGCTTCGTCGACGCGCATCTTCCGCCGCTTCGTGCGGCCCTGAAAGAGATTGCCGAGCATGTCTTTCATGTTGATGCCCATCTCTTCGATGCCTTGCGGACCAGCAAGCTCGATCACCGGAAAACTCTTCTCGCGAATCTCGATCTCGATCAAACGGTTATCGAGTTTGCCGCCACGCAATTGGGCCCGAAGCTTTTCCCGCGTTCGTTGAAACTGGTCGTCACGCGTGGCCAGATCCGTATCCACCGTGGCGGTTTCGGTATCGTCAAGAGTTGCGGAATCAAAGTCGTACAAGCCAGTTGAAGATCTCGGTGGCGGCAGGAGAAGGTCCAGAATTCTCTCTTCGGCATTCAACTCGGCCTTCTCAGAGATCTCGTCGATTTTCTCCTGCCTGGTCATCTCGACGGCAATCTCGGTCAAGTCACGGATCATGCTCTCGACGTCGCGGCCGACATAGCCGACTTCGGTAAACTTCGAAGCCTCAACCTTGAGAAAGGGAGAGTTGGACATGCGCGCCAGGCGTCGAGCGATCTCCGTCTTGCCTACGCCCGTCGATCCGATCATGATGATGTTCTTGGGCATCACATCAACTGCCATTTCGGCAGGAAGTTTCTGCCGGCGCACGCGATTGCGCAAAGCGATCGCCACGGCGCGCTTCGCGTTGCGCTGGCCCACGACGTGCTTGTCGAGTGCAGCAACGATCTGACGCGGTGTCATCTCGTCCAAGCGAACTGCTTCTTCCGTTTCTCCGGCTAAATAAATGACCATTTGCTTACAATAGTTTGACGATCAACGTTTCTGAGTTCGTCATAACTCTTCAACTATGATGTTCTGATTTGAGTAAATACAAATCTCCCCCGCCACGAGCAACGCTTCCATCGCAACTTCGCGCGCTGACAGCTTCGTGTGGTTCATCAACGCGCGAGCCGCGGCGAGCGCGTAAGAGCCACCGGATCCGATCGCCAGCACGCCATCGTCAGGCGCAATCACGTCGCCATTGCCTGACAGCAGAAACGAACTCTTCTCGTCTGCAACAACCAGCAACGCCTCGAGGTGCCGGAGCACTTTGTCGGTGCGCCATTCCTTGGAGAGTTCAATCGATGCTCGCTCGAGATTTCCGTGGTATTGTTCCAGCTTGGCTTCGAAGCGGGTTAACAACGCGAAGGCATCGCCGGTAGCGCCCGCAAACCCGGCGAGGATCTTGTCATTGTAAAGACGGCGCACCTTCTTGGCGCTCGCCTTCATAACGGTTTCGCCTATGGTTACCTGGCCGTCGCCGGCGAGTGCCACTTTTCCATCTCGGCGCACGAGCAAGACGGTTGTGCTGCGCACTATGGGAGATTCTTTACGCATCTTAAGCAGAGAGCACTATAGGAATTCGTGCGAATGTAAGTCAAGGCGCGCCGTCGGAAAAATGGCTCAATCAAGTTGAGAGCGCAAATAGTACTTTTGCGTTATTATATTTGCGAGTATGTTTCTTGAAGTCGCGTTTCTGGTGGATGGAATAACTGGATGAACAATAGCCGGCCTCGCATCGGGATCGCGATGCGCCTCGAACTGGAGACGGATCTTTTCTATCTCTCACGTCACTACAGCGAAGCCGTCGAAGCCGCAGGCGGCGCTCCGATTCACATCAGTTTAATCCCTCAACCTGAATACATAACCTCGATTGTTGATGGTCTCGATGGTGTGCTACTACCCGGCAGCGATTCAGACGTTGATCCGGTGCGGTACGGCCGCGAGCCGCATCACGCCCTGGGGAGCGTTCACCCTGCAAAGGATGAAACAGATCTGCTCATGCTTGAGCAACTGGAAAAGCGACGTATCCCGTTGCTGGCCATTTGCTTTGGTATGCAGATTCTGAATGTCCATCGTGGCGGAACACTGATTCAGGACATTCCATCGCAGATGCCCGAAGCGATCAAGCACGACCAGGGTAGCCCGCGCGACAGGCATTCGCATCGGGTTCGCTTGCTCGAGGGAAGCATGCTCGCAACTCTTGCTAGTACTAGTGGTGCACTAGTGAACAGCCATCATCATCAGGCGATCGAGACGGTTGGGAGCGACTTGATTGCGACAGCCTGGACTGCCGACGGATTAGTAGAGGCTTTGGAAGACTCTCGCCGCGATCGATTCGTCGTCGGCGTGCAGTGGCACCCCGAGTACGGTTGGAGACATGACGACTTCTCACGCGCTCTGTTCAGTCGCTTGGTGACGGAAGCAGCCCAACACACGGAGAAGTCAGACGAAAGAACCGGCAACGAGAGGACGTGACATTTCTGTTTCGTCTGATAACAATGAGTTTTTTGTTAGTCGTAAGTATCAGGGAGATTGAATTGAAGTGAATGCAGATACGTTACAGTTAGCGGGGCGCGTCGCCATTATCACTGGCGCGTCCAGAGGTATTGGGAGAGCAGTGGTTGGCCGATTCGCCGAGATGGGTGTGCACGTGGTCGTGAATTATCTTGGACGCAGAGAGGCGGCGGAAGAGGTGGTCGGCTCGGCTCACGAGATGGGAGTTGAAGCGATCTCCGTGCAGGGCGATGTCTCGAATCTAAAGGAAGCGGAAAACGTTGTTGCAGCAGCCATTGCTCACTTCAAGCGCATCGACATCCTTATCTGCAATGCCGGAATTTGGCAGGGCGCACCAGTTGAGAGCATGCCGGAAGAGATCTGGGATCGCACGATCGATACTAACTTGAAAGGAACCTGGACGCTTTGTCGTGCCGCCGTCCCGCATATGAAGCAACAAGGTTACGGGCGCATCGTGATCGTCAGTTCAACCGCAGGTCAGCGCGGCGAGGCCAACTATTCCAATTATGCGGCGTCAAAGGGAGGACAGATCTCGCTGACGAAGGCCCTATCGACAGAGTTGGGGCCGTACGGCATTACGGTAAACGCCGTGGCTCCAGGTTGGGTCGATACAGAGATGAGCAGTGAACCCCTTTCGGACGAGAGCGACCGAAAAAGTATAGAGGCGATAATTCCGTTGCGTCGTGTGGCGACTGCCGACGACATCGCGCGTCCCATAGTTTTTCTATGCAGCGATTGGGCTCGCCACATCACGGGCGAAATCCTAAACGTCAATGGCGGATCTGTGCTGTGCGGATGAGCAGAGTTAAGGCGATACTTTAAGTACGTTACTAAAGCATCTTGGCACGATGATGAAGCGGCCAGTTACCCTTGGACTCGAGAAGTTGCTGACTGAGCGGATCGACCTCTTGAGGGGCGCGCGCGTTGGTCTGATCTGCAATCAGGCTTCGGTCGATCACGGACTTCAACATGCCGCCGACCTTTTTCACAAGCAGCCGAACGTAAAACTTACGGCACTCTTCGGACCGCAACATGGGATCCGCGGTGACGTTCAGGACAACATGATCGAAACCGGCCACTCAGTCGATCGCGTCACCAACACACCGATCTTCTCGCTCTACAGCGAAACGCGCGAGCCAACTGAAGAGATGTTGCAGGAGGTCGATGTTTTGGTCTTTGACATGCAGGATGTTGGCTGTCGCATTTATACCTTTGTCTACACGATGGCCAATTGCATGCGCGCCGCCAGGCGATTCGGGAAGAGAGTGATCGTCTGTGATCGCCCGAATCCAATTACCGGGACCGGGGTATCAGGCAATGTGCTCGAGCCTGGATACGCGTCTTTCGTTGGACAATTTCCCTTGCCAACGCGCCACGGGATGACGGTGTGTGAGCTTGCGCAAATGTTTAATAAACATTTCGGAATCAACTGCGACTTCGAAGTTGTGGCGATGGACGGATGGTCGCGAGAGTGCTGGATGGATGAGACCGACGCGCCTTGGGTCATGCCTTCGCCAAACATGCCGACGGTGGACACAGCAACAGTTTTTCCCGGAGCTGTGCACTTCGAGGGCACACAATTGTCCGAGGGGAGGGGAACGACGCGGCCTTTTGAGTTGTTTGGAGCGCCATACGTGGTTCCGGAGGACTACGCTCAGCGTCTTAACAGGATGGGATTTCCGGGCGTGTATTTTCGGGCCTGCGTGTTTCAGCCGACCTTTCAGAAACACGCACGGGTCAGTTGCGGAGGCGTGCAGATACATGTAACGAACAGGGAGGAGCTTGAGCCCGTGGTGGTTGGGGTCGCAATGGTAAAGACAGCCTACGAGATGTATCGTGAGCACTTTCGCTGGAAAGATCCACCGTACGAGTACATTTATGATCGCAATCCATTCGACGTTATCGCCGGGACGAATAAGATCAGGGAAGCGATCGAGCAAGGGAAGTCGACTGAGTGCATCAACGAAGATTGGCAGGCCGCGCTTGCTGAGTTCAAACAGATCCGTGAACGTTATCTGCTCTACTAAGGTCCGGAGTTGGGAATCTACTTCTAATGTGCATAGCGAGAGGTCGTGTCGCCGACGGTTCAAGTATAGTGTGAGGATTGAGATGCTTGCGGTGCGTCGGCAGTCTTAGTCCCACTTTCTGAAAGACAGTCTAGCTGTAACGGTGCTTGATGTTGAAGAGTCGACGAGTCGTAGAGTTGGCGATTTATTCCTGGTACTGACGCTTTAGTAATATCCGTACGGCGTTAGGACTGACGAACGAATATGTAATGTTGATCGTCGCTCACGGCGGCTTTCAAGGTCCGAGAAATGAACGAAGCTGGTGATTTCTATCAACGGAACCTGTTGCCGGATTAAAGGATCACATCAACTCTAGCGGGGCTCGTTAATGTAAAACCTGAATGAGCCCGCTGGCTGGGCCGCAGGAGGCGAAGAGTTTCGAAGCGCGAACGACGAGGTTAAGCAAGGAGGACTAGATCTTGGCAACATCTCAAGCGAAAGGTAGAGGCGAGCTTCACGAACCGGTGCCGGGTCGTGCCTGGCTGATGGGTGCAGCGGCGTGGTTCTTTCCCGGAGCCGGACACATTCTGCAAGGTAAATGGGGAAGGGCTATCGTATTAGGTGGTGCTGTGTGGACTTGTTTTCTTGGCGGGCTGCTAATGGGAGGTCATCTGTTCAGCGTGGGTGGCGCGGAGCAAGGGTTTGCCGCTTTGCTTCAGATCCCGCCGACTATTGCGAATGTTGGATCGGGCGCTCTTTATCTCTTTTGCTGGATGCTGAGTGTGGGCTTTGCCGACGATCCACAGCACGCCGCGCGCGCGACCTTTGAGTATGGGAATACGTTCTTGCTGGTTGCGGGGTTATTAAACTACCTTGTGATGCTGGATGCGTTTGACATATCTGCCGGGAGGAAGTCTTGAGACATTTCTTGGTTATGACAGCATTCGCGTTTATTGCGTCGGTAGTCTTTGGCACGGTTGCGAAGGACTCGAATAAAGAGCGTCTGATCTATGGTCTCAAAGTCTTTGCCGAATTTATGATCATCGGCCTAGCGCTTAGTTGGGTACTGTACTTTCTTCCTCTCTAGAGAATATTCGTGTTTAGACTTGAGGGTTGATGGGGCTTGTCGAGACCGAAGCACTGATCCTGCGAACCTACAATCTCGCGGAAGCGGACAAGATAGTTGTGTGCTTGACTCGTAACGCGGGATTGATCCGAGGAGTAGCGCGCGGGTCCAGACGAATTAAGAACAGATTCGGTGCTGCTCTCGAACCCTTCACGCTCCTTAACGTCACGTACTATCAGAAAGAGAACCAGGAACTCGTCTCGTTGCGGCAGGTGGATATTGTGCGGTCGCACTTTGATCTTTCGCGAAATCCGGAAACGTTTGCCGGACTCGCTTACATGGGAGACCTTGTAGTCGAGTTTTCTCCGCCTCATCAAACCAACGACAAGCTGTTCAGAATGCTTAAGGCGTGTCTGGAGGCGGTCACACACGGGCCCGAGGGGCTGCCATCGATTCTCAGGTATTTCGAGATATGGATTCTGAAGCTGGAAGGTTTCTTGCCTGATCTTCACAGGTGCGCCCAATGTCACGGGTTGTTCGCGGAAGGGGATGCGGTGTTCATTGGCGCGGAACATGGATTTCGTTGCCGCAGATGTGCTGCGGGACGATGTGAGGTTCTATCAAGAGAGGCCTATTTGGAGCTTTGTGCCGCACAGAAACTGGGTCCTGAGGCTTTCGCGCTGGAATCACGACGTGTAACCGGTGAGACGCAGCGTGAGATTGCTGAGTTGACCCATCGACTGATTGGGCGCGCGCTTGAAAGGCAGCCGAGAGTTCAACCTACATTTCAGTCGTTGCAGTTTTAGCGGTAACACTACGACTTACCTGCAAAACATCTTGATGATTTTCGCAAGGAAACTAGTGGCGGAATACGTAATGGGGGCTGCCGTGCCCTACGTGATACTTTCCGCGACCCTTCTTACAGCCATTCTTTTCGCTCAACAGTCCGAACGGTTTGCCGAACTCGCTTTGTACACGCAGATTCCGGTCTCCTTGTTCGGTCAGATCGAAATCGCGCTGATTCCGAACGTGCTCGTTTTCACTCTACCAATGGCCGTTCTTGCTGGAACCATTATCGGCTTTGCGCGCATGGGCAGCGACAGCGAAATCGTCGCGATGAGGGCCGCCGGGATCGGGACCTGGAGCATGCTCTGGCCCATTCTCCTTATGGGGGTTATCTTCACCGCCGCAACTACCTACATAAACATGAAAGAAGCGCCGCAGGCCGCAAGAGGGCTCCGAAAGGCAGCATTACAGGGCGCGCTTCGTAAGCTAGACTCTCCGGTCGCGCCGCGTACGTTCACGACCGAGATCCCGGGCTACGTCATCTACGTAAGGGACGGCGACAAAGCAAAAGGCATTTGGGGCAGGGTTTTCATCTACGCGCAGCAGCAAGACGGCTCGACACGCATAGTTACCGCCCGGTCCGGAAGAATAGATTCGTCTGGTGATAGATCCGAATTAGTGCTAAGCGACGCAGTGGGGATAGACACACCGGCGTCACGGGCCGGAGCGCGAGCGCAGTACGTCGTTGAGCATTTGGACCAGCTAAGACTCGCAATCGATACGGGCCGTGCAGCCATCCTGGCCAGCATTCAACAAGCAAAGGGCGAACCCGATGAAATGGAATGGAGCGATCTTCGCCGGCTGGTCTCATCCGGCTCCGTGGCAGAGAGAAGGGAAGCGGAGAGGATGCTTCATAAGAGGCTGGCATTCTCCGTGTCGCCTTTGGTGTTTGCTTTCCTGGGGGGTGCGCTCGGATTGCGAGTAAGAAGGGGCGGTCGTGGAATCGGCGTGCTCCTCTCCCTGGTCATAATGATCATCTACTACCTGGTTTTTCTCTTCGGCGAATCACTTACCAGAGCAGGAACGATTACGCCTCTTGTGGGGACCTGGATGGCAACGGCGCTGATGTTGGTGTTTAGTTTAGGATTCTTGACTGTGAATAGAACTCGCTTTTCAGCGTTAGTCGGTCGACGAATCAAAGTACCGAAACTGCCGGGGCGGAGAGATGTCGTTCGAGGTGACACAACGGGGTTCACCCCCCGGTTAGGTCGCTGGCCCTTTCCCAGTCTCCTGGATGCGAATCTGCTTCGAACGCTGTTGCTCAGTTTTGTTGTCGCTTTCGTTTCGCTGGTTTCGATCTTCATCATCTTTACGCTCTTCGAGTTGTGGCGCTTTATTGCGATGAATAAAGTCGGCGCCGGGCTGGTCGCGAAGTATCTTGTCTTTCTGCTCCCTCTGGTGACGGTTGAAGTGTTTCCTCCCACCATGTTAATAGCGGCGCTAATTACTTACGCTCTACTTGCAAAGCGTAGCGAGGCAATTGCCTGGTGGGCCAGTGGGCAAAGTGTTTACCGTCTCATGTTCCCCGGTTTGCTGTTTGCAATGGCCGCGGGCGCGGGAACATGGTTGGTGCAAGAACAGTTGATGCCCTCCGCGAATGTTCGGCAAGACTCGCTGCGGCGCCAGATTAGAGGTGGTGCTGCACAAGCCATGAGCGGCACAGGTCATCAATGGCTGGCCTCCGCCGAGAGTAGTCGACTCTATTCCTACGATTACGACGAGCAGCACCAGGCCCTTCGTGACCTGACAGTTTACGACTTCGATCCCCAGGGTATCCACCTGGAACGCGTAACGAGAGGCGATCAAGGCGTATGGACTGCCAGCCGCACAATGACAATAAGGAATGCTGAGATGATAGGTATTCGCGGAATGGAGATTGAGCGAGAAGCGAAGGAGCAGACAGACCTAATCGGAATAGATGCTTCTCAGGTGTTTAGGCCAACCGTGGACAAACCGTCTCAGCTAAGCAGCAGGGGATTAAGCGCCTACTTAAAAGCGTCTAAGCGGCGAGGAATGGATGTCTCTTCGCTGGCGGTCGCGCTGCAGCGGAAATACGCCGAGCCGTTTAGCGTTCTGGTGATGGCCTTCCTGGGAATCCCGCTCGCGCTTTCGTTCGGCCGGCGCGGAACGATTGTAGCGTTGTGCTCGGCGGTTGCAGTGAGCCTCGCTTACTGGGGATTCGCCGGCGGATTTCAGCAGCTCGGCATTCACGGTTTGCTTCCCGCCCCGGTCGCAGGGTGGGCGCCGCCAATCATATTTGCCGCAGTGGGAACCTACTTTCTTTCGCGGATCCGCACCTGATACGGACTCTGCTAGGTTCCAGTCTCTGAAGTTCGCTAACAAGATCGGCGCATGCCAACGGGGCGCTAGCCCGACCGTAAGGGAGGGCTCATGTGTTAGCGACGTGTAAAGACTGAGCCCTCCCTTACGGTCGGGCTAGTCCCCCGGTGATGGATCAATTAAGCGAATTTCTGAGACACCACACTAAGTTCCGGTTTCCCAGCTCGAGATATATTCAAGCTGCTCGGCCGTCAGAGTATCAATCGACAATCCCAGCGCGCGCAGTTTCAAACCTGCTATTTCCGTGTCAACTTCCGGAGGTAACAGATGGACACCCGGTTCAAGCTTGCCCTGATTCTTAACCAGATACTCGACGGATAAAGCTTGATTAGCGAAACTCATGTCCATCACGCTTGCCGGATGACCTTCGGCCGCGGCAAGGTTAATCAAGCGGCCTTCCCCTAGAACCATAACTCTGTTTCCCGAAGTCTTGAGCCTGTATTCTTCGACGAAGGGTCTGACTTTGACAGAAGCCTCTGACATCTCGCGCAAGGCAACGAGGTTCAGCTCCAGATCGAAATGGCCACTGTTGCAAACAATCGCACCATCTTTCATCGTCAAAAAGTGCTGGCCGTCGATGACGTGACGGTTTCCCGTGACGGTCACAAAAATGTCTCCCAGGGGCGCGGCCTCGGCAATGGGCATGACGCGGAAACCGTCCATCACGGCCTCGACCGCTTTGATTGCGTCGACCTCGGTAACGATCACATTCGCACCCATGCCGCGCGCCCTGAGGGCGACGCCTTTGCCGCACCAACCATAGCCCACGACCACGAGGTTCCGACCCGCGAGCAGAATGTTTGTGGCGCGGATTATTCCATCCAGAGTTGACTGGCCGGTTCCGTAGCGATTATCAAAGAAGTGTTTGGTCTGCGCATTGTTCACGGCGATCGCCGGGAAGCTAAGCAAGCCTGCTTTATGAATGGCGTCGAGGCGCTGAATTCCGGTGGTGGTTTCCTCAGTGGAACCAACAAGCTCTTTTACCTGTTCGCGTCTCTCCTTGATTAGCGTCGCCACGACGTCCGACCCGTCGTCGATGATGATCTGGGGATGGAAGTCCAGCGCCGTGCGTACGTGCCGATTGTACGTGTCAGTTGTCTCGCCCTTGATTGCGAAAACCGGAATACCCCAATCGGCAACAAGAGAAGCAGCCACGTCATCCTGCGTGGAAAGGGGATTAGAGGCGATCAAAATAGCTTCGGCGCCGCCGGCCTGCAGCGCGCGCGCGAGGTTTGCTGTCTCAGTGGTTATGTGGGCGCAGGCGACAAGCTTGATGCCCTTCAAAGGCTGATCGGCGGCGAATCGCTCTCTAATTAACCGCAGCACCGGCATATCACGCTCGGACCATTCGATTCGCTGCTTCCCCTGGCTGGCCAGGTTAATGTCTTTGACGTCGAATTCAAGCGAACGTATTGCACTCATAATCGGTATCCTTTTTCCATTGTCTTGATGATTAAGATCTGTAGCGGCGGACCTGCGTGTCCGCCCTTATTTGGATCAGGCAGATTGGCCTCAGACGCCTGCTGCCTCGCGCAGCAATTCAGCTTTGTCAGTTTTTTCCCAGGCGAAGCCATTTTCGACGCGTCCGAAATGACCGTAAGCTGCCGTCGCTCGATAGATCGGCCGACGCAATTTCAGTTCTTCAATTATCCCCAGGGGCGTCAACGCAAAATGCTCGCGCACGAGCTTTGCCAGCGCGCCTTCGCTGACGCGGCCGGTGCCTGCTGTGTCCACCAGCACCGAGACCGGCTCAGCAACACCGATCGCGTAGGCCAGTTGAACGAGACAGCGATCTGCGAGTCCCGCTGCGACGATATTCTTGGCAACGTAGCGCGCCATGTATGCAGCCGAGCGATCAACTTTGGTTGGGTCCTTACCCGAGAAAGCGCCACCGCCGTGCGGCGCATAGCCTCCGTAAGTATCGACGATGATCTTGCGCCCGGTGAGTCCCGCATCACCCTGGGGCCCGCCTGTTACAAATCGCCCGGTTGGGTTGATGTGAAACGTGGTGTTCTCGTCGAGAAGATCCGCGGGCACGGTGTGACGGATGACTTTTTCTTCGATGTCCGCCCGCAGTTGTTCATTCGTCACACTAGGGTCGTGCTGAGAAGAGATCACAACTGCGTCGACCCGGAAAGGCCGGCCATCGCGGTACTCGACTGTGACCTGTGACTTGCCGTCCGGGCGAAGATAGGGCAGCTCACCCGACTTCCGCACTTCTGAGAGTCGCCGCGCCAGCATGTGCGCAAGTTGAATCGGCAGCGGCATCAACTCCGGCGTCTCGTTGCAGGCGAAGCCGAACATCAGACCCTGGTCGCCGGCGCCTCCGGTGTCCACTCCCATGGCGATGTCCGGAGATTGGCGGTCAAGGGCCGAGAGCACACTGCAGGTTTCGGAATCGAAACCAAACTTCGCGCGCGTGTAGCCGATGTCTCGGATCGTATCGCGCGCGACTCGACTGAAATCTATACGCGCACTGGTCGTGATCTCGCCGGCTACAACCACCAGGCCGGTGGTCACCAGAGTCTCACAAGCAACACGAGCGTTTGCGTCTTCTGATAGCGCGGCATCAAGAACGGCATCGGAGATTTGGTCTGCAATCTTGTCTGGGTGGCCTTCGGTGACGGACTCGGAAGTGAATAGATAGCTGGATTCAGTACTCAAGCAAACTCCTTACGACTACTCTTGGTCGCAAATTTCTTCAGTGAAAAGACCGCGTAATGTAGCAGTCAGTATTTAGCACTGTCAAGGCGAGTTAGGTTGGACTATCAAAGCGCGCTACGAATTTGCGAAGTTTGCGAACCAAAAGCGCACTGCCTTCTCAAGATTACCCTCAGGCGGTTAAAGAACAACCAGCCGCGAGTGCGCTCATAACGCCGACCGTGCAGTACGTACTACCAATTCCGCCGGACGAGATTCTTTGCTTTAACCTAAGAGTTCTTCTGCGATGTGAGCACCAGCGGTGTCTTTCGCAGACTCGTCCGGCGAAAGAAATAATTATGAAGACTCACGCCCGACTTGATGAGCATCCTGGTACCAATTCTCATTTGCGTCCTGCGAACGCTGTCCGCTGCCATACCATATCCAGCGTATGCTTGTCTGAACACCAGGCACGCCACCAGATACCCAATCTTTCCGCGCAGCGGCCATGACTTCGCGCGCCCACGTCTGGTCCGCTTGAGGCTTTCGCTAAGCGAGTAAAAGCTGTCCCAGCACTTCTTGTTTTCCGTGTGCAACTCAACAGCGCTGATATTGGGGTGCTTGATAATGTCAACCGGTCTGAGGGGAGTCAGCCAGTATTCTTCGGATAAGATTTGCGTTTTGTGTTTGGGAAGGAACCCCGGTTTCCCAAGGTTCTTCTTATCGCTCATCATTTCATAAAAGTCTTTCGTGCCGGGATAGGGGTTGTACACGGTAAATTGCGCAAACAGGGTGCCTGACTCCGTCGCAAACTGCTTCATGTCCTGGATCGAGCGGACCGTGTCGGATTCCAGACCGCAAATGATCGAACTCAATACAAGAATCCCGCTGTCCTGGATTTTTTGGATAGCGTCCACCATCTTCTGGCCCACCGGATTCCACTCTTTGCCGGCACTCTTCAACCCTTCTGCGGAAAACGACTCGACTCCGATGAGCGCAGTCCTGACTCTCATTTTCCGGTACAGGGCGCGCAAGTACTCTTCATCGCTGGTAGCCTCGGTGGTCATCTGAGCAAAACCGTACATGTCTTTGGGGACCGACCGGTCGTATTCCTCAAAGAACCTCAAGCGGTCTTCGCGCAGTTTCTCAAACTCGCGTCTCTTTTGTGGGTTCGGTTCGCGCGCTATGCGGCCCAGAGTTGACGGATTGAAATTATCATCGGCAAAGACAATGTGGCGAAACCCCAGAGCATGAAGCTCGTTGACTTCCTCAATGACTTTGTCGTCAAGGCGCAGGCGCGGTTGGCGCCCCTCAGTCACCCAAACGGAACAGAAGCTGCAATTCTCCGGGCAGCCCGCGACGGTTTGCACGGAAGGGAAAAGGTATCTGGTCGGGTCCAGGAGATCCCATCGCGCCTTGACCATGGCTTCGCCCGGTACTCGTCCGCCGGCGTATTGCCGCTGCAGGCGATTTTCAAGCGCGTCCTTTATCACGGTGCTCCAGATCACGTCTCCGCCGCCGGTGACCACGGCATCCGCTCCCATGCGCAGAGGCTCATCGGGGAAAATCGTGGCGTGAATGCCTCCCATAATCACCGTTGCGCCCTTGAGCTTGGCCTCTCTCAAGACGCGGTAACCGGGAATGCAATTGCCGCTGCTGATACCGATGCCAACAATGTCTCCCGGATTGAGAATGTCGGGATCGAACCTTTCAATGGATTCGTCGACTAGTATCGGGTCACCAACCAACTCGACCGGAGTTGCTTGAGCCAGCACGTAGAGCCACCGCGGCGTGATAAAGCTGTAGCCCACTGTTGACAGTGACGGATTAACCAGGATGACCTTTGGCATTTCCTCCCTCGCCTAAAGATCTTTCTATCAACGACTAGTATTAGACTGTACTTAGTTCAAAGTTTCAGTCCTAGAGAGCGCTGCAAGAGACCAAGATCGGAGTTCCGGATACTCCCAATGTATGCTTCTCGATCTCTAGTGTCGATGGTAATTGGCTTGACCTGTGTGAGTGAATTGGATTCGGTATGCCAGATCCGGGTTGTATCTCTAAACCGGCAATTGTAACCTCAGTCGAGATAAGCGACGGCTACGCGAACGACTACAATTATTACAAGCCTTTGCTGGAAACGACCGCCGGAAACGGTTTCAAGATGAAAGAGGTATCGGCGGACAAAGCGTACTTAGGTTCGCCGAATCTTTTGACCACGCTGCGTCACGGCGCGATCCCTTACATTCCGTTCAAGTCGAACTCCAAGGCCGGAGAGTCAACGTATGGAGCAAAGTCAACCGTCTGGGATCGTATGATCCATTTTTATAACTTTCATCGCGAAGAGTTTTTGACGCACTATCACAAGCGATCAAACGTCGAAACAACCTTTCACATGATCAAGGCGAAGTTTGGGCAGAGGTTGCGGAGTAAGAGTCTAACCGCACAGATCAACGAAGCCCTTTGCAAGGTGCTTTGTCACAATCTGTGCGTTGTTATTCAGTCGATGTACGAGTTGGGAGTTGAGCCGACTTTCTGTACAGCCGCTTAACTTTTCGTACGGGAGCGACTATTCAGGCAAAGCCGGCGTTAATATAATATGTATTATCAGACGCACCGCATAGCTGGAGGTATGAAGGAGTTTTGTAGCAGGAGCGTTGTGTTTGGGACTGAAGTCGGGTGGCTTCGTGCCAAGAGAGTTCACGCTTCCCCTACGGTGGTGGACGGCGGCGAGGAAGTTTGTAGTGGGTAGTGTGATTGGATTGACAGAGGCGGAGGAAGAAGTCACAATGCGCACGATTCACGAGACAACCAACGAAAGAAAGGAAATGAGACGGCATGTCTTTCATAACAGGATCTTTTTCCGGAGAAATCACTAAGAATTCCGGATTGCCACTTAGCGACCAACCCAATCATGAGTTGAGCATCGGCGAGGTTAGCGGCACGCAGAAATCAGCCGATCCGCTTTGGAACAACGCGAGTATTACCTACTGGGGCGTTACCGAGTTGCTCGATGGCGAGGGCTCGCAGCGCGGCTACTACAACAATGTCCACGGTGATAAGGGACGCGACTGGGGAACGTTCGAGGGCAAGGTCACCACGGCCGGCGGTGGGATGACCGTTGAGGGTACCTGGAAATTCGCCGGCGGCGATGGCGAGTTCCGCGGCATCACCGGAGGCGGCACGTTTAAGACCGTGGCGAAATCGGAGACCGAGCTTGAGGCCACCTGGGATGGCAACTACGAACTGGCCAAGGCGCAGACGGGCTGAGCAACGCGAGTCGTTCCATACCCGCGAGCGTTAGCGCCCGGATCCTACCGCCACCCACCCACCTACAAGCGCGTGGGCGGACGGGCCTGTACGACGCAGTTGAGCGCTTGTAGCCGGTCGCAACCGCTCGCGGTTCTGTAATGAGCAACGGGT
>JBGQJU010000057.1:0-37004 GCA_041499185.1 Pyrinomonadaceae bacterium | reverse complement strand
TGTTCTGTCCCCCGTTTTTTGGGTTTGGGTTTTTACAACCCCGCGCCGGGCTCGGGCCCACGCGCCCCGGCAACGGGGGTTGGGGGTTGGGGGCAGGGGCAAGGGCAGAGGGCGAAGAGGTCAGAGGTCGGAGGTCGGAGATCAGAGGTCAGATATCAGAAGTCAGAGATCAGACGTCAGAGGTCAGAGATCGGAGGACTCTCAAGCACTACGCTTCAGCCGGCCGTTTGGAGCCTTCCTTCGAAGCCCTTTCTTTGCTGTAGCTGACTCTGCGGTATCGGCAAGAAGCCGGAGCGCGCGGTTGAAGCAGAGATCAGAGGTCAGAGGTCAGAGGTCGGAGGTCAGGGGCAAGTCGATTTCGGATTGCGAATTTCGGATTGCGGATTTCACAAGAGCAAAAAGCGAAGGGCAGGAAGATCATGCAGTCGAAGACGACTGCCGGAGGATTGAGAGGACGACTCATTATTCGGTCGCAGGCTTTTCTCGGTGGACTTTGTCAAGAGCGTCCTCAAAGAGCGCATCCAGTTGCTGCTCACTCATTCCGCTTTCGCGAAAGCTCTGGCGGATAGGCGCAAGAATCTCGCTAAAGGTCTGCTCAGAAAGAACCTCGGCTTCAATCAACATCCGGAGATACTCTTCGGCGCTCTTGCCTTTGCTTCGGCTCAGTTGTTCGATGGCCTTTTTCGTCCCCGGCGGTAGACCAGCGATCTCAATGCTTTCGGTTTGCGTGCTCATATCACCTCATTTATCGCAGAATCACGCGCGTGTGTAAACCTCCAGGTCGGAGATCAGAGGTCGGAGATCAGAGGTCAGAGGTCGGAGGCAGATCGATTGCGGATTGCGAATTGAAAGAGCTAAGAGCGAAGGGCGAAGAGCGATCGATTCCGGATTGCGAATTTCGGATTGCGGATTTCACAAGAGCATAGACCGAAGGGAGAAGGGGGAAGGGCGAAGAGGTCAGAGGTCAGAGGTCAGAGCGTAGAGCAAAGGGCGACAACCCGGCGCAGTGACTACCACCGCAGTCCTGCCTTGGGCTGTATTGCCTGAATCCGTGTTGGGACCTACTTGATCCATAAATACGTCGCTGCGTGGCCACCCTTCTTGGTCATTCCATTTTAGCCGACGAAGCGTGCTGGGCGATATGGTTCGAGGAGGTCGACTTGCACGCCATCCAAAAGTTCCAGCGCCGCGAGTTCGCCGAGTAGCGGCCCGAGCGTCACACCGCTATGAGTCACAGCGAGATACAGCTGTGGAGTGCGCGGGGCGAAACCGACAATTGGAAACCCGTCCTTAGGAAGCGGCCGCCAGCAGAGAGAGACCTTATCAATATGAGCCCTGGCCAGCGGCGCGAGATAGCGCGCTGCCTGCGCGCGGATTCGCTCGCCATGCAATTCTGCAAGAGAGGAATCGGGAAAATCCTGTAGCTCCAACGCAAGTTGCTTATGAACGTCCGTTGCCGGTGGGCCGTAATCATCGCCGAGGACGAGGCGTCCATCCGCCTGCTGGCGAAAATGCGAATCCTCCGTGACGAGCACGCGCTGGATCCATTTCGGCTGCGGCGCGGTGCGCACGACGATGCCCGGCGAGGGGACGAGCGGCGCGTGCACGCCCGCCAGCGCAGCTAGTTTTGGCGTGTTGACCCCGCAGGCAAGCACTACAACGTCGCAGTGAAAATCTCCTTGGGTGGTCTTGAGCGCCACGCCATGCTCTGCGTTCAATGTGATTCCTTCGACTCCACAGGGATAAAGAATTTTGGCGCCCGCGGCCTGCGCGCGACCGAGGAGCAGGCGTGTGGCTGCTGCTGAATCAACGCTGCCTTCAATCTCCGAAAATGCAGTGGTGACGGTTTTCCCGGGCGACACGCGCGGCTCGAGGTGCGCTAATTCTTGGTCATCGATGAACCGAATCGGGTAGCCCCACTCCTGCTGCTGTCGGGCCATGCGGCGCAGTTCTTCGGCACGCTCCGGATTCGCATACCACTCGACGGTGCCACCCCACTGGACGGGAAGCTCCGCGCCGAGTTCCTGCTGGAGATTCCGGAACGCGTGGACACCGAGCCGGCTGAGCGCGTGGTAGTGACGAGGCTGCTTGGAAAAGTTTGCGTTAATCCAGGCAAACGACTTGCCCGTGGCTCCGGCAGCCGGCTGCGATTTTTCAAGCAGTGTCACCTGCGCGCCGCGTTGAGACAACCGGTAACAGACTGAGGCGCCTACGATTCCGCCGCCCACAATGATGACGCGGTCCCTCGAGCGGGCCCACGTGCGAAAGCTGGCCATCGCGCCCAGAGCCCATCCCGCACTCAGTTGGAGAAAATGCCTGCGTTTCAAGGTGAGCTCCATTCGTCCTCGGTTTGATTTGAGATCGGTTTTTTCCTTCTTGTTCTATATGACAGCCTTCCTCTCTCACCTGAGCGAGACATAGGCTGCCCTCTGCTTTATCTTATTCAACTCAACCGACAAAATATCCAGCATGCTTGTCTCCACAGCTCGCGCTCCGCGGACTCTCAAGTAGTTTTTCAAACAGCCTGCTGCAATCAAATCTTCTCAAGTGCGGTTTGCAAGTCGTGGATGATGTCGCGCCAGTCCTCCAGGCCAGTTGAATGGCCGATGCCGCCGGGCAAGCGCCGGGACTATTTGATGCGCAGTTTGCTCTTTATTTCCCCAAGTGCCTGACCGATCCGTCCCGTGTTCATGGCGCTGTCGTTCTCGAAGCAGAGATGGTCCTTGCCTGCGTCCGGTCGTGATGAGCGACTGGCACCCAACGGAATTGGACGTACTAGCGAGCCGCGGACGGCTCGAACCTCCGACCCGCTGATTAAGAGTGAGTCAACGAAAGCACGTTTGGCAGAATCAACGATCGGACGTTCGCATGCAGGCGAGCCCACAGACCCGGATTCTCATCAAGCTGCCGCGCGCGCGTCTCAACGTCATCTGAGATTTCCGTTTCCAATACGCGCCGATAGCTCACGCGCTTCGCGGGCGCCGTGTCGGCATCGACTATTGATTGCACAATTCGCTTAGCGCTGAGAATAGCGGCCGGGCCGAGCGTGAGAATGTGCGTGGCGCGACGGCACTGGGTCTCATCTTCGCTGTTGAAGGAACTGCCGCCCGCCTTAAATTTTGTGATGTGGTGTTCGAGGATGGTCGAAGAGATGGGGATGATTCCCGCTACATCGACGGCGGTCGCGCCTGAATTTGGTTTGATGTAAGCGAGATGCGAAGCGCCGTGACTTTCCGGACCAAGGCCGAGAAAGAATATGTCGAGTCCGCCCATCGCCTCCAGTTTCTGCACATACCGGGTGACTTCACTTTGCAGATCGCCGGCGTCGGTTCGCATCTGAGTAAAGCTCTTGACCCGCTGAAAGAATTCCACCCCGAGCAAACGTTCGAAGTCGCGCACAAAACTGAAACCGTTCTCAACGCGCATCGGCGCGAGCGCGTCCTGCGTGAACAGGTGAAGACGACTAATGAGACCATCTGGATCGCCGGCGCGCGCGCGCTCGCCGAGCAACCGGTGCATGGCTTGAGCGCCGCGCCCGCCCAGCAGCGCGATTGTTAGATCGCCCTGCTTGGCCTGCGCCAGCGCCTCAAGCTCTTCGAGCATTGCGTGTCCGACCAGTTCTTCCGTCTCGATAATCTCGGGTCGGATCTCACGGGCTTTCGTGCGTGCAAGCTCCTCACGCGCATCAGCGCCGGCGCGTGCCAGCCAAAGGTTTTCTCCGACCGCGCGAGGTATCAGACTAACTGGAGCAGGCGTACTCAATCGCATTTCCTCGCGGAACTAATTGACTTGATAACGTCAGAATTGCCATTCGGGATTATCTCCATCGCCATCGGGCAAGGCAAGAAAAAGCCGCGTACTGATTGCCCTGCTTAGCGGGCTGGGGTGCGCTGAATTCCTTCGACAAGCAACCTGGGAGCCAAAGCATTTCTTTTCACGTCAAAGCGCAAGAGAACGATAGCTATTAGGAATCGCCTCTTCATTTGGTCGAGCCCACTGCTTTGTTCCCGATCACTTTCGGTGTCTGAACGTTCTTACAATCGGTCAGCTTCACGGGCTTTCCGTCATTGGTGCGAAGCTCGACATTTTTCATGGTCCAGTCGCGCGCGCTTTCGATAGTGCCCGCCTCGTTTGCCTGGGCAGTCACATTTATCCAATTCACATTCGCGATCGGTTTCTCTGGCAGGCCCACCGCAGAGAAGACACGATACGCACCGACCACTGTGACATCTTCAATCGTGATGTTGCGGAATTCGCAAAGGCCGCGTTCGGGCGGCGCGACGGGCGTGCTCAACACGCGCCAGTACGGCGGGATGTCCTTTGCATCAAGCGGAATCTTGGCGTAGCTGTAGCTCGGGTTCCAGTTGAGAGTGAACGTGAATGGCGCCGGCACATTTTCCAACCTTAGATCGCGAATCAAGACATCTTCAACATAGCCGCCGCGCGTCCTGGCGGACTTGAAGCGAAGGCCCTCACTGGTTCGAATGCCGTGGTTGTGATAGGCGACGATCTTGCGAATACCGCCCGAAGTCTCGCTGCCAAACGAAATCACGCCGCCACCGCCGCGCGTGATGTTGTTCCGGATTACGACGTATTCAGTCGGTCGATTAACACGCAGCCCATCGGAATCGCGCCCTGCTTTCAGGCAAATACAATCGTCGTTGTTATCGATATCGCAGTTCTGGACCAGCACGTAGCTGGACGAGTCGATGTCAACTCCGTCGGTGCTGGGGCCGCGATTGTCGCTAATCTTGATGCCGCTCACCGTCACATGATCCGAGTAGACCACCTGCACAGTCCAGAAGCCGGAGCGCTTCAAACTGAGATTCTCAATGCTGACGTCCGTCGACTTCCAGATCACCATCAGGCGTACACGCTGGGCGTCGTAGTCCGAGGCCCAACGCAGACCGCGTGGTTCGTAATCGCCTCGCAAGCTCCAATATCTGTCCCACCATTTCTCGCCGCGGCCATCAATCACACCGCCACCCGATATCTTCACCTTCTTCTGATCGTTGACATTGATCAAGGCCGCGGGCCATTTCATTTCAATGCCGGCGACGCGCGTCGAGAGGGAAGGGTAATCGTCGTCATTCTGGCTCGCGAGCAGCGTCACACCGATACCAATGCTCAGATGCACATCGCTCTTAAGAAAGAGCGCACCGGTGACATAATGACCTGGCCTGAACGTTACGATGCCACCACCAGCTTTTGAGCAGGCGTCAATCGCCTGCTGGACCGCTTTGGTCGAGTTCTTAGCGCCGTCACCCGCCGCGCCGTATGAATTCGCGGAAAAGATCAGGGTGCCCGTCGGCTCGCGCCGGGCGCCAACGTCTTTTACCCACGCCGGCAAGCCCGCCGGCGATTTTGCCTGCGCGAGTGCCGAGTGATTGACCGTAACGACCAGACACAAAGTCCAAAATGGAATTAGCAAACGCCTCATCAGTGGCTCCCACCATTTCTTACTAATTCGTAGATGTCTAACTCGACGATGCTGAGTGTACGTTTGTTTTGACTCTCTCTCATCTTTCTTGCTGGTAATGGCTCGAATCTCCTATCCCGTTGATGATCAGCCGTCGAGTAAGGCGGCGAGGTTGCGAAGGCCAACGCGGTCAACCGTGGCAGGCCGTCCGAAGCCGAGAGCGTAGAGAAGGGCTTCTTGCTCCTGGTTGAGCTCCAACAGCTCGGCTACGTAGCTGTCGAAGAAACCGCCCACAGGCAGGGCGCCAAGATCCAGGCTCGCTGCGGCCAGACACATATTCTGCGCCGCGTGGCCGGCTTCCAACAGGATGTATCGATAGCCCCGGTCGCCATACTTGTGCATCAATCTTTCTACCACGGCGGTGATAAGCAGGATCGCGCCGGCGCCAGCCACGTACGGCTGATTCATGAAGAGCTGGGAGATGAAGGAGTTGGAGAACTCCATCAGCTTCAGTTGTTCGAGTTCGTGCATAAGCGGGGCGTAGTGGTAAAGGCCAGGAACGAGACCCTCCACTTGGCGAACGATCAGGTAAAACTCCAGCGGATACAGTCCGCCGCCTGACGGCATTGGCCGTTCCAGATGCTCCTTTGCACCAAGATGCACTACGCCTTCGACGCCGTTTCCGACGGATAAGATCGTACTCAGCTCATCCAGCGTCAGCGGTGACGAGCTGAAGCTGCGGCAGGAGAGGCGCCGCCTAATTGCCTCGCCCAGTGGCAGGTTCACATCCGGTGGCTCAGGCAATGCGATGACTGGATGGCCCGGATACTCTTTGAATGGAGGCCCGGCCCAGGCCTCTTCTTCGGGCTCAAGCGTGTTGAAGGGCCAGCGGATCGTATTGTGGTGGAAAAACCAGGCGGCAGGATACTGATCACGGAACATAAGACTTACCCGGAAGATTTGGAGTATACGTCGTTCATCGTTCACCGATACATCACGAGAGCTGAGTAGTAGTGTGCGTGTATTAGGTCGTTGCGCGTCGTAGTGTATCACGAAGTCAGGCAGCGCTCAGGGAACAACTTCATCCGTCTTCACAGTTAAGCCAACGGGTGTGGATCATGGTTAAGGTTTTCCCAGTTGGAGGGCTGTTGGCGCAATCCGAGTGCGAAAGGCTGACTGTAAATACGGGTCCCGCCGAGGCGACGTTCCTTCCAGCCAAAGTCGATTGGCTGGAAGCCGGGCAAGATGGCCCGCGCAGTATAGAGGCCGAGTTCCGCCATGTCCGGTGGAGTGAGGTTGACGTAGAGCAGGTCGTGGCCGTTAGTGCCGAGCCAGGCGACCAGGTTTGCAAGGTTCTGGGCTGAGGGGACTGTTGCTCGACAAGTCCAGGCGAAAGGTTCTTCGTTTACGTCCAGCCAGAAACCGAGTCGGGGCAGCGCTTGCTGGCTCGCATAAAGCAGATCATGGTCATCGATCGTAGCCACGAGGCGCGGATCGTCTAGAAGTTCACGCAGGCGAGTCTGGGCTTCGGGGTTGCGCAATCGCCGCCTGAGCGCAGGCCGCACCTGGCAGACTTCCAATACCGCCTTGCGCGATGCCAACACCGGATCAGGATCCGCGCCCAGCCCGATAACCGCAGCCGGACCGCCCCTGCCTGGCGCCTCCAGGGCGATGCCCGCGAACACCGCGCAATCATGATCAGTCGGCAAGCGATAGAGCCGGATCTCGACCTGGCGGCGAAGGTAGGATTCGGCGAGTTCAACGATCTGAGAGTCGGGATGCACGCGCGCAGAGAGTCGCTGTGCAGGCAAGTGATTGAGCCAGGCAATCATGAACGCGTCGCGCTCGAGCACTTCGCCGGCCGCATTCCACACCGCTTCGAGAAGCGTGCATCCTGTCGCTAGTCCATTCGAGGTGATGGGGAAAATGAATTCGCCGTCCGCATGGGCCCTGTAATTCATGAAAACAGCCAGCGCGGGCACCAGCACTTCGTCGCCGCTCACCAGCGAGCGCGCCGGGATCCAACCCAGACGGTTATCGTTGTAGGGAGCGTACGGGAGTTCAGAATATTGCGACGAGTGATAGAGGACGAGTTCGCGGGGATCGAGCGAGGCGATATCCAACTCGGATCGACGAGCGTACCGTACCTCTTCGCTTGAATGAACGGCGCCTGAATAGCGCTCCACTGCCTCTCCCAGGGCGCTGACGCGCGCGTCCGACAGCGTCAGGCCTTTGCCGGAGCAGATATCGCCATCATCGTCACGCTTGCTGACGAAGCTATGGTTGGCGATGTCGGCGCGAACGATGTACGGGGCGGCCGGCTCGACCGGGTCCTTTACGAAGGGCTCGAAGCGACGCACGACGCCCGTGCGCGGGCTCACCAGACGTTCCGAGAGTACGCGCAGGTCTCCTGATGGATCACTCTGCTCGGCCGCCAACAGTTCGGTCAGGGTCGCGTTATTGCGGTCCTTTTTTTTTTCCGCCCCGCAGACCGGGCAATCCGGTTGACGTAAGACTGCGTGAAAGCGGCTCTCCAGCGTGAGGGCATCAAACTCCATGATCCTGCCTGCCAGGCTGGCTGGTAGCAGGAGTGCAACCAGCTTGACGATCTCGCCGACAAGTAGGCTCGCGACATGGGCCGACAAGAAAGGAGCAGTGGCGCGCGATGAGAGGGAAGGTTGGTTGCGCTGGTTGAGGAAGCGTTCGTAGGCCATTGCCTCGTCGTAGTTTTGCTCGCAAGCCATGCGCCGCATCCGGTAGCACATGTAGCAAGCTGCTTGCCCGGGGAGCACACACGGCCCTATGGTGGCGACGTGGGTGCTGATTTCGGCAAACATTGCCGGCGTACCGGTGGCGACCGCGGCCCGGTTGATCCAGTGATGCGCGGTTTCGTAACCGCGGTCGAAACAGCCGACCAGCAGATTGGAGTTCTCCGCGATCCCGAGCACGGAGTCTCGCGATAGTTCGGCTCCCAAAGTCACACTCATCGACGGCGCCAGGGAACCGATCGCTTCCGCCACGGATTCCTGGCGGGTGAACCCGGGCCGAAATGTGCCCGCAGGCATGAGCAGTGCATCGCTTTCTTCCGTAATAAAGGGATCGGCGAGAATGCAGGCGCCAACGCCTAGCCGGGCCAGCTCGAGGGCCAGATGAGCGCCGTGCGCCTCCAAGCCGAAGATTCCCACTCGCAAGGCTCGTAAGCGGTCGGCGGCTTCGCCTGGTTCGACGCCGAGATTCGAGATAAACGCCGCGAACGGGCGATCCGGCCGCAAGGTCGTGGCTTCCGTCGAGCGTTCGAGCACGCGCGCTTCCACGAGCGAATCGAGGCTCTGCTTCAAGCTGCCATCGGCAAGGTCGCCAAGTTGCGACTCGAGATCGTCGAGCGAGCGGGGACGATTAAGCAAGGGCAGCACACTACGGCTGAGCAAGGCTGCCATCGAGCCTTCTACCTTTACCGCCAAAGTATTCGACCGGAACAGGACAGACTCTTCTGTCAACGGCACGACGTCGACGCCGGCCGCGAGTTGGTAATAGACCAAATTTCGCATTGGTACAGCGAGATGAGACGGCCTCAATTCGCCTGCTCGATGGTACTCCGGGCCACGTCAGCCGCCGAAACCTGAGAATCCGCCACCGCCACCGCCTGACGTGCAGATATTGCAGGGTCCGCACACGCACTCGTTGATGCAGACGCGACAAACGCGGCAGACACGACAGACGCTACAAACACGGCAGATCCCGATTGGCCGGCATTCGTTTATGCCGCAACCCCAGTCGTCGAAAGCGGATAATGCTGAACTCACTTTATGGTACGCCGCAATTTCTTCCTTGGTCAGATCCTGAGGAGCAGCTGAGGCCTGGTACTGCTTCAGTTGGTTCTCGAGTTCCCGGATACGCAGTTCAAGTTTCTTGACATCTTCAGCCATGGTTCACTCCCTTTCGTTGGTTCACGATATCTTCCGAAAAAACTGTGCGCAGATTTCAGCACGTATTTGTGTCGATTGCAAGTTTTATTGCAGGCTTTACTCAGAAGTTTATGGCGTCAAGGCACGACCCTTTACGTGACGCGTGACCCGAGCGAGTTGCTGGCCGAGGGCAAGGTTGTGACCCACGGACTTCTTTGTTAGACGCGGCGAATTATCGGCAGCGACATCATTTAAAAAGATGCGGAGGTCAATACGGGAAGAGTCGTTCTCTGGCGGAGGCGATCACGGTCTTGTAAGAATATTGACGGCAGCGACGTCCGGAAGTTTGTCACAAACGAAAAGCGGCAGGCCCGATAATTCATCGGAAACCTGCCGCAGTTTCTTTTACGAAAATAATGGTGAGCCGTGGAGGGCTCGAACCTCCGACCCGCTGATTAAGAGTCAGCTGCTCTACCAACTGAGCTAACGGCCCACGCGAAATGAAATTATACGTGCGTGAATCAAGCTGTCAAGGACGCATCTTCAACACTTTCGCGACGATTAATCTCACTTGTTCGGAATCGACCGAACATCATCACGGCGGTTAGAGTGCTAATGCCCAACGGTACATTCTGGAATCCATTCCCCATTCGCGCTTTGCATTAGCACCTACGTATCGGGGATCGTTCCCTTTCTTTCGGTCCCATACGAGCAGGTGGGCAGACCCTCCTGCCCACCGCCAATTTCTTTTTTGGAGTAGAGAAACTGGCATCCGATCCGACGCGGGTCTATTTCACCGCCTCGGCCTACCTGAATCTATCCGCCATCACTTTCAATAACTCGCTGAGGGCTTCGATATCTTTGTCTTCAGGTTCGAGTTCCTTGTAACGCTCGAGGGCGGCGGATGCCGCGGGCAGATCGCTGAGGCGGTGATAGACCAGCGCAACATTAAAATAGACTAGCGAGAAGCCGGGCTCGATTTGGGTCGCGGCTTCATAATGCAGACGCGCCAGACGATACTCACCGGCATCGTAATAGAGATTTCCAAGATTGTAATGAGCTTCGACGTGACGCGGGTCGTGCTTTAGTGACAACGTGAAATGGTCAAGCGCTCTTGCGGTGTCGCCTTGTTCCAGATCGATGATGCCGAGGTTGCAATAAGCCTCGGCGACGTTGTCACCTGCATTGATGGCTTCGAGATAGTATTCAGCCGCTTTTATGTCGCCCTGCTCATGCAGCATCAGCGCTTCCTCAAACGGCGTCAGCAGACGCGCGACGCGGCCTTCCTCCACTCGAAAGAGGCTCAACTGCCCCTGCAGTTCTGCCTCAATCTGCTTGATCGTTTGACCCCGCGAGCGCAGATCCCGCACGCGCCGAAATTGCGTCAGCGCCTGAAAGCCGTAGGTGAGGTCCTTGCTTTCCAGAGACGACGAGGGCTGAATGATGCCCTGCTCAGTCCAACGACGAATGGTCCGTTCGCTCAGCCCGAAGAGTTGCTTGATCTCGCGGATCGTGTACGTAGATTTGACACGTTGGTAATCTGCCTTTGAGGGGACAGGCGCGGGAAAGGAGAGAACCTTCTTGCTTTTCTCGTTCATCGGTAAGCTTGGACTTACGAAGCTTTCCGTTTCCTAACTGCCTTTGATTTCACCAGGGTAATCGTCGGTTTCTTCTTCGCGGCCGTAATGGCCTTGACCATCGGTTTACGCGACGACGCCTGCAAACTCTTCTTGAGCGCGCTCATGATATCAAGTCTTGGTAATTCTTCAACCTCAAACTCGACCGTCTTCTTGCCTTTGATCTTCGACTCGATCAGCTTCTTCAAAGCTTCGTGATAATGGTCGGTCATGTCTATCTCGGACATGGAAGTCGTCATCTGTTCAACGAGTGTGGTGGCCAGTTGCAATTCCTTCTTGTCGAGTTTTTGCGCGCCGTCGATGTCCGGCACGTCCTTCATACTTCTGATCTCGTGTGGATAGTGGAGCTTCTGGAGTACCAGACCGTTCTCGTGCGGGAAGACGGCCACCAGATCTTCGCGATCGCGCAAAACAACTTTCCCTAATCCAATCTTTCCGGTTTGCTTCATCACTTCGCGCAAGAGCGCGTAAGGCTTTTCCGATACAGGACCGTCGGGCCCGGCGAAATACGGCGCGTCGTAGAAGGTGGACGGAATCTCTTCCGCATCGACGAAGCCGAGGATGTCTACCGCCTTCGTTGTCTTGATCTTGACCTTGGCGATGTCTTCCGGCTCGACAATCGCGTAGCGATCGGGCTCGTATTGATAACCTTTGGTGATCTGATCGTTACTGACGATCTGGCCGCACTTCTTGCAGCGCTTGTCGTAACCGATCGGGCCATAATCGTCGCGATGCAACTGATTGAACTGAATCTTTTCCGACGCCTCGATGGCGTTATAAACCCGCACCGGAATGGCAACCAACAAAAACCTGATGTGACCTTTCCAAATCGATCTCATGTGTAACTCTCCTGGGAGCGCGGACATCCTGTCCGCATCTTTGCCGGGCAATGCCCGCGCTTGTGGCAACGCAGAAACAAGCCGCGCAGCCGTACCACAGGGCCACGTATTATGGGGCCAGTTCGCGCTTAAGTAAACAATTAAATTAACTGCGTGTAGTTAACTGACCGCGGGGCTGGGAGTTAGAACAAAGCTTTCACTGCGCGTGCAGCAGCGCGGTGCGCATCGCGGCGGCGGATTGCCAGCGCTGGGCCGGGTCCTTTGCCAGCGCGCGATCGATGATCTCGGCAACCTGTTCCGGAACGTCGGACACGCGGCGACGCAGGGGAACGTTGGGTTGATCAAAGATAGCGCGGATGGTTTCCGCGATGCTCGCTTTCGGACCGAGATCAAGCGCAATTTCGGCAGTAAGCAAGCTGTAGGCGGTCATCCCGACGGCGTAGATGTCGGACGTTGGTTGGACGTCGCGAAAATTTCTGATCTGCTCGGGTGGCATGTAGGCTACGGTGCCCGCCATCTCACCGGCCATCGTCATGCCGCTCATGCCCGACTGTGAGAAACTCTTTGCCAAACCAAAATCCGTCAGCTTAGCAGTGCAATTCGGCCACGATCCACTGACCAGGATGTTCTGGTCCTTTATGTCGCGGTGAATGTAACTCTGCGCATGCGCGTAGGCGAGCGCGTCGAGCACTTGTGTGATGATCGTGACCGTCTCTTCATAGGGAAGACGACCGCCGCGAGCTTCCGCGAGTTTTGCGGCGTCCGCGCCGTCGATGAATTCGGTTACAAGATAAACGACGCCATTGCTCGTGCCCCGATCGAGAAATTCGACGATGTGCGGATGCTTGAGAGCCGTCGCGACGTCGATCTCGCGCATGAAACGACGCAAGGCCTTTTCGCTGACGGCGACTTCGGGCAGCAATGTCTTAATCGCCACGGCGCGTCCGGTCGTTTCCTGGCGCCCGAGCATCACGCAGCCCATGCCGCCGCGCCCGAGTACCCGCACCATCTCATAACCGGGTACAGGCTGTGGCTGGCGCCGCAATTCCACGCGACAGTCTTCGCAAAGAAAAGTCATATGCTCGTCGGGAGCCGAAGCCTCCGCGTGATCGCGGCGGCCACAGTTCAAGCACTCGACGACGACGATGGCCGGTCGCGTTGGTTCGATCTGTCCGCGGCTCGAGCCGGCATCACGACCGGGAGCTGCCTCGTCAGCAGTGACTTCGACCTGCAGCACGGTCTCGCCGCCTTGAATCCGATCGCCGTTTTGGAGAAATGCCTCGTGCACTCTCTGGTTGTTTACAAACGTGCCGTTGGTCGATCCCAGATCGCGCAGAAAACAACGCGGCGGTGATATTTCCAGCAGGCAGTGATTGCGCGAGAAGAATCGATCTTCCGGCAGGCACAGATGCGCGTCGGGACTGCGCCCAATCAAAAACGTGTCGTGTTGATTGAACGTAAACGTCTGGCCTGTGTATGGGCCAGCCTGGACTCGGAGATTAACCTGCATTGCTGTTTTGAGAATCTGAGGAAATTACTGTTCAACTTTATATGTGACCGAACGAGCGAGCTGACCGTTAAGGTAAACATCAACTTTCCAATCGCCCTCCGGCCAATCTTGCTGCAGCGTCAGGTCGGCGTGAACCTTGGTTTCCTGCGCTTTGGTCGTGTATTGCAGTTCCTTAAGTAAATGGTCCTTCATACCGCCCGCATCAACTGCTATCCAATCCCATTTTAACGTGGTGCCGACGCGAGCATCGCTCAACTCGACCACGCAGTGAACGATTCTGTCAGACGGGCTGAAGCTGTCGGCCTCGTCGCCTACTTCTCCGCCCTTATCGCGCGCCATGTAGACGTTTTTGATTTGGACATTCGTTGCCGCCGGAGTTGACGCCGGCGTCTGGTTGGCAACGGCATGACTTGGTGACGCGACGGGCCTTGTATTGTTCGCATTAGAACCCGACGAGTTTTCATTTGATGCGACACTTACCAGCCAGACAATCGCGACAACGGAGCCGACGCCAAGAACCAGCAGCAGCACTAGAACACCGAGAACCCAGGGCCACACTTTGCGTTTTGGTTTCGGTTGTGCCTCCAGCGTCCAGGGCGGCGGCCCCTGGTTGGCGGTGACCCTGCCGGGATCGTAGGCGACCGTTGGCGGTGGCTGGGCCGGCATCACCAGGGTCGGCGCCGTTGTTTGCTCTTGAGAGACCAGCGGCGTTCCATCCTCGAGGCAGAAGCGCAGTGTTTCATCCGTGTACGTTCGATTGCAGATTGGACAACTTTTCATTTGCGATAACCGTTCTTAACCAAAAAGGGATCTACCGAGCTTCAGCTTAGCGAGTGATCTCCAGATCGTCAAAAGCAACTTCGTGCGCGTCACTGGTATAGAAACCAGCCAGGCCACGTTTGAAACCTGCGGTATCTGTGATGCTTGTCACGCGCTGGCTGTTTACATAGAAGGTTAGCTCGCTACCTTTGATCCGAACTTCCAGTTGATTTGTGTTCGTGCCGGTGCGAACGGTATTCGATTCCGTCCACTCCACCAGCGGCGTTTCATCGCTACCTTTGTAGATTCCAATTTTGTAGCGTGGCCTCTCGCTTGTGTAAATTAAAAAAGTATAATACTCGAACTTTTCGTCCTTCTTCGCACAGTGAACTACGAGGCCATACCCGGACCTTGGCGAAACACCGTCAACATTCCGAGCGGTCACGCGCACTGTTGCATTCTCGGTGTTGTAGTCATTGCTCGGTGCATACATCATGAGGTAAGTGTTGTCCTTCGTGCGCATGTGATACTCGTCATCCGTGTACCAGAAATCGCCGAATTGCGAGCTTCCAGTGCTCCATTTTTTCGTCGAGAAATCGTCGCTCAATGACAACGGCAGGCTGGACGAAGAGTTCGTGTTTGTGTTCGATGAATTTGCATTGTTTGCGTTGGGCCGGTTCGTATTTTTGTTTGCTATTGTGTTGCTGTTGGTGTTGCTCCTGGTTGTGCTCGACTCTGAGCTTAAAGCGCCGATTACAATGAGGACCACGACCAGGCCGACTCCGAGAATTGCAATGAGGGCGATGCCGCCGATGACCCACCACCCGGCATGCGACTTTCTCGGTGCTTGCGCTTGCGGCATGGGCGACCACTGAGGCACGACGGGCGGCGCCTGACTGACCACCGTCGCAGGAGGGCGATAGACTTCCGTCCGGGGTGGGTTGGTATCTGGCGACGCGGGGTAGCGCGTGGTGGAATTTGTCTCTGCTGAAGGCGGCGCGTCGATCACCAAAGGCACCAAAGGCACCAAAGGCACCAAAGGCGAGCCATCCGCGAGGCAAAAGTTGAGCGCCTCATCAGTGAAGGTGCGATTGCAACTTGGACACTGCTTCATAATCTAACTTCGAGTCTGTCAGTCCAATGAGAAGGACGAGAAACTGAAAGTTGGTCGGACACGCCATGAAAAACGGCCGTCGACATTATACGGGAAGTGTCGCTGGGCTCAAGGATTGATTGGCTTGCCGCACCGGCCGCAAAACCTCGTGCCGGCGGGATAGCTGGTGCCGCAAATCCCGCAGATCACTTCGACTGGTCGCGGCGCTCTCCAGTCAAGCGTCGCAACGCCGATTGGAATCCCGCATTTTCCGCAGAACCTGGTTCCCGGAGGATACCTGAAACTGCAGCGAGGACACGTCACAACGGTGATGGGCTGCGCTAATGGAGGGCCGGGGCCAGGCATGCTTGTTTCCGGCGCACCCTGGACCACAGCCTGAAAAGTTGTGTTGCCGCAGCGGCCGCAGAATCTGGCTCCGGCCGCAAATCGCGACTGACATCGCGTGCACATGACAACGCGGGGCACGCTCGACTGGCCGCCGGCGCGACTGTCCAGGCTGCCGCCTTGTGATGGCGTCAACTGGTTGCTAGAGGGCGCGCTCTTGAACTGTGCCTGAATGATTTGCTCAGCGCCATCAGGACGAACTTCGATTTCTCGCTCGTCGTCTCGTTCTCCGGATCGCGCGACGCGCATGACGTGGCGGCCTGGCGCTACTGAAGTGAGAATGACACGGCCTGAGCGGCCGACACTGCCGACTCGCTCGTCGTCAACGTAAACTTCCGATCCGGGTGGAGCCATAATTACGAGGCGCGATTCCGCGCCTTCACGTTGGGAGGATTGACTGCCGACGGCGCTCGCGAACTCTTCGAACCACTCGACGGCCGTTGCCGGACGTTGGGCTAAGTCTTTCGAGAGCGCATGCATGATTGCTCGCTCGACCACGGTTGAAATATCAGAGCGCAGAGTGGTCAAAGGTGGGGGTTCCTGCGTCAGTTTTTGCGCAATGAGTTGCGTGATGTCGCCGGTAAATGGCGGGCGACCGCCGAGCATGTGATAGGCGATTGTCGCCAGGGCGTAAATGTCCGCGCGCGCATCGAGCTTGAAGCCCGGTTGCATCTGTTCGGGCGCCATATATTCCGGCGTGCCGATGATCCCGCGCGACGCCGGGCCGCTGGCTGAAGTATTTTCCGACCGATCCTGGTTCACGATCTTCGCCAAACCAAAATCCCCGACCTTGACGAACCCGTCGCTCGAATCGCCGCCGCTCTTCTTCTTCTTGTGCTTGTTGATGATGTTCGCGGGTTTCAGATCGCGGTGCAGGATGCCTTCATCGTGGGCGGCTTCAACGCCGGCGACCACCTGTTGCATGATCCCGACGGTGCGCTGGAGGCCCAGCGTTCCTTCGCGGCGCAATAGTTGATACAGCGACTCGCCTTCGACGTACTCCATCACGAGAAAAAAGACACCGTCAGGACTCTTGCCAAAATCAGTTACGTCAACAACGTTGGGATGGCGAATCGAAGCAGCCGAGCGAGCTTCGCGCTCAAAACGGGCAATCGCTTCGCCTTCCTGCAGGTCTTCGTCCGAGAGCACGTCCGGCCGAACAGTTTTCACTGCGACCTGTCGGGTCACCAGATTTTGATCGCGCGCCAGATAGACCTGCCCCATCGCGCCACGGCCGAGTCGTTTCTCGAGGAGATAACGGTTTGAGAGCAGGCAGCCGCCGGGCAGCGTGCTCTTGGTGCTGGCAGCATCCTGCAAGCAGACGAGCACGTCGTCTTCATAACACGTCTCGCAGCGGGGACACTCGCGCATAGGTTTGGAGGTTTACAAGCGAAGAGAAAAATCGGCTTACACAAATTGTGACGACCAGAGAATAAGGTGTGGGAAGGGGGGGCGTCAATTGAGCAAAAGCTGCTGCCAGGGCTTCCGTGAAAGAATCTAGCATCTGAATGAATCTTGATCACCCGCTCGAAAGGCGTATCATGCGGAAGCATTTCGAGTAGGGAAACGGCGGCTCTGCCGCTCTCCAGTGTGGTAAAGGCTCCGCCTTACCAGAAATGACTCAAGTTTGTTCCGCGGCTACGCCGCCCAAAGTATGGACTTCATCTCCCCAAACTCACCCGCTTATTACCTGACCTCTGTAGCAAAGGATCGTCTGTCCGTCTTTCGTCTTGACACTTTGAAATTAATCGCCTGTGCCACCATGAATCAAGCGAGGGAATCCGGCGGCTTCCTCATTCTTGCTTACGTGATCATGCCGGATCAGTTTCATGTAATCACTGACAGTGTGAAGAAGGCCTCCGTGATTCAGCGTTTTATCAACGGCATCACTTCCCGACGCGTGATCGATTTTCTGAAGCAGGAAGGCCATACTGCTTCGCTCGAAAAGCTCCGGCACGAAGAGTACCGCCGCGGCCACCGCTACTCGCTTTGGGATCATCATCCGAATGTTCGGCTGCTAACGAGCGAGGGGATGTTCATGCAGCGAGTGCACTACACCCATCAAAATCCCGTGCGGCTTGGGTTGGTGGAGAGGGCTGAGGATTATCGGTTTTCAAGCGTTCGCATTTGGAATAGGAGGCCGCTGGAAGATGAGCCGTTGCGGGTTGATATCGATAAGATTCGGTGGCGGAAGTAGAGACGGCGGCGCAGCCGCAGGACAAGAGTTGAGTGGCTCACCGGTAAGGCGGAGCCTTACCGAATTGGAGGGCGGCGGAGCCGCGATGTGATGCCCTTAGGCCGGTGCAACTTCTGAACAGCATCCGGAACAGCGAGTGGCGGCCAGCGGGATTGCTGAAAGGCAATAGGGGCAATCCTTCATTGCCGGAGCTTCAGCCTTCTTGCGTTTGTTGATCTGTCTGATGATCAGGAAAATCACGAACGCGATGATCAAAAAACCGATCACGTCGTTGATGAACGCGCCATAAGCGATAACGGGAAGACCGGCTTTCTTCGCGTCGGCAAGCGAGGCAGGATGCGTGCCTGAGAGGTCGATGAAAAGGTTGGCGAAATCAACTTTGCCGAGCAGCAGTCCGATCGGCGGCATGATTATTCCGTCGACGAGCGAGGTTACAATTTTGCCGAATGCCACGCCGATGATTACGGCGACGGCCAGATCGATAACATTACCGCGCGCGATGAACTCACGAAACTCTTTCAGCATGCTGGGCCTCCTTTGTACGTGATAACTTAAAGGCAAAGGGAGCGGAGTTTCACGCAAAGGACGATCAGCAAAACCTTCTTCGCGCTCCTTTGCGAATTCCTTCGCGTCCTTAGCGTTTCAATTCTTGTCGCCATAACACGTCAACGATCACGGGCAACTTGAAGATCTCTTGTAGCCAGCCTTTTCCGCTTCTTCCTGACTGCTGAATGCGATCCGCTTCTTTTCTGGAACATCTTTCAGAGACAGGCAGCCAACCGGGTAGTAGATTTTGTTTCCCGTGTCGCCGATCACCGGAATCTGCGCGGTCGCGGCCTCCTGAGCTTCCGCTGCATCCGCCTTGGCTTGCCTGCGCGCAACCAGGGTTTCCGCGGCAGGCAGATCAACGATGCGCAAGCTTGGACCGCCGGCGATCATACCGACGCTCAGCTCGAAATCGGAGCACTTGAGTTGCTGCGCGCGACCCTTTGCGGTCCACTCGTTTGGCACTCCAAGAGCCTGCGAAATTCCTTTCACGAATTCGTCGATACTCTTCCACTTAAAAGAGGGTTCGTATCCAATCCACAAGGAAGTGACGCGGCCATCGAGGAAGTCCAGAGAAATAGTCCTGACGTCTGCGAAAGTTGATTTATCAAATCGCGGATCAAAGTCGGGATTGACGCTGGTTTTCGATACCCCGAGATCATCAGTGCGGTCAAAGACTATCTGCGGCACGCGCGCTTTCACTTGCTCGAACGTCATGCCCAGACGAAAGCCGCGTAGCTCAGGCGCTTGCGGCAGCTCCGCCATTTTCGCGCCGCACCGGTTATCTTGCGCTGAGACAATCGCAGCGAGGAAAATCAAGCAGAGCGACGCTGAGGCCTGGCGAAAGATCACGGTTCACGGTCCAGACTGCGGATCAAAACGAGAGTGCTACGGCAAACGCGAATTTAGTTGAAAAAGAAACTGGAGTCAACACGCCCGGAAACGCTGATGACCTTCAGCGTTTAACGTCGAAGAGTAACTGGCTCGTCAGACAGATTAGTGAACCAGCGAGCTGATGATCCGTTCGAGATCGGCCGGATCAAACGGAGTGGAAACATAATCATTGCAGCCGGCGTCCAGGGCCCTTCCGCGAAACTGCTCGGCCCCATAAGCTGAGACAGCAACAATAGGGATGCCGGCAAGCTCTTCCACTTTTCGGATCTCGCGCGTGGCAGAGAGACCGTCAAGTTCCGGCATCTCGAGATCCATAATGATGAGGTCGGGCCGTCCACTCTCCGCGGCTTGAACCGCTTCGTTCCCATTCTCGGCTTCCAGAACGCGAAAACCTTTGCGCTCGAGCCAGGTTCGCAACAGCAATCGAGTGTCATCGAAATCGTCGCAAACGAGGATTGTGCCGCGGCCGGCGTCGGTTTGCGTGCTGGTCATCTCGGTGGACATGATTGAGTCCTCTTTAATGGGGAGATTGTCAGGCAATCGCTTTTCCGTTCCACACTCAAAATGGGATTTCAATCAGGCGAGCCAACGGACCCGGTGGCCAACCTGACCAACCTTCCAAATCTTCGGGGAAGTTAAGGCAGAAGCACCCGAGTCGTCAACGATTCGAGACTCAAGTTGCAAATTCTTAATGAAAATAGAACAAGTGTAGACGACTGGAACCTCAATTCGCTTACTTGAGGGCGAGTGGAGGCGTCTGTGCGCTAGACCACATATATGAACTATTCAGGTTGTGATGGCTCTTGAAAATCCCTTCCCACATCGGATAAAATTGGGACTCTGTTCGCGCGAATTGGTCGCTTTTCAAAGGTGACCGCAGCCTGGAGATTTAGTCATGACTGTAATCGCAAGACCTAATGAGCCAGTTGAAAATCGGCTTCTCGCCGCGCTTCCGGAGGACGAGTATGCGCGCCTGCTTCCAAGCTTGCAGCAAGTCTCGTTTTCTCTCGGTGAAGTCGTTTACGAATTCGGCGGACACTTGGATTATGTTTTCTTCCCGACGAATTCAATAGTCTCTTTGCTCTACACCATGGAAAACGGCGCGAGCGCCGAGATGGGTTTGACGGGTAATGATGGCGTGGTGGGGATTGCCCTCTTCATGGGCGGCGGCACCATGCCCAATCGGGCCGTCGTACAAAGCGCCGGCGGCGCCCTAAGGATGAAGGCAAAGGTGCTGCAAGATGAATTCGCGCGGGGCGGCAAATTTCAATACTTGTTGCTGCGCTATACCCAAGCATTAATTACTCAGATCTCACAGACGGCCGTTTGCAACCGTCTTCACTCAGTGGAGCAGCAACTTTGCCGCTGGCTGTTACTAAGCCACGACCGTGTGAAGGCAGACGAGTTGATCATGACTCAGGAACTGATTGCCGATATGTTGGGCGTTCGCCGCGAAGGCGTTACCGTGGCTGCCGGTCGTTTGCAAGATTCGGGAGCGATTGGTTACGTCCGCGGTCACATCAAGATCCTCGATCGCCAGAAGCTGGAAGATACCGTCTGCGAGTGTTACCGGGTGGTCAAAGACGAGTTCGATCGGTTGCTCGGATAGCATTTCATCCTTTCGCGGATTCAAGTTTGAAGTGCAACTTTTGACGGTTTGAAGAATACCTCATTCGCGATGAGCTTCAGTTCAGTATCGGTTATCGGCAATGCTTTGCGTCTTCGGCGAGCGCGGCCGTAGCGTGTCCGAGTTGGACGTTGGCCCACCCTCACTCATTTGTCTAAAGCCGAGCAACTACCCGCTTGAGCTTTTCATTTACCTCTGTAGCTACTGCGTCGAGAGTTGCATTCCGTCCTACTACCGACAGCATCGTCTTCGCGTCTATCGCCGCAACTACAGATTTTCCGGCTTCGTCAGCCTGATAAACGACGACATTGCAGGGAAGGAGCAGTCCGATGTTGATCTCTTGTTGCAGAGTCTTGTAGGCCAGCGGCGGATTGCAGGCGCCGAGGATCACATAGTTGCGGAAATCCACACCGAGCTTCTCTTTCAGTTTCTCCTTTATGTCGATTTCACAGAGCACGCCGAAGCCTTCGGCCTTGAGCGCGGCCCGCGCCTTTTCGACGGCCTCTTCGTAAGGAACATCAACTGTCTTACTGAATCCGTATTTTGAATGTTGTAGTTGCTGAGCACTCATCTTCTTCTCCTTTTCCATGTCGGTGATAGATACAACCAACAACAGCGTGGTTTTGACCATCGAGACCCTGGTCACTTCTTCCCGAAGATCACCCAACCAAGTAGGACACCGAGACCGAGGGTAAGCAAAGTAGGAATCCACATCCAACTGAACCCGCCTATCCATCCGTGTCCCATCATCCCGCCACTGATCATTGACCCCGTCATTGCCCCGCCGCCGAAGATCAGAAAAAGCACGACGACGACGACAAACGCGATGACCAGAGGTGTCTTGTTCGATTCGTTCATGACATTAATCTCCTGTGTGTCCGTGATAGTTGTGTTGCTAATTGTCGGGTGGACGAATGGTTGATTTGCTTCCCACCTTGGCGAAGCGCAAGAATCGACCCGAAACGCAACGTTGGGCGCTCAACGGCAAACCTGGCATTGAAGCTGGACCTTACATCTTCTTCATATCCATCTTCTTCTTCATCCCCATCTTCTTACCCGCCTTGCTTCCACCATGCATGTTCGACATCATGCCGAGGTGTTTGAGCAGAGCATTAGCGTGCGCTGCCACTTGCTTGGAGTCTGGCGTATCGGCCTGCACATCTGTCTCGAGCGCACTGACCTGGTCCTTCAGCATTGAGCGGTCCTTATCCATCATCTCCATCATCATCTGCATCTTTGATTGCATCTCAGCGCTCATCGTCTGCATGTGTTTTTGGTGGATGGCTTCCATGGCATCGAGGTTGTGTCTTAGCTCGGCGACAGCCGCATGCGCGAATTCAACGTCCAGAGCTTCAGGCTTCACTGCCTGATCACGGAGTGCCCTGGCGAACTCAGACATACTCTGCATGTGGGCCGTCATCAGCAGGTGATGCGGCGATTTCATCATCTTCGACATCTCCGCACTCATGCCCGGCATGCCGGCTTTCTTCTGTCCCGTGGGTGTGTGTTTGTGTTGCGCCCATGCCGCGGATGGAATTACCAGGACAAGCATGATGGCTGTAGCTGACAGCAATGCGCGTGTGTTCACTCTCATATCGTTATCTTCTCCTCTGATTGATTGACTGGAATTCGGGCAGTCAAGGCTGCCCGGTATTTGCAATACCCTCAATTCTCTCCCGCTTCGGTTTTGGTGTCTGTGCTCTAACGCACAGAGCAAGCTTCGTGCCCTCAACATACCCTTGCATTGTCCTTGGTATATCGACGAACAGGCTCCGCTGGTTGCGTGCGCTTGCGAAAATCTGCGCAGCCCGCAGTGGTAAAATTCCCAAGACATGGCTTGGGATTAATTGCGATGAACCCTCATGAAGAAGCTCCGCATTTCCTCACTACCTTTGTATATGTGTGTTAGCGCACGGACAGTCACTGCTTCCAGTGGTATTCTTACCTTTGGTTGTTCTTTAGACAAATCGCCTTCGACACCGGGATCCGGCCAGCAACCCCCTTCTTGTGCCGTCTGTTGTTTTCTGAGAGACGACTGAAGAGGACATCTGTGAGGTTTGGCGTCCACAAAGACCCAATCACTTAAATAGAATTTTCGAGTACGGCTGATACCGTGCTGGGAGTGTATTTGCACAACGGTATCAGTAGCTCAAATGAGCAGAAGGAAGAAAATGAAGAATTCAAAACGTATCGTTTCCATGCTTCTCCTAATTGCGCTTTCAAGCATCGGCCTGAGCGCAAGAGCCCAGCGGCAATCTTCCCGCGTCAATACGCGCCAGGTCAGTGAAATACTGCAACGGCTCGCACAGAGTTCAGATCGGTTCCGCAATAGTCTCAATACCGCCGTTGAGCAGAGCCGCGCTGACGGACGCCCGGAGAATGATATCAACTCCTTCGAGCGTGATTTTGAAAACGCCACGAATCAATTGAACGATCGATTCAGACGTCGCCGCGCGGGCGCTGCCGATGTCCGGAACGTCCTGCAGAAGGCATCGCGCATCAATGATTTCATCAGTCGCCGGCGCTTTGATGCGCAGGCGCAGAATGATTGGGCGTCTGTTCGATCAAACCTGGAGGCGTTGGCGAGTGCCTATGCCGTTAACTGGCAGTGGAACCAGCAAACTCGTCCGCCGGTGAGTACCAGCCGGTCATATCGGCTGTCCGATAGGGACCTCGATCAGCTAATTCGGCGGATTGAAACTGGCGGTGACACGTTCCGTTCAAGTCTCACGGATGCTTTTGACCGGAGTCGCTACGATCAGACGAGAAGCGAAGGCAACATGAATGATGTTGTTCGGGACTTCAAGAACGCGACGGATCAATTGCGCAATCGCTTCGACGGCAGGCAGTTGGTTGCAGACGACGTCGAACACCTGCTCGAACATGCCACCCCGATCGACGCATACATGCGCAATAACAAGCTTACGGACCGCGCCCAGAATGATTGGTCTACTCTGCGTGGTGACCTGGAAGGGCTCGCCAGCGCGTATAACATCGCTCCGCATTGGGGCAACAGCCCGTCTCCACAAACCGGATACAGCGCAAATGATCGTTTGACCGGAACGTTCAGACTGGATTCGTCGCGCAGCGACGACCCCAGGGACGTTGCGGACCGCGCGACTCGCAGCCTTTCTAACAACGAGCGACAGAGTGTTTCTGATCGCCTGCTGGCACGACTTGAATCGCCCGAGATGCTGGCGATCGAGCGGAGCGGCTCGACGGTGACGCTCGCCTCGTCGCGCGCGCCACGGTCAACATTTACGGCAGACGGACGCGAACACCAGGAACAACTTCCCAGCGGCAGGTTGGCACGGCTAACCGCGACGTTGCGCGGCGACCAGTTGGAGGTCAACTCGACCGGATCCGGCGACAGTGATTTCAGCGTCACTTTCGATGCGATCGAAAACGGCCGGCGCCTGCGAGTGACCCGCCACATCTACTCGGATCGGCTGAACCAACCAGTCGTTGTCAACAGCGTTTATGACCGCACGTCCGATGTCGCGCAGTGGAGTGTCTATGACGGCTCGCGGCCGGTTCTGAACAACACAGGTTCCAGCAGTGGCGATTTCATCGTGCGGGACGGCGAGAGTGTGGTAGCAGTTCTCAACACTGATCTAACCACCAGGCAGGCAAAACCGGGCGACCGGTTTGCTATGACGGTGCGCCAGCCGACCCAGTATGCAGGCGCTGTTATCGAAGGTACGATTGCCAGCGTTGACCGCAGTGGACGTCTTTCCGGGCGGTCCCAGATGTCGCTTAACTTCGACACGATCCGGCTGCGCAATGGTCAAACTTACAAGTTCGCCGGAATTCTCGAGAGTGTCCGAACGCTGAATGGCGACACAGTCAAGGTTGACAGCGAGGGAAGCGCGAAAGGCGACAACCAAACCACGCAAACTCTCGAGCGCGCCGGCATCGGCACGGCCATCGGCGCGATCATCGGCGCAATTGCCGGCGGTGGGAAAGGTGCTGCGATCGGTGCAGTCATCGGCGCCGCTGGCGGGGCCGGCTCGGTTTATGTGCAGGGGAAAGATGATGTTGACCTTCCCAGCGGTACGGAAGTGACGATTCGGGCGGGCGCACCAGGCAGATAGCTTTCTGAAGCACAGTCGCGACCAGGACGATTATTCAGGAGGTTCTCCTTGCTCGCTCAGGTTGGTGTTCGACAGCAGGTTTGTCTGCTCTCACTACAGAGCAGACAGCCGAACTGATCTAAATCATGGAGGAAAGAAGATGAGAGTAACGAAGTTAATGTTAGCGGCGGCCCTGGTCGCTCTGGTGGCCAGTTCCGGCCCGTGGGTGAGCAAGTCAACCGCTCGTGCGAAAGGCGACAATGACACCACGAAGCGGCTTAACGCTGCAGCTGATGTACTGCGGGAAATCATGGCCGCGCCCGACAAAGGTATCCCGCAAGATCTGCTGGACAAGGCAGCCTGCGCCGTGATTGTACCGAACGTGAAGAAAGGCGCCTTCATCGTCGGGGCGAAATACGGACGGGGCTTTATCATGTGCCGAAACAAGAGCGGCCGCGGCTGGTCGGCGCCCGGCGGAGTGAAAGTCGAAGGCGGCAGTGTTGGGTTTCAAATTGGCGGATCCGAAACCGATGTCGTAATGCTGCTTATGAACCAGAGCGCCATCGATAAGCTTCTGTCCAGCAAATTCACCATCGGAGGCGATGCCTCAGTGGCGGCGGGTCCAGTAGGCCGTACGTCTTCGGCTCAGACGGATGCTCAGCTTCACGCCGAGCTTCTCACTTATTCGCGCGCACGCGGACTATTTGCGGGCGTCTCACTCGACGGCGCGACTTTGCGGCCGGACGATGACGCAAATAAGGCCATGTACGGCAAGGAGATGTCGAACAAAGATATAGTGCTGGGGAACGTGAAGGCGCCGTCGACCGCGGCCAGATTGATTGCGGAATTGAATCGACACTCGAACCGCAGGGCCAGGGGATAATAAATTGCGGCGGGCTGGTGCGTCTGAACTACACCGAGGCGGACGCCGCCGATTGGCGGTGTCCAACAGCCTGAGCTAGTGGTGCGCGGTTAAGGCTGGGAGAGGTTCCAATGAATGCATCGTGCTTGAGTTTGGCGCTGTCAGGCCGTCTGAAATCTTCATCTCATAGGCAAGTGCAAGGTCTGCGGTGAAGCCGCGGCTAACATTCCCATTCCGACAAGAAGATCGAGCGCCTTACCTTTAACCATATCCTGAAGGAAACGAATCCGGAGAATGGCTTAGTGCCGGACAGCACACGCCAGTGAACGCCGTGAAGGACTGGCTGTAAGCAAGTAGGCGCTGCCGTTCTTTTCTTTGGTCATCGCTCTCTTAACTTTGAGTTGGCTGATCTAGTAGACAGCTACTGTCAGATCGAATTTTCGATAGGGACAGGCCTGCCAACAACCGGCATTTCTGCTGTTACAGTCCCCTCTAGTCAGGGCAGAGAGCCTCATTGGCGCCGGCAACGCCCGCCAACAAGGCTTGCATATGTTGCCCGGCCTTCCACGCGCCGGTACGACCCGCGGCCTCGATGCCATCTCTCCAGGCCTGTTGTGCCCCGGCAAGGTCATCCGTTTTAGCCAGGACCGTGCCCAGCATCTGATAGGCGGCCGTATAATTCGGGTTGAGACTCACGACCTGGCGCAAAGACTTCGCTGCCTCAGCCCAGTTCTCCCCGGGGTATCTCTCATCTGACGGCAGCACGCGGCTGCACGCGCTTGTTAGCCCGCTCGCCGTGATAGGTCAAAATGGCTGCGAGAGATTCGACTCCAAGATCCTCAAGATTCCTGCATCAACGGTGGCGTCGAATTTGCGGGCAAACAAGCCTTGACTTGCTAGCAAGAATTCGGCGTCTTGGGATGTGAAGTCTCTCGGACGTAACTTTATTGTTCCTATCGGCACCCAGTCAATGGTCCTTTTATCGTCGTTCACGATAGTCCCCTTGTAACTAGTATTCATTATTACCGTCTGAAAGAATCCTTCATCAGCGATGAAGGTGTGCCGATAGAATCTCTTGAACCTTTCGACCTCAGGACTATAGGAAACAAATTCACAGAACTTCCGGCTCAAGATCATCCACTGATTTCCAATATAAGGAGTCACACCTCGAAGATACGGCCGCTTAAGAATAGGAATGCGTAGTATCCTGGTGCCAAACTCGGTAACGTAGTTCTCTATTCGAGATAGTGTATCAGGGCGGAACTTGCTCTGATTAGCCACCTTGATGAAATCGTTTCCTCTATTGCGGCGAAGAAAGTCTTGGATGTGCGTCTGCGACTTTAGGGGGAAATCCTGTCCGCTAAGGTTTATGAAGAATTCCCATTCCGAACCGATCCTCAATAACTCCTCGATGCCTCGCAATTCAGCATCTACCAGGTTGTATCCCCCCCAAAGAGTGCTTTGGCTTTTCAGCAAGGATGCGTTGGCATAGTTCGACAAGAAATCTTCTATCTCCGTCTGTAATTCACCGCCTGATCTCTTATCCACATGTACCACGTAGTAGTTGGCGGGATGGTAAATTGCCCTAAAGAGTCTTTTGAACTGGCCGGGATACCGATGCGACAAGATGAGGTATGCGATCATGAACAATCTCCTATAATCTATAAGTTGTATCTCTCGAGTCTCTATCATAGCAGCCTTTCATGGTTAGGATATGGCTCTCTCAGAATTATGTTCCGAATACGACGGCTTAGGCCGAAAAATGGGCGACGCCTTTGCATACAACGAGCGGGCTAACGGCTCGCACTTCACCCGCGCCGAGTGAGCCGCGTCAGCGGCGCGCGAGGGAACGCGAGCGCCGCAGGCGCGCAGCGCGTCGGGTGCAAGTGCTGGTTGGGCCGCTGATTTTGCTGCTAAGGGTTTGAACCAAGCGCGCTACTTAAACCGAAACGAAGTTGTCTCCTTCATCAAGTAAGCCCAGCGGGTCCCTAGTGGCCTGTAACAGCGATATTGCTAGTGCACAATAGCGGCCATGATTGGAGGAATAAAACAACGCACCCAAACCAGTCGAATGGCAGTATCAGAATCCGAGCCATAGAATTGCTGGTAAATCAACTGTTACAGTCCACTAGCTAATCCCTTGCGTCATTTGTCTCCAAACGGGTCCCTGGCCAACCTTGCCGCTCTCTATCCGTTCAATGGTCTGCCGGATTTGCATCGCCACTTCAAACTCGCGATCATCCTGGGCCTCTCTGAGTGCAGGCAGAGCGCTTTCGTCCCCTAACTCATAAAGAAATCGACTGGCACGCCAACGAACAAGTTTGTTCGGATCTTTTAATGTCTCAACCATCGGGCCAATCGCCTGTCTGTCTCCTAAATCCGTTAGGGCATCGCCTGCCGATCGGCGCACCCCAACTGCTTCGTCTTTGAGAGCCTCACAAAGTGGAGCTAAGACTTCAGGAGTTTTTATCAACCCAAGAAAGACCACCGCTAAACGGCGAATCGACATCTTTGGATCTTTGGTAGCTCTGATAATTAGTGACAGAGCTTGAGAATCTATCTGAGCTGTTGCATTTCTGCCCAATTCCTTTAGCGCAGCGAACCGCTCTTCCCACTTGGGCGACTCAAAGGCGCTTACTAGCTCGCCCAGTTCTTCCCGGCTCGTTTTAACCGGTTCATGTAAGTCAGGATGATAGGCCCTCTCAACCAATTCTTGTAACTTCTTTTCATCATAGACGGCTGAAATCTCGCGCACTAACGCCTCGCCGACGTCGCGCAGCTCTCCGTAGCGCAGACCTTCGTCTATCCACTTTCGCTCCATCAGCATGTTCTCCGATGCACCCATTGCTTGCTCAAGAGCCTTTGAGGGTTGCGCCCATTTTTTAGTCTTCATCCAGGATTGACAATAATACGCTGGCAAAGATTGGGTTCCAAGTTGGCAGAAGTTTGTTAGTCTGAACTATCGCGCGCCAGCGCAAGCTTTCGGGCGCGAGTCGATTCGCTATAGGCGCTACTCCCGTGGGACCTCGCAGCCGTGGGCACGTCCGAGGTGCTGATACGGACGACCGCTCGGACCCTCGCGGAGAGAAAGACCGCGCTGCGGAGGGCTCGATTGAAACAAGCGGTGTTATACTCTCGGGTGCCAAAGACCATAATGGAAATTTCGATTAAGGAGTGTCTTGTATGCGCAAAGTCCCATTCCTGCTCGCTGCAGCACTGTTCCTGCTCCCCACGGCTGCCGCGGCCGACGTACTGAATGTGGACTGCGGCAATCCGTCGCCTCCACCGGGTAGCTTCTCGAGTATCGCCGGAGCGCTCAGCGCACTGTCGTTCATCGGCCCGAACACGATCAACGTCACCGGAACTTGCGCGGAGAGCCTGAACCTCACCGGTTATCAGAATTTGACCATCCAGGCGACATCGCTCGGCGCGGCTACGATCAGCCCGGGCAGCCCGAACAACGCGGCGTTCAGCCTGACTAGTTCACGCCTCATCGCCTTCCGCCGACTGATCTTGAAGCGTGGAGTGCGGATCGGTCGCGACTCGGAAGCGACGCTCGACAACTGCACGGTTGAAGACAGCACTGGGGTGGGTGTCAACGTCGGCCCGCAGGCGATTGTCACTGTTTCCGGCAGCACCATTCAGAACAACGCTGGCACCGGGCTGCGCGCGAATTCCAATTCCTCCGTAATTCTCGGCGGCAACAACCTGAGCCAAGCCGTCCTGATCACGGGCAACGGCGGGGGTGGAATCTCCGGAGACGGAAGCGCGATCGACCTGAACGGAAACGTCACCATTGAAAACAACAACGGCAACGGACTCACCATGACCGGCGGCCGCCTGAACCTGAACGCGAACAACGCCGACAATATCGTCCGGAACAACGCCTTCTCCGGCGTGTTCCTCACAGGTTCCGCCTCCGCGGGCTTTTTTGGACAAAACACCATCCAGAATAATCCTGCGATCGGTGTCGCCGTCATTGCCAGCAGCGCACAGTTCAACGAACGTGTCCTGACCGATGGGACTGTCCGCGCGACCGTGATCGAAGGGAGCGTGAACTCTGGAATCACGGTCGCGCATTCAGGCCACGCCACCCTCCAGGGCCATCACAAAATCCGTAACAATGGCGGCACGACCGATTGTCCGAGCACGGTGTGCGGAGGCGTCCGCGCGTTCAACAGCTCGACCTTCGAAATCAGCAACGGCGTCGAAATCACCAACAATACCGGCCCCGGAATTTTCACGGATATGCACGCCGATATCGTGGTGACCACACCGGTCACGGTAACGGGGAACACCGGGGGTGACATTCAACTCACGCTGGCCTCCGGGATGATTGTCCTCCCCGGCTCAACGGGAAACGCCATCGGCTCGGTCACGTGCGACGACACGGGATTCCTGTCTGGCGAGCTGGGAGGCATCAGCCTGATCGACTGCAAAAACGTCATTGTGCAGAAGAAAAGCAAGTAGCCCCGCTTACCACCGAGCCGCTGTGACCCGGCGGCCAAGACGGCAGGTTTGTGACCGCGTCTTGATCCCAGAATGCGGTAAGATGCGCGCACATATTTACACCCTCTTGCCCTCTGATTCTAACGCGGCTTGCTTTCTTAAGATCGCATCTTGGTGAACTTGAACTCGCGAATACCAGACTCCGAAACCCCTTACAAAAAACGGCAACCCAATCCAAAAGTTTTAATTGTCGGCCCGTCCACTTTAGCAAATCAATTTTATATTGTTGCTCTATGAGCTTCTGCTCATAAGCATCTAATGACGCCGTGAATGCCGCTTTTCTTGTGGAAGCGTTTGTCAATCTCTTCTACCCGCGCCCGTAGGAGCTCCGCTTTTGTTCGAGTGCGACTTTTGCGCGCGATGGCTGGGATTCAACCAACCGTTCCACTTCCCAGTGTCGCCTCGATCAGCGCGAATCACGTCTAGCGCCGCCTTGAAGTCCTTGCCTCTGGTTTGTTCTGCCCTTTACTTCCAGTTCTAATATCTTGGTATCCTTTTCCAATTCATAAATGGAAATGTTAAGTCTGTAGGATAGCCATGGTGGATAAGTCAGTGAGACTAGAACTAAGAGCAGGCCAGGTATGGGAACGAATTTGTAAAGGTTATCGGTTGGTGGTTTAAGGAAATCCATATAACTGTGCCGCGCCTTCAGCGCTCATGTTAGATCGTTGCACCCTTGACCACGCCCTTACGGAGGTGGCTATTGCATACCGGCTCTTCGAGCCTCAGAGTAGCCGGCTGATTGCCGACTTGAGGCCTCGTCGTAACAGCCCTTCGGCATCCGCACTGCGACGCCTTGCTTCGCGAAAAAGTTGGTAGTGCAATAATCACTATACCCGGTGCGTAAACGCTGGCTCGATTCAATCAGTGAAGTGTCTTGCCGCGCCGCCATCTAGGGAGAAAGCGATCGTATTCCTCTTTGATGATTCCGTAGCACTGGCACGCGATTGCTTCCAAGCCCGCTCGATTTAGAATCGTGAGAGCCCCGCGACTGTACCTGATCAAGTGCTGTTGCTGCAGCGTGCCTGCCGCCTTGTTTACGCCCTCGCGCCGTACGCCCAGCATGTTGGACAGGAATTCCTGCGTGAGATGAAACTCGTCCGCCCCGATTCGGTCATGGGTCGTCAGCAGCCACCGCGCAACGCGTGCGTCTACGGGATGGAATCGGTTGCAGGCAGCCCCTTGGGCAATATGCGTCAATCGTAAGTACGTGTACCGTTGCAGCAGGCGTGGCAACGAACTAAGTCTGTTGCACTCCCTGCGAAAGGCCGTTGCCTTCATTCTCATGGCGCTGCCCGCAGCTTGCACCACCGCGCGATCACGCGAGGTCTTCACTCCCATGAATATAGGCACGCCGACCATGCCTTCCCTACCTACGAGTCCCACTTCGAGCGTAGCCCGGTCTTCGACAGCAGCGAGCAAAGCGACAACTCCACTAGCGGGAAAATAGACGTTCCGAATGGGGTCACCAGGCTCGTAAAGGATTTCCCGGGGAACCAAAGGGAACTGTTCTAAGTTAGGGAGCAGACATTGATATTCTCTTTTAGGCAGAGCGGCGAGCAGCCGGTTGGCCGGCGGCGCGCGCTTTGTCGTGGCTGCAGCCATTGAGCATCTCCTTGTTCCGGTTGTGGTGCGAAGACAACAAATGGCCCGAGAAGAAGTCTCTTGGACCTAGTCCCGATGTCGAAATCGTGAATCCTTGCTCTCGAGCGATGAAACCTAAACGCAGCACGACATCCTCGTGTCCGAAGAGATGACGCGCGAGGACGAGCTTTTCTGCGAGAGTCGAGCCCTAGACAGAACGCCGGCCAGCGACCAGGTTGTATATCAATACGATCACGGCTACGACCAGTAGAATATGAATGAGGCCGCCACCGAAATGACCGATGAACCCCAGTAACCACAAGACCAGCAATATAACTAAGATTGTCCACAACATGATTTCACTCTCCTTGTTAAGTCTGCGCCATTTTAGGGCTCAGAAATGAACGGGCTCGCTACGGCGAAAGTTGGAAATCCAGGCATCCCATCGCGGCAGCTATCCCTGTACGAACGGTTTACTAGCCCGAAACGACAATCTTATTGTCGACCGATCTCACGCCTCGAACAGCCTTTACTATCTGCTCGGCCTTCGCCCTTGTGGCCGCCGAATTGACAGTCCCAGTCAAGAACGCGCGTGCGTCGGTAACAGTCATAACCACTCCAGCCATATCCGGATCCTCGGTCAGCCTTTTTGTTGCAAAGTCCTGCATGTTCGCGTCATCATTCGCGCTGGTATTCTCTCTCTGGCTTGGCTGGGCAGGTTGTTGAATAATCACAGGCGCCTGTTGCGCCGGTTGCTGAATGATCACAGGTTGCTGCGCCGGAGCCGGCTGTTGAACTATGGTCGGCGGTGGAGCTTGGGTGGCCACATCCACGTTCGCGTTTCTGTTAGTAACTATATAGAGAAGGGCGGCGATAGCCGTGATCGCGAGAATCGCAATTACGGCAATCGTACCCGTTGAAAGACCAGATTCCTGCGGACCTCTCTGCGTTCTTTCGGTGAGAACCTCGCTTCGCTGGCCGGGGCTATTGACCACGACGCGCTTTTGTACTGTTTCTTCATTGGAATCCATAAATTTCTCCTTCTTGATATCAACTGATCATGAAACGCGGCGCTAGATCACCGCGCTCTCCTTTAGCTTCTACGTGCAATCCACGATCGTGTAGTTACCGCGCACTACGCAAAACGTCTGCGGCGAAAAATGGTGTGATAGACGATCAAGAACACCACTGCGCCGACCACCGCCACGAGTAGGCTGTAGAGATTCAGCCCAGTCACGCCCGACGCTCCAAACAGATTAAAGAGGTAACCGCCAATGATTGCGCCGACGACACCTAGGAGGACATCGCGGACGATGCCTTCACCGGTCTTGTTAACGAGTTTGCTACCGATGAATCCGGCGATCAGGCCGAGCACAATCCAGGCGACAAAAGACATGGCAGCAGTTTCCTGCCGGTTTGATATGGACATACCCAGGGTCGTTACATCGATGACTGACATTTGCATTTCTCCTTTTTTCTTAAGCCCTTAGTCGTCTCCGCAAGATAACAGACGACACAAGAAGTAGGTTGCTGGCCTGATCCACAGTGTCGAGAGCTGATTTGTCTAAAGAGCGGCTATGGTGTTTATACGTCTTGAAAATGTGACTGTCTGTGCGCTAACACACAAAGCCGAAGTCAGCGAAGATGAACGACAGGATCTCCTTTCGGAACAAGTGGTCGTGCTCATTCTTACTTAATAGGCTCACAGAATGTGTTTCTTTTATATGTGCGTTAACACACAGACAGACACTTTGAATCGGGTCTAAGCTGACGACTATCGGCAGATCATCTCTAATCAGGAGCAACAATGCCATTCAACCCCCGAGCCCGAGTTCTCTGCGTAGACGACGATGAAGACTCTCGTGACATGTTAAGTACGCTATTGAGGTTCTCGCGGATTGAAGCCAAGGCCGTCGCAACTGCAGCCCAAGCCTTATCGTTGATTCAAGCAGAACGCTTCGACCTGTATTTGCTGGACGCGTGGTTGCCCGATCTCGATGGCTTTGAATTGTGTCGCCGCATGCGCGACTTCGACCCGCACACGCCGATTCTTTTCTTTTCCGGCGCGGCCTATGACGACGATAAGCAGAGAGGCATTGAGGCCGGAGCCAATGCTTACGTGACTAAGCCCGACGTCGATGGCCTGGTCGGAAGTATCACGCAGTTCGTTTTTCATGCGGAAAGCGCCGCCGCCGCCCAGACAATGCACGCTTGAGGAGATGTGAGCATCCCCCCTTCCACCTTTGAAAGTGCCCAATCTTTATATGTGGGTTACAGCACATACAAACACGCTCGCGTAGTCTATGTTAGCTAGCCCCGGGGAATTTAGCGTGAAAGCATCCCAGGCAGTTTCCAATTGGAGGTACAGCATGAAAAAGTTTCTTGTCGTAATGTTGATGTTTGTGGTTTTGGGATTCGCCGTGCCGAGCGCGTCGGCACAACAGCGCTACCGCCGCCACCATCACGGGCGCACTTTCTGGCAGAAGCACAGAGATAAGGTAACGGTAGCCGGAACAGCCTTGGCCGGTGCGGGCATTGGCGGCCTCGCTGGCGGAAAGAAAGGCGCGCTGATAGGTGCCGCGGCTGGCGCAGGAGGCGGAGCACTCTACACTTACAAGATTCGCAAGCGACATTCGTCATCCTCGACGCTACTAGTCTTGAGGCCCCGAAGGAAGCCACAGTGCGCTCAGGCTGAAACCTAATCTGACGCGCACTGGAGAACCGTTTCAGTTAATGATGGAGAGAGCTATGTCCGAAAAGATAGACGTGCGACTGGAACATCGGAAGCAAGTAAATTGCGAATGCTTTGTTGGTAGAGTCACAACATGAAAGGTTAGAACTCAAATGATCTATATGTGTGCTAGAGCACAGACGAACACTTTCACGTAGTTTATGTTAGCTGTCCTGGCAATTTACTGTGAAAGCATACCAGGCAGTCTCGGATTCAGGTGACGTGCTTTTGATTGCGCTCTGATGTTGATGGCGAATGCGTCCCGCAGAAGAGACACAGGAGGATGGAAGCGCGGGTTTCAGCGAGACTAAAACCCACTCTTCGCAAGTTATCAGAGTTGCACGAAAGTGCAGGGAGTTAGTTATGAAAACAAATCAGTGGCTCAGCAGGATCGGGGGCGCCATCCTGGTGCTTTCTTTGCTGTTGGGAATAGGAATCGCTTTGAGCACGACAGCTCAGGCGCAGTATCCAAATGATCGCAATGCTCAAGGCCGTCGTGATCGAGACAGAAATAGAGACCGTAATCGTGACGACGACCGTGACCAAAATCGCCGTGGCCGCAATTGGGATCGTTACGGCAACTACGGCGGCTCTTTCCAGCTTCGTCAAACGGCTCTGAATGCGGGCTACAACGAAGGCATCAAGCAAGGCCGCAATGACCGCAATAGGCGTAACCGCTCTGACTACCGCGACCAGAGTGCCTACCGGAAAGCCACGAAAGACTACAACTCACGTCTCGGCGACCGCGAGGTATACCGCCGATACTACCGTGAGGCCTACGAAAATGGTTATGACGCCGGCGTCAATGGTTACTAGGAGTTCGCGTTCCTGAGCAAGATCTTGCCTGATGCAGAGGCTAACGGTGCGGTGCTCTACAGCCCGGGGCGGTTCTGACCTCATCATCCGCAAGATAGAAGAAGAGGGAGTTCTTGAAAGCCTCACCTTTTTCAAGTCTTCTTTTTCATATCCAGCATGCACTTTGCAGCGCGGGCACATTCATATTAAGCAGAAGAGATGAACACGAAACCACCAGTCAAACTCATCAAGAAAGAGGATCGCAAAGACCTTGAGATTCAAACCGAGGTTGAATCTGCTGCCGGCCCAAACAGGTGGTCCTACGTGGTTCATTCATGGGTCGTTGAGTCTCAACAACGCGATCGCAGCGAATCGCTGCCGGCCTTCGACAGCCTGTTCAAGGACGCGCTTGCAATCGGGAGGCGCAGAAGTTGAACGAATCGCGGCGCCGACTGAGGTCAAAGAGGAGTTCGATCGGTTGCTCGGATAGACATCTCCTTCAATTCTTCCTCGCCGTCTCGCGTAATGTGCGTTAGCGTACAGACCGGCTTTCTTTCGAGTGCAATAGGCACATAGCTCTACCTTAGGAATTACCTTTTCGACGTTGACTGTGCCGGGCGCAGCGCGCTTGGCCCAGGTGACCGAGGGTGCGGTGCAATTCAAAGACGGATTACAAGAGGAGGCTCAGAGAATCGCCGCCTGAGAGTTCTCTCGTACACTACATTTGCAAAAACTCCGAGCAAGAATATGAAGAAGCTAAACTCGATCATGATTATGATCGTAGCCGCCTTTGCGCTGCTCATCCAACCGTTAACTTTCCTGGCGGCGGCTAAAACGTATGCGAAGTCCGCGCCCATGTTTTCCGGAACCCCTGTGTATCGCCTCAGGAATTACCTGAACCACATGAATTTGACTCAAGCCTATTTGGGTCAGATGGGTGAGAACGGCACTCACGAGGTAGGCCGTGAAGCAGTCGTTGCGCCTGAACAAAATTTTGCCGGCGTGAACTGGCTAATTCAAGACGGTGGGAATGGCTACGGCTTTATCATTAACAGAGAATCCGGACTCCTGTTATCAACAAACGGCGCAAACCACTTAGTGCAGGTTTATCAGCGCCTTTTACTCATCTTCGGCCAGCGCACGATGACCTTAGTCTTCAACTCTCCCGACAGTTTTTCAGGAACCGATTGGACAGGCGTCGCTATTGCGGGAGTGCGACAACAACAGCAACAAACGCAACCACAGCCTCAACCGGCACAAGCGAATTCTGCAAACCCCGTCTTGGGAAGGTACGACAATGGCGGCGAGAACAACGGTTGGAATCGCGGTTCAATCGTGGAGGAATCCGGTTCCGGCGGAAGACTGCGATGGACCAACGAACTAGGCGTTTCGTGGAGCCTGGTACCTGATTACGCGAATGGTGTGCTCAGGACAGACGATTCCAATCCATACCAAAGAGTGGACTACACGATTTCATTCTCATTGTTGAACAGGGAAGAGTTACCGGGTTTCAGTTTGGTCTGGACTGAGCCCCAAATTTGAGACCACGAGTTAAGCTACAGTTTTTTAGGAGGAGGGCGACTGTGGGCTTAACACAAAGAAAGTTTACGCGGGAGTTC
>JBGQJU010000056.1:0-37975 GCA_041499185.1 Pyrinomonadaceae bacterium | reverse complement strand
GTCTCTTCGATTCGCTCGGTCTCTGGATTCATTGGAACCTCGGCAACTCGCCGGCGACGCGCACGAGGATGCGGGTTCGAGTGAACAAGGTCTTCTATCACGATGGGCCACTGATCAGGCGCAGCGAGGTTTCACTCAACCGGGAGCTGGAGGATCCGTTGTCGCTGCCGCTCGAGAAACTTTCCCATGCCGACGGCGAGAAACTTGTGTGCCTGGGCCGCGACATGATGACCGTGCGTTATCGCGAGCTTCATGGTTTCACCTACGGCGATCCGCGGCACGTCGTGCGCGCGGCTGCGGGTCGTGGCGTCGAATTCGTTATCTGGGGTTTGCCGCCAGGGCGCCGTCTGCCGCTACTCGGCTATCATGCCGTGCTGATCCTCAAGAACGGCGTGCCAGCAGGTTACGCTGAATCCCTCGCGCTCTTTGAACGCACCGAGGTTGGCATTAATCTTTTCTACGCCTTCCGCGATGGCGAGTCGGCGTGGATCTACGCTCGCCTGCTTCGCTTTCTGCGGCAGTACCTCCAGGCTTCGGTATTTTCAGTCGAGCCTTACCAACTCGGCAGCCACAACGAAGAGGGTATCGACGCCGGCGCGTTCTGGTTCTATCGCAAGATCGGCTTCCGCGCGGTCCAACCGCAGATAGCCCGCATGGTGGCGCGGGAAGAACGCAAACTCGCCAAACGTCCCGGCTATCGCACGCCGGCGCGCATTCTGCGTCAACTCGCCGCGGGGCATCTTCTCTATGAAGCGCCCTCGGCTCCGCATCCCGGTGAGTGGGACAATTTCCGTGTGCCGAACATCGGGCTCGCGGTTCAGCGCCGCCTGGTCCAGCCGTTCGGCGGCGGCGAACGAAAGCTCCGCCAGGCGCTCGTGACTTCAGTCGCACACGCACTTGGAGTTAAGCCAACAGACTTGAGTGCGTCAGAGCATCGCGTCTTCTCTGATCTCGCTTTGGTGCTGGCAATGATTCCAGATCTATCGCGCTGGTCAAAAGAGGAGAAGAGCGCTATCAGGCAGATTGTCCGAGCTAAGGCAGGCACCGATGAATTGCGGTATGTGAGATTGTTGCAGAGCCACCAGAAACTCCGCGATGGTTTGCGGACGATCGGCTCTAGCAGGCTGTTAAAAGACTAGTCTTAGCCACAGAGACACGGAGACACAGAGAAAGATGAAATCAAAAAGAGGTCAAGTCTAATGGGCATTTCTGATCACTTCTGATCTGCCTTTTCTCTGTGACTCTGTGCCTCTGTGGCCGATTTCGCCTTTTTCAGCAACCTGCTGGTGATCTTTTGAAGGATTGGGCTTAGCTAAGGCTCTTCACGTGCCGGCTGGGCGGCCCGCGTGCTCAGGTATTCTGCCAGCGTTTTGTCAGCAGTTTGAATGTGGACCAGGAGCCAACTGCGCAGAGCCTCAATCAGACCATGCCTGTCCGTCGCCGTTCCGGTCGCGAGGCTGCGCTTCAGGTTTTGCACCTCAACCAGCAACCGTTCGTGCTCCAGGAAATGAGACTCATAGGCTTCGTAGGCATGCAGCCTCATAGCGAGCTGTTCGGAGAGAAAATGGAGATTTGTGTGTTCCACCAGCTCATTGAGTAGCGCGTAGACCACACTGTCGTCAGCCCCGCTCCGAACGGCAGCTTTAAGATCATTGAGCAGGCCAAGTTGGCCCGCATGCTCCCGGTCCATCGAAGCAATGCCGTAGCTCAGTTCCGTTGATTCTTCCAGTGCATGCATAGCGCTGCTTATTGTCGCATGCCTCTTTCCCCAGGGCCTAGCTCCCAAGCAGTGCGGTTGTATTTTGAATTAGTACTTCTCCCAGAACTTTCCTCTGTATCGAGCTAAGTAAGGGGATATTGCCGAGACTCACTTCACGTCCGTTGTCTTTGTCAGCAGGAAGAACCCATCTTCCAGTTCGACCAGGGCCTCCTTCGGACCTCTCCAGGCAACAACGTTGGCGGCAGTTACTGTGCGGCCCGCCACTTGAAACTGCGGCGACTGCTCCAGCTTGCCGTTGACAGAGTTCGATCCGACAAACCACCGCGCGCCATTGGACCCGCCAGTAGGCAACAAGACTCCCACCCCGCTAACGGGTCCGCTGATCCTCCACAGCCCGATCATTTTCGCCTGCGCCGGGCTCCAATAATGCTCTGGCTTCGCTTCCAGTGCTTTCAAAGCCGTCGGAATGTCCATCCCTAAAGCCGTTTCCCAGGGAACTGGTGAGAGCTTCTCTTCATCCCAAAAATACAGCCCGGGAAAAGAAATATCGGTGCGCTTGTTCTTCACTAGGCCGATTCGCACCTTGGTCTTGCTCACCTTCAACGTAACCAGCAGGCGCGGCGAATCTGGTCCGAGAAATATTCCGCGATCGAACGCGAAGCCGACATCTCTCCCGCCCCACACCCCGTACTCTCGCGCTCCAACGAAAGACTCCACTCGAAACTTGCCGCGATGGTAAAAGAGCAGCTTCGGTATCAGGTAGTAGACCAGGTAGCCACCTTGGGGATAGGATCCGCTTTCGCTCACGTCCATCACGAAACTGTCTGATCGCGCAACCAGCACCTCACCCAGCCTTTCGATATATGGGGTACCGAGATCTCGCTCCTTTTCACCAACAACTTTCTCTGTCTTTTCCCGCATGATTCGGAACAGCGCCTTCTTGTAAGGCGCACCTGTGACCTCAAGGGGGGCTAGGATGGAACTATCTTCGAGTAGCCTAGGCGCACCCACACAATTGAAGATGCAGAAATGACCCGCAGACAAGTTCTTGATCTGTACTCCCGGCATCCCCGGCAGTGAGTCTCCTTCTTTCCAAAGTGGAGTGAAGCTTGCACCATCATGCAGCACCCAACCGTCGACGTGCTGCGGCTCATTTGTATCGTAATAGATCAGTGCGCGTCCGTCTGGACCAACATCGAGTACTGTCGCTCTCTTAACCGTATAGCGAACTCCACTGACCTCGAGTTGGTCCCCTGCGCACAGGACCCGAACCATGCGCTCGCCGTTCCAACCATACACGTGGTCGGGGTCTCTATTGGAGATGTAAAGCATGCGGTTGCCAGCATGGAAAAGTGCTGAGCCGTCACGACGTATCCTTATTTTGCGCGCGTCTGGGGCGACGAATTCGACATCCGCTAAGAGAACTTTCGAAAGCTTCCCCTCACTTAGAGAAAAGAGTCCCCAATCCTTGTCCCCGGCACCGAAGCGACCCCAGAAAAGAAGCGCATTTTCTAAGACGTACGCCACTCCAAATTCCTGGAATTGCCCGTTAGTCTCCGGCGCCGGTGCGCCCTTTAGAACCGAGGGAGCCAATCGCCACGAGCCTTCCACTTGCGAAACGGGACCTTCCAATGCGGGCTTGGGGGCTAATTGAACGGGGCCTTCCTGTGCAATGGGGGTTGATTGAGCCGCAGCCAAGTGCAAATGTAGGGGGAGCAACAGAATTGAAAACGCAACAGTGATCTTACGCATGACGCCTCCTTGAAGTGAAAAGTGAAAGGAAGTGAAATCTTATAGAGTTGCAATTTCAGAATCTATGACGGCCATCACAACTGCCCCTGATCACAGTCACACCTCGTGTTCTACGGACAAGCGCCTAACGTATTATTCCGCGAACTCGCCACACGACCACGGATTGGGACATGTTATCCGGCGCGGTGCTTATTCAAATACGAACAACTTCGCTCAGCGGCAATGCTCTCTAACTCTGTGCCTCTGTGGCCGATTTCGCCTTTTTCAGCAACCTGCTAGTCCATCTTTTGAAGGATTGCGCGAAGCTAACGCTCATGCTTCCGGTCCATCGAAGCAATGCCACGTTGGCATCGGCATAGCTCTTTTATTGTTGCCTAAGCTCTTGCTATAAGACTTCCGTTTCAATGCTTTAACTCAACTTTTTTGTTCCATGTTGAGTTGGAAAGACTTATACATTAAATCCCCCAAGTCACAGACTGACTTAGAGCTATCACACTGGAATGTTAATGCCTTTCTGCCTCCGCATAATACAACCCGCTGTGAGACGAGTCTCGCTCTCGAATTCCTCATCATTCAATAGCTTGCCCTGGGGAAGGGACGCAGGTTTAGTGCCGCCGAGGACCGCAGTTGAACCTGAAGCCAGACCCTCGGTTTTGTCTGGGTGTGCTTCGCTGTTCCTTCGTCATGCCTCCATAGGCTTTGCGGACAATTACCCAAACGCTTGCGCAGTTTTCCGAACTGAGGACAGTTCTCCATCAGCGAAAGCCTCTTCGACGCTCACAATAAAGGGGCCCTACGAAAGAATCTCAGTTGAATACGCGGCGGCGTGCGATGAGGTGAATGTGCCTGGCCCAAACAGGCTTCATACCAGGGACCGCTTGAGACAAACTTGTGACCAGACTAACTAAATACAAACTGGACTTAGTAAACAGTAATAGATAGACTCGCTGGCGGCTGCAACCCGTAAACAAATGTGAATAAATCTATGAGCCATGACCTGCTGGAGTGTGTGTCAACGCACTTTTAATCAGCGGTCGGAGGTTCGAGCCCTCCGCGGCTCACCATTAGTTTCAATGACTGGCGGGAGGTTACCCAATCTGCCGCCGCACCGAAACTCCAGTTTTCCCAATCATGAAAGTACGATCGTGTTCTCGCTCGTCATAAAAGTACGATCGCTCCAGATCTTGAACAGATGAATTGTCCGACGGACATTTTCCTAAGGAGAGGGTTAGTCATGCAAAGCAAACAACTGCGTCTCTCGTTTCGAGTCCTTGTTGTCGTTCTGCTGTCATCCGTAGCCGCACTCGCTCAAACAAAAGTCACCAGTCCCATGGAACAGTTTGGGCACAACATTGGTGACGATTATTTCCTCGTCAATTATACGCAGATGGTTGATTATTGGAAAAAGCTCGCCCAACAGTCCAACCGCATGAAGTTGGTGGAAGTCGGCCACACCGCCGAAGGCCGCACGATGTACATGGCGATTATCACCTCCCCTGAAAATCACAAGAAGCTCGATCATTACAAAGACATCGCGCGTCGTCTGGCGCTGGCGGAAGGCTTGACCGATGATCAGGCGCGCGCGCTTGCCGTTGAAGGCAAAGCCGTCGTCTGGATTGACGGCGGTCTGCACGCCACCGAAGTGCTCGGCGCTCAACAACTGATCGAGACGGTTTACCAGATGGCCAGCATGAATGATGCGGAAACGCAGCGGATCCTGAACAACGTGATCTTGCTCTGCACGTTGGTAAATCCCGACGGCATGGAGCTGGTCTCAAACTGGTATATGCGCAACCCGGACCCAACCAAACGCTCGACGGCGGCGCTGCCTGTGCTCTATCACAAATACATTGGTCATGATGACAACCGCGATTTCTACATGGTCACGCAGCCGGAAACCGAAGCCATCAACCGCGTGTTTTATTGGGATTGGTTTCCGCAGATCGTTTACAACCATCATCAGACTGGTCCGCCAGGCACGGTGATGTTTTCGCCGCCGTTCCGCGATCCGTTCAACTACAACTTCGATCCGATCATTCCGATGGAAGTCGATCTGATCGGGGCTGCGATGCACACGCGCTTTGCCGCCGAGGGCAAACCCGGTGTGACGATGCGCTCCGGCTCTTCTTACTCAACCTGGTGGAATGGCGGACTCAGAACGACAACTTATTTTCACAACATGATCGGACTGCTGACGGAGACCATCGGCAACCCGACGCCGATGCAGATTCCTTTTCTGCCACAGCGACAGTTGCCGAAAGGCGACCTCTCTTTCCCGATCGCTCCGCAGACGTGGCATTTCCGGCAATCGATCGACTACTCGATAACGGCAAACCGTTCCGTGCTCGATCTCGCGGCCAAGATGCGCGAAGATTTTCTCTTCAACATCTATCGCATGGGCAAAAACTCGATCGAAAGAGGAAGCCGGGATAGTTGGACCGTCCACCCAAGATTGGTCGAGCGGATTCAGGATGAGATCGCCAAAGAGGCGGGCCAGGATGGCCAAGCCGGTCGCCGCGCCGGAGCGGACGTGCCGGTGTCGAACGATGCGCCGGGCGGTGGTGGTGCTTTCCGCGGCGCGCCGATGAAGTTCTACGAAGAACTGCGGAAACCTGAATTGCGCGACCCGCGCGGTTATATCATTCCTTCAGATCAACCGGACTTTCCCACTGCTACCAAGTTCATCAACACGCTGATCAAGAACGGCATCACCGTCCTGCGTGCGACGCGCGGATTTCAGGTCGGAGGAAAAACCTATCCGGCCGGCTCTTACGTCGTAAAGACTGCGCAGGCGTTTCGCCCGCACATCCTGGACATGTTTGAGCCGCAGGACCACCCGGACGACTTCGCCTATCCCGGCGGTCCACCCATTCCGCCTTACGACAACGCAGGTTGGACTCTCGCTTATCAAATGGGTGTCGTCTTTGATCGCGTGCTTGAGGGCTTTGATGGCCCATTTGAAAAGATCCAGGGAATGGCCCGGCCACCCGCTGGCACTGTTGCAATTGCGACGAACGCGGTCGGATTTTTGCTGAGTCACCAAACCAACGATTCATTCATTGCCACTAATCGTCTGCTGGCAACTGGCGAGGATGTGTACTGGCTGTTGAAGCCATTCAACGCCGATGGCCAGAATTATGGAGCGGGCACGATCTTCATTCCGGCGAAATCATCTACCTTGCCCAAGCTCCAAAAGATAGCGGCCGACCTGGGGTTGAGCTTTGCAGCAGTAACGACGAAGCCTGCTGCCGACGCGCTCAAGCTGCGAAGCTTACGAATCGCGTTGTGGGATCGCTACGGTGGTTCGATGCCCTCGGGGTGGACGCGTTGGATACTCGAGCAGTACGAGTTTCCCTTCACCGTCGTCTATCCGCCCACGTTGGATGCCGGCGATCTCGCAAAGAAATTTGACGTAATTATTTTTGTCGATGGCGCAATTCCGGGAGCTAGCGGTGGCAGAGGCGGTGGCGGAGGTGGCGGTGGCGGTGGTCAGTTCGGCGGCGGCATCGCCCCAGAAAATATTCCCGCTGAATATCGCGATCGCCTCGGCAGTATCACGGCGGCGAAAACAATTCCGCAGCTCAAACGCTTCATGGAAGAAGGCGGGACCGTGATTACCATCGGCAGCTCAAATAATCTTGCCAATCTAATTGGTCTTCCCGTGGCGAGCGCTCTGACCGAAAAGACTGCTGATGGTACTGACCGCTCACTGCCGCGCGATAAATTTTATGTGCCGGGTTCGCTGCTCCAGGTGCACGTGGACAACACAAACCCGCTTGCGTACGGGATGAACGAAAGAACAGATGTGTTCTTCGACAATAGTCCTGCGTTTAGACTGCGCACCGAAGCCGCCTTGAAAGGCATCAAGCCCGTCGCGTGGTTCGATAGCGATCACCCGTTGCGCAGCGGCTGGGCCTGGGGACAGAAATACTTGCAGGACAGCGCCGCCGTCATCGACGCGAACATCGGCTCCGGAAAGTTATTTATGTTCGGACCGGAAATACTGTTCCGCGCGCAACCGCACGGAACATTTAAGTTCCTGTTCAACGGAATATTCTACGGTCGGGCCGAGCTGGTGAACATGCAATAGATTGTACGCTTCTTTACCGCGGCCCACGACGAGGCGCGTTGACCTCACCTGCTGATATGAATCTCCTCCTCCACGCGCGGGTGGCGAACGAAATAGATTACGACGCAAAGAGTCGCGATGATCCCTGCTCCTATGGCCCACCATAGATGGTTGAGACCAGCCATCATGTCGGGGATCCCCGTCTGCGGATCTTTAGCTCCAAGAAATGCCATCAATTGCCATGCCGCCGCTGTTATTCCGAATAAGCCGATAACCCAAATCGGCATTTCAATCACGCTCTTCATGTTGTACCTCCCAACTAGATCTGTTTCCAGCGCTTGAGCCACTTTCAGCAGATTTTCTTTCCATTCTAAAGGCAGCAAGCTAACTGGTGTCGCGCACTCACTCACACAAAGGACCTCCGAACATTCCGACAGCCCTGCGATGGGCCACACGAAAGTGTCTTCACTTGCCCTTAACTCACAACCCGTCAGGCCGTTTGTCTCCATAAAGACAAACACCACACCCGAGAGATTTATGGCAAGTACATCACGTTAACAACCGAACGCTTAAATGCCGATAATTGGCTTGGGGTCTGGGACGACCGCCTGGGACGACCGCGAAGAGAAAGAGTCACTACTGTGAAGATCTGGAGCCGGTAAGACTAAAGTCCGCGCAGCGGACGATCGGCAATAGCCCAGCACTTGAGTGCTGGGAATCGAATCGCATTAAGAAGCTAAGCCCGTGAAAACGGGCGACTGAAGTTTCAGAACCAGGAGCGGTACCGACCGGATCCCAACGCTCAACCTGCGAAAGGTAGGCGAAACACAGAATCCTTTGACGCACGGGTTGAATGCTGGCATCCCTCGCTACCGCTCGGGGACCTGTAACGCCTTTCCTCACGGTCGGGCTACTGCCCGACCTCACTTTGTTGCCGTCGTGTCGTTGCTTCTTGGTCCGGCATTCTTCACGTACTTGTCGAACCAGTTGATCCGCTCCGCGAGCACGTGCAGCAAAGTCTCGCGCGCGGCGTATCCGTGCGCCTCGTACGGCAGCGTGACGTAGCGAACCGTCGCGCCGTGACCTTTGAGCGCCATGTAGAACCGCTCTGACTGGATTGGGAACGTGCCTGAGTTGTCATCCGCTTCGCCGTGCATGAGCAGGATCGGGTCCTTCACCTGGTTCGCGTACCAGAACGGCGACATCTTCGAATAGAGATCAGGCACTTCCCAGAACGTGCGCCGCTCGCTCTGAAAACCGAACGGTGTCAGCGACCGATTGTAAGCGCCGCTCTCCGCGAAGCCGGCCCGGAAGAGACGCGAGTGCGCCAACAAATTTGCCGTCATGAAGGCACCGTAGCTGTGGCCACCGACGCCGATACGGTCGCGGTCGCCAACCCCCATATCAACGACCTTGTCGATGGCTGCTTCCGCGCTCGCCACGAGCTGCTCGACGTAATGGTCGTTAGCCGTTTCACCCGGCCCGATGATCGGCATCGTTGGGTTATCGAAAATCGCGTAACCTGACAGCAGCAGAAACAGATGCGAATAGCCGCTGATGGTGGTGAACCGGTTTGGCGATCCTGTGACTTGGCTTGCCGAATCGGGGTCCCCGAATTCGCGCGGATAGGCCCACATGATCACGGGCAGCCGCTCGCCTTTCTTGTAACCCGGAGGCAGATAAAGTGTGGCGGACAGCTTCACGCCGTCCTTCCGCTGGTACGTCACGAACTGATGCTCGATGCTCCGAAGCTGCGGTTGCGGATCTTCAAAAGCGGTCACGGCGCGCTTCGAGTTGCCGGCGAGGTCACGCACATAATAGTTCGGCGGATCGGTGGGCGTCTCGTAACGCGTGAGGATCGTCTTCGCATCATCAGCGAGCGGCGTGACCACCGTTTCATATGATTTCGTATCGCAGCGGAAGAGCCGATCAACGACGAGTGTCTTCAGGTTCAGGCGATCGAGGAACGGACGATCGCCGTCTGGCGAAGCTCCCTGACCGCTCAAATAGATGAAGTCGCCAGTCTGGATGATAGGCGCTCTACCGCCGCCGCCGCCAAAACCACCGCCACCACCGCCGAATCCGCCGCCCGTGCCGCTGTCACGACGCACGACCGGAGTGCCCGGGTCGTCGTAGCGACTCTCTTGCTTTCGATCCCACAGCTTGCGCGGCGCTGCGCCCGCTTCCAGAATCCAGGTGCGCGTGCGTCGCGTCGCGCGATCAGCCTCGCTCAAAAGCGCAACACCTTTTTCGGTGAATGACACGCCGCTGAACCGGAATTCCGTTTTCGCCAATTCGGTCGGAGTGCCGGTCAGCGGCGCCGCGAGCCACATGACTTTGTCGCGGAAAGGAACTTTGTTTTTCAGATCGCCTCCATCAAGCGCTTCGGCCCAGACGACCGTCGCGGGCTGATCGGGCCGCCAGTGGATCCCGCGCGGGCCGGTCTGCACGCCGTTGATCGGCACGCCTTCGCGCGAGGGCACGTCGGCGATCTTGCGCACGGGGTCACCGCGGCGACTCCAGACCTCCACGTCCTCTGGGAAACCGGCCATCGGGATGAGGTGCGAGAAAGGGCGCTTGACTTTCGCGACCAGGATGTACTCGTCGTTCGGCGAAGGTGTCACGTTTTCGAAAATCGATGGCGGCCCAAGCTGCGTCTTGCGGCCAGAACCGGCATCAATCGTCGCGAGCTGGCTCGTGAAGTAGTATTCGAACAGCGCTTCGTCGTGCGCCGTCTTGATCATGTCCTCAAACGTTGGCGCCGGCGCGGCTTTTCCATAGTTCTCCTGGACATTCGGGCCAGACGGCACCATCGGGGCCGCCGGAGCCGGTCCGCGGCCAGACGGCACGAATTCACACAGCAGCGTGACGCCATCCTTTAACCAGTCGCAGGGGTCGCCACCCGTTCCGTTCAACCGATCTTTCCCGCTCGCCAGCTTCGCCTGTCCCGTGGTCGTATCGGTAACCCAGAGTTCGATGCCGTTCTCTTTTGTATTCGTGAAGGACAACCGCTTGCCGTCCGGCGAGAAGCTCACATTGCCGATGTTCGGATTGGGCGGCACAGTGACTTTCTTTTCCATGCCGTCGGCGATCGACTTCAAAGTGATGCTGATGATCGCGCCGCCGCGCTGCTGGCGTCCGTTCGTTTTTGGATTGATGCGCGCGCCGGCGATGCGATAGATCGGTTCGGCCAGCTCAGCGATCGTGGGCATGCTGCGTCGAGAGAGCACCGCGATAGTGCGCAGGTCGGGTCCAACAACCACGCTCGCTATCGGCGGCGCGTCGAGAATGTCGACGATAGCTTTCGGCGGCATCAGGTAACCTGACGCCGCTATTGGTTTCTCGCGTGTCTGTGCAAATTGCACCGCCGACGCTGCGATGACGAGCGCGACAGCAAATGCGAACGTTCTCTTTCGCATGGGGAGCCTCCTGCTTCTTCGGATGTCCTGGATTTTCGGAGCCGTATTCTATCAGGAGACGACGCGATGAGATAGGAGAAATTTTCCAGCCTCGTTTTGAAACATCTTGCGCCAGCTTGCCGTAATAGGTCTTCCAGAGGTCAGAAACATTCTGCGTTAGCTCACCGTATTAGTCTGTCGTCGTCTTTCATTTGTGCTATCTACCAAGGAGAGAATCATGCGTAGAGTCCTGCTGGGAATCGCCACGCTGGCGTTTTTCGCCATTCCTGCGTCGGCACAAACCGCCGACGAGATTGTCAATAAATACATCAAGGCCATTGGCGGCATGGAAAAGATCCAAGCCGTAAAGACGCTGCGCCGCACAGGCAAATTCACCGGCGGCGGCGGGTTTGAAGCGAATGTCGCTCAGGAAAACAAGCGCGCAAACATGGTGCGCCAGGAATTCGCCCTGCAAGGGTTGACCGGCATTAATGCCTATGACGGCAAAACCGGATGGAAGATCGAACCGTGGGGCGGCAAAAAAGATCCCGAGGCGCTCGGCGAAGAGGAAATGAAAAGTATCGTCGAAGACTCGGACTTTGACGGGCCGCTGGTCAATTACGCGCAAAAGGGAAACAAAGTCGAGTTTGTCGGCACGGATCAGGTCGAAGGCACCGACGCCTTCAAGTTGAAGCTCACACTCGCGAACGGCGATGTCTTTTACTACTACATGGACACCGACTATTACGTGCCCATCAAAATAGATACCAAACGGATGATTCGCGGCGCGGAGCGCGAATACGAAACCACGCTCGGAGATTATAAGGAAGTGGTCGGCTGGTATCTGCCCCACTCGTTTGAGACCAATGCCAAAGGCAGCCAGGACAAGCAAAAGATTGTATTCGACAAGATCGAGGCCAACGCCCAGATCGACGACGGCCGCTTCCGCCTGCCCGCGGCAGCCAAGTCACCACAGAAACCATGATTATCCGACAAACTTCAAGTTTGTCGTTCAACGTTATTTAGTGAACCCCTTGATGAGAACATTTCCGGCGAGCGTGCGACAAACTGAAGGAGGCTCTGAACAAGCTATTTCGGAGGCAGAAGCCCGCGCGTAAGCAAGGGCTCTTTAATCCAAATGACGAGCCCTCCCTAACGGTCGGGCTTCTGCCTCGCAGTGAACGACAAACTGAAGTTTGTCGGACCTTCTGAAAGAAAAGGATTCGACCGCGATGAATACAAAACCAATGTGTTTCTTCTCGACAATTATTCTCAGCTTTGGACTAGTGGGTGGCGCGTTAGCGCAAACACCGCAAGCGATCAAAGTCGATTCGGAAACGATTTCCGGTCTCGGCGCTCGCAACATCGGTTCGGCAACGATGAGCGGCCGCGTAGCAGCAATCGCCGGCGTGCAGGAAGGTCAGCGCCTGACGATCTATGTGGGTGCAGCGAGCGGCGGTGTGTGGAAGTCAGTCAACGGCGGCTCGACCTTTAAGCCAATCTTCGACAAACAGCCGGTGCAGTCCATCGGCGCGATTACGATCGATCCGAAGAATCCGAAAGTGATCTGGGTCGGCACGGGCGAGGCGTGGACGCGCAACAGCACCTCTGTAGGCGATGGCCTCTACAAATCGATTGATGGCGGCGACAACTGGACCAATATGGGTTTGAAAGAATCGGAACGCATCGCCAAAATCCTCGTCGATCCAACTAATACGAACACCGTCTACGTCGCCGTGCCAGGCAAACTCTGGAGCGACAGTGACGAACGCGGTGTCTACAAGACCACCGACGGCGGAAAAACCTGGAACCGGATTCTGAAAGGAGCCAATGCATCTACGGGCTGCTCGATGATCTCGATGGACCCACAGAATCCGCAAACGATCTATGCGGGCCTGTGGGACTTCCGCCGCAAAGGCTGGACCTTCCGCTCCGGTGGCGATGGTCCCAACGCCTTTAGCGGCAGCGGCTTGTTCAAGAGCACCGATGGTGGCTCTTCGTGGACTGAACTCGAAGAGAAAAGCGCAAAGGGTCTCCCGTCGAAACCGTGGGGCCGCGTCGCGGTCGCAGTTGCTCCTTCAAAGCCGAATGTTGTTTACGCCTTTATCGAAGCCGAGATACCAAAGGATGGTCTGTATCGCTCGGATGATGGCGGCCAAACCTGGACGGCGCTCGACCGGAGTCAAAATATGATTTGGCGTCCGTTCTATTTCGCCAACTTGATCGTCGATCCAAAGAATGAGAACAAGATCTACAAACCCGACGGCTCGCTCGTCGCCAGCACCGATGGTGGAAAGAGCTTCAGCAACATTTCGGGTGGCGCTCACGGTGACTTCCACGATGTTTGGATCGACTCAAACAACACCGACCACCTGATCACTGGAGACGATGGTGGCGTCTGGTACTCCTATGACGGCGGCAATCGCTGGTGGAAAGCGAACAATCTGCCCATCTCGCAGTTCTATCACGTGAGCGTGGACATGGACATGCCTTATCACGTCTATGGCGGGCTGCAGGACAACAGTTCGTGGGTAGGCGATTCGGCGTACCCGGGCGGCATCACGAACGACCGCTGGGAGAACATGTATGGCGGCGACGGCTTCTGGATGTTCGCTGACCCTTCCGATCCTGATTACATTTACGCCGAATACCAGGGCGGCGAGATCGGGCGAGTCAACCGCAAGACACACGAAGCGCGCAACATCAAACCGCTGCCGGAATACAAAGAAGGCAAGCTGCGCTACAACTGGAACACGCCGATTCACCTGAGCCCGACGCAGAAAGGGACCGTCTACATTGGCGCGCAGTTTCTGTTTCGCTCGCGCGATCACGGACAGACGTGGGAACGCATCTCGCCCGACTTGACCACGAACGATCCGGAAAAACAAAAGCAGGAGCAATCGGGCGGCGTGACGGTCGACAATTCATACGCCGAGATGCATACCACGATTTACTCGATCGCCGAATCGCCGAAGAATCCAAACCTCATCTGGGTCGGCACCGACGACGGCAACGTGCAGATCACGCGCGACGGCGGGAAGACCTGGACCAACGTCGTCGGTAACATTCCGGGACTGCCGAAGAACGCCTGGGTCTCGTCCATCGAAGCGGGCCACTTTGACGAGGGCACAGCCTACGCCACTTTTGATGTGCACACCTTCGGCGACATGCGGCCGTTTGTTTACGGGACCAACGACTTTGGCAAGACCTGGACACCGGTGGTTGCGGCGGGCAGTCCGGTGCGTGGCTACGCGCACGTCGTGAAAGAAGATCTGGTCAACAAGGATCTGCTTTTCGTCGGCACTGAATTTGGTCTTTGGGTTTCGCTCGATGGCGGCAAGCAGTGGGCGCAGTACAAAGGTGGCGACCTGCCAAACGTTGCCGTGCGCGATCTGGCGATCCACACGCGCGATCACGATCTGGTGATTGCCACGCACGGACGCGGCATCTGGATCATTGACGACATCACGCCGCTGCGCGCGCTGGCCGGAGACACACTCGCCAAAGAGGCTGCATTCGTCCAGGCAAAGCCTGCCGTCCAGCGCATTCAGGCCGGTGGTGGCTGGGCCAACGGCGATGCTGTGTTTACTGGTCCTAATCCGACGGACGAAGCCGTGATCACTTATTACCAAAAGAAGCGCCACATTTTCGGCGATCTCAAGATCGAAGTCTTGGATCAAGACGGCAAGCTGTTGAGCACGATCCCCAGCAGCAAGCGCCGCGGCTTGAACCGCATCACGTGGCCGATGCGTCTGAAAGCGCCCAAGGTGCCGACGGCAGCGAGCGCCGCTTTCGGCGCGCTGTTCGGCCCTCGGCTCTTGCCGGGCACGTACACGGTGAAGATGACCAAGGACAAGAATGTTTACACGACGCAGTTGCCGGTCGTCGCCGATCCGCGAGCCAAACACACCGCAGCGGATCGTAAGGCGCAGTTTGATCTTGCGCTTAAGCTTTACAGCCTGCTCGGCGACATGACGTTCGCGGTGGACCGGATCAACGGTGTGCGCCTGGCGCTGGAAGCACGGGCCGCAAAGTTGCCGGTTGATGATCCGCTCGCCGTGCGTCTGCGCGCTGCGTCGGCACAAGTCGATGAGCTACGCAAGAAGATCGTCGCCACAAAGGAAGGCGGCGCGATCACCGGCGAGGAACGCTTGCGCGAGAATCTCGCAGACCTCTACGGCAACGTCAACGGCTACGAAGGCCGTCCTTCGCAGACGCAGGCGGAGCGCACGGATGCGATCGCCCGCGAGTTGGCTGACGTAGTGAAAGACTTCGACGCGTGGTTAGCGAAGGAGTTGGGCGGCATCAACTCTGCTCTTTCATCGAAACAGTTGGAACTGATCAAGCCGCTCACGCGCGACGAATGGGAGAAGAAAGAGTAGAAGCAATTAATTAGATTAGAGGCCGTAAGTGCAGCGGGTCGGAGGTTCGAGCCCTCGATGAATTCGAGTTTCGATTCAATAATCGTCGCAACCCTTATCTGTTGGGCAACACGCTGCCGAGACTTCTGGTTTCATCGAACATTGAATACAAACAACTAACCAGCACCGCTTAGCGCAAGACGCTGTTCGGGTGTTAGTTTTGTCGGAGTGTAGTTGGAAAACTCCAAACTCCAAAGCCTATAGAAAGTATAAGGAAACCATTCAGGATCGTGACCAAGCTGTTGTTTTTCCTTTTGAAACCTCTCGTAGTCAGAACCCTTTGGCATAAGCGATATCCACTTGATGTCCTGTTGGTCAGTCATGAGGGCATCTAGCAACTTAGCTGGTACCAGCGGCGCCCCACCTTCTTTTGCTAGATTATCCGCTGTCTCAGCGAGCAAGATATAATCATTCCCGACGAAATGAATCGCCGACACGTCTTCAAACAAAGGTTCAGTCATATAGACATTTACCCATTGCGCATCAAGATCCGCTAATGTCCTAAATGGGCTCTTTCCGTAAGTCCCGCCACCAAGGATTATTTGAGACGTTTCTGTCTGGCCCGTTGAAACCTGTGTGTTTAGCATTTCATCATCTGGATTCAATGCCCATACGAGGTCGCTCACACCAAACCATTTTATCTCCCTTCCGTTGATGGTCGCGAGCGGATAAGAATCGCGTCCCCCGACACAAAGGGTCGGATGACGATTGTCTTGGTTCGTAGCATTAGCGTATCGAGTATTAGTGTTCGCAATGGTTATCATCGCCCGAAAGTGCTTCAAAGCTTCTGGTGTGAGTCGTTCCTTTAGATCAATGATCAGATAAACCTCTCTGAGCGGTTTAGCGGCTTCTAGTAGAAACTCGGTCCGGGCCAGCGGGTTTAGTGGTTCTATTTTTTCCTGAGCTACCTTCCGGTTTTCAAGGGCAGTCACAGTTTTACCAATAGCCCACCAATAGAAACAAAGTAAACAGCCGCCCAATGCGAAAACAAATAGATAAGTCCACATGCGGTACCTAGTTGAACAGGCTAAATATACACGATGCGCGAGCGCTCGCACACGACCACTGAGTACTATTTCGGCGGTCAAATAGGCCGCGATTATTAAAAGAGCGTAAGGGAGGTAGTCTGGGAGTTTTGCTCTCACCATTTCCTCCCCAACGAGGATGGCAAACCATTTAAGGGTCTCGCGCAACCACCGGAATTTGCCTACCTTCGCCTCAGCCATTCACACAAGCCCACCCTTCCTCGAAGGAAGCCACATAGATAAGTAGGTCCTGTGTGGTTTGATATACTTTGGGGCTGTTAGCCAGAACGAGGAAGGCAGCGGAGAACGAACCATTTGGGCGAGATTATCCGACCTGACCCCCATTGCGTCAAGTAGATAATTACCTTTTAGGAAAGTTACACTTGAAACCTGTTCGCCAGATCCACGAGGCTGGGGACATCGGAGCCTGACGGTCCCTGGATGGCGATCAGGTATGGGCCTTTTTGAAAGACGAGCGCGCGTCCCTGGTCGGTGTCGATATATAGACCATCGGTACCCGCGACCGTTACCGACTGTCCACTCAGGCCGACCGTCCAACGAAGAAAGAACCAGGTGTTCCATGCGCGTCGCGTCGATTCGTAGTCATATACATAGACGTTCCAATCGCGGCGCGACCCGTCGCGATAGCGCGCAGTCGTGATTCGCTCAGGAATGAACTGCCTCACTTTATTGATCAGCTCGCGCGTCTGCTGGTCGTTGCCGGCCGACTGAAAATCCGCTGACGAAAACAGCTCGTCACCGCTCAGCGTGTTGACGCTTTGCAAAACGAAATCAGTTGGCGGTTGTCGCGGCAAAGTCCAGACGGTAGTCTGAATCGTCGGCGCATCGTTCAGCCCTTGTCCGTTGCCGACGTTGCCGGCTAAACGCGCGGTGGCGTCGCGCACCGCGGGTGATGCTCCATAGATCAGGATCACGATGTCTGAGCCCTGCCTCTGTAACACATAGACGGAAATCTGCGGCGACTGAATGCGCGAACCCGTGTAGACGACTCCACCCGGACTTTGCACGCGCACGCCGGTTCTGCTCCCTCCGGTCGCCTGCGTCACGGACCGCGCAAGTTCATCGACCAGTTGTTGGACTTGATTCTGAAGCGCGCGCAACACGTGAACGTAGACCTGATCCACGGCGCTTTCAGTGGTTGCGCCCGGTCGCCGGCGAGGTCGATAGGCAGCGGAAGTCATCGTCCCCGCAACCTGCGGCAGTCGCGCGCGCGTCACGCCGGGCGGCAGCCACTTTTGCGGCACCTGCTGTGACGAACTCGTCGAGCCGCCGGCGCCCAGGTCCTGCGTGATCACGGAGCCGGGTTCCATGCGCCCGTCTGATTTCGTATCGGTGTCTACAGGAAACTCCGTCATCGTTCCAGCCAGTCGCTCTGGTATCGCGGGCGGTTTGCGATCAGGTGGTGTATACGAGAGGCCGCGAAACAAAGTAACCCACACAACTCCGCCGACGAGCGCCACGACTACCACGGACGTGATCGCGCCAATCAGGGCCAGCTTGCCCGTAGACGTGCGCCGCGCGAGCGTTGGCCCGGGCGCAGCGTGTCCGCAGTTGCGACAGAAACTCTCGAGCCCAAGGATCGGCGTGCCGCACGCGGTACAAATCCGCGCCGCGACTGTGCCGGGGACTTGCGTTTTGCCGATCGCGAAATAGAGCGGAACGATTAGGGCGACTAAAGGAACAGCAGCCAGCGCGCCGGTCCATACGGGTTTACCGCGCACCTCCGCAATCGACATCCAGATCATCGCAAAGACGGCGACGTTGATTACCGGAAGCAGCAAGAGCAAAACCCACCAGCCCGGTCTGCGTCCAATCCGGCACATCAAAAAAAGATTGCCGATCGGCAGGAACGCCAAGCCTGAGTAGGATGTGTTGCTCCTTTTGGCAATCAACATCAAGGCGATGCCGAGGTAGAGATAGAGGAAAAAGCCAACGACCAGCAACACGCCGAGAGTTCCTAAAATGGAACCCGCCGGACCAGATTGCGGGCTAACGGCTTGCAGCGCAAACATTGGCTTTTCTCCTCAGTAGCACAGATTTCAGGAAGCTCGGATCAAGTCCAGATTCTTGGCAGCATGACCGCGAAGCGGTTACGGCATACAGCCCAGGGTTGCCGCGCTTCGTGGCTACCCTGGGAAAGGAGTCGCGAAAGATAGCAACCCCGACGGGGTTGTGTCGGTTTCTGGTTAAACAGTTTGTCTCGCTCACATTCCGCTCGGGGGTTACGTTGGCTAGCGTCGCTCAGAAAAGCTGTCACAACCCCGTTGGGGTTGCGGCCACTGCATAACTCTGTTCCCAGGGTAGCCGCGAAGCGCGGCAACCCTGGGCTATGTTTCGTAACCGCTTCGCGGTAGGCGCTCCCTGTAAGGTTGCCACTCAGACTAAAGGAACCTCTGATAAAATTTGATGTGCGCTACTTCTACGACAAATCCACGAGTGAGTCAATAATAACTCTACTTCGGTCGCCCGAGTGTCAACCAAATTACTTCGGCAACCCGAAGTACAGAACCGAGAGCGGTAGCGACCGGATCCCAAGCTCAACCTATCCTGAAATAGACGTATCGTGGAAGAGCGAATGAGGTTGCCAGTTGAGTGCTCGCATCCGGTCGCTACCGCTCTCGGTTCTGTACCGCGAGTTCCCTCGCGCCCCGCATAACCACGCGAGATCCAGCTACCCATCCGACCATTTCCTTGCTCGAAAAACAAAATTCTGCGGACTTACTACGCAGAGCCCGCAAAGGCTGCGCAGAGAAGAGCCGAATTAAGACAATACCGAGATGTCCGAGTGCTTCTGTTTTTTGGCTCCGGCATACTATGCTCGCGCTCATGAAGGAAACTGGAAATCAGAATGTTGAACCGAGGAAGTTGGCGATGATCGGTTTCCGCTTTGACGAGAATTCCTCTTTCATGAGAGGCGCGGCTGAAGCGCCGCCGCTCGTCAGGGCCGCGCTCTATTCAGACGCGGCGAACAGGTGGAGTGAAAGCGGATTGGATCTCGGCGCCGAATCAGTTTTGTTCGACGCCGGAGATATTGAACCCAGCGCTGATGAAGAAATGAATTCGCGTATCGAGCGTTCAATCTCAGAACTGCTGGATCGCGGTCTCAAGCCAATATCGCTGGGCGGCGATCACTCGATTACAGTTCCGATCATTCGGGCATTTAACAGAAAGTATGACCGTCTGAACATTCTACATTTCGATGCTCATCCAGATCTTTACGATGAGTTTCAGGGTAACCACTATTCGCACGCCAGCCCGTTTGCGAGAATCATGGAAGAGAAGCTGGCGCAGAGACTGGTGCAGGTCGGAGTCCGGACAATCAACGGGCATCAGCGCGAACAGGCCGCGAGATTCGGAGTTGAGGTGGTCGGAATGAAAACTTGGCGAGACGATCTGGTCTTCGAGTTTGATTCGCCGGTTTACATCTCTTTCGATCTGGACGCTCTCGATCCAGCATTCGCACCTGGCGTCTCGCATCGCGAACCCGGCGGCTTATCGACGCGGCAAGCAATCAAGGTCATTCAGAACGTCAAAGGGCGCGTGGTCGGCGCAGACATCGTGGAATTCAACCCACGAATGGATCCGTTGAACATTACTGCAACGGTGTGCGCAAAACTATTGAAAGAAATCGCCGCGAAGATGCTCGAGAGTTCATAGCTGAATTCCGGCCACAACAGCCGCCAGCGAGCATTGCTGCACACTCGCGGAAAAGTGCCTTCTTATCATTACGTCTCTTGCCTGTCCAATCTGCGCCGTCAATCCTCTTGACAAGAGCGAAACCGAGGAGTAGAAGGGGCTCAGCGAACTCGTCCAGTTAACCTACCCTCGCTTTGATTGAAACTCTGAATCCCTTTGGATTCAAGGAGGCCCTCAATGAAAAGCTCAAGAAACCTTCTTGTGTTGACTCTAGTCGCAATCGGTCTTTTTTCAGCTCCACAATCACCGCCCGCGTCGGCCTGTGCCGGAAGCACCACCTCCGTCTGCGTAGTCTCGCAAAACTCTTGCTTGAAAACTATGGTGATGGCCAAGGCTGTTAACCGCGTGGTTGTTTTGCAGACGAACGCGCCCACGCCGTTCAACATTCCAGTGAACCTCTTCATGGCGTGTCCCACCAGGACAAATTGCGGTACGCCCTGCTCAGGTGGGACGGCCGCGCCAACCGCCGCAAGCATCACCATTGCCCTGTTCCCATTTCCACTCGTGCAGCCGCTGCCACCGCCGGTGGCGGCTGGATTCATCGGCACAGCCACGGCGAACATGACCTTGCCGTCATGCACCGCCTCAGGATCATTCAATACGTACTCGGTGTCGGTGACTGTGCCCAGAGGAACTCCAGCCGGCACCTACAGCGTCCGCGGCAGAGCAACAGTGAGCTTTTCTGACGCCACAACTCTCGCGCAGTTCGGCGATACGGTAGTCTGCCTGGTCGACCCGGCGCCGGGCATGCCCAGCGTGCCCAGGCTCGACGTGGAGCTTCTTACTCCAAACTTTGTATTTTCACATCCAGGCGATCAAAGCGTTCCTACCTATAAGATCACAAACAACGATCCGACAAAGTCTGTGACAGTTACTGCTTTCGGAAATTCGAAACAGAATGCCGTGCGACCCAGTCAGGGCAATGAGAAACAGGGCGTGTTTTCGATCGCGAATCCATTCGGAGACGATTTCCCGATCCAGTTTGATCCGGGGTCGTGCATTCCACTGCCAGACCATCCCTACACTCAACCCGAAATATTAAAGCCGCTGCCTGCGATCATGCCGGGGCAATCAACCACCATTCAGATCCGAATACGATCGTATGGGCAGTGCGGTTCGGGCTCGTGCAGTGAAAGCACATTGCGCGTGTCAGGAACGTTCTCGGACGGCACCCCCGCGAAGGCGTGCGCGGGAATGGCCAGTTACGTAGACACCTCCGTTCCCGTAGCGACCTGCACGCCACGCGTGGACGACTGCAACAACAACAACATACCTGACGCACTGGACATTGCGAACGGCACGTCGCAGGACAGAAACTTCAACGCGCTTCCTGATGAGTGTGAGACGAACGCTCCTTTTATTCCAAATCCGGTGCAGGTAAGCCCACCCGTCGTCACAATACCGACGGAGCTAATCGCGCTCAACCTGCAGTCGGTTAGTCCGCTCCCGGCTACCGTGCCAATCACAAATGTTTGGGCCAACGGCATACCGCTTACGACAACGAACGGCGGCCAAACGTGGAACGGTCAAATTCCCTCAGCCGCTGACTTTGGGCCACAAACTGTTTATGCGCTCGCGAAGGATTCCAGCGGAAAGATCACCACACACATCGGCCTCTATGACGTTGGGCAGCCAACAACCGCGATGGTGCAGTTCAGCAACCCGACCTACTCCATTCAGAAAGGATGCGATACCGCGAGCCTCACGGTGAATCGCAGCGGTGATACGTCGGGAACCTCAACAGTTGACTTCGTCACTATCGATCATCTCGCGCTCCAGCGCACCGACTACACGCTCTCAGCCGGCAGGGTAACCTTCGCGCCCGGAGAGACGAGCAAGTCCTTTCCGATCCTGGTGACGAACCACGGCTATGCCCGGGGCAACCAAACACTTGCCGTGGCTTTTACCAGCTCGTTTGGCGCCTCAATCGGACCACTGAACGCGGCGACTGTGCAGATCCTTGACAGTTCCATGAGCGACTCACCGACCAGCCCGATCGATGACGCTGCCACATTTGTCTGCCAACACTATCACGACCATCTCGGGCGTCAAGGCGATTCAGGGGGCCAGAACTTCTGGACCCAACAAATAACGCAATGCGGCTCGGATCCGGTGTGCATTCGCAACAAACGGATTGACGTGTCGAATGCCTTCTTCTTTGAGCAGGAGTTCCAGGACACCGGCTCTTTCGTCATCGGTGTGTTCGAGGCAGCTTTTGGGGTGAACCCGCAGTATACCGATTTCATGCCAGCCCGAAGCCGAGTGATCGGCGGCTCGCAACTCAATCAAAGCAAAACGGATTTCACGAACGACTTCGTCCGGCGTCCTGATTTCATGGCGTTGTACCCGAGCAGCATGACACCGGCGCAATACGTAGATGCGCTGAATGCAAACACGGGCAACTCGCTCACGCAATCACAGCGTGATGCGCTGGTAAACGGACTCACCGGTGGCACAGAGACGCGCGGGTCAGTCCTGCGCAAAGTCGCCGAGAATTCAACGTTCGTCGATCGCCTATACAACACGGCGTTCGTGCTGGCAGAGTATTTCGATTACCTACGACGTAGTCCCGATCAAGCGGGCTTTGATTTCTGGCTGGGGCAAGTGAATAGATTTCCGATTCGCAACGTCGCCGCCCAACATGCAATGGTCTGCTCGTTCATTACGTCACGTGAATTTCAGGAGCGGTTCAGCGGCGTGATCAGCCACAGCAATGCAGAGTGTCCGCAGTAGACGATCTTATCCTTGCCGAGAACGCCTCCCGAAGAAATTTCGGGAGCTGCGATGAAACTAATTCAGATCGTCTAGTTGCAAGCCGATCGCTGAAGATTTCTGTTAGAACTAGTACTCGCGCACGCCCCACACGCGCGGACCCGCAACGTTGAGCGCCTTGCGTACGGCGACTGAGTCGTATTGCATCGTTGAAGTTCCGCCGCCGTTCGTATTGAAGATAGGAGCGAGGAATCCTCCGGGACCAACAGAATCGAAACGAGCTACTGTCATCGCGCCATAAATGTCCCCGTTGCCCCCGCCGTCGCGATTGACTGTACCTCCGCCGAGCACGAGAATCAGTCCGTTAAAACTCGGGTTGCCGTTCATTATGAGATTGCCGGTCACGATTAGCAGCCCGGCGCCGCCGTCGAGCGAGCAATCGCCGTCAACAAGCGTAAAAGCAGGAGTCGAGTCGCTGCCGGCAGTGCCGCTGAAGCTCGTGAAATAGCGCCCCTGGGTGATCGCGTTCGCTTTCTGATCCGCCAGAAACGCACGCGCTTGATCCGCAGACTGCAACCACGCCGGCAAAGAAGAATTACTAACCGTCGCGGCGATGGGAGCTTCAACCGTGTTCTTGTTACTGGCATCGACCTCAATAGTCGTATCACCATCCGTGGTAGCGCCAAAGGTGGGCAACACTGCCGTTCCGCTGTGGTCGTGGCCGGAATAGTCTTTGGCGGCGCTATCACCAGTGTTGAAAGTCGCCGGCGTGCCATCCTCGGAACTGCGCATCATGATTGTCGCGGGTGGCACATAGTCAAAGTTTGTGCGATTGACTATCAACTCCATCTGCTTGAAGGCGCCCTTTGGACCATAACCTGTGACCTGCAGCAAGAGCCGAGTCGGCTCGCCACTTGCTGCCGGCGTGTTGTCGGGATCGCTGATGACGAGGCTGTACGCCAAGCCGGTGACCGGATTGTAGCCGGCAGTCAGCGGGATGCGGTCGGGATTGGTTGAGCCGACAGAGGTGTAGTCATAATTCAACCAACCAGAAAGGCGCGGATTGGTGGCAGTGTCGGTCGGCAGATTCGACGTCGAGAGCGTGACCGCATCACGGAAACTGATCTTCGATCCTGCAGGCATCGCCGCGTTTGGCGCCGTGTTGCCGCGCAAGACGTTGAGGCTTTCTTCCAGTCCCGCCTCGGCGCTGTAGTAGGCCTGCACCTCCGAAGTAGAATCAACCGCGGTTCTCGTCGCGAGCGCAGTGGTTAACACGAGCGCGCCGCCGGTGGCGAGCAGCAACATGGAAACTAACAGCACCGTAAGCAGGGCCGCTCCGCGCTGGCTTTTGCTGCTGCTTGCAACGTTAGGCGCGATAATTTCGGCTTTGATATTCATGCAAGTGATCCGTTTCGGTCAGTAGATCGGTAGATTCGAATTACGCAGGGCCACATCCGAGGCCAATAGAACACTCGTCGCGGGTTGGTAACCAGGACCAGACGGCACTCCCACTGCGTCGAGCTGAACACAAACAGCGAGCACCAAATACTTTGCCGCGCTCGGACTGACCTCTGCCAGGGAAGCACCGGCGATGTCGCAGCCGGATGCACTGTAGGAGACTTTTTCTGAGTAATAGTGAATGTGCAAACTGTCGAGCCGATTCGCGAGCACCGTCGACTTGCCGCCCGCAACCGCATATGCATCGTAGCGCGCCAACAGCTTGCTGTTGGCCTCCGCGTAGATGAAGTACTTCACGTCTTCGCCGGCATCTTCGCCTATGGTGCCAATTCCGTTTCGCGCCTCGGTAGTTGCTGACGCGTTGAACTTGTTCAGGTTCGAGCGAATCCTGAGCGTGCTATTCCCGGTGGCGTCGGTGACCGAGTCGCCGGCGACGATGCCGTTATCAGTCAGGTTAAAGCCTGCATTGGCAATCTCCCGCGACATGATATTGAGGGCGCGTTGCGCATCGGCCAGCGCGTCAGCATTCGCATTGGCGTTCACGCGGATATTCAACGACCGGGCCAGGAGGGTGGTGGCAAGACCCGTAATAACTATCGTCAGCGTCATGGCGATCAGCAGCTCGAGTAGCGAGAATCCGCGGTCAGCTTTGCTTAATGATGTTTTATTTTCCATTCGATTCTCATTTTCACTAAAGCGCACGGTTGGGCCCGACCAGTGGCGCCGAGCGTTCCGATACCAAAGTCACCGAACCGAACAAGGAGGTAGTCGAGGTGGCCCACGACTGGTTTGCGGCCTGGGGTATGACCTGTATCGTGATCGTCTTCAAAGTTGGTTCGCCGTTGACGACGTTGGAATCCGCGATTGTCGTGACGATCGAATAGATTCGGCCGCCGCGCGTTACCGTAGTTGTGGTACCGGACACCGCTGTTGCAGTCAGGATTGCGTCCGCGAATGCCACATTCCGCAATTGCTCGATGCGCTGTTGAGCTACCGCCGCGGCCATCTCGCGATCGGCAGCGTTCGCCGTATTGCTCGCGGCGTAGAAGAAAACAGACGCCACACCCAAACCAACAATCGCCATCACCACCATCGCAATGGCCGTTTCGATCAGTGTGAAACCCTTTTCGCTGGTGCGTTTGCCCTCACGGCATTTGCGGATGGGCCCTGCTGTTTTGTTCGTCCGGTTTTTCATCCCTGTCTTACCGCTTTCTTAACCATCATGGGACCGTAATGTTCACCGTCTGCGACCCACAGGACGATGAGAAGGTCACGTCGCCGTTCTGTTTCTTCACTGTGATATTGAATGTTACGGAGCTACTGCCCGTCACGCCCTGCGAGGCGGGCGATACCTGAATCTGGCCGCCGTTGCCCGAAGTGGCGGTGATTGTGCCGTTACCACTGAAATTGTTTAGCTGGACGCTTACACTGTCTGAGCCGTTACTGATGATCGTCAGAGCGCTCGGACTGGCAGAGATCGAACATGGAACCGGCGGCGGTGTCGGTGTCGGCGTTGGTGTTCCTGTCGGCGTCGGTGTCGGCGTTGGTGTTCCTGTCGGTGTGGGCGTCGGCGTTGGTGTTCCTGTCGGTGTGGGTGTCGGCGTTGGCGTTCCTGTCGGTGTCGGTGTCGGTGTCGGCGTTGGTGACGCAGATGGCGAAGGAGATGGCGATGACGAAGGCGTGGCCGTCGGTATTTGCGAGGGGTCTGGAATTAAGCCGCCTGACACGTTTGCATTGAAATTGACGTTGGGAATCGACGCATCATGGAAGATCTCTGCATCGATTGTGACGTCGCCCGAGCCGGTGATGTTTACATTGCTGGTTCCGCTGCCATTGCTAAACCCGACGGAAACTTCGCTCGGAGTACGTCCGCGCCAATCAAAGGCAATCGTTTGCAGAGTGGTGATGAATGTTACGCCGCTTTCCAACGAAAAACTCTGCGTGGTGGCCGTGCCCGAAGCGCCGAAATCCATCGTCACCGCATAGGTTGACGTGTCAACCAGTTGCACGCTAGCTGTGCCGTAACGCCGCAGGGCGTCTCCTCTGACTCTTTCAACGTAAGTTGCAAATTGGCGCACGGAATTCTGTAATCGAATCGCCCCGCGCGCCGAAGTGATCCCAAATACCGCCAGCGCCGACACGACGGAGATTATTGCGAGCGTGATAATCAATTGCAGCAGTGTGAAGCCGCTTTGTTCACTGCCTTGCCGTGTCGGTTGGGGACTGTTCATTATGTAACTCATTAACGCCGTGATAATCAAAGCTAAAGAAACGAGTGCGCAGACTCCCAAGCGGAGCAGGAGCAAGCATCGTGCCGTCCCTGGCAGTTGAATACGCTGGCAGGGATAGTCTCGCTGCCTACGGGGCAATTCGCCCTGCGAAGCCGTCAGTGAGGATCACGAGAGCGATCGGGCGTGGTACCGAAGGGAAATTCAGTGCTGCCTTTCGCCGCAATCAGGGCATTCTTCCCCTCGGCGAGTGACATTCAGTGACCATACTTATTTGGACTTGTGGAGCGCAGGCTTGTTTCGTTAGTTCAGACCATCTAGTTGCAACCCGATCGGATCAGCGCCGGCGCCCTTCACGCCGTCGATCACCTTCGCCACCTCGCCGTAGCTGATCGACCGCGGAGCTTTAATGAAGACCGTCCTCTCGATACGGAAATCTTCAGGTACATCTATTCGTTCGCTCATCTCGTCGCGGTACACGTGGTTCTTTCTGCGCTCTTGAAAAACCTGCGCCAACTTCGCGCTCAACTTTCCCATATCCTCCACGGTTCCCATGTCGCCGAGCGCATTGAGTTTGAGAGTGTGATCCGCTTCGATTGTCACCACCAGAGTTTTTGAATTCGGCGGCAACGGGCGATCCTCCGGCGGCGCGGGCAACTGCGCAATAAAGCGACTCGGCTTTAGCGGCGTCACCACCATGAAGATGATCAGCACCACCAGCAAGACATCGATTAGTGGAGTGACGTTTATGAATGGTGTTGGACTGGTTTGGGTTTGGACGCACGCGGACATAGCGGGTTCTCCTCAATGAGCTGCCACAAGCCGGCGGTCACACCGAATGTGACACGGCGTTCGATTCGGTTGGCATCGGATTCTTAGACACCGCGTGAAAAACAAAAGTTCCCGACGTGTCTCGCGCGATTGCGATGCAAATCCTGAAGTGCACTGAAAAGACTTTTGTCAGTTTTGGCTGCTGCGGGAATCAAGAGGAACCAGTGACCAAGCAATCAAGCCACACAACGCAAAGCCAAACGCGTTGATGACTCCGTGCGTCATGGCCATGTGCGGGATGTCGATGATTACCGTTTTCGTCACCAGGCTGTAAGCATAGAGGCAGGCGAGCACCATCGCGGACGAACTCGAGATCGCTGAGACGCTGAGCAGGAACTTTGCCGGCAATGACCCAACCGAGCGAATCACCCAACCGAGAACCACGATCGCAAGAAGAATCAGGCCGAGCGAAATGACAATCGCGCCGATGAACGCGACGAGTGGGGAGAAAGTAATTCCAGTAGCAACGATAGGCGTACCAGTAACGACGCCAACCGCCGCAAGCTGAAATAACTGGCGCGCCGGGCCTCGGTCGTTAAGGGTGCGACCGGCGAGGCCCGCTAGAATCGGCGCGGCAAATCCGGCAAAGTGAAAATGGACCGCCGTCAGCAACACTATCGTATCGCCAAAGCCGAGTGGCTGGATGCCAAAGCGCGACATGAAAAACCACATGCCGCCGACCGGCAGGTAGATCAGCCCGGCGCCGATGCAAAGCTCATTCGCGTTCAGCACCCCCCGGAATAACAAACGCCACAAACCAAACAAAGCGATCAACGCAGTGACGATGAGCCACAAAGCTGCGAGGAGCGCGGCCGGCCTGCCTTGCCGCAGAAAGAAGGAGGCGACGGCAGCCGCGGCGCCAAAGGGTTGCGTGAGCACTGCAAGGCGGTAGGGCAATACGTGCCGCCCACTTTCATCGGGCATTGCGACCAGTGACAAACCAAGCGGGACGATAACCAGCACGCCCAGCAAAAGGATCTTGTCGATCAACTCAGTTTCGTAAGAGGTTGAGGTTCTAATAAAGAGGATGATGGCCCACGCGACGGCACCCACGATTGCGCTCGTTCGAGCTAGTTTTGGCGGAGTGAGTATGCTCATATCGAATGAGATAATATCGCGACCACGGGTGCTCTTGTTTCGCTTCTCTGTGACTCTGTTCTCTGTGACCTGATTCGATCACTTCACAGCATCAGGATCGAACAACAGAGGAAAGAATTGCCCTTCCATCTTTTCGCCGACGGGAATCGCCGGCACACCTTCGAGCGTTGGCTTGTCTGATGCTGAAACAACCCCATTGCGAAAGACATTGATCACCGCCGCGCGGCGTGGCGAATCAGTTCTGTTCTCGTAAGAGCCATGGACCATTAAAGGATGATGGAACGAGGCCTCGCCTTTTTTCAGCTCGATCGCCACCGGCTTGAATTGTTGTTTCTGTTTCTCGCTCAGCACAGTTTGTATCGCGTCCATCTGATGCGCGAGGCCGGTAACCGGTAAGAGATTCCAAAGATGACTACCGGCAACATAATGAACGCAGCCGTTTTCGCGCGTCGAATCGTCCAGCCCGATCCAGCATGAAAGATGCGCCATCGGCTGCGTGCGTGTCCAGTAAGAGTAGTCTTGATGCCAGGCTACCACGCCGCCGTGATTCGCCGGCTTGTAGAAGATCTGATCGTGCCAGAAGCGCACCGCTCCACCGAGCAGTTGCGATGCCGGCATTAAGAACGCGGGATTCCAAAGCAGATCGTGAAATCCCGGAGTAACGCGCCAGGCGCCCAACGCGTGAAAGAGAATCTTAGACGGATCGGTTGATTCGTTCGAATTGTATTCGTAAAAAAGATGGCGACCTGAATATTCAGGATCGATTAGCGCTGACAACTCACCTCGGAGCTGATCGACTTGTTCGTCATTCAACATGCGAATGCCCGCGAGGTAGCCGTTCTGGTGATAGAACTCGATCTGCTCACCGGTCAGGAGATAGCGGTTCCATTCGTCGGCACTCCGCGGCTGAACAAACAACCCGGCAAGCGGATGATGCCTAGTTGAGAAGTCCTCGATCATCACTTCACATTCTTGATTCCCTCGATCACCACGCGCGCGACAGTGGGAATGATCTCGCGCTCGTTCGCGTGATCCGTTGTGAAGGTAACCAGCACGAATTTAGACCCATCCGGCAACTCCAGATACGCCGCGTCGTGCCGCGTGGTGCTGGTCCAGCCGGCCTTTGACCACAACCGCACGCCCTCAATTCCCTGGAGCGCGATGCCGGTAAAGCCATGCGCCTGATCGTCTGCGTCTTTGCTGGTGCCGGAATAGTCCCGCTTTAGTAGCTCCATCATCTGCGCGCTTCGCTCGGGCGTCACCGCTTTGCGCATAACAATCTCTGACAGCAAACGCGCGGTTGCTTCGGTCGTTAGCTTATTTCGATTCTCGCCGCTGGGCCCGCGCGAAACCTTCTCGCGTCCGTAAGCGTCTTCGCAGAATGTTTTCTGATTGACGTTGATGTTCGTAAAACCGAGCCCGGTGAAATAACGGTTCACCGCATTACGTTTCTGCTGCCACTCCTCCATCTCCTTCGACGCCAATTCGTATCCGCCCGTCGTGTGCGTCAGAACATCGACCATGTACTGTGTCGCCTCGTTCGATGAATCGACAATCATGTCGCGCAGCGCGCGGCGCAACTCGGGCGTGTCTTCAATTTTCTTGTCTTCGAGCCAGCGGTGTGCGGCGACCAGATAGAAAAGCTTCACGACACTGGCCGGATAGATGCGCTCATTTCCCCGAAAGCTCGCTTTTGGTGGACGTCCGGGATCGCGCAGATCGATTAGCGTGATCGAGAGCTGTTCTTCCTTAAGTCCCTTATCTTTGAATTTCTCCAAAGCCATCCGCGCCGCTTCGTCGACGAGTTCCTGAACGGTGCGTGCCGGCGCGCGATCGAGGGGCCGGGCCGAACCAGGCTCAATTCGATTCTGTCCAATCGCAATCAAAAACAAAACGGCGATCAGAAATACGGTCGAGCAGATCACAAAACCAGTTTTCCGTTTCATCTGTTTCCTTTCAAGGTGCGTTGTCCGACAAACTTCAGTTTGTCGTGAGTTTCCACCGCCGGCATTCTCGCCGGAACGACAAACTGAAGTTTGTCGGACAGTTTTGGAAGTGATTAATACGAACGGCGCGCAAAAATCCATGAAGCGACGTTCGACAACTAATCTTCCAAGCCACAAACATTCTCGTTGCTACCGCCGGTCCTTTAGTTTATAAGGCACTGAATGGATCAGCCAACTCGCGCCGGACTAGTCCGCGGCATACGTCGCTGGGACCTTGTCGCCATCGCGATCAATGGAATCATTGGCGCCGGTATCTTTGGCCTGCCATCGAAAGTCTTCTCGCTCATCGGTTCATACAGTCTGTTTGCTTTCGGCGCTTGCGCCCTGGTGGTGACGCTGATCATTCTCTGCTTTGCGGAAGTTGGCAGTCGCTTTGATGAAACCGGCGGCCCGTATCTTTACGCGCGCGAAGCGTTCGGTCCAACAATAGCGTTTGAAGTGGGCTGGCTAATCTGGCTGGCGCGGCTGACGGCCTTCGCCGCCAACTGCAATCTGCTGATCATCTATCTCGGATACTTCTGGCCCGGAGCGACGACCACCCTCTGGCGCGCGGCGGTCGTAACTGCGGTAGTCGTCTTTCTCACTACAATCAATATTCTGGGCGTGCGGCAGGCAGCCATCGTCAGCAACTTCTTCACCATCGGAAAGTTAATTCCCATGCTCATATTCATCGCGGCCGGACTTTTCTTTTTGAATCCACACGCTTACGTATTAGGCCCTCGTCCATCGTCGGCCGCGTTCTCTCAATCAGTGCTGCTGCTGATCTACGCTTTCACGGGATTCGAAATGGCGGTCATTCCGGCCGGCGAAGTCCGCGATCCGCAAAAGCACCTGCCGCGCGCTTTGCTGATAGCCATCGCCGTCGTGGCTTTGTCCTACATTCTGATCCAGATCGTTTGCGTGGGCACTCTACCCGAGCTGGCGCAATCAGAAAAGCCGCTCGCCGATGCGGCCACGCGGTTTCTTGGCACGGCGGGTGGCGCGATTATCTCTGCCGGCGCAATCATCTCGATCACCGGCAACCTGAACATCGTTTTGCTTTCAGGATCGCGCGTGCCGTTTGCGATGGCGGAACAAAACCAGTTGCCGTCATTCGTCGCAAAGGTCCATCGACGATTCTTCACGCCGCATATCGCGATCGTTTGCACCGCCGTCTTGATGTTGGTGCTGACTTTGAAGCAGAGTTTCGTGCAGGCGCTGACGATTAGCGCCATTGCGCGGCTGTTGACTTACGTGGCGACTTGCGCGTCTTTGCCGGTGCTGCGCCGCACTAATGCGCCGCCCGCGCTGTTTCGACTTCGCGGCGGGACAGCAATTTCGATCCTGGCTCTCTTGCTGGCTGTGTGGCTGCTGGCGCACAGCACGTTAGGCGAGGCAATCACCGCCGCGATCGCGGCGGTGGTGGGACTATTGGTCTACTTGGGATACCGGCTAGTGCGGAATGGTCGCGAACCGGTGGAGATCGATCATGAGTGAGAATCATCATGTCGAACCGATTTGGAGCTGTTCGATGCGCACCTCACTTGCCGCCCGATCAAGCTCAATCCGACAACCTTCAAGTAGTTCCATGCCGACCAGGCGGTCACAGCCTGATGGTCCTGCAAGAACCGAGACGCGCAAAGAAATACCGAACCAGACAACAGTGCACTCATACGCATCCGCGATCACTGTACTTCGATTGGCTAATACTACCGGGATGCTTGAGATAAAGGGAAAGCCCCAAGTGATAATCGCATGCTCTGGAAGGTAGAGAGAGCCATTGAAGCCTGTATCGACGACAAATTCCCGTTGCCTCCAGCTTCAACCACCTCCGCCACAATATACGGTGTGTGATCGGCAGCCAACCAGCCTTTCACGATGGTTCCCCTCTGACTCGGGGCGTACGGGCTTTAATCACTGCGCGCTGACCAACGCCGCGACTATAGATTTCCCCTCGGCCGGCGCCTGGATACTTTTCCCGCAAACGATCAGAGACTTCGAGGAGCGACTCTCCGAGGAAGAATTCCTGGCTGGGAAGGTGAATCGCCACGATTCGACCATCGTGGTGCGGCTCGAGAAGAGCTCTTAGGCGGAGCTCATAGATCTGCTCACCGATCCTGGCTACCTCTTCCCTGACGTCAATGATGTCTGCCTGGCTACTCATGACACTGGCATTATACACAGTATTTGGGTAGGGGAGTTGGATAATGAACAATCTCAATCCGTGCGACTTAAGTATACCACGACCCCATTCACGATGGTGATCACAACTTTGACCTTTTCGATCTCTTTGGGGTCAATCTTAAAAATGTCGCGCGAGATGATCACCAGATCAGCGAGCCTGCCCGGCGCAATCGTGCCTTTTACATTCTCCTGAAACTCCGCGTAGGCAGAACCAACGGTGTAGGCGTGCACCGCTTCTTCCACTGAGATCTTCTGTTCGGGCACCCAGCCATTCGGATTCTTTCCATCGAGTGTCCGCCGAGTCACAGCCGCGTAGATACTGAGAATCGGATCAAGAGGCGCGACGGTCCAGTCAGTGCCAAACGCGAGGGTTGCGCCCGCGTCGAGCAACGACCTAAACGCATACGTCGTTTTCGCTCGTTCCTTTCCGATCCGTTTCTCTGCCCAGCGTCCGTCGTCAATCGCGTGGTAAGGCTGCATCGAAGCGATAACGTGATCGCGACCAAAGCGCGCGATGTCCTGCGGTCGCAGGTGCTGCGCGTGCTCGATGCGAAAGCGGCGATCGCGCGCCCCGTCTTCTTTTTCCACTTGCTCGTAGATGGACAGGATCGCGTCGTTCGCTTTGTCTCCAATTGCGTGAATCATCACCTGCAGGCCGGCGCGGTCGGCGCCGCGCACGCGTTCGAGCATCGCGCCTTCGGGAAACATTTCGTCGCCCGCAAGACCGCGTGTGTTCGGCGCGTCCTCGTATGGTTCGAAGAACAGCGCGGTCGTCGAGCCCAAACTGCCGTCGGCAAAACCCTTCAAGCCGCCAAGGCGCAACATCTCGCTGCCGAAATGCGCGCGCACGCCCGTTTGCGCGAGCCGCTCCCAACGCGGCAGTGGCGCGACCGCGTAGATGCGATTTTTTAATTCGCCTCGATCGAGCAAAGCCTGATAAACGCCGACGTCGTTTCCCGCGGACATATCCTGCACGCTCGTCACGCCCAGACTCGCTGCATGGTTTGTCGCCGCGCGCGCGGCCGCCAGCTTCTCTTCAAAACTCGACGCAGGAACCACTTTCCAGACGTAGCTCATCGCGGCATCTTTCAATATGCCGGTGGGCTCGCCCGTCTTTGGATCGCGGACGATCAATCCACCGGGCGGATCGTGTGTCTGCCGAGTCACGCCTGCAAGCCGCAACGTCAGACTGTTTGCCAAAGCCATGTGGCCGTCGAGACGATTGACAAACACCGGAGTCTCCGGCGTGTAACGATCGATCAGTTCTTTGGTCGGCAGTTGCGCGCCCGGCCAACGCTCGTGATCCCAATCGCCGCCGGTGATCCAGCGGCCCGCGGGAAGCTTCTCGGCAAACTTGAGAATTCGATCGGCAAACTCCTCAGGTGTATTTGCATCACGAAGATCGACGCTCGACAGTTGAAACCCGCCGCTCAGGAAATGCACGTGCGCATCGTTGAATCCGGGCAGCACGAGTTGTCCCTTCGCATCGATCACGCGCGTCTGCGGGCCCGCCAGTTTCTTGATCTCGTTGCTGGACCCAACTGCGACGATGCGATTGCCAACGACGGCGACGGCCTGCGCTATTGGCCGGCTCTGGTCCATCGTGTGAATGTTGGCGTTGATGATGACGATGTCGGGCGCCAGCCGTTTGTCGTCAGCGTGCGTGCGAAAGTTCGTGGCCATTAGCACAAGCGATAAGACAAGCAGGCAAACCAGTCTCTTCTTCATGAATTATTCCGGGGCAGAAGACTTCCACATCTAGCCCGCTTTAGAAAGCTTCTCTCGCAGCCATGAGTTTAGGAGTCTCTCCGAGGAGACCTTTTTCGCGCGCGCAATCTCGCTCAATCTCGACGCGACCTTTTCGTCGAGCGCCACCAAATGCCGTCTTCGCTTTAGCGCTATATCGAAACTCGCCTCGGGGAGATTCTCCCAGTACTCACCCAAATCATTCTTATCAAAAAAATCCACGAGATCGTCGAGCGAACTGAATTCCGGCAAACTCTTTGTCCTATTTCTCGCCATATAGTTTTCTTTCTTTGCGCGCCATGTCTCTTGCGCTTAGTATCAACGCTTCTCTTGTTCTCTTATAAATGAAGAGAACCGAAAGGTAACGACCCTCGTCGGTCTGTCCCAACGCCAGGTATACGTCTTCCAGCTTGCGCTCGCCTTTTTCCATGAATCGAATTCTTGGGTCATTGGTCAGCGTTTGCTCTACTTCGTTGGGCGTGACGTGGTGTTTCGAGGCAAGTTTGTCAACAACCTGTCTCAGCCAGATTACGCCATCGATTCGCATCTAATCCTTCTCATACTCATTAGCGTACCGCCGGACAGCACCCGTAGTGTATCATTGCCTCATCCGACGCGGTAGAGTCATCCTTCTGGAAACATCGTGGACAAACTCGTAGAAAACCTGCGCGCGATTGTCGGTCGCGAAGCGGTACTCGCCGACGCTGATGAGTTGCTCGTCTACGAATGCGACGGACTGCCGCAGCACAAGCATCGGCCGCGCGCCGTCGTCTTCCCTTCCTCAACTGAAGAAACTTCCGAGATCATGCGCGAATTGTCGCGCGCAAAGGTTCCTTTCACACCGCGTGGCGCCGGCACCGGATTGTCAGGCGGGGCGTTAGCACTCAATCAAGGTGTTGTTATTGAATTGGCGCGCATGCGTAAGGTGCTAGAGATCGATTCGGAAAATCGTCTTATCGTCGTCCAGCCAGGAATCGTCAACGCGCATGTCTCTCGCGCCGTTGCGCATCTCGGTTTGCACTACGTTCCCGATCCATCAAGCCAACCCACTTGCACGATCGGCGGCAACATCGCCGAGAACGCGGGTGGCATTCACTGCCTGAAATACGGGACGACAACCGATCACGTGCTTGGCGCACGAGTAGTTCTTTCTAACGGCGACGTTGTCGACCTTGGCAGCGCAGGCGCTGAACAACTCGGCTATGATCTGCTCGGCGTGTTTGTCGGCTCGGAAGGAACATTTGGAATCGCGACGGAAGCGACTTTGCGATTAACGCCGATTCCGCCAACGGTGCGAACGCTACTGGCGGACTTCATGGAAGTGAACGGCGCGAGCCACGCGGTGTCGGCGATCATTGCGGGCGGTGTGATGCCGGCAGCGTTGGAGATGATGGACCACGAGATCATTCGCGCCGTCGAGGCAAGTGTGTTTGCGGCGGGGTTGCCGACCGATGCAGGCGCCGCGCTTCTGATTGAGCTTGACGGGATCGAAGCGGGCATCGATGACGAAGCTGAACGAGTGAAGAGTATTTGTCTGCAGCACGGCGCGCGCACTTGCCGCCTGGCGCATGACGAGAATGAGCGAAAGAAACTCTGGGCTGCGCGCAAGGGAGCGTTCGGAGCGATTGGAAGAATCGCCCCTGATTCAATGATTCAAGACGCGGTCGTGCCGCGATCTCGTCTGCCTGAAGTGCTCGCCGACACCTACCGCATCGCCGCAAAGCATCACCTGCGCATCGCCAACGTGTTTCACGCCGGAGATGGGAATCTTCATCCGCTGATTTGTTTTGACTCGCGCTCGGCGGAAGAGGTGCGACACGTGAAGGAAGCCGGACGCGAGTTGATGCAGGTTTGTGTTAACGCCGGCGGCAGCATCACCGGCGAGCATGGAGTGGGCTTAGACAAGCGCGATCTTCTGCCTTTGATCTTTTCCGACGATGACATGGACACGATGTTGCGCGTGCGCGCTGCATTCGATCCGTTAGGGTTAATGAATCCCGGAAAGATCATTCCGGTGCTGCGTGGCTGCGGTGAAGGACGAGCTGTTGCGAGCTTCTCGAATAATGGTGACGGCGAAACGAGAGTTGGGGAGACGGGGAGACGGGGGGACACGGCAACTAGTGCGAGACCAACTCTCACCGATTCACCTCGCCGCCACTTCGATGCTGGGGACGCTTATCTAAGACTCGCCGCCATAGTTGGCGACACTAACGTCTCCGCTTCTCCTTATCTCCCCGTCCCCCCGTCTCCAATCACCGTCGCGCCCCGCTCAATCGACGAAGCCTGCGAGGTGATGCGATTGGTCTCGGCCGAAGGCTGGTCGGTTATTCCCGCAGGCGCTGGAAGCTGGCTCGACGTCGGCAATTCGATGCGCGACGTTGACTTGATCCTTAGTGCAACCAAACTGAATCGCATTATTGAACACGAACCAGCCGATCTGATCGCGACGGCCGAGGCGGGAGTGACCCTTCACGAATTGAACTCAGAGCTTGCTAAGCGCGGCCAGTGGCTGCCTCTCGATCCGCCTGACGATCTCCACGCGACCATAGGTGGCGTGGTGGCGACGGGAATGAGCGGAGCACAGCGCGCTGGTTATGGCTCGCCGCGTACATTCGTGATTGGGATGCGCGTCGTCCTTGCGGACGGGCGTGTGGCGAAAGCTGGCGGTCGCGTAGTAAAAAACGTTGCGGGATACGACCTCTGCAAACTATTCACGGGAAGCTACGGCACGCTTGCGTTGATCGCCCAGCTAACATTCAAGCTGCGACCACTGCCGGAAATGACCAGAACTGTTCTTGCCTGGGGCTCCGTCGAACAGCTTCTTTCAGGGGCAAAAGCGGTCATTGATGCGCGTTTGTTTCCAGTCGCGGTTGAACTGCTCTCGCCCGCGTTTGCGCTCGAAGCGCAATTTTCAAATGGCGGAGAAGCTGTGCTGTTAATCAGATTCGCGGGCTCTGAAAAGGGAGTCATTGATCAAACTTCCCGCGCGACTGATTTGCTGAAGAGCCAAAGCCGCAGTGTCGCGCCGCTGAAGGAACACGATGCGGAGATATGGCGCGGTGTGGCCGCGATACCTCTGCGTTTCGCTAGCGGTTGCGTCTGGAGAGCAGCCTGCAAACCAACTGATCTCGTCCGCCTCCTCAAGGTCGTCGGGCAAGGTAACGTTAAGGCGTCTGACGCTTCCAGGATGTGGCAGGCAAGTTTGATGGACGGACGTCTAAGAGTGATTGAGAACTCGGCGACGGATTGCGATGGCCTTGTCAGATCGCTCGAGCAGTTAAGAGCCGAAGTGCAGATGCTCGGTGGCTCGCTGGTTATTGAAAGCGCGCCGACGGAGATCAAGAGTAGAATCGATGCCTGGGGCAATCTTGGCGCGCGCGGAGAGTTGATGCTAAGGATCAAGCAACAGCTTGATCCGAATGGCACTTTCTCTCCGGGACGTTCCGCGCCTGCGACATCAGCAGTCCGCTAACTTGGTTTTTCTTCGCGCCTTTGATGTCATGAAACAGGCACCTCCCGCCGAGAGCGGTTACACTCAAGGCGTTTTGGGTTTGCGATCACAAAAGGAGGTGCCCGATGACAGTATACTGCGGAGTTGATTTTCATGCGCGGCAACAAACGGTTAGTTATT
>JBGQJU010000055.1:0-38237 GCA_041499185.1 Pyrinomonadaceae bacterium | reverse complement strand
TTCTTCATGCCTTCCTCCTTCAAGAGAAAGGCTCCGATGATCAACCAACTTCGCGCCAGCCCTTATTCATTACTTGTTTTCAAAGAACTGTAAACGATGTCATGGCACTTCTCGGTGTAAACGATGTCGTGGCACTTATCACTTAGTCGCCATGAAGAAAAGAACGCGGGCATCATCGTGAAGCCTAGAGAGCTTTGGCAGCATGCTTGTCGTCAAGAATTGGCGAAACACATCGAGGCCTGGAGCTCTCTTGCGCGCCAAGGCATCCATCTCATCAAAGAATACTACCGAGTGCCAGAGGTCGTTGAGGTCGTTGAAAATCGAGTCTGCCTGGGAGTAGATGTTTTCGAGTCCGTTCTTCAAGAAATCTGAAGGATTGAGTTCAACAAGCGGCCAATCTATCTTCTGTGCGATCGCTCGGACAAGCGATGTCTTTGCGGTACCCGGTGGTCCAAAAAGTAACGCGGATCGCCTCTCGCCAATCCGTTTGTCATTCTCGATTGGGTTTAGGATCTGCTCCTGCACCAAAGTCTTGACAGTTGTCTCTCGACCGTCAACTCGTAACCGGACTGGCGAGTCAATAAACTTCTCCCACTCCCTTGAATCTGGCCTGTTCGAGCCGGAGGGAGACACGCCATACTTCAGCAGAGTACGCCTTTTGATCAGGACAGAGAGTGCTGAGCGTAGCTTGTGAAGGAACATGTGAACCATCGCAGTCGCCCATGCTTCCGGTTTGCCCTGCATGAGTGTCGTTATCTGCCCGCCTGAATTCCACCCCTGATAGACCCTGCCTTCATGTTCGTAGGTGAGCCTGTTACTCTCACACCAGTCTAACGCTCGGGCCAAGCCGCTCAAGATTATTTCCTTTTCAAGGAGGCTGGAGTTCTCAAACTCATGGACGATCACCTCTAAGACTTCAAAGCTAAAGAGGTAATTCGAGCCGGCGCCACCTTTTTTGTAGTTGAATAAGGGAAAGTATTTTGGCCAAATACCGGACTCCTCTTGGAACCGGAAAGCGTTAAGCACCGCCTGTTCGACCTCGATGTTTGTCGGCAACCCCTGAATCATCCCGTCCCGGTTGGTGAAAGCTTGAGCAGAGATGATTTTACGGAGTCGGGTAGCAAGACAGGCTGCGAGAGCCATCGCCACTGGATCCTTCATAGCATCATGCTGCGCCGAAACCAGCGAAACCTGCCTAGCAAAACTCTCGGAACTCCACTCAGTAATCTTTTGCCACACAGTCTCGCCTATATCGGGCATTAAGTTTTCGCCCGCATCAACGAACCAGTAGGCGATTCCTGGTGTGGCAGGGTAGTCATCAACTCGGAAGCTATCCGGGGCTTTCTTTCCGAACTCGATTGCGATCTGTTTCAGAGTGCGAGTAGGACCTTCCTTCACTGAGCCGTCTTCCATCTGCTGCCGCGTAGTGTGCGTCATTTCAAGAACCGGCCTCGTCAACGGCTTCTCTGCGCTCTTCGACAGCAAGCCCGCAGTTCTCAACACGATAAGCGAGGAGAAAGCGTTATCGTCTTTGAGGCCAGAACTAGTCCATTCCGTCTTCACGGCGTTCTCAAAAATCTCTGTAATACGAACTTGCGCGTCGACGATGGAAGGAGTTGGGTGTACCTTGAAGAAGTCGAGAAGTTTCTCCGCAGTCGCAAGCGCCATCAGGCAGCTACAGGTGTTTGTGACGTTCCCCTTATCATCAGAACCAGTAGGCAATCGGCGAAACACTAAGGCGTCTGTAACGAAAAATGGCTTGAGATCATCAACGAGCGTCGCATTGATGCTGGCCGCCTTCTTCCTAAGCTCGCGCAGATTTTGAATTGCCTCGACCATGTTCGTTGGATTGTTCAAACCAGCCAAACTAAGCGCGTGCAGCCGCACGTGTGATACTGGAAATATGCGTTCTGGTGATAAGGGACGGGCTGAACCCGAGATAATCAATCGGAGATCCGATGAGACCCTCAACGCTGTCGACAAAACGAGCAGCCTTTAGGGAGAGAGAGTTCTGCTCTCTGCAATCATAATCTATGTAGTCAACGTGATTGAGTACTATGTGGGTTGGCGCGTTGATTGCGATTGCAGAGCGAACTATCTCGGGATCAAAGCGAGCCACCCTGCGAACCGTTTTTGTTACGGACGTGTGCTCAATGATTGGAGCTGGGCTACCAGACTCTTGCGTTATAGTTTCCCAGTCGATCTCGTTTGGCAAGGGACCCGAGTTACCACTGACACGAATGGGAAACGCTCGCAGTACCATAACGACTTCATCAACGTCCAATGGACTCAGGCCGACTTCGGAAACGAAAGCCGCTGCAGTCGTGTCGCGGCTTGTGACGTATGGATAGGTTGGCGAGTGCAAGGGGGATAAACCGAATCCCTGAGTGCCTTCGAGAATCACCCGCGCGCCCTTAGTCAACGCGTTTCTCAGAATCGGCGTAATCGGCTTGATGAACTCGGCGAGACGGCCATCGCTCTCAGCGGAGACCGAAGCAGACTTGCGCTCAATCCTCTTGATGACTGCCGCTCCTGTTCCGCTTTGAGTGGAGCCAATCGACTGTCTCAGTCCGCTTTGTCGTTCCTTCTCTTTGTCTTCCTCGGTGATGATGATCGCCTTTGGATCGATCAGAAGCCGATCAACAGTTAGCCCGGTTCTTGATATCTCCTGAAGGAGAATGTCCGGGTCGATATAGGAGCCAGGACCAAGGACGCACATCACGTTGGGAGTGAACGCGGCCGTCGGCAACTGACGCAAGACAACAGGTCGATCAGGTAGCTCCATCACCGTGTGCCCAGAGTTAGGACCACCGATACGCACAGCGATCGTTGCTTGGCGTTCCATTGCCAAGCAGTGCGCAACCTTCCCTTTACCTTCAGATCCGTATTGGCCGCCGACTATGACTGTTACGGGCATGTGATCTGTCCTTCTTCTGCAAAATGATTGTTGACGATCTCTAGAACCTCAGACAAAAAAGCGTTTGGCGTTTCCGCATTCTGAATGATCACGTGGGCCAGCTCCGCCAACTTGGGAATGTTCGCCTCCACAGGATGCGCAGAGGCTTTCGTGAACTCTTCCATCGTTCCTTCATCGAGGTATCTTTCGCGCTGAATGTTCTCAGCCGCGTCGATATGTATATGAAGGAAATCAGGACCGAACTTCTCCGCTAGAAAAGAATGATCCTCGGGATGACGGAGCCCATCGATTACCAGGTCGCCACTCTCAGGCATTCGCTTGATTAACTCAGAACCAAGCCACCGCTGGCCCAACCCTTCGTAGACTTCTTCGCCAATCTGCTGGAGCGACTCACGTGTCACAGGTATTCCTCTTTCTTCCAACAGCGCTTGCAAGACTTGGCTGTAGCGCCCGTATGCAAAGCCGCGCGACTCCAGGTGTCTTCCCGCACTCGTCTTTCCTGACGAGATCGGACCACTCAAGCCGACGACCTTCCGTTTACCCCATGGATTTCTTCCTGGCTTTGTGTCTGGGATGATGAGGTATTCTTCATCCTCGTTTCCCAACGCTTCGAATTTGCCACTCATGAAGAAGAGACCGACGACAGCCGATGTGATGGCGTCCAACTCATCGTGACTTACATCTTGATTTTCAAAATCACCCGAAATTCCAAACTCAGCCAGACCCGCTTTGAGTAACGCAAGGTCGGCTCTCTTACGAGGGATATTCATTATGTCTTGAGCGGCTCCGGGATAGCTTTCTATCACAGGCACTCCGATGCTTCTAAAGTATTTCGCCAGCCTGATTCCCCGCGCGGTGAGCGCTTGCATGCTTCTGATGAGCGAGGGATAAACATTAACGCCGCGCTTCTTGAGAATGCGCTCGCACTCTCTCATGATTCCAAACGACCGACGGCCAGGGTCATCGTCGTCAACGGTGATTCGTCCCGCCGGCAGTGAGAGCGGAGAGTCTATCGATACCAGACTCGGCTTGGCCCGCATTGTAGCTCCAATTAGGTCCTCATCGGAACCTATTCGTAGCGTTGTCGCTTCTCCATCCTCCAAGAGGCACCAGCCTGATGGCCTCGCTTCGGAACCGGTCAGATCTATTCCGACAATACGGTGGACAGGGACTTGAAGATCTTTCAAGGTTATTAACGGCCCGCTACTTCCTTTGTATTCGCGTACGAAGAATTTCGTACGTCCAAGCAATGCGTCGGTGGTAAGCTGCGAGTAAGTGCCGGCAAACCGGTGAGGCCTGCCAATTTGCTTCGGAAACTGATCGACTTCTAGCAGACGCTCGACGACGGTATCAAGGACAAACTTCATCCCTTCGATGTCCGCATAGTTGTATGAGATCAGCAGCTGGAGGGATTCCAAATCTCCTCTTCGATACTTGTGCCACAGTAACGGCGCTGCCGCTCCGCGCATTTCGGATAAAACACCGGGTCTCTGGACGCCAATGGTTGTTTCGACATCCTTTTGACCTCCTACCAACCCGACTCTTCTCGCTAGGAACCGGAGGTCTACATGCGCAGCAGGCAACTGCAGATCAGAAAACTCGTAATTAAGAAACGGAACGTCGAACAGCGAGCCATTGAATGTGACGATTGCTTTTGCCTCGGAAAGAGCTTTTCTGAGTGGCCCGGGATCATCACCCTTCATGTAGACGTTGTACTCGCCTGCCATGCTCCACCCAACCAAGGTGATTGTGTCGTAGTATCGACTGAGGCCTGTAGTCTCGATGTCGAGAAACAATGTCTTTGAAGGGAAGCTAAGCGCAATTCGATAATGTTCCTGTTTAGGAAGACTGCGAGCAAAGTAGTCTGCGTCTTCTTTATCGAAGGCTTTCTTCGAATCCCCGATCTGCGCGAGCTCGGGGTCGTCGATGTCGACAAAAAACATCGAGAGCTGGACTGCGTGACGAGACTCGAACTCGTCCCATGACGATACCCCAGAGCGCCAAAGCTCTCGTTCTGTCTTGGCTCCGATTCCCTTGAAGTGACGGAAGGTACAGGTAAGCATTCCGTCATGCTCTCCACAGGACGAGTCGTGACCAATCAATTGAGCCATCTCCAGACTCACTTTCGGTATCTCTAAAAACATCCTCTTTTGGAAAACCGACAGGTTCGACCGCCTGTTTTCCCGCAACTAATCGTTCAAACTGTTCATCGTTGGTTACGAACACAACGGACTCGCCAACGTCCCAAACCCGTCGTTTGAGACCTTTCCCGCCAAAAGTTCTTACTAGCACAATCTCGCCACGCATGGGGCCCTCCTGAAGAAGGACTAAGTTTGTCGTGGTTACGGTAGTCTGACTAAGAAGCAATAGAAACTTACCGGAGTTTACCGGGATTTACCGCAATTCCCGGCTTTTGACACCGCAAACTAGGTTGCGGTAAGGTTTGTGTCGTATGAGTCTGGAAAGCAGTTTGTGATAAGAGTCCAAGCATGAAGGAAAAAAAGATACCACCTTACTTATCGTTCAGCACGTTCACAAGCTTTCTTGACGCGTTGCGTGTTTCTGGCGTGCCGACCCGGGTCGATAGAAGCATCATGGCATCAAAATCCGGATCGACTCAGGTGCTTCTGCTATCGGCGATTCGCTATCTTGGGTTGGCCAGTGACAACGGCATACCGACACCTGATTTGGAACGGCTGGTTCAATCGGAGGGTAGGCAGCAACAAGAAGTCTGGCACCGCATATTGATGAGGGCCTACCCGACTCTATTTAAGCTGGATTTGCAGAGGGCAACAACACAACAGCTGGCCGAAGCTCTTTCGAGAGAAGGCTTGTCCAGTCAGGATACAATCCGCAAATCCCTGAACTTTTTCTCGCTTGCCGCAAAGAAGGCGGGAATCAAACTCTCGCCACACATTAAACCTTACGCCGGTCTGCGACAGACAGGCCGACGCGCACGAACGACGGTTGAAGAACAGAAGGAAGCCATCTCTCGTCCTTCGTCGCTCCTTGCGAGTGACAGAAACGGTTCGACCGAGTGGGAAATGCTCTTGTCCAAGTTTCCGGATTTTGACCCGTCTTGGCCTGACGACTTAAGGAAGAACTGGTTAGACGGGTTTGAGCGCCTTTCGAGAATTCTCAACACCGCGAAGACAACGGACGAGCTAACACCCTAAGCATGAAGAATCAATACTTCGGTGACATCAACGACTATTTGAAATACGGTCTGCTTCGTTGCTTCGCCGAGACAGGTTTGCGGATAGGCGTTTGTTGGATGTTAACGCCCGATGACGGTCGCTCCGACGGGCGCAAAATCGCCTACCTCACGAAACCTAACTTATGGCGAGAATACGATCCCGTCTTGTATGACACTCTGTCTAAAGCTGTCACAAATCGGGCGCGACACGTTCGCCACGTGCAGAAGCCAGCGTTCTTACCCAACACTTTGTTTTTCAGCGAGCTCGTGCCTGACAATCGGCCATCGCGTGAGGTATGGTTAAGTAAGGCGCTAGCTAAGTTAGCACGCGCAGATTTGTTGTTCTTTGATCCAGATAACGGTATTGAGATTCAGTCCAAACCTAGCGGCCGAACTGGTTCGTGCAAATACTTATATTGGGACGAGATTGAGCTTGCTTGGGTTCGACGAGCTTCTCTGATTGTCTTTCAGCACTTTCCGCGTCAGAACCGCGAGCAGTATGTTTCGCGCCTTGCTAGCCAACTCGCAAGGCATGTACCTGGAGGCGATGTGGTTCCGCTCATTACGTCGAATGTAGTCTACTTTCTGGCGTGTCAGCCCCGGCACAAAGTCGAAATAAGCCTCGCCGTCGAGATGATTGCTAAAATGTGGTCGGGCCAGATTTGGACGCGGTGAATATGGACTGGTGGCGATATCAAACTTGCGAACATCTAGAGATCGATGCGCCGATCGAACGAGTCTATGCGGTTGCCTCTGACCCTGAAACTGTTCCTGCTTATGCTTCTGAGATCACTCGCATAGACATTGTCGAAAGACTGAGCGAGCACAAGGCCCGGGTCCGAAGTTATCTCAAAGTCGCGTCGCTGACCTTCCGCTTCTTGTACCTATATCACTATCGCCCGCCGACGCATTACAGCGGAGTACAAGAATGCGGGTGGGTTTTGCGAGGATACTTCACCCTGACATTTAGACCGCGCGGAGAGCACACGGTAGTCTCGCACACGGAAGGAATCCTAAGCTCTATCCCATGCCTGGCCTGGATAGTGGGCTTCATCTACTTCCGCGGCTTCAGAATTATCGCGCGCGCGGGCTTAGGTGAAGAGCTTGAAAGATTGAAGTGCCTCGTCGAGAATCGCTCCGGTTGAAAAGCAGTTCTTTCTTAATGATAAGAGATCGCCGCACGATAATCAGCACTCTATCCCGGTGTCTCAGGCTCCGCTGTCCGGCCTGTGGCCGAGCGTCAATAGTTAAGCGTCCATTCAAGATAAAAGATCAATGTTCTTCCTGCGCGGTGATGTTCAATCGTGAGGAAGGATTTTTCGTAGGCGCGATTCTGGTCAACGTGGCCACGACGGAACTTGCGATTCTGTCTGTCTACCTCATTTGTCTGCCAATCATCAGTAACAATATTCAGCTCGTTCTCACAATCCTCTTCATAGTGGCGCTCGCTTTTCCCGTCGCCTTCTATCACCATAGCTGGAGCGTCTGGCTGAGCTTCGATCATCTCGTTGAGTCGTTGCCGAAACCTCCTTCAGCTTCGCGCTTACGGTAAGCGCTAACCTCGTTCCTAGCCGGTAGGGTCTCGATTTCAGCTTCTTCTCTGCGCAGCCTTTGCGGCCTCCGCGTCTCTGCGTTGAGCTCTTCGCGGCCAGGGTTCACCGCCGAGGCGCAGAGAACGCAGAGTTAACGCAGAGAGTAAATCAAACTAAAATACTACCCAAGCTGGGGATCGTTTTCATTTCTAAGGCGCCAGGCGTTTGATAATCCAGGCGCCATCCGCTTGCAGCTCGTATAGCAAACGATCGTGAAGACGGCCGGGACGTCCTTTCCAAAATTCAATGCGCTCAGGTTTCAATCGATAGCCGCCCCAATGTTCCGGGCGCTCCACTTCTCGATCGCGATAGCTCTCTTCCAACTCCGCGAAACGCTGCTCCAATACATCACGGTTTGGGATCACTTCGCTCTGCGGCGAAGCAAGCGCGCCGATTTGGCTGTCGCGTGGACGTGTTTGAAAGTACTCGTCCGACTCCGACGCTGAAGTGCGCGTCACTGTTCCCTCGACGCGCACCTGGTACTCCAATAGAGGCCAATAGAAAACCAGCGCCGCGAACGGATTTGTGTCGAGTTCGCGAGCCTTGCTGCTGCGATAGTTTGTGTAGAAGACAAATCCTCGGTCGTCCACTTGCTTCAGCAGCACCAACCTTGCCGAAGGCTTGCCGTCCGTCGTTGCCGTGGCCAGCGTCATCGCTTCCGGCAACGGCGAGACTTTAGCGCGCGCCTCGTCAAACCATTGCTGAAACTGTTTGAGTGGATCCGGGTCGGCGGTCTTTTCGTCCAATCCCTGGCCGGCGCCGCTATCTTTGCTCTCGTTCATAATTTGGTTTGGAAGATACAGGGTTTGACGATTTGATTCAACGCGCGAGTAAAAGCGGTGTCAGAACCCGGAGCGGTAGCGACGGGATGCCGCCACTCAAGTTGAGTCCATGATCCCGTCGCTACCGCTCCGGGTTCTGTATCAACGAACAGAAGCCTTCGCCGCGGATGCACGCGGATGCACGCGGATCAGCGAAGCATTACTCAGAAACGCGCAGTCCAGTTCTATAGTTTTCTGATTTGTTCAGATCCCTTTCATCCGCGTTAATCCGCGGCGAATTTCCGTGTCTCACCGCGGGCAGATGACAGCGAATTGTCATGTCTTACGTAACGGCGACGGGTGACGACTACCCACTCGACCTGTCGGCAAGTCAGCTTAACGCCGCGCGTTGCCTTCCAATTCGACGGGCTCGTCAAAGCAAGATCTGCTCGCCGTCGAAATGTGCCGGAAAAATCCAAGGGCCGGCTGGGCCGGCCCTTCAGGAGGCGGTCGATCCTCACCAAACAGTCAAACGCTGTTATGGCTGGGTCGGTGGTGTTGGTCGTGTCTGCTGAGTCAGGCCGCGGTTGAGAAGCATCTTCACTTCCACGCGTCGATTCTGTGCGCGCCCAGCCGCAGTGGTGTTGTCGGCGACAGCTTCAGTCTTGCCGTAACCCATCGGCGTGACGAAACGCCGTAGCGGAATCTTGTGATACACCGCCAGGTACTGGACCACAGCGTCGGCACGTTCACGGCTCAGCCGGAAATTCTTCGCTTCGCTGCCGGTAGAATCCGTGTGTCCGGAGACTTCGATCATGAACGCTTTCGCATTTGCAGCTTTGGTTGCGAAGTCGTCAAGTTGTTGTTTGGCTTCAGGTGAAAGCACCGCGCTGTTTACTCTGAAAGTTACGGCGACGTTGTCGTGCACGTCGTAATCATCCAGGGCAGACACGCGTTCATTCACCGCGGTTACTTCCTGTCGCGCCTCGGCGGCGATGGCGTAAAGCTCATCCATCTGACCGGCGATGCGCTGTTGGTTCTCTTCGACCGGCGTGACGCGTGTATCAGAGGTTACTGCGGCCCTCATGTCTGATTCGTTGAACCGAATCTTGTCTGCCACGAGTTGCCCCTGCGCATCGCCCCGTCCCTCTACTTCCACAATCAGCCCGCGCAGAATATCGGTGACGGGATATTTCTTGCCACTGCGAAGAAAACCTCCATGGGTCTTAATGCTCGTGTTGTCGGTAATGAGGACTTGATAATCCGTACGGCTCCGGTCGCGTATGGTGAAAGTATCGGCGTCGCGCGAGATGACGACACCCTGGAATTTCATCTTCGATCTACTGGGAATGGACCGGAGACTTACATTTCGATTGTTGGGGGTCTGGTTGGTTGAGACTTGCGCGGAGACCAACGGCGCTATCGCCATCATTAAGGCCAGGCCGCAAATCATGGTGAACGGTCGAACTCTATTGATCGCACTATTGCTCATAATCAGCTCCTTCACAGTATTTGATAGGAATGCCACAAGACATTCCGAGTGTTCGTCGGTCGGGGCGATCTGACCCCCGGTTTCAACACAGAGAGACGAAACGGAACATTCTTTCCTAATCTCTTTTGAGTTTTGTTGCAAAAAAGCGATTCTTACCTGTTAAATCGCCAGCCAGGTTCGGAGATCGGGGTTCGGCACGGCAGCACTCGATATCTGTGGAAAGAAGAGCAGGTGACGAAGGCGAGTGCTTACGTCTCGTACGATCAAGGCGAAGGCTGAAACAGAAGCCCGACTGTTAGGGAGGGCTTAACCTGTACGATGAAAAGACGGAGCCCTTGCTGACGCGCGGGCTTCTGCTTGGGACTCAGGGCGCGGTGTAGGGCGCAAGCCGCTGTCTCAGCTCATCAGGAATCGTGACTGTTTCAAATGTGTCTCGCCTCACTGCCACGAGAACGAAGTGCGCGTCAGCGATGATTTCTTCCGCGCCTTTGCGGCGCACTTCAAAGTCCAGGCGCATCGACTTGTTGCCGAACCTGCCGACATAGACTGAGACTTCCAACAGATCGTCCAACTGCGCTGCATGATGGAAGTCGCATTCAAGGTGTACGCGCGGCAGCCAGATGTCGAGTTCATCAAACATCACGCCGTAGGGCAAGCCAACTGCCCGGAACAACTCCGTCTCGGCGAATTCGAAAAAGCGTATGTAGGCGCCGTAAAAAATGATGCGCGCGGCATCGACGTCGCCCCAGCGCACGCGTTCGTCAATAGTGAATTTCCAGAGTTCATTCATCCTGTAATCTGTGAAATCTGCGCAATCTGCGGATTGAAGAGTTCGCGCTTCAGGGTTCCAGGTCGCGCAGAAACTTTGTCAGCGCGCGATTGAAGCTTTCGGGTTGCTCGAGATTGGAAACGTGACCGGCGCCCTCGATCACTTCCAGCCGCGAGCCGCCAATCTCTCGATGCATCTGTTCCGCCTCTTGCAGCGGAGAAATCACGTCTTCGCTGCCGACGATGATCAGCGTTGGCGCGATGATGCGCCAAAGAAATGGTGTCTGATCGCGGCGCTGAACCATCCCGAGCTGAGCGGACGCGGCGCCTTCCGGCTTCGTGTTGAGGATCATCTCGCGCACGCGCGCGACAATTTGCCAGCGTCGGGCCAGCGTCTCGGACGCAAGCAACTTCGGCAACATCGTTTCGGCGATCGCTTCCATGCCTTCCTGCAAGGCTTTTTCGGCTTGCTGCTCGCGGTTCGCGCGCGCCTCTTCAGTGTCGGCCTGAGCGCGGGTGTCGGCGAGCACAAGCCCGCGCGCGCGTAAGGGAAACAGCCGGTAAAGAGCCAACGCCACGTAGCCGCCCATCGACAGACCACACACAGCCGCGCGCGAGATATTCAGCGTTTCCAGCAACGCGGCGACGTCGCGAGCCATCTCGTCCATCGTAGCCGGGCCGGCCGTCACCGTCGTCTCGCCGTGACCACGCAGGTCGGGCGCGATCACACGGAAGCGCGGTATCAGCGCTTCGACTTGTTCGCTCCACATCGAGCGGTTGAAGGGATAGCCGTGCAGCAGGACGACGGCCGCTCCCGAGCCGGCTTCGTCATATCCCATTTCAATTCCGCGGACATGAACCTTGGTCATAGCGATTGCATTTGGAGTGCGTCGACAGTGTGATCCAATGCGGCGTCGCGCTACGCTTGCCGCTGCGCTCCAGGATTGCCAGCTCCGTCCGAGTCTTGATTTCTTCCGGCCAGGTTCCAGACGATCGTAATCAACTGTGCCAGTTCAACAGGCTTCGTCAGATAATCCTGAAAACCGGATGAGAGGGCACGCTGACGATCCTCTTCTCGGGCATACGCCGTGATCGCGATCGCCGGGATCAACTTCGTGTGGTCGGAATCAAGCGCCCTGACTCTTTGTAACAGTTCGTAGCCGTCCTCGCCCGGCATCGCGATGTCCGAGACGATGACGTCCGGCCTTGACTCTTTGATGCGGGCGATCGCTTCATCCGCAGACAGAGCTGCCGTTACTTTCGCCTGTCGTTTCATAAGCGCCGCCGTCATCATTTCGAGAGTGTCCCCGTCATCATCGACGAGTAAAACGTGCAAACCGGTCAGAGCCGTGGGACATTCAGCAATCATCTCTTCGGAATCAAATTGCAGGGTGTCATCCCGCAGTCTCGTCGTGACGGAGCAGGCGGCCGGCAACCTCACCGTAAAGGTTGCGCCCTCGTGCTCACCAGCGCTCTCGGCGAGCACGGCGCCGCCGTGAATCTCGACCAGATGCCTGGCGATCGCCAGTCCCAGACCCAAACCGCCGTGCTGTCGCGTCGTCGTGCTATCGGCCTGGCGAAACCGATCGAAGACGAAAGGCAAAAAATCAGCGGTGATGCCCTGGCCGTTATCAGTCACTTTGATTTCGACAGACGAGTCCGCATGCTGGACCGCGATCCGCACCGCACCACCCGACGGGGTGAATTTGACAGCGTTTGAAAGAAGATTCCAAACCACCTGCTGCAAGCGATTCGAGTCTCCCGACACCATCGCCGGCTGCGCGTCAAACTCGGTCTCGATCTGAATCCCCTTTGCCTCGGCGGTCGGACGAACGACGTTAATTGCAGCTTCAACGACAGGCACCAGTTCGATCGGGTGGAGATCGAGGTAAAGATTGCCGGTAATAATTCGCGAGACATCGAGGATGTCGTCGATGATCTGAGATTGAGTCTTGGCGTTTCGCCTGATCGTTTCAATAGCGCGGGCCGCTACACCCTCGTCCAGCTCGCCCGACTCCAGCATGCGTGACCAGCCAAGAATTGCCGTCAACGGCGTGCGCAACTCGTGCGAGACAGTCGCGAGAAACTCATCCTTCAGACGATTCGATTCTTCGGCAGCCGCTCGCGCGTTGCTTTCGCGTTCAAGCAGCCGCACGTTTTCAATGGCCACGGCCGTCAGATTTGCGGCCATGCGCATGGCGGTGACGTGCTCCGCTTTGTAAGCCGCCCGTGCGTAGCCTTGCACTTCAATCGTTCCAATGGTGCGACCCATGACGGCCATCGGCGCGGCTAGCGAAGATTGTGGCCGCAAACCATTGTCCGGTCCGACTATGACGCCCGGATGACCTCGTGTCGCATTCATGTAGTCATCAGTGATGATTATCTGGCCGGTCTTCACGGCGCGGCTGTTCGGACCCTCGGCAGTTATGGGCATGGGGGGCAGTTCCGAAGTGTCGATCTCCTGGTCGTCTCCCCAACCGTAGCAGGCCGTGCGAACGTCGCGCGCCGGATCGTAGAGGGACACGAAGAGGCCGTTACAGGGAACGGAAGCGACCGTGAAATCTCGCAACCCGCGAAAGATCGTCAACAGCTCGCGCGCAGTGCCCAGAGTCTGGGCCAAGCTGGCGATTCTTTCCAGCATTCGCTCATATTCGGTGAGCGCGCGCTGGTCGGCCTCGCGCAGCGCCTCTTCGGCGCGCCGGCGCTCGCTGATATCGCGAGCAATGCCCTGGACACCAACCGGTTGGCCGTCCTTGAAGATCAAACGGCTGCTGATCTCGAGCGTAAGCAGGCGACCACCCTTTACGGGAATGTTCACTTCGTAATTGGTTCGTCCTTCGCCGGCGAGTTTGCGGTGCAGCATCTCTTGGGCCGAGGCGAGCGAGTCCGGAGTCAGGAACTTGCTCATGTTCATTCCGAGTAGTTTGTCCTGACTGTAACCGGTGATAATCTCGCCGGCCTTGTTAATTGACGTGACGTTACCTTCGAGGTCCAGCGTATAAAGAATGTCGCTGGCGTTCTCGATGAGTTCGCGATACAGCTCTTCGCTCTCTCTGAGAGCTTCTTCCGCGCGCACAAGAGCGGGGCGATGCCGGTCGGGTTTTGAATCTCCTGAATTCATTTAGAAAATCGAAAGCACAAAGAGTTGCCGCGAACCGCAAACGGATTTCTTCGAATCACTTGACGCGACTGGTACGCCGGCGCAGAAAGTCTATCAAAACAAATTGCGAAAGATTACCGGGATTGGCGAAGTAGGCCTTGCCGTTAGTCATGGCCGTCATTTGTTTGACGAACTCGACCAGATAGTAATCGCTCGCCAGCATGAACGTATTGATCATGATACCGGCTTTGCGGCATGCCTGGACTTCCCGGAAGGTCGCCTCCATCACAAATGGATCGCCGCCCATCGAGTTTTTATAGAGCCGTCGTCCTACAGAACCCGGAGCGGTAGCGACAGGGTTCCGCCCGCGACCCGTCGTTGCGAGAGTGGAGCTGGGGGCCCCTTCAACAAAACACGCCGTCGGCTTTCCATCAGTCACCATCACGATCTGCTTCATCTCTTTGCGTTGCGCTTGCAGTATCCGCCGCGCCAGCCGCAATCCCTCCGCCGTGTTCGTATGGTATGGCCCTACCTGCGTCGTCGCGAGTTTCGCCAGCGGCAGCTCTTCGGCGCCGTCGTGAAACAGCACTACTTTCAAAGAGTCGCCCGGATATTGCGTCCGGATCAAATGAGCCAGCGCCAGCGCCACTTTTTTTGCCGGCGTGAAGCGATCCTCGCCGTAGAGGATCATTGAATGCGAACAGTCGAGCATCACTACAGTCGCGCACGATGATTGATAATCGCATTGATGGACGTGCAGATCTTTGTATTCGAGATTGAGTGGAACCTTTAACCCTTCGCGTTGAATTGCGGACAATAGCGTTGTGTTGACGTCGAGATTTACAGTGTCGCCAAACTCGTAAGGCTTGCTCGCTGCCTCGGCTTCGATGCCGGTTGAAAGGTGCGCCGTGTCGTGACGACCGAAAGAACTTTTGCCCATGCTCCCAAGCAGGCTTCTCAGCGTTTTGTATCCGAGAAAATCAATACCCTTCTCCGTGACTTCAAATTTCACGTTGCGCGGCAAAGGCTCGCCAACGGTCCCTGGCCCTCCACCCATTTGCTCTCGGGCTTGCTGCTGGGTCTGTGGTTCTTCGTGCAAAGTCAGATAACCCTCTTCAACCAGCCGTTCGATCAATTGGTTGAGCATCTCTTCGAGCTGCGAGCCTTTGAACTTGCCTTCATTCTCAGCGAGCATCTCCTGAATCTGCCACTGTTCGAGCAAGCCTTGATCCATCAACGCCTGTAGCAATGCGCGCCGCAGCGCATCGAGCGTCGTGTCCTGCGGCGTTCTTTGCCTCGTCCAATAGTAGTCGTCGTCGTAACCGGAATAGAGCAGCGAATCCGAAAGCGCCTCCATCAGATCGCCGAGATTGAGCGACGAGACATCGAGACCGTTGAATTTTGAGTAGCGAGTGAATTTCATTCGTTAACTGTACCGCTCTGTCTCGGTTAAATCGTCATAGATCATCCCGCGGCGATCTTTCTTTGCTTTCGTCACCGCAGTGTAACCGCCTTCTTCGTTGCGGCTGATCTTGTTCTCGGCGTACAAGCCTTCGAGCACGAACTCGCACGCGGCGACTACTTGTGCGTCATCCGAGCGTTTGAAGTTAAATGGGATCATTGCCGCATCGATCAACTCCGGGACGGGTTCGACGAGACCGAGACACTCCGTTGCGGATGCCGTGTCAGCCAGCCGCAGATTATTTCCTTCGTCAAACCAGCGTATCGCGTTAGCGAAATCGATGCCGACGAAATAGCCTTCGAAGATCTCGCCGGCGGCGTGCCTGATCAAATCCTTCGCGATGCGCTTGGCGCCGATCTGTTCGCCTTCGTATTCCAATTCCATCTTGCCGGTCATCGAAGGAATCGCGGCGTAAATGTCCGCGATGCGTGGCACGATCTCATCTTCGCCAGTCAAAAGCGCGCGCCGCTCAGCATTTGAGACGACGGACTCCGTCACTGTAATCGGCATCCGTTGTGAGACACCGGAATGCTTATCGATTCTTTGATCGTCGCGGGCTTCAAAAGCGATCTGCTCGATCGTCTCGCGAATGAAATCGGGAATGTGCAGACGCGCTTTCAAGCCGCCGGGCAAACCGTCGCGATTGACCCAGGCTTCCTGCTTTGTGATTTCCACTGCCGTCTGCAACTCCGCCGGATAGTGCGTCATGATCTCGGCGCCGATGCGATCTTTTAGCGGCGAAATGATCTTGCCGCGCGCGGTGTAGTCTTCCGGATTCGCCGAAAAGATCAGCATTACATCCAACGGCAGACGCACCGGATAGCCTTTAATCTGGACATCGCCCTCCTGCATGATGTTGAAAAGACCCACTTGAATCTTGCCGGCGAGATCGGGCAGCTCATTGATCGCAAAGATGCCACGGTTCGCGCGCGGCAACAGCCCGTAGTGAATGGTCAGCTCGTCGCTCAAAAGGTGTCCGCCCTTGGCGGCTTTGATCGGATCTACGTCGCCAATGATGTCAGCGATGGTGACGTCTGGCGTGGCCAGCTTCTCAACAAACCGAGCGTCGCGGCCAACCCAATCGATGTGCGTCATGTCGCCGTGCAGCTCTATTGTCTGGCGGCCGTAAGCCGAGATGGGATGAAAGGGATCGTCGTTGACCTCCGAGCCCGCAACGATCGGGACGCGCTCATCAAGCAACTCCGTTAACTGCCGAATGATGCGACTCTTGGCCTGGCCACGCAGGCCGAGCAGGATCAAGTTGTGCTTCGCGAGAATCGCGTTGATCAATTGCGGAATGACGGTTTCATCATAGCCGACAACGCCGGGAAAGAGTTTCTGGCCGGCGCGTAGTTTCTTGATCAGATTCGCGCGCAGCTCGGCTTTCACAGAAAAGCTGCGGTAGCCACTTGCCTTGAGTTCCCCTAGAGTCCTTGCTGGTTCGATTGTCATACGTTCCAACGATTCTAACCGCAAAGAGCGCAAAGTACGAACGCAAAAAAGCGCAAAGAGTTTTCCTCTGCGTTCCTTTGCGAACCCCTTTTGCGCCCTCTGCGTTTAATCGTTCGTTCGGCCTGCGACGTACACGCCGTCGGAGCTGTGCGAGACTCGCCCATCGGAGATTAACTTTTCGAGATGCGCGAGGACGGCGCGTTCGGCCATGCCGTGTGCTTTGGGCGAGACGTCGGTGTACACGCGCGCGACGATCTCTTTGGACGTTGTTGCGCCCTCGCGCACTGCTTTCAGAATGTTCGCTTCGCGTTAGAGGCGATGCGCAAGGTACTCTTGAATCTTGGCATAAGGATTAGCGATCGCCAGACCATGTCCACCGAAGATCACCGAGAGATTCGGCAGCGCGGACAGTCGCGAGAGCGAGTTGAGGTATTCGTGCACGTTCCCTTCCGGCGGATCGATCAAGACGGAACCTAAGCCGACAATGTTGTCGCCGGAAATCAAGGTGCCCGTGCGCGCTTCGTAAAAGCAGAGATGACCGCGCGCGTGACCCGGCGTGTGCAACGCGCGCAGCGAGACGCGCGGATCTCCCTCGAGTTCGATCACCTCTCCGTCTGCGATCAGGCGATCCACGCCAATCTCTTTGCCCAGCGCTTCGGCGGTTAGTTCATGTGCGGCAACAGCCACCGGAGTTGGCTGATGAGTTGTCTTCAAATGATCCTGCAGCGCGCTGACGCCACCTACATGATCTGGATGCAGATGCGTCAGGATGATCTCGCGCACAGTGCGTCCTTCAGCCAACAACTCGTCGACGCACGCAGCGAGCGCCTGCTGTTCGTCCTCGTATGGCGACGCCGGATCGATCACGAGAACCTCGCGCGAGTTGTAAATGAGATAGCAGTTAGTGTGCGTCGCCGGCGGTTTTGTCGGCGTGCGAACAGGAAAGCAGATGTAGTTAGGACGAAACTCGATACGCCGCACGGGCTCGCGATGCGCATGAGTGGTTGAGAGAAACCTTTCGACCAGATCGCTTGTCAAACCGCCCGCGAGAGTTTTTAGCGCGTGCAGTATGGGTGGCACAGCGAGCACGGCAGAGTTCTGCCAACGTTCGAGCGCGGCCCGCGCGGTAATCCATTCTCCGCTTTCAAGTTCGGCCGACAGGCGCTGTTGCTGCTCGTTGTCGTCGTCACGGGGCAGTAGCCCGACTGTAAAGGAGGGCTCTTGCTTCTTAGGACAGTTGACAAGAAAGAACCACGTATCGAACCGGCGTGGAGCAAACGGCGGTGTCACCCAGCGGCCAACAAAAGTGAAATCGTCGGAGTCGAGCTGCAGATCGTAATGCCGCAGCAACTCCGGCCATGACATGTGCTTTTGTTCGAGATCATCAAGCAGCGAAGCGCGCTGGCCAAGGGTTAACGTCTCCGATCCGTGGGCGAGCAGCACACCGACTTCTTCAAAGACTTCACGCGCCGCGCAACTGATCATTGCAGCCCGTTCTTGATCGTCGCAATTTTCAACCGGCGTCTCCGCATCCGATGCTTCACGTTGTCCACCGGGGAACGCGTAGAAGCCGCCGAGGAACGCGAGCTTCTCGCTGCGCCGCACCAGGAAAACCTCGGGATCGTTTGGAGCGGTATTGTGGCGAAGAAGAATGACGGCCGCGGCGTCTTTAGGCGTCGACTCGAGACTCACGACTCAAAGACTCCAGACTCCAGACTCGGATTACGACCAGCGAAACCGCTCGCCATCGCCGCCGGCCCACGGATTACCGCGCAGGTGATAGCCGCCCTCTTCCCAGTAGCCGGCCTCGTCGTGTTCGAGGAAGCGAACGCCCTTGACCCACTTCGCCGACTTCCAGGCATAAAGTTGAGGAACGATCAAACGCACTGGGCCACCGTGCTCCAGCGGTATCGGTTGTCCATCATGCGACCACGCGACGAGCGAATCTTCGTTCAAGAAAAACTCAATCGGAATGTTTGTGGACCAGCCGTAATCGTAGCCAAACGCGAGCACAAACTTTGCTTCTGGCTTGACGCCAACGAGACGAGCGATCTCTTTCGCAGCCGCGCCGCCCCAAACGTTATCCAGTCTCGACCAGCGCGTGACGCAATGAAAGTCGGCAAAAACTCGAACGGCCGACAACTGCATAAACTCGTCAAGCGACCACTGCTGCGGCTTGTCAACGAGACCATCGACTTCAAATGTCCACGTTGCGAGATCGATCTCGGGCGTGCCATGCGCATCCAGCACCGGCCACTTCTTCGTGCGCGTCTGGCCCGGCGGAATGCGATTCGGCAGACGCGTGTTCGGACTGATGATCACATCCGGCTCGTTGATCTCCTCCGGCTTACGCGGATCTGATGTTTGGTATTTGGGATCGTTGAAAAGATTATTCAGGAAACTCATTTACACAATCTCAATCAGCGATTGACGTGGTATTCAACAATTAGCACTTGCGATACTTCTTTGCCGTCTTTCTTCGCGGGTACGAACTGAATTCTTCGTGCTGCCTCGATCGTCTTGGCGTTCAAATCGTCGGAGAGACCGCTCTTCACTTTAATGTCCGTCACTTTGCCTGAGCCACAGAATACAGCTCTCAGGACGACCACTCCGTAAGAAAATTTCCGACGATCCGCCTTCGTGTAATCGGGCTCTGGCTTGGCCAGGATTTTGAGCTTCTGGTCAACTTCGTTACCCTTGAAAACCTGTACAGCGCAGCGGTCATCGTCGGTACTTTGGTTGGGCTGTTGAGCCATTGCTAATGAACTGACGAGCACGGTCACCAACAAGAACGCAGCGGCTCTGATGAGAGTGATGTTCATTGTTCGTGCCTCCTGTGATTACTTCTTCACGCTTTTCTCCGCCAGCTTCATCAACTCTTCCGGCATCCATTTGCCGACGGCTTTCGCGGTTGCTTCGTCGACTCCGGCCGATCGATCATGCCAGTCGTCTCTCGTTCCTTCTGCTCCGCGCTGGCTTTCGTAGTTTTCTGTCTGCTCTAGACTGAGCACGATGCCGTTGGCGATTTCGTTCCAGTCCTGGAACTGTATACCGCGCCGCACCAAAGGCAGACCTGCCGACCAATCTTCTTCGGGCGCGCGCGCGTCCTGCTCTGGAATCGTCAGGTTGTAGAGCGGCGGAAACGACTGCCCGGCGTACTCTCTTGCGAGCTGCGCTTTGATGTCTTTGTAAGAAGTCTGCGGACTCTCGCGTCTGATCGCCTGCGCGCGGCGAAAAATGTCCGCAACTGTTGGTCCTTCCTGATGCGTTGGGGTCACCACCGACCTCCTTCATTTGTCGTTTTCGATTGCCAATACCTTACACGCGCGCCGCGCGAACGGCAACCGGTCATGCGGCTCCGTTACGAGCGAAATGTTTATGGCCATCCCAAACAATTCTGATTAGAGTTTTCCAGAGGGACGAGGATATCTATAAGCATTTTGTTCCTTCTGGAACTAACGAGCTGAGTCAGCAACCGGAGACCTCCTTCGCCGCTTGCGCTGACTCTTAACAACAGTTCATCATTACGCTGCGAAATCCTTTCGACGGGATCGACGAATTAGAATCGAATGCCTGAGACAACAATCTCCGCTAAGACTACGTCACGACCCGGACAATCTTCGCCGCTAACCTGTCACGTCTGTGGTCGCGAGACGCACAACCAACTGGTTCAGTTCAACGATCTGCACCACGGCCTGAAAGATATCATTCAGGCAAATGCCCCAGTCAGCGACGAATTGGCGCAGGTGTGTCCACACTGCGTTGAACTGTTCAGCCGGGCCAAGAACCAACTGGAGTCGCACGGCACAATTTTCGCTCAAACCGACCACGTTCTGCCCACGCCGCTGCGCCTGGAGGCAGACGAACGATTCACTGGTCGCAATGTGACGATCGCTTTTCTGGATTCAGGCTTCTATGCGCACGCGGACCTGACAAAGCCACACAGCCGCATCGTTGCTTATCACAACCTCTTTGCGCCCGAGGACGATCTGTCAGCGCTCGAGACAGCGGACGTTGCCAGTTGGCACGGGATGATGACTTCGGTGGTGGCGGCAGGAAACGGCTATCTCTCCGACGGCTTCTATCGGGGCATCGCGCCGGATTGCAAAGTTGTGCTCGTGAAGATCGGCAAGACCGGTCGTATCCCTGAGCGGGATATTGAACGCGGGCTGCAATGGGTGATTGAGAACAGAAAAAAACACGGCATTCGCGTCGTCAACATCTCCGCGGGCGGCGATTTCGAACAGTCTTACCTTAACAATTCGCTGTGCGAGGCTGTCGAACGCGCCGTGCGCGAAGGATTGATCGTGGTATGCGCGGTCGGTAATGCCGGCATGGCGCCCGGGCATCCAGTGCTGCCGCCGGCGTGTTCACCGGCGGCAATCTCCGTTGGCGGACTCGACGATCAGAATTCGCTGGATCGCGCGCGCCGCGGCATGTACCGCTCGTCTTATGGACCAACGATCGACGGCTTGCAAAAACCGGAGGTGATCGCACCGGGCATCTGGGTCGCCGCGCCGATCTTACCCCACACGCCAACCGCGGAAGAGGCCCACGTCTATTCTGAGTTGGACGCTGCGCCTGATGAAGAGCTGCGCGCGCTGATCGAATCGCACACCGGCGTGGACAAAGATCTGGATGAAGCAAAAGAGCTGCCGGTACCGCTCTTGCGCCAGTTGATCACGATCAAGCTGCACGAAGGAAACGTGATCAATCAGTTCTACAAGTACGTTGACGGCACTTCGTTCGCCGCGCCCATCGTATCGTCGACTATTGCCTGCCTGCTGGAAGCAAATCCCGCGCTCAGTCCACCGCAGGTGAAACGCATTCTGATCGACACGTCCGAGCGAGTTCAGTCAGTTGAAGTCGAGCGTCAGGGCTGGGGCGTGGTTGTACCAAGACGCGCGGTTGAGATTGCTCTGGCGCTGCGTTCATAGAAGATTAGCGCGAAATGTCCTGGTCAAATTTGAACTTGGAATTTCCCTTGTAACATAACAAAGACCGCTAGACACGCGTAGCGCCCGTGTGCCACAATCTTGAAAACAATCAAAGCGACAAGCAAATAGTTTGAGAGGAGAGCTTTAGAGTATTTATGTCTGAGAACGAAACCGCGCCGGATGCAAACGCGCCTGAACCACCAAAGGAGAATCAGGCCGCGCCTGCGAGCACGGAAGACATCACTTACCATGCGGTTGAAAAGGACGGCGTGGTCACAGCCATTTGGGAGATGCAGGGCCGCAAGCACTTGCGCACAATCGATCCCCGATCACGTCAGGGTCAGGACATCCTTCGCCTTTACACCACTGAACACCCGGAGCATCACGAGGCCGCCCACCCCGCAGGCTCGAGTGAAGCCGCTTCGTCGTAGCCGATCTAGCCGACCCCCTTCACTCTTATTTGATCAGATCACTAGGTTCCGCATCGACCAGAGCCGTCGCGGGGTGGTTCGCCGCTCAGTACGTCGAATCCTGCCCGCCATCAACCCCTCCCGTAGCACTTTAATCAAGGCAGTTTCACTGACGAGATCGCCGCGAGCGGTAATGATTAGAAGCGGACGGCGCTTCATCTTGGCCAGTGGCTGAGCAGCGTCAGATATGAAAATTTGGATGTCGTGCAGAAATCTGAATCGATCAAACGCGTTTTGAGTTGTGGGCTTAAAAAAAGCTAGGAAAAACAAATGAGGAGAGTCTTTCACAAGTTGGTGCGGAGATTGCGTCAGCCTGTCTGACCTCCATTCATACATTCGCACTTGTGACCTAGTTGTGTTGCGAGAGTTCTAATAAGCCCAGCGGGATAAACCGAGGCGCAATTCGATTCTAGGCCCCTCCGTTTTCCGCCGTATGTCTTAGCTCAAACGCCAGAGGAGGACTCCATGAAGAAGAACTTGATCCATCTCGCGATTTTGGTCGTTTGCATAGGGCTATCGCTTAGCCTCAGCACGTCATCAGCCAGGGCGCAAACAGCATCATCGGGCAGTGTCACTGGCCAGGTGTCGGACCCGCAAGGGGCCATAGTGGCGGGCGCGGAGGTAACTCTAACTGACAGTGCGACCAAGAGTGTGTCAACCACCACAACCAACGACGCGGGTCGATATAACTTTCCGGTAATCAACCCGGGCGTCTATGACATCGTGGTCAGCAGACAAGGTTTCAAGACCGCGAGGTTCACTGCACAGAGAGTGAGTGTCGGCGCTGTGTTGACCGTTAACGTTTCAATGGAAGTTGGTTCGCTTACCGAAACAGTTGTCATTACCTCGACGGCGGCGGGAACCGAACTCCAGACGGCCAATGCGACGGTGGGTACAACTATGAGTTTAAAGGACCTTGAGTTGTTGCCAAATCTCGGACGCGACGCCACCACACTAATGGCGCTTCAGCCCGCAGTAACCCCCGGTGGCCAGGTTGCCGGCGCCGTGGGCGATCAGAATAGTTTCTCGATCGATGGCGGCCAGAACAGCGATGACATGTCTGGTGACCAGGTCGGCTACACTGTGAATTTTACCGGCACGGCCGGCGCCCAGACTAACGGTATCGCTTCAGGCGTAGTCCCGACTCCGATCGAGAGCGTCGAAGAATTCAGAGTTAACACATTCGGACAGACGGCCGACTTCAATGGTTCTATCGGCGCGCAAGTCCAAATGGTGACTAAGCGCGGTACCGATAAGTGGCACGGCTCCGGCTACGGTTTCTATTGGACGCCAAATATCCTGGGCGCGCAGTCGTGGAAATCCAACCACACGCAATTCACCAAAGGTGCTCCATCTACTCCGCGAGCTTGCGCTTCGGGCACAACCTTACATAAGGGCGACAACAACTGCATCATGCCGTACACGCCGATAATTCCCAATCAACGCAAACGCTACGGCTTCACCATCGGCGGACCAATGATTCCGTTCAAGGTACTGGGCGGTAAGACCTATGTGTTCGCTAACTTTGAGGGCTTTCGTTTTGGCGGTGTCGGGACCTTCGAACGGGCGTACCCGACGGCGGCTATGCGCACGGGAGTGGTTCAAATTCAGAACGCTACCTCCAGCGCCATAACCGGCACAGAGAATGGCGCCACGGTTTCTTACGCACCCGGAGCATTTGTTCCGTACAACCTGAACGCCACTCCAGTCACGGTAACCATTGGAAATCCCAATTCGTCGGTTTCACCGCTTCGGACTGTGACTTTGGCGCCGTGTTTGCGGATCGCTACTCTTCAGTGCGATCCCCGTGGCATTGGAATCAATTCAACCATTCAACAACTCTGGAACACGATTCCGCTGCCTAATGATCCGCTGAGCGGCGGCGACCAGTTCAATACGCAGGGTTTTCTCTCTACCATTAGATTACCGCTGACGTCCGACGTTTATGTGGGTCGGATTGATCACGACTTTAACTCGAAGCACCGGTTCTTTACTTCTTTCCGGGCACAGCATCTGGTTAATATTACGAATAGCCAGGTGGACGTCGGTGGGCTGTTGCCGGGTACGACTCGTGGCCAGTACACGTCCACGGCTCCGCGCGTGCAGACACCAGAACTTCTGGTTTTCGGACTCACAAGCTCGCTCAGCCCAACCATAACTAATGACCTGCGGGTGAGCTATCTTTGGAACTGGTGGGGCTGGAGCACGCCGGGCCTGCCGCCACAGTTCGCCGGCCTGGGCGGTGCGATTGAGATTGCGACTCCTACCGACACTAACGCCGAAACCAGTGGAACTGGCGCACTAATCCCTTATAACGTGAATACTCAAAGCACGCGCCAGCGAACCTGGGACGGCCAGGACAAAACCATTCGCGACGACGTCTCCTGGGTGAAAGGGAATCACCTGTTCCAGTTTGGTGGGCTCTTCCAGCGCAACGTGGACTATTTCTCGCGCACGGATAATGGAACTACGATTAGCAACCAGATTGTGTATCAAATCGCCAGTCAGTCGATTGGCTTCACGAATTTCTTCCCGAGCAGCCTGCCCTCAAACACCGCTATGCGAACCAGCTATTCAAACTTGGCGACGGCGGTGTTCGGACTGGTTGGCTTTACGCAAGTGCTCTATCCTCGAGCAGGCAGCGATCTGGCACTCCAGCCGCTCGGTACCCGAGCGCAGGTGCGAAGCACCATTAAGACTTACAACGCGTATGGCGGCGACACATGGCGCATGTCACCGACGTTTACTCTGAGCTATGGTGTCGGCTACGCAGTCGAGACGCCACCGGTCGAGGAACAGGGGAGACAGGTCGCGCTCGTATATCAAGATGGTAGTCTGGTGCGCGCGGCCGACTTTCTGGCCAAGCGGAAAGCGGCTGCTTTGGCGGGACAGGCATACGCTCCCATTCTTGGATTCGAAACCGCTCAGAACTTACACCTTAAGTATCCCTACACTCCATTCTACGGAGGCATCAGCCCGAAGCTGTCCGTGGCGTGGAACCCCCAGTTTAGGTCCGGCCTACTTCATAAGCTTTTCGGCGACGGTACCACTGTGTTGCGCGCCGGCTATGGCAGGCAATTCGGCCGTTTGAACGGGGTGAACAACCTTCTGGTACCAATGTCAGGCCCTGGCTTGTTGCAGTCAGTAACTTGCAGCCTCGCCAGGATGGACGGGCAATGTTTGACGAGCGGCTCAGTAGATGTCAGCAACGTATTCCGTATTGGCCAGGATGGCCTGGTGGCCCCGCTCCCAGCGGCCTCGCTGACTCTGCCGCAGCCATTCTTTCCCGGTGTAGCCGGAGCTCCCCAGGGAGGAGACTCAAGGGCTGTCGATGCGGATTATCGACCGGAGTCGACCGACAACATCGACTTCACTATCCAGCGTAGTTTTGGAAGGAAGATGTCGATCGAGGTTGGTTATATTGGACGGAGAATACGTCATGAGTTTGCGGAAATTGATCTCGACGCAGTGCCTTACATGATGACTCTGGGCGGCCAGACATTTGCCGATGCCTACAAGAACCTCTACCTCGCGATCTGCGCTCCATTAGGTCCAACTTGTGCCACGACCGCGAGTACGTTTACCTATACCGGTCCGCCGCAGCCATTTTTTGAGGCGGCGCTAACACCTGGGAGTGGCTATTGCGCGGGGTTCGCCAACTGCTCGGCTGCCGTGGCGTCAAAACAGCTCGGTAACTTCAAAGCCACAACGGTTTCCGACCTCTGGGCAGCTCTAAACAACGGCGCCGGCTGGACGCTGGGTCGCACGATGCTCAGCAGCCAGGCGACCGAAATCGGCCTTAAGACCGCATCAGGATACGGAAACTATAACGCCGCGTTTTTCACCTTGAGACTGCGCGACTGGCACGGGGTGACGGCGCTTTCGAACTTTACCTGGGGCAGGGCGCTGGGTACCGGTGCTCTGGAACAACGTAGCAGCGGCGGTAACTGGCTCGATGTCTATAATCCAAGAAATAACTACGGGCCATCCACCTTCGATTACAAGTTTCTCTATAGTCTCGGTGTTACCTACCGGCCGGACTTCTTCAAGGGCCAGAAAGGATTTCTGGGCCACCTCGTAAATGGGTGGTCGGTTTCACCGTTCCTGAGCGTGCGGAGTGGCCTGCCGACCAGAATAAACTATAGCGGGGCCGGAGGCTGTGGGGCCGACTGCCAGTCGTTCGGCGAAACGGGAAACTCCAGCAGTGGCGCCAGCGGTTTCGAGTCCGCCATTCCAACTGTGCCGTACAACATCCAACCCACAGCCAATCGCGGCGTCACGGGTTCAAGTGGTATAGGCACGAACAATTCCGAAGGCCTTAACATGTTCGCCGATCCGGCGGCAGTCTTCGCCGGATTCCGGCGATGTATTCTTGGCCTCGATACAAGTTGCGGCGGCGCCGGCAACCTGCGAGGTTTGCCGCGCTGGAACATGGATGAGACGCTTGCAAATGAACTCAAGTTCACGGAACGAATTGGCCTCCAATTCACAATGCAGTTCACTAATGTCTTTAACCACTTTCAGCCGGGTGACCCGCGCGACGGCAGCGCGAACAACCTGAGACTTAACCAACCGACGAATTTTGGCAAGATCACCACTGCGGTCTTCGATCCGCGGCAGGTGGAATTCGGTTTGCGAATTCACTTCTAAGTCATAACCGCCGTTACCTCTTGAGGGGCCGTGCAATGCGGCCCCTCAACCAAAATGAGAAACGAGATTCGCAGAGCAGCGCCCGAAGACGCGGCCACGCTCACGGAGATCTCCCACGCCGCAAAAAGACACTGGGGCTATCCCGAGCACTGGATTCAACATTGGTCAGCCGACCTCACGATTACTCCAGAGTTCATTACGAAGAACGAAGTCTATTTGGCCGCCAACCGAGAAGAGATTCTCGGTTTCTACGCGCTTGTCATCGCCGATGGCCAGGCTGAGCTTGAGCACATGTGGGTGAGACCCGAGCACATCGGCGCCGGTATCGGCAAGGAGTTGTTCGTCCACGCGATGCAACGCGCCGCATCGCTGTCCGTGGCGGCGGTCGGGATTACTGCCGATCCGAATGCCGCAGGCTTTTATCAGCACCTGGGCGCAATTCGGATCGGCGCCGCCGAGTCAGAAATCGATGGTAAACCGCGCCTATTGCCTCGCCTGAAAATCGATCCAAATCTTTCATGAATTTTCAATCGATTCGTAAGAATTCCAGACTGAGAAACTCCTCAACGCAGGCAGCATTCAAAGCGAAGCAGCGCATCCAAGAAAACGAAAACAAAGCAACAGGTAATCAAGGAGGGTTAAGAACTATGAACGCAATCTTCCCGTCGCGTAGCGGTTTAAGACGAGTCGTGGTCGGGCCGGGTTTGACCTGGCCCGGCCGTTTTTCTTTCGCCGTTATGACCCACAGTCGGCATTGCTTCGTCTCAGCAACAAGCCAAATCGCTCCTGATACTCCCGTGAGGTGATGAACGCGCAGACCATGCCGCGATAGTTGTTTGGCTCGCGGTTGTTCAGCACATCCAACCAGAAATCGTATCCGCCCTGATCCGGATCGCGGTGCAGGTAACCAAAGTATTGCATCAACACAAACGACGGGTTGTACTCGCGCGTTTTGAAGTCCCCAATCTCGATCACGTCTCGCAAAACCCGGGCGCGCGACTTGCCGTTCTGCATGTCGCTGATCAACTGTTGCCGCTGCGCCGTGTAAGGAACAAGGCCCGCGGTGTCGAACAGTTTGTTGACAAACTGAGCCGGCGTCATCGTCGATGGATAGACTTGCTGAAATGCCGCGCCACTGACCCAGTCGCTGGCGAAGGCCTGCTTGTTCGCTTCGAGATTAGCTCCACCGATAACTTTACTGCGATCGTTGACGAACTCTGCGTACGTTGGTCTGCGACCGTACGAAGCCTTGTAGAAACGATAGACGAACGAGCCGGTTTCCTGAAACTCAAGCTCGATAAAGAACGCGGCCGAAACATTTATGCGCTGCGCTTTGAGGCAGAGATCGTCGTTACCGCAGCGCGTGATTTGAGCGGTCCAGTAACTCAAGCCGCTTGGATCGGGCTCGCGGTTCAGAAAATCCAGATAGTGCTGGCGCACAAAAGACTGGGCATCATTGATCGGGTTCGGCGCCAACGCTCCAAATGAGATTCCAGATAGTGCTTGCGTGTTTCCGTCGTCCGCATCCGCAAAGATCGCGCCGTTTTGTAAGAAACCGCTCAACCCGGGATCGGGAAACGCGTCGATGCGCGGTGTGCCGGCATTTCCTGCCGCTCCGTCAGCCAAACCGGTCGCGTCTTCAATGACGTAAACATTTCCCTCCCGGTCAACAGTCATGCCGTGAAGGAACAGATTGTTGTCGATTGAGAGGCCGGTGACTACAACTTCATCGCGGTCACCGAGGCCATCCGCGTTGTCATCGTAAATTGCCAGCATGACCGTGTCGTTATCCGCCGAATGCGAAAAGACTACGCCGCGCGAGTTGACCGCGATATCCAAAGGCGCATCGTTGGAGTAGCGATAGGAATAGTACGGCTGCGTCGCGGGCGTGTCCGGGATCCCGTCGTTGTCGGTGTCGCGTACGATGCGCAACTCGTCCGAATGAAAATCGGCAATCAGCAAATCATTGTTTGGCAGCAGCGCCAGCGCGTTTGCGTTGTAGAGCCGGTTATCGCCGACCTTTACCAGCGAACGCGATCGAGAGTTGTCAAAACCGCCGGTGATCGGATCGCGCACCAGCAGCACGACGCCTGGCGAAGGCTCGTTGTTCGGATCGTTGGGATTCGCGGAATTGTAGTAACCGCTCGACGAGACGATGACGAATTCGCGACCGGATTTGGAAGTGCCAGTCACTACCGCAACAGCGGAAGGCAGATCAAAGTCGAGCTCCAAATCGTAAGAGTTTGAAGTGTCGATGATGTAGTCACCGTTAGTGTCAAGCGCGACGACAAGCGCGCCCACGTTTCGGCCTTGTCGAATCGCCGAAAAAACTTCGTAGCGAGCGCCCGACTGGCCCACCGCAATATCAAACGATCCGCCGGCGTTGTCGAACGTCGTTCTTTCATCCGCAACCAGATCGCCGGTGCGGTCGACGAATTGTTCGTCGGTGCCTGCTGAGGATACGAGACTGAGTTGCGAAGTGTGTAGAATGCGGCTTAACGGCGTGCCGGCAGCAATCGACGATGAGATCGCGGTCTCGATTGCCGAATGTCTGTTTGATCTCGCCTTCGGAGTTGACGCGACCGAGGCCGCAGAGTGCTCAGTGTTTCCGTAATTCATCGAAGCAGGCGGTCGGACCCCGAGCACTCGTGCCGCTTCTGCGGCAACGTAACCACCCTTGCGTCCATTCTTGTCCAATGCCTCTTGACGACCTGCGAAGGCCCGGCGCATGTCGGGTTTCAATTCCTGAAGAGCAGCCGTTTGGGCGCTGCTCGCAACCGCAAGAAGGTATGCGCCAAGAGTTAATGCCGCGATCAGTAATATCAGGTAGAGACATAACCGCCCGACTGTCATCGTTAACCTCCTAACCCGGACTGAGCCTTCACGGCCAGCCCGGAGGAGAGCATTCGTTTTAATCCGTCAACAGCTTTGCTCGAGGCCCAAAGGCCGCGCGCACAAATCGCAACCATTTGCCGTACAAACCGCTCACGAGCCAGCGGGTGGTTTTGCCGGAGGCGGCGATTCCGAGCGCGGTGGTGGATCAGACCGCGGCGGTGGATCGGACCGCGGCGGTGGATCGGACCGCGGCGGTGGATCGGACCGCGGCGGTGGATCGGATCGCGGTGGTGGATCGGATCGCGGCGACGGCTCAGAGCGCTGAGGCTCTGAGCGTCGCTCCGCCGGTGGCGATGAACGCTCCGGTGGCGGGTCGTTCCGCGTAGGCGGCTGCGGACGAGACGTTGGCGTCTCGGTCCTTGCTGGCATAGCGGGCCGCTCGATTTGATCCGGACGCTGTCTCTTTTCGTCTGTTGCCGGTCGCGCGGGCGACGATCCGGAGTCCGGCTGAGAGGGTCGCGCTGGCGTCCGCTCGGGTGGCCTGCGCTCTCGAGGTGCTGCTGTGTCGCTGGGAGTTGAATCGACCGGGCGATCCTCACGAGGTCGAGTGGGCGGAGCGGGACGGTCAACCGGAGTTACATTGCCCGCTCCTCCATTGGGATCTGTGCTGCGATTGACCCGCGGATCCGTCGGAAGCGCCGGCCTGACAACGGCGCCGGTCGGCCTCGCCTTCGACGCACCGCTATCGTTAGGTGTTGTCGTAGCTGAAACCGGATCGCGGCCGTTGAAGATTCGCGAACGGCGCAGATCGTTATCCAGCGGTACGCCCGGAGTGCGCGTGGCCGCTCCCGTTGGCCGCCGCTCGAACGCAGCGGCAGGATCGGGACGCGCCGTTCCCGCGGCTGCCGTGCTGTTTCTTGGCATCACCGTTGGTCTGATCGACAAGTCTCGCAAGGGCTTCTCGCTGATCACGCGTCGCGCCAGATCATTGTTGGCGGGTTGTGGCCGCGCCGTCCGGTTACCAAAGTCGCGCGCCGGCACCGCCGTCACGGCTCGCAGGTAAGCGGGATTTGCCCGGCGCAGATCCGCCAGCTCACTTGAACTCAGCGGCGTCAAACGCTCGCGCGCGCGGAACGCGCGGAAATAGTTCGAGCGCGGATCGTGCTGATGATAAGAAAGTGGGTACCAGCAGTAATTCGATCCGAAATTGAAATCGATTGAAAAGAACGCTACCAGTGCCGGACGCCACCAGTTTCGGCGATGCGGATAATAGCTGTGCGGACACCAGGCCCAGTAGTTGTCGTAATAGACCCAGCGGCCAAAGTGATAAGGCGCCCAGCCCCACGGCTCGTCGCCGACCCAGGTCCAGCCGTAGGGATCGCACCAGAACCAGGACCCGAAACGATAAGGCGCCCAGTCGTAGTAGTTGTTGATGATTGTTATGCTCGGACGCCAGATCCAGCCATAGTCGTTTGTATAAGCCCAACTGCCGTAAGCATCGAGATCTTCCGCGCCCCAGATGTCCGATTCGTAATAACGAGCGTTCTGTTCATGCTTGAAGCGCGCGGCGAGGTAACGCTCGCGCTCGTTTACCCAATCGTCCCAACTGTCCCTGGCAGAGGCGTAACTCAGTTGCCAGTCACCCGCTTCATCGTCGTTGTAGTTCAAAGTCGCCGCGTGTCCGTCTTTCACCGTAAATCCCGCAGTGTCGGAATAGAGACGCGCGCGTCCGCCATCATGCACCGTGAGGTGGATGCCGCCGTTGCGCGCGACGTCAATGCGATAGACACCTTGCTTTTCGGCCGCGATGGTTGTTTTGGGCGCGTCGATTTCGAAGTACTCGTGATCTTTGTCGAAGCGCGCCAGGCGCAGCGTTGCCGTGCCTTGAGACAGGCTCAGCGCGACGCCGTCGTTGCGTAACGTGATGATCTTGATCGCCGAATCAGAGGCGATGCGCACGAAATTGTGCGAATCGATCTGGATCTCCGCGCGCGCGTCGCTTCCGGTCGTCAGCGTGTCGCCTTCGACCAGCGGCATATTAAGTCGCGCGGTCTCCCAATCGTCGCTGTCATGACGTTTCAGGTTGACGTCGCCTTGAATAAGACTGATGCGCACAACGCGCGCGTTAACGTCATACTCATCCCCTTCATTGTCGTCGGCACGTGCGGTTGAGTGAACACAAAGAACGGTTAATAAGATAGAAAGAGAAAGCACTAGTGGAAGCTTGGTAGGACGCATCGGGCACGCTCCTTTCAGGAACCGAACAAGCTGAGTTAAAAGAACCAGGGCGAATTTCCAGCCGCGCGCCAGGCAAACCCTCTGACGACGCATCTAAGGACGCGCTTCGAGAGAGGCTGGTTAACGCGACCTGGTAATAAAGCTCCGCCTTGCAGATGCCCTCAACTTTCTGGTTTCAGCGGGGCTTAATCTGGCTGGCCCAGCCTAGAGCAAGGCATATGCCCTCAGAGTTCGTTACACAACTCCGCTCGCCGACGGTTCAATGACCCCTGAGATCCCTGACGTGATTTGATAATCTTTTGAGAACTCTTGAAAGAACACTTGGTTAGTTTGAGAACTCTCAATTCGAGATGGTGCGGCATCGGCACTATATGGTATGGAATGTCGATAAATGTCGACACGATTTAGCTCCGCACTGTCAGAAACGATCTTCGATCTAATAATCATCGGCGCCGGCGTCAACGGCGCCGGGATCGCGCGCGATGCGGCGATGCGCGGGCTGGCGGTACTCCTTCTCGATAAGGGCGACATCGGCGGCGGCACTTCGAGTTGGTCAACGCGCTTGATTCATGGCGGCTTGCGGTATCTCGAACACGGCGAAATCGGTTTGGTGCGCGAATCATTGCGCGAACGCGAGACGCTTTTTCGCATTGCGCCCCATCTTGTCAAACCTTTACCGATCCTGATTCCGATCTACCACAACGCGCGGCGCGGCCCCTGGACCATTCGCGCCGGGATGATTGCTTACGATCTGCTTTCTTTCGATAAATCGCTTTCGCATCACCGGATGCTTTCGCGCGAAGAGGCTCTGAAACGCGCGCCGGGACTGAATGCTGAAGGCCTGCTCGGCGCGGCAATCTATTTCGACGCGCAGGTCGAGTTTGCGGAGCGACTGGTCCTCGAAAACGCTCTGTCCGCAACAAAGCACGGCGCAACGGTCGTGACTTATGCGCGCGTGGATAAGCCGGTCGTCGAGAAAGGCAGCGTGCGCGGCGTCGAGTTCACCGATCTCTTTTCAGACCAGCGCCATTTCGCCCGCGGGCGGATTGTGGTGAATGCTGCGGGCCCGTGGGCGGACCAGGTTCTGGCAGGACTCGGCGGCGAGCGGATGATTGGCGGCACAAAAGGTAGCCACATCATTGTTGCCCCATTTGCCGGTGCGCCCGCGACTGCCCTATACGTTGAAGCCGAAACAAACCACCGGCCGTTTTTCATCATTCCCTGGAACAGCAATTATCTGATCGGCACCACCGACATCCGTTACGAAGGCGACCTCGACTCGGTTGAGATCGAAGACAGCGAGATCGACTACCTGCTGCGCGAAACCAATCGCGTGATTCCCGGCGCAAAACTCCGCCGCGAATCCATTCTCTACACTTACTCAGGTGTGCGTCCGCTTGCTTTCACGAGTGACAGGGACGAACAGAGCATCACGCGCCGACACTTTATTCGCGATCACGCGCCGGAGTTAAAGAACGTTCTTTCGATTGTCGGCGGAAAGCTGACCACGTATCGTAGTCTCTCAGAGCAAGCAGTCGATCTGGTCTTCAAAAAACTCCGGCGCGTCACGCCGCCGTGCGCAACTGGGGCGACGCCTCTGCCCGGCGCTGTTACGCCAAACTTCGCTTCTTTCTGCGAACAGTTCAGTCAAGAGAGTGGTTTGCCCGAATCAACCAGCGAGCGGCTGCTCCGGATCTACGGCACGCGCGCCCTCGGAGTGCTGAGACTGGCCATTGAAGACCACACGCTCCTGGAAACAATCGGCGCCGAAACCGGGACCCTGACTGCGGAAGTTGTCTTCTCTTTTCAGCACGAGCTGGCTGAGACGCTCACGGATTGTCTGTTGCGCCGTACCATGGCGGGCTTTAGTTCCTCAGTCGGTATCGGTGAGGATGAAGCCGCGGCGAGCATTGCGCAAAAGTATCTTGGCTGGTCAGAGGATCAAGCGCGGCGCGAGGTCGAAAGCTATCGTCGGTACGTTAGCAGATTTCATCCACGCATCTTGGGCGAGGCTAAAGATTAACCACCGGTATCAGAGATTGACGCCATTTCCCGGAGAAATGAAATCGCAAACCTGCGCGCGCAGGCAGCGGTGGGCCAAGCATGGTCACCGGCGTCTTCCCAAACTCGTAAGTGATTGCACAGTCCAGCCACGTAGCTTAGACTCCTCTCGCTCCTTTCATTCACCCGGCGCGAGGCGCTGATGAATACTTCCGAAACCGCGAAGCCCAACATTCGCACCGAAGCCGTAGCCGGCATCACCACTTTCTTCACGATGGCCTACATCGTCGTCGTGAATCCTTCAATTCTTTCGACGCCTGGAACGGGAATGTCGTTCAGCGGTGTGCTGACGGCGACGGTGCTCGTTTGTTTTACGATGACGCTCTTGATGGGCGTTTATGCCAAGCTGCCGTTTGCCGTCGCGCCCGGCATGGGCATCAACGCGTTCTTCACGTTCACGATCATTCTCAGCCAGAAAGTGCCGTGGCAGGTCGCCTTGGGAATAATCTTCTGGGCTGGTGTGCTTTTTCTGCTTGTCTCGGTAACGCCACTGCGCGAGACGATTGCCAGGGCGATTCCGAAGGAGTTGCGGATCGCCGCCGCGGGCGGCATCGGCTTGTTTCTTACTTTCATCGGTTTGAAAAATGCGGGCTTTGTTATCGCCGATCCCGTGACGCTGGTCACGCACGGTGTGCTGGGCAAACCTGCGCTATTAACGGTTCTTGGTGTCACGATTGCGGTTTTTCTGATGTCGCGGAAAAGCCCGCTCGCGTTTCTCGCGGCGATTGCGGTAGTGACTCTAATCGCCTGGGCGCTGGGCATGGTGATCGCTCCGCCGAGTCCCTTGAGCATGCCGGATTTCAAAAGCGTTTTTCTCAAGCTCGATATTCTCGGCGCTTTGAAACTCTCACTCGCGCCGGCAATCATCACGATTCTTTTTACGGATTTGTTTGATTCGATCTCGACATTCATCGGCGTGTCACATGCGGCGAACTTGCTTGATAGCCACGGACATCCGCGCAATCTGCGGCAGGGACTGATCGTTGATTCGCTCGCCACGCTTGGCGCCGGACTGGCGGGATCGTCTTCGGGAACCGCTTACATCGAAAGCATCGCTGGCATAAACATGGGCGGGCGGACGGGATTGACTTCGGTCTTCACTGCGCTTTGTTTCCTGCCGTGTTTCTTTCTCGCGCCGCTGGCGGGCATGGTGCCGCCGTACGCGACCGCGGCCGTGCTGATCCTGGTGGGCGCCGCGATGTTCAAGAGTATCGGCCAGATCAACTTCTCTAAGATCGAAGAAGGTGTGCCGGCATTTGTGACGTTGATTCTCATCCCGCTGACATTTTCGATCACGCAGGGAATCCTCTGGGGCTTCATCTCCCACGTCGCGCTTTACCTGATGGTGGGCCGGCGTAAAGAGATTCATCCGGTGATGTACGCATTGGCGTTGGTTTCGATTGGGCTGCTCGCACTCGATCGTGTGAAGTTTTCGTAGCGCTTCTGCTTTGCGGCGCGAGCGACAACTTGCTCGGAATTTATGACTAATAACTGTTTCTGGTTTATGCGGCAATGATCCTTGGCATCGCGACATCAGTAAATAATGTTCCAATTCGCCTTACCGATGAACGGTGGGAGCATATCGTCGATCGCAAGCCAAATATGGCTTCCTTCATTGAGACTGTGCTTGATGCGGTTGAGGACCCGGAGTATATTTTACGTGGCTATAAGGGAACGCTGATAGCCGTGGTGCATTTGGGAGAACGTTCCTATTTGAATGTCGTCTATCGGGAGCTTAGCCACACGGATGGTTTCATCATAACGGCGCGCATTGAACCACAGTTAAATAAGTCCAAGATAATATGGCGCGGAGACAATTGAAACAGACTGTAATCCAACCGCCAAGCTCTGAAGAGCTGCTGGCATTAGCTGCGAAGCGGGTCGAGTTGCCAAATGCTCCGCTGGAGCTTGATTATCAGGACGATGTCGATACGCTCTATATCTCTTTCAAGAAGAACGCCAATCCGACGCATAGCGAGACGAAGCTGGATGACTCGGTAATCTATGACTACGAGAATGACACGCTCGTGGGTATCGAGATCCTGGATATCTCCGGCCAATTGAAATACGCTAACCCATCCTGATCTGCCTTTCTCACTCCAGTTGATGCGGCCTTTCACGTTCTCAATCACGCAGGAATTCTTTGGGGCTTGATCTCGCATGCTGGGCCTTTAGCTGATGGTCGGCCGCCGTGGTGAGATTCATCCGGTGATGTACGCCTGGCGCTTGATTTCGATTGGGCTGCTGTTGCTTGAGGACATAAAGTTTCATGGTCCTTGTTCTATGTAGGGTTGAATGCTAACTTTCGATTACTACTATGTAGAAAGTGAACTGATCGAGGCGAGCATGTTTCACAGTTACCGAAGCGAGTATGCCAACCAGTTGCATCAATTGCTTGTCACTCCGTCAAGACACATCACGATTACTAAAGATGGTCGTCTCAGCTTTCAAAAGAAAGCTTTGGACGTAAACCTAGCCAGACTTGCCAAATCAACCAAGCAACATGTCGTACACTACATTATTCGTGATCACTACAGTGGCGTGTTTTATGCCGAACTAATTTCCGGATCGAAACTGATTCCTGTTCAGGAGTTCTTGCTTAGAGCTTGGTCCGAGAAAGAAAAGTATCCCTTTTGCGGAGCACCGGAGTACATAAGCATCCCAAAGAGCGTGGAGAGAGTCTTTCCCGTAATCCGTCGCTTGATCGAAAGGGCTGGGATTCAGATAACTGAAGTGACTAGCGGTTTTCAAGGTGGCGTCGGCGACGTTCGGACTTGGGAGAGCTATATAAGACAATATTGCTCTATACGGGAGGAACTCGGATTTGTGAAAGCTTGGACGCCCGATGTTACGTGCGGATTATCCGCTTATCTTAACTGTCGTCACCCATATCGTGAGGCTAAGATTAATAAGTGGAGTTCTACGGTTAAGGAGCTGAGGGTTCCTTCTTGAGTTGTGCGAAATGCAAAATCTCATCGGCAAATCCATTCCCCGCAAAGAAGGCCGCAAGAAGGTCACGGGCCAGGCGCTTTACGTTGACGATCTCAGGTTCCCCGAAATGCTCCACGGTACGACGGTGCGCAGTCCCGTTGCGCGAGGACGAATCAAGAGCATCGCGTTCGGAGGCGATATTCCGTGGGACGAATTCGCCGTCGTTACCGCCAAAGATATTCCCGGCGCGAACTATGTCGCACTGATTCTCAACGACCAGCCATATCTCGCCGACGAAGTAATCAATCATCCGGAAGAACCGATCTTGCTCCTGGCACACACTGACAAATACCTGTTGGAAGAGGCTCGGCGCAATGTGCGAATTGAATATGAAGAGTTGCCGGCGATCTTTTCTTTGCAGGATTCGCTGGCGAAAAAAGAGATCATCTGGGGCGAAGACAACGTTTTCAAATCGTTTCTGGTTGACAAGGGAAACGTCGATGACGTCTGGTCCAAAGCCGACTTCGTAGTTGAAGGCGAATATCACACCGGCGCGCAAGAGCAGCTCTACATCGAGAACAACGGCGCGATTGCGATCGCGAACCTGGAAGATGGCGTGACTGTTTGGGGCTCGATGCAGTGCCCGTATTACGTGCACAAGGCGCTAATCAAGTTGTTTAGTTTGCCAGAAGAAAAGATTCGCGTGATTCAAACCGAAACCGGCGGGGGTTTTGGCGGCAAGGAAGAGTATCCATCGATGATTGCCGGCCACGCGGCGCTGCTCGCCTGGAAATCCGGCAAGCCAGTGAAGATGATCTACGACCGCGCGGAAGACATGGTGGCAACGACCAAGCGTCACCCGTCGCGTACGCGTCACCGCACAGCCGTTACGAAAGACGGGAAGCTGCTGGCGATGGAAATTGATTTCGTGATCGACGGTGGCGCGTATTGCACGTTGTCACCCGTTGTTCTCTCTCGCGGCACTATTCACGCCGCCGGTCCTTACTTCTGTCCGAACGTTCGCATTGATAGCAGGGCGGTGGCGACCAACGTGCCGCCGCATGGCGCGTTCCGCGGCTTTGGCGCGCCGCAGAGTATTTTCGCGCTCGAGCGCCATCTCGATAAGGTCGCAAAAACTATTGGCTTAACTCCCGATGACTTTCGTCGTCGCAATTTCATTCACGCAGGTCAGACCACGGCAACCAGTCAATTGATTCGCGAAAAAGTCGACATGGAGGGCTTGCTGAATCGCGCCTTTGAGCTGAGCGACTACTACGCCAAGCGCGAACTGTTCGCCTGTGAGTATCGGGGCAGTAGGCCGGCCGTAAGGGCGGGGGCCGGAATTTCTTTGGGGGCCGCGCTTTCGGGGGGGGGT
>JBGQJU010000054.1:0-38352 GCA_041499185.1 Pyrinomonadaceae bacterium | reverse complement strand
GGAACGGCTGAGTGTTACCGAACGCGGCGCGATACAAACGAAACACATACGCTCCTGTCTGCTGATACTCCAGCTCATAAAAATATGCGTTCGACACGTCGATGCGTTTGTTGCGCAGACAAGTGGCGTCCGTGCCGCACTGGGTGATCTGGCTGGTCCAGAAATCCCAACCGCTCGCGTCGGGATAGCGGCTGAGAAAATCGTAGTAATGCTGCTGCACAAAAAAGCGCGCATCATCGAGCGGGTTGGTTGTCGCGGAGGTTGAGTCGTTATCGATGATCGTCAGGGTCGCGACGCTGGGACTAACAAGCACTGCGCCGCCGGTAGGATTGCTGAGCGTGAGGTTCAGCACTTCATTGCCTTCGATGTAAAGGTCGTTGACTATCAGCACGACAAAGCTCTTGTTGGTGTCGCCTGGAGCAAAAGTGACGGTGCCGGCGCCGATGGTGTAATCGGTGCGCTGCTGGGCCGAGAGGTCGCTGGTTTGATAATCGACAGTGACTGTACCTGAAGTGTCGCCGGTGCGCGTGACAGTGATCGTGGCAAAGCCATCGGCTTCGTTTACGTTGTAGTTTGCAGCGCTGAACTGCACACTGCAACCAGCGCATGGGCTTGGCGTCGGCGTGGGCGTCGGTGTCGGTGTTGGAGTTGGTGTCGGTGTCGCTGTAGGTGTTGCGACTGGAGTTTGCAGAGTATTCCAATATCCACCATTCACAGAGAAGGAACCGCCGCTCAGGGTGTTCGCCGCGCTCACTTCACCTACTGTGCCATCAACGCGGAAGCTGCCGGCGGAACTCGTGCCGCCACCGCCAGCAATAACACTGTGATCGACTGGGCCGATGGACTCCGGTGTCACAGCCGGTTGAGATTGGGACTGGACCGGGTTTTTCTTTTGCATTACACGATCTTCGGCGTCGCTTTCATTAAGCGGTTGTCGGGAGGTGGAACGATGTGATGCGGCCAGGGTCGCGACGAGTGTCAACAAGACGCTCGCGACAAGGCCAAGAGATTTTCGCCGGAAGTTCATGGTGTTGGAGTACGGCGGCAAACCGCGAGCTGCCCACATCAGTCCTGTATTACCGCCGGCACACTGCCGCGCGCGAGTGCGTGCGGCATACCAGCTTCTTCAAAGCGTCGAGCTGTTGCTGTTGCGCTGCAAACGTCGCCCGCTGTTGTCTCACCTGATCTTCCTGACGCTTGATTTGCTCCTGTTGTCGCTTGAGTAGTTCCTGTTGCTTTTCAATCTGCGCCTGCTGTTCCTTGACGGCATTGATAAGAACCACGCCGATGCGTTCGTACTTAACGCCTTCGACCTTGCCTTCTTTGTTGTACGTGACTAGAAGCGGTTCGATCTTTTCAACGTCCTCCGCGCCGAGGCCGAGATCGTGCATGCCTCCGTCTTTCCAATCGAAGGTGATCGGCCTAAGCTGGCTTATCAGTTCAAGTCCGAATCGGAAATTCACGACGTTGGTCTTGTATCGAAGTGAGGACGAGCAATCCGAAAGTTGAAGCGATGCATTATGGCAGACGGCTACAAAACCTGGGCTAACGAAATTAAGGCGGACAAAACCGTCGCCGTTGGGGTTTACAAGATCGAGCTTACTGACAGGAATGGACGTGCCGATACCGACATTGCCGCCAAATGGGTTCAAAGAAAGGGTCCTAAAACCTGTAAAAGCCTGGCCGGCCTGAATGACGCCAAGGTTGCTCGACGTATCGTAGCCGAGATTCAGTTGCATATTGGCGTCCGACTTACCACTGATTCGCAACTGACCGGTTTGCCAGTCTGAAGCGATCGTCCCATTTCGCCGCACTTCGAGAGGCGCGGCTGGGGCGGCCGTGCCGATGCCGACATTGCCATCGCCCCTGACGGCGAACGCCACGATGCCGGCCTGATTACCGGCTTCGAATGAAAAGTCGTTGGCGTTAGTGCCGGCGGCAACTGCCAGGCCAAAGGATGCGCCCGCCGCCTGACCGGAAGTGGTGATGAATCCGGTATACTGTCCCGGTGTGTTCTGCTGGACGTAGAGAGCGGGGGCGTTTTTGTTACCTACGAGGTAGGTGTTGCCAGCGACATGTAGTGTGCTAGTCGGCGACGTAGTTCCGATGCCGACATTGCCGGCGATGACTCCGTTGCCACTGATGTTGAAGTTGCTGTTCGCTTGTTGAGTCGTAGTGTTCTGAATGTAGTTGACACTTCCGGCCGGAAGAGTGGCATTGAGTGTCCCGTTCACGGTGAAGTTCCCCGTGAATAAGCCGTTGCCAACAACGTGCAGGCGCTCTGTGGGCGCTGTCGTGCCGATGCCGACGTTAGCGTTATTGCCTAAGACCAGCGAATTGCTCTGAGAAACAACTGCACCGAAGCCGATGGCGGTGGCGTTCGTTAGACCACTGCTGCCGAGATCGGCGTTCGCTCCCACAATCGTGTTGTTACTTCCACTAACATTGGCGAAGCCTGATTGCATTCCGAAAAATGAATTGTTCGAGCCGCTAACACTGGCCATGCCGGAGTGTGCCCCGAAAAATGAATTGTTGAAGCCGCCGTCATTGCTGTTACCGGATTGCTGACCAAAGAAACTGTTTTGACCACCTGTTCTGTTTGAAAAACCTGCACCGCTGCCGAAAAAACTTCCGTTCGGCGCGGTCGTATTCGACGCACCGGCTAAGTCGCCAAAATAACTATTCCCCGTACCCGTGGTGTTGGACCTTCCGGTCAAGGTTCCAAAAAAGCTATTTTCGGCGCCACTGGAGTTAAGTCTTCCGGCACCACCGCCGAAAAATGAGTTAAGAAGTCCACCATTTTGCGGCGAATTTGCCGTTCCCGAATCGACACCCGCAAACGTATTACCGGTTGGGAATGCCGCCGCGCCCGTAACGGCAAAGGCCCGACTCCCTCCTAAATTAAATTGGGTTGAAGCATTTACTATGTTGCCCGAAAACGTTCCGCCCGCAGTCCCGTCGCCGGAGATATTGAAATTGCTACCGGCTTGCTGCGTGGTAGCGTTCTGAATGTAATTGCCGCTGCCGCCAGGCACACTCGCCACAGGGATTGCGCCGTTTACTTTGCTGCCGGCCACTGAATTGATCTGTGAGTCTTGCAGGCAACCTACACACGCGCTCGACAACGCATCGGCGGTCGTCGCACTCAGCGTGCGAATCGCATAAGGCGTTGAAGTGATCGGTTGCCGCGGCGCCAGAATCGTGAACGCCCCGCCACCAGTTAATCGCACGCTCGTTTCCAGAAAACGGTCAGCGCCGGGAAACGCGTTCGCGCCAAAATCCAACTGCACAGTGAAGACACCGTTTGCAACCGACACGCCAGTTTGGTAGTGCCCTAATTTGGATTCTTCATTCTGGATTCGGCTTTGGTGGCGCGTTCTCCCGTCTGTGTAGCCTTTCGCGCTCTATTTCCTCTTCCAGTTTCTTGAAGCGAAGGGGATCGTCTCTCAATCCCACTAGTACTCGAACGAGATTTTTGGGCAGTGTGGTTGGAGCGAGCCACAGCCTAACCCCGCTGCGCTGCGTTCCAATACTGCTATCATTCAAAATATCGCGTAATCTCTCAATGGCTGGCACTAGTGGGCTTTGCTGCGGGCCGGGACCTACCATCCCCTGTACTTCAATCCATACACCGTCTGGGATTTGTGCCTCAGTTGTTCCCGCTCTCGGCTCGATTCCTAAGACCTTCCATCCTGCCTCAGCCACCAAGTCCGCGATCATCTGGGCCGTTCTGGTCGGCTCGGTGTCAGGTACGGTTATAAAAAGAATCTCGGTTCCCTTAAATGCGCTCAGTTCCTTGATGTATTCAGATCGTCGGAATAAATTTAGATTACGAGGAAGACTAAGCCGCTCTATTCGTTCCCGCTCCCATTTCTCCCTCGCGGCCAGTTCCGCTGCCTCCGTTGCCGCTTGCTGCGCCTTTGCTGTTTCGGCTTTGGCTGTTGCTAAATCGATTTCTACTCGTTGCTGCGCGGCCTTAGCGTCAGCAGCAGCTCTTTGCAAATCAAAAACGTTCGCCTTTGCCTCTAAGACGCTTGTTTTTGTTTTCTCTAAGTTGAATTGGGTCTGTAAGCTTTCTTTTGTTAACCGGGCGACTTCTGCATTGGCTTTGGCTAGGCCCTCGTTTGCTTTCGCGGCCTCCGCGTTTGCCACCGCTGCACGTTCGTTCGCACCGGCGGCTTTGCTATCAGCTTCTGCGATCCTTGCATCGGCATCTTTCCTTATTAATCCTTGCAAGCGCCCACCGAAATACCACGATAGAAACGTCATTAGAGCAGCTATACCAAGAGCCGTTATGTATCCGGCAAGCACTAAGTTGTTTTGCCATGCCGCCCTTTCAATGGGCGGCAATGGAACTTGGATTGTTGACATAGCGATCACCGTATTCTTTATCAGCATTGTCGCGCTCGGAATAGCCGCGATAGTCATAAATTCTCGCAGGATGGCAGCCATAAAAAAAGAGTTTCAAGCCAGACGTAATTGTAGCACAAAAAGACTTGACAAGTAGAACAAACTGTGTTACATTATGTCCAGATAAGGAGATAATGTCAAATGGCAAACGTCCTACCAAAAGACAAACAGATAGCGATAATCGGCGCATTGGCTGAGGGTTCAAGTATGCGGGCCATTTCGCGCATGACTGGCGTTCACGGCGATACGATCTGCCGGTTAGGCGTTCGCATTGGGCAAGGCTGCGCCGCGCTTCTGGACGCCAAGATGCGCGACTTAAGATGTAATTTCCTGCAATTCGATGAGATCTGGGGCTTCATCGGCAAGAAGCAAAAGCACGTCTCTTTTAATGACGATCCGACAAAAGGCGACGTTTGGACGTTCTGCGCTATTGACGCTGAAACCAAACTCGTTCCCGCATTCAAGGTTGGCAAGCGGGATCGCGAAACCGCAATCGCCTTTGTTGCTGACATAGCGTTACGGCTGCGGAATCGTCCGCAGGTTTCTAGCGACGGCCTAAAGGTCTACATCGACGCGATTGATCAAGCATTCGGAAGCGAAGTTGACTACGGCATGATTATCAAGAATTACGGCCACGATACCGGCGAGCATCATCAAGAGCGGCGCTATAGTGCACCGGAGATAGTCTTTGCTGAGCGCCAGACCATCATGGGCCGTCCTGACATGGACATGATTTCAACGAGCTACATTGAGCGGTTGAATGCTACTACTCGCTTGCACATGCGCCGGTTAACTCGCCTCACTCACGCATTCAGCAAGAAGCTGGAAAACTTCGAGGCTGCGGTAGCGCTTCACTTCGCGTATTACAATCTCGTTCGGACGCACAAGACTTTGAAAATGACACCGGCAATGGCCGCTGGCGTTGAGAAAAGTTTTTGGACGGTTGGCGATCTGGTAGAGGCTGCATCGTGAACTATATCGACGAACTAAAAGAAGTGATTAGCAAGCTACATGGCTCTGAGGCCACGCATGTTGAAACCGTGCCGATTACTGAATCACACGAAGGCCAAACGGTTTGGCAAGGTGAGGTTGAAGTCTTCGATTTGCATGACCATCCGAAAGCCTCGCGAGTCTATGCCTGGACTCACGAAACGGATGATGCGGACGTTCCCCGACGCACAGTGACAGTCTTGCACATTCCGCCTGTCACATCGCCACGTAGGGCTGTACAGGTATCAATCGTTCAGGCATTCAGGGAGCAAGAAGCCAATGCCGAAGGCTAAGAAAATGGGAAGACCCAAACTGCCGAAGGGCCACGCAAAAGGACGCATCGTTCCCGTCAGACTGAAAGACGAGGACGTGAAAGCCGCCACAAGAGCTGCTAAAGCAGCGGGGCATAAAACGCTTTCCAGTTGGATACGTTATCGACTCACTCATGGCGAGTTTGAGCGTTACATGTGGGGAATACTAGACAAGGCAAAAGCGGGCGAGACGCTCAATGATGCGGAGCGAAAACATCTCTTCGCTTTGGCTGAGTTTTCCTTGGCTTCTCTTTTTGAGAGCGGTCCCGATACTCAAGTCGCGATTGGAGGACTTACCATCGGCGACATTCGGCGAGCGCGCCGACTCAAGGAAAAGTTGCGAAAATAAATACCGTGCCAGACTTTAATAACATGGATTTCAAATTAGGGCACTACCGCCAGTTTTCGTCACCGTTACCGGCGACGGTTGCGGTTGCTGCGTGCCGCCGCTAAGCGCATCCCACAAGGTGAACTGAAAATCATAACTCCCGTTGGCGGGCGCGCCACCGTCTTGCAAGCGGCCCTGATATGTGAAAGCAGTGCTCTGGGCGAAAATCTTGTTAGTAGCCCCCGCGACAAATGTGACGACCAAGAGCAAAGTCAGGCATCTAAAGCTTTTTGCTGTCATTTGCGGACTCCTTTAGTTTCTGAGAACAACCAGACTGCATTGGAGATGTCGCCGCGTTCCTCAGAATCTTGACTCCCCATGTGCCAATGCGAAATTTGAATCGAAAAACTTCCACCTCTAGATTCAACGTCGATGCATTGACTAACGGAGCGGAGCAAATCAGCAGCGCGTAAACCCTGGCCGCTTCGACGACGTGGAGATTCAGACTGTCAGGCGCGTCAGCCGCTCCTGAACCTCGTCAGGCGTTTTGCTCATTAGCTGTGCCGGATGCTCCTCCCAGTCAAACAAGGCGCGCCGATACAAGAGTGCCTGCTCGTAGCGACCGAGTAACTCAAGCAGTTTTGCCAGCAGCCGGGGCTGGAGAACGCTAACTGGCTCAAATCTTTTGCTGCTGGTTCCCTGCAGCTCGATGCAAGTCATTCCCGGCCCGCTACTGAGTGAAACCCTCAGCTGACTGACGGATTTTGCGGGTATGCTGATCCAACCAACTCCCAGGAAAGCGGCCGCGGCAAGACCGGCTGCGCTCGATGCGGCAGCTTTGCCTGCGGCTCCGCCGTCGCTCAAGGAAAACTCCGAAGTAAAAAGGTTCACTTGCTGGAATTCCCGTTTGGGCCGACCCAGCAATTGCTGTATTGCTTGCTGCAAATCTGCAATCGGGAGCGGACTCATCCACCAGCCGCTCAACATGCCGCGACCAAATACGGAATTCCGACTCTGAAGAACGATTCGCGCGATGAAGTTCCTTGCCGCCTCGAGCGCGATTTCACCGCGTCGGAATCTGACCGTCACAATCCACAGCATCTGCTCGCAAGCCGGACCGAGAATGCCGGCATTTGCTTTCACCCATTGGTCACTTGCGAGATCCGCGGCCGTTGGCACGGGAATCGGGTCGGTCGGCGGAGTGCGCACTCCGGGTGGTAGTTGGCAAAGAGCATTTAGATAAGCGCCAAGCTCCCGTGAAAGCAAGCCCATCTTTACCTCCACTATCCTGCCCGATGTGTGAAGCACTAGCTTAGGAATCGCGAAACTGGTGCCCTCGACAACGTTAGTTATCTCATCGAGCTCAGCGTGGAAAAATACTCGCCAGTGACGCCCGGCTATTCGCCGGTCAGTCAGCACAAAGAAGTCTTCCAGCTCGTGTGCTCTCGAGTTGTCGCCAACAGCCAGAACTCTCTCGCCGATAGTGTGATTCAGGCCGATGCCGCTCGCCGCAATCACCTTCTCAATCAGCTCAAGCGTGAGCTCAGGCGCTATTTTTATGGGGCCGCCGAAATGCTGCTCCAGCAATGCCCGAACTGAAAACTGGGTTTCTATTGCCATCGGTTGAGCTAACCGGGCGGGAAGCATCATATCAAGCATCCAAGTCTCGCTGGATGAGAGACAAGCTGATTCCGCTCCGGTTGAATGAGTTGTTTGGTGGCGCCGACAACTATCAAATAGCGCGGCTCATTTGCGCCGCCCCGCCAGAATGATGAAGACCATGCCTATTATCAGAAGTGGTGGCGATACCCAAGTCATGCCTAAGTCTGCCACTCTCTTCAAATTTAGGACGGCCAATACTGCTGCCGCCACGAGAAAAATGATCCCGATCAAACGGAGAGTTTTAGGCGACGAGACTCGACCTCCTTCAGATAGGTTGGGGTTGCAAATCATTGGTATCAATCCCAGTCTCAGGGTAAACGAACGGCGACCCTGGCTGATGGGCCCATACCTGGCCCTTGCCCTCAAGCTGTACACCAAAGAAAATATTTGTCGCTGCAGCAGGAATATTAAGCACTACCGAATACATCTTCCATTCTGAAGTGCCGGTGGCTGCGCGATCATCAATATCGTCAAAACCCAAGTCGCGTTGCTCGCCAACGACTCGCATCCAAAGCTTGGCTTTACTCGCGTCGACGGTCTTCAGCCAGCCCGAAAGCCGCAGTCGCTTGCCGCGATATTCGTCAGGGGTGATCGCCTGAACAAGATAGGTCAAAGCATTTTGATCCTCCCCGCAGGCGAACTTGATCGAAACACTCGCCTTGCCAGCATGCTTGACCACGGTATCGACGTTGATTAGGTAGCGGTTGGCTGTTGCGCGCTTCGAGCGCGCCCAACCTGTCGGCAAACCGGGAACGATGGGCTCGGCCGGCTTGGGGATATCTGAGAAATGTTCCGCGAATATCTGCCAGCGTCCGTCACGTCGAATCAACGTGTCGGTAAGACTTTCAGAACGCTTCTGACCGTTCGCTCGCTCCGTTATGATTACCCGATAGTTAGCGACCGCAGTATCCGCGGTTAACGGAAAGACCTTGAGATCCTCGATTGCAAATTGGTATTGAGAGGCAGGTGTTGCGGCAAAATCTGAACGCATTTTGGCCTTTACGAAAGTATTCGTTACCCGACTACCCTCCAAACTCAAGAAACCGTCATCCGCAAGATTATTCATCGCCTGAGCTTCCATCCTCCCGAAAGCGTCATAGAAATCGCGAAGCATCTTCGCAATCTCATCTTTGGCGTCCGCAGTTCCTGACACGCGAGAACCTGCCGCTGTCGAGTTCTTAGCGTTTTCGGGGTTGGCGTTATTCTGAGCAGTACCCACTGCCGCGAAAGTAGTAAGAAGTAGTATCGTCAGAAGAGAAATGCTCAGTTGATATCGCTGGTTCACTATTATCACCTCGTTCTTGTGTCTGCGATTTAGTGTTTCATTGAATCTTTCGAAACGGCAGTGCGGTGGGCTTCAGTTGTTGTCGCGCTTGATCGGCAACTCACCGATGTAGCCGACCCATGTTTGCGTGTTGAAATCAAAGGTTTGTCCGCAGATCTGATCGAGATCATCGTTCCCGTAAACATAGACGATGACGCCATCGGCATTGACCTCATGCAAATACGGCTTTTTAATCATGGACAGAAGCAGTTACTGCGTCCTGTGTCTTGTGACCTGTGCCAGGCGGCGGATTGGTATAGGCTGTTGTACGCATGTCAGTCCAAGCTGGATGCACTACCAGATCCGAACCGATATCGAGACCATTGTAATCCCCAATGAAGAGAGCCTTTCCGTTCGTTGTCCCTCCGGTGAAGTCTGTCTGGAACCGTGAGTCATTGGGATTCGATAAGCCGGTATCTACTCTGAGCAGGGAAAAGGAAGTTCCTCCGTTGAAAGACGATGCCAGTGTTTCTCCATACTGGATATTGCTGGAATCGTAGTTCCTATCACTGAAAGCGACTCGTAGATTTCCGTCTGAGTCAACAGCGGCCCATGGGTAAAATTGATCTCTTGCACTGGCAAGCACAACGGGTGCATTCCAGGAAGTCCCGCCGTTGCTGGACTTGACGACAACAATGTCGGTGTTTGTAGCAACAGTGCTAAAGTCCCCTGTCAAAGTCCCATTACGGTTATCCGAGAACGCAATATAGAGATTGGTGCTGCTGGGAGCAGGCCCTGAAGTCGGATCGACAGTAATATTGCCCGCAGAGTTTATGCGGAACTGGCTATTGCTAAGAGTCTGTCGTCCGTCCACGTTGCGCGGATAGTCATCGCTGCCGTCAAAGATTGGGAAAACAGCTTGGAAAGGTCCCTCAAAGGTCTGTCCTCCATCGGTCGAACGGACTACGAGATACTGGCCCCGAAAGCCATGAGCGGATCCTTCGAACTCACCGTTTTCAAAAGCAACGTACAAGGTTCCATCAGGGCCGACAACGGGAACAGAAAATTGATCCTCGTTGCAGATATCCATGTTCGAGGAAACTCCCGAATTGTGGCAGAGCGTCGCGCTGTTTCCGCTAATCTCTTTCGGCTTGGAAAATGAATTGCCTCCGTCATCCGAATAAGAAAAGAATATCGGCGATCGCTCATAGCCGGACACGCCGAAGACAAAACGAGTGTAGGTAACATACAATCGCCCGTAATGGGAACTGCCTGAATTGTTGTCAACGGCAATATAAGGCTTGTCATTGAAAATTTGTACCAGCCTGCTTCCTATTCCATGCGCAAGCACAGTCGGGCGTTCAAAGGTCAATCCACCGTCCTTCGATGTATTGACTTGCACGGAAGCCTCTGTAAACGCTCCTGCCGCGCCAAGATTAAATCCCACTGTGGCGTAGTGTACCAGCCCAAGTTTTTTGTTGAACGCGATTGAAGGATCGCCGCTGAAGAAGAAACCGCCGGGGTCGATATGACCATTCAACCATGTCGTGCCACCATCGGTGCTCGTGTAGTAGCCGGCAATAATTTTGTTAAGAAAACCTGGTCCCCCGGGGATGCTGAATAATTCATAATCGTTCGAGCCCGCCACGATATGATTCGGGTTCGCAGGATTGACAGCAATAGACAATTCGTTATGGGGAAGCTGAATGCTATCGCAGTTTATTCGAATGTTACCTCCTCCCAGGTCCGTACCATTCGTGCAGAAACTCTTCGTTATAGCGCCTTGACCCGGTGCCGTTGAGTCGTTAGCGAAGTTCGATGCCGCCTGAAAGATTCCCGACAATGGCGGAGGATGATAGGATCGATCCCCGGCAACAGGTCCAGCCGACCTCGGGCTAACATCTCGCGCGCTTTGTGAAAGCTGCGGATTCAGCAAGACTACACTGATCATAGTCATTAATGTGGCGAGACGAATCTGCAAATTTCTAAGCTTAGTCATGTGATCTCCTCATTCTCTTAACGGAGCGCTAACACAGTCTGGGACGAGAATTCACCTCGCGTAAACGGGCTTCCTCAAAAACCTCAGGCGTTCGAGAAAACCGACTTATGAATCGCGCTCTTCGAATTACTGACAAATCTAGGCCCGCCAAGCGCCGCCTGTCAGAATTACGCCGGCGTCTGCACCGCCGGCGGCCCTGTCGGCCCTTGATATCGAAAGAGACACCTAGAACTCGCCTCAAAAACCATCGCGGGTTTGAGGAAATTGGTTTATAATCGCGCTATTCAAATACTGGGAATTTTGTATCAGAAATCCGGAAACGGTGTCGTACGGATTTTCGGAAAAGAATCGGAAAAGATTTGGAAAAAGGAAACGGCAACAAAAACGGAGCTTCCTCGAACGCTCACCGGTATGTTTTCGCCGATTTTGAGATCGACCCGACGAACCGGATATGTCTGCGCGGCGGCGAAGAAGTGCCGCTGACCAGCCGGGTGTTTGACATCTTGCTTGTGTTTGCTGAGAACCCGGGCCGCTTGCTCGAGAAGGATGAATTGATCGAAAAAGTGTGGCACGGTGACTTCGTAGAGGACGGCAACCTCACTCGCAATATTTCGTCACTTCGAAAGGCTCTTGGCGATACTGGCAAGGAACATAAATACATAGCGACGGTTCAGGGACACGGCTATCGATTCATCGCCAATGTGGTTTCAGCAAAACACCATGCCGAACAGCCGACGGGAACCGTAGTTCCGAAGTCTGTTCCGATCGCCACAGATAATGACAAATCGCAAGACAAAGCTCAGATCCGTCGAGGGGAACAAATCCGAACACAGCTATATCGACGACCCTGGCTGCTTTCAATTGTCGGGTTGTGTTTGGTTGGGGCCGTTATTGCTGCTTTTCGTTTTGACGGTTTCAAACCTCACCAGAAAGACATGCTTTCCTATGAGCGGCTGCGGCAAACCAAGTTGACGCAAGACGGCAACGTTTACGTGTCGCTGATTTCGCCAGACGGTCAGTACCTTGCCTACGTGGCCCTGGTAGGCAACGGACGGGCCTTACGTTTGCGACAAACAACAACAGGCAGCGTTCTGGAGCTACGGCCGCCGCAAACCGGAATAAGTTATTGGGCTTTGGCGTTCGCTCCGGACAACAGTTTTTTGTATTACGTATTGAAAGAGCACAACGTCGATTACGGAAATCTTTACCGCATTCCGCTGCTGGGTGGGGAGGCACACAAACTGACTCCGTATGCCAACGGCTCTTTGACAGTCTCGCCGGATGGTCGAGAGCTTGCTTTTGTACGAATCGACAGACAGTTAGGCACGTCGTCGATCGTTGTAGTCGATAGTGAGGGCACGAATGAGCACATAGTCAGTTCGACCAATCTCGACTCGATGTTCTACTCGCTTGAATGGGCGCCCGACGGCAACAGCTTTCTCTATTCGTTTAAGCGTCACGAAGAAGACCGCGAATATTGGTACCTTGCGGAAATTCCCGCAACCGGAGGTGCCGAACACCGGATCGGCGAACCGTCAAATTTTACGATATTGACCGCGAAATGGATGCCGGATAAGAGTGGGCTTATTGTAAATGCTATTGATGAAACAACCCGGAAGGCACAGCTCTATGCTGTTTCATATCCCGATGGCGCCATGCGTCGCATCACTAACGATCTGAATAGCTATATCGGCTTCAGCATGACCGCGGACGGAAGGTCGATAGTCCTGCCTCAGATGAATTCGAACCGGCAAATCTGGGACGTGTCGAACGAGGACGCGAGCAGTGCCGTACAAATCTCGAATGGCACCGAAAAGCATTTCGATTCGGTCTCTTGGGCAAGGAACGAATACGTCGTGTTCGACGAAGATAGAAACGGCAGCTTCGACAATTACAACATTTACCGAATGCGGCCGGATGGATCCGACTTGCAACAGCTCACTTTCGGATCTGCGAATAATACGGACCCGACAGTGTCACCCGATGGAGAGACCATAGTTTTTGTTTCGAGCCGGAGCGGAAAGAGTCAACTTTGGCGGATGAGCATTGACGGAAGTAATTTGGCTCAATTGACTGATTTAACCTATGACGTGATCCTGCCGCTTTTTTCGCCGGACGGGCAGAGAGTTTTCTTTTCTGTATCTATTGCGGGGAAGTGTCAGATATGGCAAGTTCCAGCAAGTGGCGGTGCGTCATCACCCGTGATAGATGAGGACGTCTATCGCTGGACGGTCTCGCGGGACGGATCTCATTTAGCCTATTCCACCTACGATAAGCAGGCGAAGGCGGTCCAGACTCGCATTCATTCGTTGCAACTAAACAAGACAGAGCACGTGCTCAATATCTCGCCTGAGACATGGATGGAATTCTCAAACGACGGGAAAGCCATCTATTTCAATACAGCTCAAGACGGAGCGCAGAATATCTGGCGACAGTCTTTGGACGGATCCAAGCCTAGCCCCGTGACCAGCTTTAATGCGGAGCAGGTCTTTCGATTTGCATGGTCGCCGAATGGGAAGAATTTAGCCTGCATTCGCCACACGACAACCTTCGACGCCGTAATTCTCCGCTTCGATTAATCAGCTTTGCGATTGTGTCGAGCCGGAACAGAAAGGCTTCCAAAAGAGTTCAAAGGCTGTATTTCAAACGAAAAGCCTCATTCAATTGAACGATCCCTTTTGATTCTATCCTGCAAACCATCGTGTCCGATTCTGACTGAATGCAACGGGCGGTGTTGCGAGGGACGAGATCAAGCGGTCGCAGGAGCTTGGCCCACAACTCGCCAAACTCACCCCGCCAACGCTTTGCTACTAATCGAGCAGAACAGTAAAGACGACAGCGAAATGTGACGACGGCAACCTAGACAAATGCCGCACTCAATTCCGCATTGTTTGCACCCGTCGGCATGTCGACAATGTCCCAGGCCGAGCGAACGCGCAGCAATTTGGCCATCAAGCCGGCGTGCAGGATGTGGCCGCTGCGTTCGGCTTTTACGCGCCCGAGAATCGGCATGCCCAACAGCGCGAGGTCGCCGATGATGTCCAGAATCTTGTGACGCACAAACTCGTCGCTAAAGCGCAGGCTGGTTTTATTCAGCATCCCGTCCTCGGTGAGCACAATCGCATTATCGAGCGACCCGCCGCGAATCAGATTTGCGCGGCGTAGCGCTTCGATTTCTTCGGTGAAGCCGAAGGTTCGCGCTGAAGCGATTTCCCGGCTGAAGTTTCCGTTCGTCAGTTCTACCTTCAGGTGCTGCACGCCGATCAGCGGATGCGCAAAATCAATGAGGCAATCGATCTGATAACTGTCGGCCGGCTCGACGCTGATGCGGCGATTGCCTTGCTCGAAGGAAATTCTCTCGCGCACGAGCAAAGCGCGCCGGGCCAGCGGTTGCTCAACCACACCGGCGCGCTCGATCATGTCCGCAAAGACTTCGGCGGAGCCATCCATAATCGGTATCTCGAGGTTGTCGACTTCGATGAAAGTGTTGTCGATTCCCAAACCGCGCAGCGCGGACAGCAAATGCTCGACCGTCGAAAGCATTACGCCGGTGCGCATTAACGTCGTCGCATAGCCGCAATTTGCAACCGACTCGACCGTAGCCGGAATCTCGAAGCCGCCAAGATCTGTGCGACGAAATATGTATCCCGTGTCGGGTGGTGCAGGTAGCAGACGAACCTGCACCGGCACTCCGGTGTGCAAACCATTGCCGTGTGTTTCGACCGCCGAAGCCAGTGTGGTTTGTTTCATCAAGTCGAGTTAACCTTCATCCAGTATCTGTTTCAAGTAGAATTGCGTTTTCTTCCAAGAGCAACGCCTGTGCCGCCGAGATTTCCAGTCAATCAGACATTGACTAGAGAGAGCTGTGGCAATCAGGCAACGCAATCTGTTTGCGCTGCGGCGATGGCGCCACAAATTTGAACTGCCGGCGCAATCCAAAATTGCGAGAGTAGCTCTGTTGACACTCCTAAAACCGCTCTCTATCATCGAACGACAAATGCCAACCAAGCAATCCGCAACTGGTAACAAGCCGGTCGAGCGAGTCTTTCTGATCGATTCGATGTCGCACATCTTTCGCGCATTTTACGCGCCGATGGCGAATCGCGCGGCGCCGCTCGCGACTTCCAAAGGACAGGTCACGCAGGCAGTCTTCATCTTCACCAACATGCTGCGCAAGCTGTTGTCGGAAGAGAAGCCGCACTACATCGCCGCCATCTTCGAGTCGGGCGAGAAGACTTTTCGCCACGAAACGTTTGCCGATTACAAAGCGAATCGTTTGCAGATGCCCGACGATCTCGCGTCGCAGCTTCCTTACATCATTCGGTTGTGCGAGGCCTTCAATATTCCGGTGATCAATGCGCCCGGATACGAAGCCGATGATGTGATTGGCGCGCTCGCCGTGCAGACCGCAAAAGCGGGTTTGCAGGCGGTCATCGTCTCGAACGACAAGGACATGTGCCAGTTGGTTCACGATCCAGACGTTGTTTGCCTGCGCCAGAATTCGCAAGTCGTGAAGCGCAAAGAATATGTACCGCCAATCGAGTGGTGTGATGAAGCCTGGGTGCAGAAGAAGTTTGGCGTAACAGCCGCGCAGGTGGTCGATCTGCTCGGATTGATGGGCGACTCGATCGATAACATTCCGGGCGCGCCGGGCATCGGCGCCAAGGGTGCGGTCCAGTTGATCCAACAGTTCGGCTCTGCAGAAAACGCGCTCAGTCATTGGGAAGAAGTTAAGCACAAGACTTACCGCGAATCGTTGCGCGACAATGCCGATCTGATTCGACAATCAAGAGAGCTGGCGCGGATCAAAACTGATCTTGAAGTCGACCTGGATCTCGAACAACTGAAGGTGAAAGAGCCGGATCGCGCGGCTGCCTACGAGCTATTTCACGAGCTGGAGTTTTCGGCGTTGACGCGCGAATTCGCTGACGCCGCGCAAACAGCATCGGCAAAAGCCGAAGCTGCGCGCGATTATCGTCTGATTCGCAAAAACTCCGAGCTTGCCGCTTTGATCCAAAATCTTTGGAACGCTGAGCGTCTGGCAATAGCCATCGCCGAACCAGCCGAGGCCGACGCAGGCGAGCAACAATGCTTGCTGCCTCAGGACGGAGCGATCGGAATTGCGCTGTCAACCGCTCCCGGCCAGGCGGCTTACATTGATCTGGAAAAGTTTGCCGAAGGACGCGAAGCAGCCCTTGCATCGTTGCGCGAAGTGCTCGCAAACGGGTTGATCGAGAAGTCAGTCCACGATCTGAAGCGGTCGGTCGGTTTACTCGCCTCGCTCGACACCACGCTGGAAAACGTCAAGGACGATACGTTCCTGGCGGCTTACTTGCTGGACCCGAATCGCAGCAAGTATGAACTGGAGGACCTGGCGCGCGAAGCGCTCGACACCGATGGCCCCAATCAACCGGCTCAGGGATGGACTGAGTCGCAGTGGGAAGCGGCGGCGGCCGCCGATCTGACGCTGCAGACCGCGCGCGTTTTGCACGAACGGATTCTGGAAAAGAAGCTCGAAACGATCTATGCCGAGGTCGAGCTGCCGCTGGCGCCGTTGCTTTATCAGATGGAGCAGGCGGGCTTGAAAGTCGATCGCAAAGTGCTTGCCGATCTGTCGAACTTCTTAGGGCAGGAACTCGCCAAGTTGACCGCGCAGATCTACAAGCTTGCCGGCCACGAGTTCAATATCGGTTCGCCGAAGCAAGTCGGCGACGTGCTGGCCGATCTCAACATCAGCTCCGGACGAAAGACTTCAACGGGTCGCATCTCCACCAGCAAAGCAGTGCTCGAGGAACTGGCGCAAACGTATGAATTGCCGCGGCTGATCATTGAGTATCGAGAGCTTGATAAACTCAAGAGCGTTTACACTGACGCGCTGCCGCACCAGATCGCCGCTGATGGACGGATTCATTGCCAGCTCAATCAAACTGTGGCGGCGACGGGGCGTCTGTCATCCAGCGATCCTAATTTGCAAAACATTCCGATTCGCAGCGAGCTGGGCCGGCGCATTCGTCGCGCCTTCGTCGCTGAAGCGGGAAACAAGATCATCTCCGCCGATTACTCGCAACTTGAGCTTCGCTTGCTCGCGCACATCACGCAGGATCCGGTGATGCTCGAAGCGTTTCAGAAGGGCGAAGACATTCACAACCGGACGGCGCGGCTGGTATTTGGCGCGAAGACGGATGCAGAACTAAAGGAAGCGCGGCGCTTTGCGAAGATCGTCAACTTCGCGATCGCTTACGCAATCGAGCCCTGGGGTCTCTCGCAACGCGTTGGCATCTCGCGTGAAGAAGCGAAGAAAGTCATTCAGGATTACTACGACACCTACAAAGGCGTGCGCCGTTACATGGAAGAAGTGCCGGTAAGAGCCCGCGAGCACGGCTATGTGCGTTCGATCTACGGGCGCATCCGTCCGCTGCCGGGCATCAACGATCGCAACGCCAACATTCGCCGGGCGGCAGAGCGCGAAGCGATCAACATGCCGATCCAGGGCACAGCCAGCGACATCGTAAAGATTGCGATGCTCCACGTGGACGAGGCCTTCAAACGCGAAAAGCCGAACGCGAAGTTGCTAATGCAAGTCCATGACGAGCTGCTGGTTGAAGCGCCCGCCAGCGAAGCCAAGCGCGTCGCGGAAATTCTCAAACAAGAGATGGAGTCTGCGGTCCAACTCGACGTGCCGCTGGTCGCCGTCGTCGGCATTGGAGACAATTGGATGGACGCCAAACCGTAGTCTGGCAGGCGAGGAATCCGGTATAGTTCCAGCGCATTCCCCGCACAAGTTTCCGAAGCATCGCATGGTCAGATCTAACGAACAGCCGGCGCAGGAAGAAGAGTCCAGGGTGGTTTATCGTCGCGTCGAGCCGCCGACGCGTCCTGGCGCTCAACCCGAGTTCGATCGCGGCATAGCTCCGGCGGTAACTCCGCTGATAATTGGCTTCACGCTGCTTTTGATCGTTATCTCGGTGCTGGGGTACCTCAGTGTGCGCCGGATGGATGAAGTCAGTGTTCAAGTGCTCGATCTCGAGCATCAACACGCAGCCCGCGTCAGCCTTTTGCTCCAGCTACGTCTGGCCCTGGCAAGGTTGGATAATGAAGCTCGCTTCCGTCAGCAGGCCGAAGCGCACAGAGAGCTAATGCCTCCGTTCGACGTTCGTCTCGGCACGGCACGCGGGGAACTGGGCAGGCTCCTGTTATTGACAGAACGTCCGCCACTTTCCGGCGAGCCAAAATGGAAACAATTCCGCGGCGACCTTGAGTCGTACGTCGCGATTACAGGAGATCTTCGTCGCTACTCACTCGAAGGATTTGCGAAGTTTGGTATTGTCGATAACGAGCTGAACGATCTATTGACTGAATCGACCCGGGAGCAGACTGAAATATTTCAAAAGAGCGAAGCCCTCGAACAGAAAGCGGCGGGTTCGATCCGTTCCTGGAGTCTGATTGCTTTACTGGTGGGTGTGGTCGTGGCTGCGGGGACTATCTGGGAAGTGCAGCGACGCTTTAGGCAGATGCACCGGAGCATGGATGAAGCCCGGCGCGAGCGCTCGTTTAGCAATCAGATGCTCGAGGGCATGGTCAGCGCAGTCGTCGCCATCGATGAGCACGATCGGATCCGCAGCGCCAACCGCGCCTTCTTCGATATTTTTCCGGGAGCCAGCATCGGCGCTTCCGTCCGCGAAAAGTTTGCGGCCGAAGAGGCGATGAGGATGCTCGAGGCCACCCTCGGTTCGCGCGTAGACAAGGGCGTGTACCGCGGACGCTGGGTCTGCAGGCCCGGCGATCAGGAAAGCGCAGAGAAAACTTTCGATGTTTATTCATCGCCGTTGGCGATCGATGGCGACCAGGGCCAGATCGTGACGTTGGTTGACGCAACTGAGGCCGCCGAGTCGGAGCGGACGTTGCGCCGGTCCGAATCGCTGGCCGCGGTGGGCCAGGCGACTACTCAGGTGGCCCACGAAATTAAGAATCCGCTCGGCAGCATACGGCTGGGTGTGTCGATGCTGCGGGACAGCGTTCCGGGAGATAAGGATGCCTTGCGCACGATCGAGCTGATTGAGCGAGGCATCGATCACTTGAACAAGCTGGTGGTGGATGTGACTCAGTTCTCGCGCCAGAAACCGCTGGAGCGATCGGATGTTGACCTTCACGATCTACTCAATAAGAGCCTCGATTTGATCGCGAATCGAATCAGAGAGAAGGGCACCGCGATCGAAAGAAGATTTAACCAGCAGGCGGTGCGTGGTTACTGGGACGCCGACCAGTTGAGCCAGGTGTTCCTCAACGTAATCGCGAATGCCGTCGATGCCAGTCCGGAGCGCGCGCCCGTGACAATCGCGACCGAGCTTGTGAGCGCGGAGGTAGGCGGCGCCGCCAAGCGGTTTGCGCGCGTTGTGATTTCAGATCAGGGAAGTGGCATGGACCAGTCTACGCTGGAACGCATTTTTGAACCGTTCTTCTCAAAGAAAAGGCGCGGCACCGGTCTTGGACTGGCGATTGTGAAGCAGATTGTTGAACAACACGAGGGACGGATCTCTGCCGAGGGCGAAGTCAGTAAGGGCTCGCGGTTTACGATCGATTTGCCGCTGTGAGCCGCGAGATTAGTGAGATTTACCTCGACCATGCCGATGCTGACTGCCGTCACCGCTGGCAAGGCCGTTGACAAGTTCTGTTTGACCAAATGGCCGCGGGTTATACTCCGATAGCCTGTTGAGGGCAGGCAACGAACAATAGAAGTCCTCGATTTGCGCGGAGGCAAGTGCTTATGCCGACAGAAGAGAGTGATGCCACAACGAAATCGGTAGTTGAATCTTCACCGGATATTCTGGGTGGAACTCCGGTTTTCAAGGGGACGCGAGTTCCCGTTGCGACCCTCCTGGATTATCTTGCTGCAGGTGACCCGCTGGAACGTTTTCTGGATCATTTCCCGACGGTAAAACGCGAACAGGCCGTTGCGCTGCTCGACGAGTTAAAAGACCAGTTCGATGCCGCAGCATGAGCAGGATTTTGCTCGACTAATGTATTCCGCGTCCGCTCGCAGGTATCTCGCTGGCCACTACGTGCGAACCGCGCCGCAGATGGGCTGGGCCAGCATTGTCAACGGATTGCGGCTTTCCTGTTGTCCCTCATTTGCGAAGCATGCGGGGGCAAGCCCACCTTCCTGACCGCGAGCTGCTTAAACATGACCTTGCATTACTGAGTTGAACGCCTTTCCTGCAGTCTCAATCGTCTGATCAATGATCTCATCCGTGTGTGCGGTGCTCACGAATGCCGCTTCAAACTGTGATGGCGCCAGATAAACGCCTTCATCCAGCATCGCATGAAAGAACTTGCCGTAGAGGTCGCGATTGCTTCTGTTGGCTGTAGTCCAATCAACTACTGGCTGGTCTGTGAAGAACGTAGTCCACATTGAGCCGACGCGGTTCGTGATCGTTTTGAGACCCGCACCGGCGGCGGTGCTTGATACTCCGTTGCAGAGTCGCGCGGTCGTGTGTTCGAGTTTTTCGTAGACGGACTGGTCACGCAAGCGGCGCAGGGTGACAAGGCCCGCGGTCATGGCAAGGGGATTACCTGAGAGTGTGCCTGCCTGATAGATTGGCCCAGCCGGCGCGATGTTACGCATGAGATCCTTGCTGCCACCATAGGCGCCCACCGGCAAGCCGCCGCCAATGATTTTTCCGAGAGTGGTGATGTCAGGCATCACATCGTAAAGCTCCTGCGCGCCGCCGCGTGCAACGCGGAATCCGGTCATCACTTCGTCAAAGATCAGCAGCGCGCCGTTCTTCCTCGTTATTTCGCGCACGTCTTTCAAGTAACCTTTCTGCGGCGGAACGCAGCCCATGTTGCCGACGATGGGTTCGATGATCACAGCGGCAATGTCCGCGTGTTTTTGGAAAACTTCCGCGAGCGATTCCGCATCGTTGAAGGGAACCGTGATTGTGTTTTGCGCCAGTGAAGCCGGAACGCCTGGACTATCAGGAAGGCCCAACGTCGCCACACCCGAGCCGGCTTTCACCAGCAAGCTGTCGCCGTGGCCGTGATAGCAGCCTTCGAATTTGATCAGCTTATCGCGTCCCGTCACACCGCGGGCCAGCCGAATCGCCGACATCGTTGCTTCCGTGCCGCTGTTGACCATACGCACCATCTCGACCGAGGGCACGGCATCGATGATCTCTTCGGCGAGTTGAACCTCAAGCTCATTTGGCGCGCCGTAGCTGGTGCCGCGTGCGAGAGCAGCGATCAGGGCGTTGATGACTTCCGGATCAGCGTGGCCCAGAATCAGCGGGCCCCATGAGCCAACGTAATCAATGTAAGTACGCCCATCGACGTCTGTAATTGTCGCGCCCTTTGCACTCCTGATAAATCTTGGCGTGCCGCCGACACCGCGAAACGCGCGCACCGGCGAATTCACGCCACCCGGCATCAGTTCCAGCGCGCGCGCGAATAACCCTTCCGAAGCGTCGGGTTGATCGGCCTGTGATGAACTCATGTGGTAATTCTCTCCGCAGACATGAATTGAAGCAAGGAGCCGGAAGAGAGTGAGATCCAGCCGTATATTTGAAATTCTCATCACTACCAGCCGTCTTCAGACGGCTTTCCCGAAGGGTTACTAGACCAGCGCTTCGAGCGCTGGTCAACGCGTCGGCCCGATTTAGTTAGCGCGCTTCAGCGTGCTTGACCATTGCCTGCTCTAGCATCGTCGCTAAAGCGCTGGTGAGTAAGCCCGTTCAAACGGGCTATGGAATTCATTTGCGGCCGCGACCCGGCCGTCAAACGGCCGGTCTAGTAACCCTGACGGGCAAGCCGCGTGAACGCGACTAAAATACTCCTGCCCGGTGAGAAGGGCAGGCTAGATTCGCTCAACACTCTCCTTCGGTTCAACTGTTACGGTACGAAAACTCGACATACGAACGAGACCAGGCGCGGCGCCTTTTGGTTTTGAAAGAAACTTGCGCTGCGTGTAATGCACGACCACCTTCGCATCCTTGCTCGCCTGGCTGAACCTGGCTGCGAGTTGCGCGGCCTCGAGGATCGTGCGATGTGGAATCTCTTTACGACTGGAATTTCGCACGATGACGTGCGAGCCGGGATAGTCGCCGGCGTGCAGCCACAGGTCGTGAGGCCGGGCAACACGAAAGGTTAGCTGATCGTTATCGCGTGCCGCGCGGCCGACGAGAATCTCGTAGCCATCCGAAGAGACGTAACGACGCGTGCCGGGAATTTTCTCCGGACGCTTTTCCTTTCGTGCACGAACTCGCGACGCCTTCTGGTCGGGTGACTTGTCACCAAAGGCGGCGAGCGCGTTTTCGTCGCGCGCGGCCACGATCCTTTCAAGCTCAGCTTGTTTGCTTTCCAATTTGGCCAGCTCCTGCTTCAATTTGTTAAGACGCTTCGTGATCTCGCTAGTTGCTCTCTTGGCTTTTGAATATCGCGAGAAATATCTGGCTGCCTCTGCCTGCAGCGTTGAGTTCTCGTCGACCTCGATCTCGATCACCGGCGCGTCTTCGGCGTAGAAATCCCTAATCCTGACCTTGTTGCCTTGACGTTCAGCGTTGGCGAGGTTGGCGAGCAACAAATCTCCCACGCGTTTGTGCTGTTCGGCATCGCCATGGCCCGCAAGGTCCGCTCTGAGATGGCGTTCCAGTTTCCTCAGACGCGCAATCTCACTGCGCAGACGCGTGCGCGCGGCGCCGGCTTGCGCATCGAATGCGCGCGAGACTTCGAGACGTTGATAGTAATCGTCCGCCGCGGCCGAAACCGATTCAAATGAACCTTTTTCAATAGGACGCTCGTCGCTGATTGACGGCGTACGTCTTGAAGGGGCCTCGTATGATTCACCCGCGAGTTGACCTTTGCCTTTCAGCGGGCGCAGCGCGTGCGTTACGCGGCCTTCGTTATTCAGAAGCAAGAAGTTCGCCGAACGTCCAGTGAGTTGAACGATCAAAACTCGCTCGTGGAGCGTTCCGGTTTCATCGGGCACCCTGAACTCGAATCTCACGACGCGCTCGGATTCATCTTTTCTGACTGAGAACAACTTACCCCGGGCAAGAGTAGCGCGCATCGCCTGGCCAAAAGCCGAAAGCTGCATTGATTCTTTTTCAAGCTCGCGCGCGCGGCGAGAGATCAGATAGATGCGGGGCAGGACTGGATCCGCGGAGACAAAAAGGAAGCGGCTCTCTCTTAGACCAAAGTCCACCGCGAACGATGGCGGCGAGAGCTGAAAGATCTTACCCGCCGAACGCCCCACAAGCGCGGCACTCAGCTCTCCAACTATCTCTTTGATTGTTTGCTGATGCACGGGATAACCAGCTATCTATGATTCTCAGGAAGACGGTTGTCTTGAAGCGCAGGCTATCAAGATCCTGGACCTCAAGCAAAAAGCCCCGCTCTGTCTTTCGCAGAGCAGGGCCAAGCGATTGATAGAAGCGCTTCACGCTCGCACAACAGCCGTGCGTGAAAGGTGATCGTGCACAGTTTTACCGTCGGCGTCGACGAGCGCGTACAAGATGCCCAGTCCCAGCGTCGCGAGCGAAAGAATGTAGAAAAGCGCGCGTGCGGCTGATTGTGTGCCTGTTGGTATTAATCCAGTCTTGGCATCGATGGCCCGCAAGGAGACTAACCTCATCCCCAACGTTCTTCCCGTAAGCGCAGTGGTAACTGTCAAATAGATGAACATCGTAATCGCAGCAAGGCCGGCCATTAGTCCAAGTGTCTGCGGATCGTGCCAGTCTCGATTTTGCAGCTCGAGGATCGCGGCGAACGGCAGAGACAGGAACGCCACAACGACGAGGTCACTCATGGCAGCGGTCAGGCGCGAGGAAACCGGCGCGCGCTGATCCGCGGATACTTGTTCTGTTCCGGATGACAGAATCGAATCAAGATAGGACAGAGCCGGATGGGTAGCATCATCGGAGATCACTCGCTTGGGCTTCGGCGGTGACGAGTCGGGAGGAGGCTGGGTCCTAACAACCGAGGGCACGACAACCAGATTAGGTGCGCGCTGAGGCGCGGGTGCTTGTTTGCTGGCGGGCGCAGGCTCCTCCGCTGGAATCTTTGCTGGTGCGGCAGCGGCGAAAGGAGTTCGCTGCGAAGCCGGGGCGTCCGTTTTTGCGGTTCCACGAACAGCGCTAGCAACGACAACAGCGGTGCTCGGTGATTGCGAGCGAGGCACAGGCGCGTCTGGTGTTCGGTGGGCGCGTTTAATGCGGCGTAGAGCGGCCGCTACGATTGGATTCACTTCGGGAACTTCAGCTTCCGGTAACAACTCAAGCGGTGGCGGGGACAAGCTGGCCTGCTCTTTTCGTCGACGTTCTGCTTCTTCGGCCTCGGCCGCAGCTTCCCGGGCGCGCCTCTCCTGGACTTCCCGCACGCGCTCGCTCAATTCTTTTCGCCATTGCGGAACCGTCGAGCGCGAGACTCCAGGGAATTCGATCAGCCTCGAGGTTGGTTTAGCTGCGAGTGGATCTGCCGTTGTGTCGAAGCCGTTTTCCTCCATGAGGTCAGCCGGACTCATCTGGTCTGAAAGAGATTCCGGTTCCGAGGCTGCGGGAAGGATTGCGCCGGCCGTTGCGGACTCTGGACATTGCTCCGAGCTATGAACAGCGCCACACGAAGGACATAGCATGATAGAGGGCCTCCAATAGGAACAGTTGACTTATTCCTTGCGCGTCGCACTTAAGCCGCAGGCGCGACGCCTGCGTGCCAAGTCCGGCACCTTCGTTTCGTTAACCCGCTCGACCAGCGGCCGACGAGTACGGGAAACCCTCGTAGCTGCGGCGCATGGTATAGGAATTACTTTAAGTGGTCAATCAGAAAATGTAGCAGCGCTTAAGGTTGGCTGAAGGAGGACGCTAGTGGGACTGAGAATCTGAAAACGATCTTTAAAGAGGTGTACGACCCGCGAAGCCGGCGTCGACATCGTGCCACCATTCAACGCTATCGCCCTCGTCAAGCTGCCAGCAGAGTAAAACAACTCGACCGTCCCGAAGCGAAGGAAAGTCTACAAGGCCTCGGGTAAAATCTTTGAGCTGCACGCCGAGGGACTCGATCTCACTCATGAGCGTAGTCAGTTCCATCAGGATTACGGCATATCGCACGCCGTCGGCTATTCCGCCGCCACCTTGCTCGGCAGCGTCGGCTGCCTGCTTGGCGGCCGTTTGATAGGAGAGCAGGCGCTTGTGTGCGCGCCGAATTCTCCGCAGAATTCCGCGCACGGTGGGAAGGAGTGCGTTGGCTTCTTCAACGCTAAATATCTTCATAGTTCATTCCCTCGCTCAGGCGAGCCTTGAGGGATGCGCTTTGCTTTCTAATTGTCATCCGTAACGCGTATGAACTCCGTTGATTGCTCGAAGCTTTCGGTTTCTTCTTCCGCGGTTGATTCGAGGACGACCTGCATCGCCGACTGGAATCCGTCCCCCGGGGTGACGTGCTGCGCCTCAAGCTGCTCGTGCACGTAGTCGTTTGCCGCTGGTTCATGCAAGTCCCGCTCATCATAGCGCGTACCATGAGGCACCTCCTTGCGAACTCGATCGGCGATTTCACCAAGGTCGATAAAGTAGTCGGCGACGTCGATCAACTTTGGCGCTGTGTTTGAGCGAAAGCCGGCCACCTCCACGCGACAGCCTTTGTAAGCAACTGCATTGACCGCGTAAACGAAATCTTCATCGCCCGAGACCAGCACAGCGGTATCATACCGCCCGGCAAGCGATAGCATGTCAACGGCAATCTCAACATCGAGATTGGCTTTGCGCGTGCCATCGTAGAAAGTTTTCAGCTCTTTCTGGATTACGCGAAAGCCGTTGCGCCGCATCCACAGCAGAAACCCCTGTTGTCGTTCTGCGCCGACATCGACTCCTGTGTAAAAAAAGGCCCTCAGCAAACGCCCGTCGCCAAGTAACACCCGCAGCAGCTTGTTGTAATCGATGTCGATGTTGTGAAAACGCGCTGCATGGAAAAGGTTGTTACCGTCGATGAATACCGCTACTCTGCCTCGATGGCCCAGTTGCCACGAAATATTATTCGTCGGGTCAAAATTATTCATCTGATGAAGTACCTCAAATAGGATTCTCAGATCCACACAAAGGATGCGGTTTTAGCGGCTTTTGGTCAAGGGGAGAGGTCGGGCCAACGCGCTAAGAACCTTCGTTAGTTGCTGATTGCGCTCGATTGAGTTACTCCGGCATCGTATAATTAAATTTCTTTGGAGGAGTGTTTGGCTAAAGATAGCGAAAACATGCCGAGCTTCGATGGTGTCCCGTTGCAACCAGCCGAACCGCAGGGATTCTCTTTCGAGCAGATGGTTCGGTGCGATGATTGTCTGCGCGCCAATCCCCCAACCAGAGTCAGCTGCCTCTACTGTAGCGCCCTACTCCCCACGACCGAGGCGAGCGCTGCTCTCCAGAAGCCCATATTGAGAAAACTGGAGAAGTGGGAGCTGGGATACAACAACATCCTGTGGACGTTGGGGAACGAAAGATCCAGCGATGACTTACTGAGCAAGGTGGCCAGTCTGTTGCGCCTCAGTGTAGATGACGTTAGAAGAATTTTCACCAGGGAAAGACCTTTGCCGCTGGCGCGCGCGGCGACGCTGGATGAAGCTTCACTGATCGAACGAAAGTTGAGGCATCTGGGGATCGAAACAGTGATCGTTTCGGATTGTGAGTTAGGGCTTGAAGCATCGCTGCCACAGCGAGTGCGCGCCCTGGAGTTTAGCGAGACGGAGGTTGGCGCCTATCACTTCGCACGCGCTGAAGCTGAGCGCGTCCGCTGGAGCGTCATCACGCTGGTAGCCGCCGCACGATTGTTTGTAAGACAGGTAGAGATCAGAGAGCGAAAAAGTAGAAGGGCCGAAGACGAGATTCTGGATGCGAGCGAGATCACGACTGATGAAGCGGTGATGGACCTATACACCGAGAAGCAGGATGCTGGCTGGCGAATCGCCGCGAACAGTTTCGATTTCTCCTGCCTTCAAAGTCGAAAGACCTTGGTCGCTGCCGAAAACTTCTCAACTCTGATCAGCGTCATTCGCGAGCGCGCCCCACAGGCAGAATTTGACGATTCATACAACACGATGCGCCAGGCGCTGGAGCCCGTTTGGCCCTCGGACCAAGAAACGGAGACGCGCGGCTGGCGTCGCCACAGGCCGGGAAAGTACAGCACGGGCGAGGTCACCAAGAGCAACAATGAGTCGCAGTTCACGCGCTACTCCCGTCTTCAGCACTACCTGAGATTTCATCCGCTGGATCAGCCGCGATGAAGATGCAAAAACGACGCGGAGGAAACAGATCGACAGTTGGCGGAAGCGGGAACGAGCGCCGCCATGAAAGCAGTGAGAGTCGAACCGTGGCGGCCATTGTTTCCATTGATCGCGTTTACGGTGTCATCCCCGTGCTTGAGGCGTTGCGCGCAGGCCACCGAAGGATCGAGCACATCACGATCGCGGAAGGCGCAAAGCACCAGCGGCTGCGCGAATTATTGGACCTCGCTAAAGCGGCTCGTGTTCCGGTGCGGCGGGCGCCGAAGATCGAAATCGAACGCACTCTGGGAAACGTTACACATCAGGGGGTGACTGCCAGAATCGCGGCCTCGCATTATGCGGATGTTGACGAACTACTCGATGAGCTGGCTGCACGAGTGGGCACCGAGCAACCGCCGCTAGTGCTCGCGCTCGATGGCCTCGAAGATCCGCGGAACCTGGGAGCTGTTCTCCGCACGGCTGAGTGCGCAGGCGTTCATGGTGTTTTTACTCCCGAACGTCGCGCGGTTGGTTTGACGGAAACCGTGGCAAAGACTGCGGCGGGTGCATTGGAGTACGTGCGTGTTGCCCGAGTTACGAACCTTGCAAGATTGATAGAGCAATTGAAAGAAAGTAACATCTGGGTCGTTGGAACCAGCGCGGATGCTCCGTGCGAATACACCGAGTGGGACTGGACACAGCCGACGGCGATCTTTCTGGGAAGCGAGGGCGCTGGACTTCATCGCCTGGTGCGGGAACGCTGTGACACGCTGGTGCGTATCCCAGTGTTGGGCCACCTGGAGTCGCTCAACGTCGCTGTCGCCGCAGGCGTCGTGCTTTACGAAGCGTTGCGACAACGAAGGGCCGCGAAGAAGAGTCTCTAGAGATCAGGCAGGCCGGCAAGGATCGTGCGGAGCGCGTTCATTAGAATGAGTGCGGGGTGGGACGGTAGACTAACAGCGAGTCGAATCGGAGGACGCAATGTTTTGTCCGAAATGTGCGAGCCAGAATATCGACGGCGCAAGTTTTTGCCGCGTATGCGGTGCCAACATCAGCCTGGTGCCTCAGGCGCTCACCGGCCAATTGCCCGAAGCGCGGCCAACTGAAAGCGATCTCGATTGGGTACGCAGTCGCCGAAGAAGGCGAAACAGGCAGAACGAACCGCCGAGCCTGGAAAAGGGAATCGTCAATATCTTCGTGGGTCTGGGTTTTTTGATTGCTGCGATTGCGGTGATGGCCAAGTTTCCCGGTGGCATCTTCTGGGGCTGGGCTTTCTTCTTTCCGGCCTTCGGGCATCTGGGCAAAGGCGTCGCAATGATTGTGGGCGCGAAGAGGCAGACAACCTTGCCGCCGAGCTATAACAGGTCAGAGGTGTCTCGCACGACTTTGCTGCCGAGCCAACTACCAACGCACTCGGATGCAGCATCGCCGCGCAAGACCGGCGAACTCGTAGCGCCGCCGGCGAGCGTGACCGAAGGCACGACACGTCATCTCGGCGCCGAAGCACCGACTCGACACCTTGATGCGTCGACTGAAGTTCAGAAATAGAGTGCGCCAAAAGAGTTTGCGAAAATAAATGACTCTTGAGTTGAGGCGATGCAGTTTCTAACCGGATGCGTTGGAACGAGCATCGCCTCGCAGCATGTTTGATGGAAGAAACGAATCGAGTTCGTATCTGTGTTCCTGTTTGCGTGAGCAGTGTGCGCGCGCTCAACCATCTCAGCTTGCTTGCGTCTGAAGTCGGCGACCTAACTGAGTTGAGGTTCGATTGCGTTGAGTCGACCGAACTTGCGCAATGCCTGAAGGAGAGCCGAAAGCTGATGGATAGTCTTGATCACCCTGTAATCATTACTTTCCGGCCAGCCGAGCAAGGGGGCAAACGCGCCTTGGCGCACGAGACCAGACTTCAATTCTGGCTTTTCGACAAACCCAACGGAGCGGCGTTTTTTGACATCGAATTCGGTCTCGTCACAGGTCTCGCGTCATCTACCTTCACACAAGATTACTTGAATTGGCAGACCGTTATTTGTTCTCATCACGACTTTGTTGGCGTCCCCGCAGATCTCGAACAGCTCTACGAACGCATGGCGAGTACACCGGCGCGAATTCTGAAGATCGCGGTCCAGGCCGACGATGTTACTGACTGCATTCCGGTGTTCAAGTTGCTCGAGCGCGCGCGTCGTGAAGGCCGCGAGATGATTGCGATTGCGATGGGCGCCGCCGGAATCGCGACGCGAATTTTGGGCCCATCGTGTGGGGCCTTTTTGACCTATGGCGCTCTTGAAACTGAGCACGCGACCGCTCCAGGGCAACTAACTGCGAGGGAACTGCGAGAGCTTTATCACATCGATGCGATCAATCGGCAGACGCAGATCATGGGTCTCATTGGTTTGCCCGTTGGGCATTCCGTCTCGCCACACATCCACAATGCGGCGTTTGCCGCCGCAGGTGTCAACGCGGTCTACATTCCGTTTGAAGTTCGCGATGCGAAATCGTTCTTCGGTCGCATGGTTCACCCGCGCACCCGCGAGATTGATTGGAACCTGCGCGGGTTGAGCATCACGGCGCCGCACAAGGCAACCGTCATGGATTATCTGGATTGGGTCGAACCAGCGGCACAGGAGATCGGCGCAGTCAACACCGTAGTTGTCGTTGGTGACGCTTTACATGGGTACAACACGGATGCGACTTCCGTGCTTCAGCCCGTGATTGAAAAGCTTGGTTCGCTGCGCGATTCTGGTTGTGCAATTATCGGCGCCGGCGGCGCGGCCAGTGCGGCGCTATGGAGTTTGAGAAGGGAAGGTGCGCGCGTAGCCGTGTTTGCCCGTAACGTCGAGAAGGCAAATTCGCTTGCTAAGAAGTTTAGTGCGCGCTGCGAAGACCTCGAAGCCGGGAGCTTCGATGGGTTCGATTTGGTAATCAACGCCACTCCGCTTGGCACTTGTGGCCAACTGGAAAACGAGACGCCTGCTATCTCGAATCAACTCCGCGGGGCGCGCTTCGCTTACGATCTGGTTTACAATCCAACCGAGACGCGGTTCCTGCGCGAGGCTCGCGACGCTGGGTGCGAAACGCTCGGCGGCCTGTCGATGCTGGTGCAGCAAGCGACCGAGCAGTTTAAGTTGTGGACTGGCACTGATGCGCCCATCGAGATTATGCGCGATGCCGCAGAACGCGCATTGCAGTGATTGCCGGATGTGAAATCCAAAATGCTTAACGAGCGCTACAGCCGTCAGATTCTATTTGTCGGCATCGGTAAAAAAGGTCAGCAACGTTTGCAAGAATCGCGCGTGGCGATTATCGGTTGCGGCGCGCTCGGATCCGCGCAGGCTGAGGCGCTGGCGCGCGCCGGCGTCGGTGGGCTGCGGATTGTGGATCGCGATTTTGTCGAAGCTTCAAATCTTCAGCGGCAAACGATGTTCACAGAACGCGACGCCGCGGAGCGTTTGCCCAAAGCAATTGCGGCTGCCAATCACATCGCCGAGATCAATTCCGAGGTTCAGACCGAGCCCGAGATAGCCGACGTCAATTACTCAAATATCGAGCGCCTGATCGAGAATTGCAACGTGGTCCTGGATGGCACCGACAACTTTGCCACGCGCTATTTGATTAACGACGGGTGCGTGAAACACAACGTCAACTGGATCTATGGCGCAGCGGTCGGCTCGTACGGTGTGACCATGACGGTTCGCCCGCATGTGACAGCCTGCCTCCGCTGTGTTTTCGAACAAGCGCCTCCGGCCGCAAGCGCGCCCACCTGCGAAACTGCCGGCGTGATTATGCCAATCATCAGCATCGTGGCCGCCGTTCAAGTGAGTGAGGCGTTGAAACTCTTGACGGGCGAGCTGGACCAGCTCCACAACTCGTTGATGCAGTTTGACGTCTGGCGCAACGAATGGCGAAAGATCAATCCCGGCGATCCGTCGCCCGATTGCCCCACGTGTGCGTTTGATCGCTTCGATACATTGGAAGCGACGGCGAGCGAACTTGCCGCGGTTCTATGCGGCCGCAACGCCGTGCAGATCTTGCCAACCCAATCGACGCGCGTTGACTTTGTTACGCTTGCCGATCGGTTACGCCCTGCCGGCGATGTGAAGTTTAACGACTACCTGCTCCGCTTCCGCGCCGGTGATTATGAGTTAACCGTTTTTCAGGACGCGCGATCGATTATTCGCGGCACTGATGAAATAGCTATGGCCCGTTCGCTTTACGCCAAATACATAGGAAACTGACTCGCAAATATGCATAGACTAAACTTACTCGAACAAAGTGTTACTGTCGCCACCGTGCTTTTCATTCTGGTTTGGCTTTGCCCGGTCGTACTCGGCGGCCAACCAGCAATTTGGGAGACGAGCAGCCGTGCAGAGTTGCTAAAGGGTGAATCCCACGGCGTGTCGATTACGGATACCGGCATCCTGATGCTGGCGCCGCGTTTCACACAATTCTTCAACACTGAGCAGCCTTATGTTTGGTCGAGCGCGGTCGATAGCCAGGGCAACATCTATCTCGGCACGGGTCACGATGGCCGCATCTATCGTGTTTCACCGGATGGTCGCGGGTCTCTGCTCTACGACGCGAGTGAACTTGACGTGACCGCGCTCGCAGTTGGTCGCGACGGCGCGCTGTACGCGGGAACTTCGCCCGACGGAAAGGTCTATCGGATCACTGCTGATGGTAAGGCGGACGTCTATTTCGATCCGGCGGACAAATACATTTGGTCGCTTGCTTTCTTGCCTGACGGTTCGCTGGCGGTGGGCACCGGCGACAGCGGAAAGCTCTACCGCGTGCGCGCGGCCGGGGCGAAGCCCGAATCATCTTTGCTGATCAATACAAATCAGACGCACGTGATGTCGCTTGCCGTGACTGCGCAAGGTGACTTGATCGCCGGCACGGATCCGGGCGGGCTCGTTTTACGCATCTCGCAAGATGGCAAAGCTTTCGGACTCTTCGACGCTCAGTTGCGTGAGATTCACGCTCTCGCGCCGGCCGCGGATGGATCAATCTACGTGCTGGCACTGGGCGAGGCGGCGTCGACGACTCGGCCACAAACACCTTCGAATCCGACGCCGCAGCCTTCCGAGTCTGCTGGGCCAACCGCCACTGTAACGATCACTCCTGTTGACGAAACCGGCGCGCCGATTCAACAGCCGCAACCGCCGACGCGCAGCCGCAACGATACCGCAAACGCGCGCAGCGCCGTCTTCCGAATCCTGCCAGATGGTGGAACAGACACGGTCTGGTCTTCAACTTCAATTACGGCATTCGCCATCGCAGCGGCACGACAGCCGGGAAGTGTGCTTGTGGGCACAGCAGATAAAGGCAGGATCTATTCAGTTACAAACGACGGGCGCGACACTCTGTTGTTGCAGTCAAGTGAAGGGCAGATTTCGTCCTTCGTTGTGGGAAACGGAGAGCTATTTGCGGCTTCGAGTAACCAGGGGAAACTCTTTCGCTTTGGCAATGAACTGTTGACGGAAGGAACTTACGAGTCGCCGGTTCGCGATGCGCGCTTGACGGCTTCATGGGGTCGTATCTGGTGGCGCGGCGAGGGCAACATCGAGTTGCAAACACGCAGCGGCAACGGAGCACGTCCGGACGCAACCTGGAGTGACTGGAGCGTCCCCTATCGCGAGTCCGCGGGAAATCAGGTTGCGAGTCCGCGGGCGCGTTTTATTCAATGGCGCGCGACGTTGCGCTCGGCCCCTGGGCCAAGTGGCTCAAACAGCGCGCAAACCTGGATGGAAGACGTGAGCGTTGCCTATCTGCAAAGGAACGTCGCGCCCGAGGTACTGTCGATTACAACCTTGCCCATTGGCGTGGGCTTGCAATCGTTGCCACAGGCGCCGCTTGACCCGAACGTTGAATCGTCGGGGCTCGATCCGGCGCTCTTTGGCATGGTGGCGCAGATTCCTCCGCGCCGCGTCTATCAACGCGGCGCGCGTTCGATTCAGTGGCAGGCTGAGGATCGCAACGGCGACACTCTGGAATACGCGATCTATTATCGGGCGGTGAACGAAAGAACATTCAGACTGTTGAAAGAGAAGCTGCGCGACAACTTTTTCAGCATTGACGGAGCGACCTTGGCGGATGGTCGTTACATCATCAAGATAGTTGCCTCGGATGCGCCGGATAATCCGCCCGGAAAAGCGTTCACCGGCGAACGCTTGAGCGAGCCAATTGACATAGACAACACGCCGCCGGTGGTGCGCGCGGTCGGCGAGCCGCAGATGAGAAGCGATGGTATCCGGCTCGTCTTCGATGCTGAAGATGCAACTGGCAGAGTCAAGCGCGCGGATGTCAGTTTGGATGGATCACCATGGAATCCGACATTTCCGGATGATGGCATTGCTGACAGTGCCCGCGAGCGATACACACTAGATCTTCCGATTGTGACGCCGGGAGAACACACCGTTTCCGTACGCGCCTTTGACAACAGCGGGAACGTGGGCAGCGTAAGCGTCACTGTGCGGCGGTAATCGTTCACATTTCAAAGGCTACGGACCAAAGGCGCGCATCTGAAAGAAGTGGCCCGCTTGAAGCGAGTCACCGCCGGACTTGCAATCGCTGGCGAGACGCTAATTGCACGATACGGTGCGAATTGCGGCCGAAAGGGTGCGCCGAAGCGGCGCGTGCTGGTAAGCTGACTGAGATGATCTGGGCAGTGATCGCTTCTGGCATTGATGTTGCTCCCGTTTCGGCTGGCGCGACTCTTCTCTCCTTCCCATGCGCCCGATTTTAAGCAGCATGTGGAGGCTGAAAATGATGACAAACTTAAGGCGAACGTTGTTGGCAGGGGCGATGATCGGCTTCGTCTCTGTCGGTACGTTTGCGCAGAAGAACAACAATGACAACAAACGCCCGCCTAAGGACCCGCCGAAGGTCGTCGTCAAGGACAAGGACAAGCCACCGTCAAACAGCAATCAGGGCAACAGGGACAGCGGGAAGAAGGGAAAACCCTGAAAGAGCTGCTGATTAACTTGCTGAGCGGCATACAAGCAGGATGACGGAGGGTGAAACCCACGCAAACGAAAGTTGCGCGGGTTTCTTGGTTTGTACAGTTGTCAACTTGCGGATTAAGAGTGCGACGTTCTGTCGACAGCATTTCGCAAGACTGCAACTCTCGTTTACATTATAGAGAAGTTGGTGCCCGCTAGTAGATTCGAACTACTGACCCCTCGCGTGTGAAGCGAGTGCTCTACCACTGAGCTAAGCGGGCAGGGTTTTTAACTAAGTTTAAGCTATGACGCAACTTGCTTCTTTTCCAATGGTTTAACAGCCCCTGATTCTGTTCCCTGTGTTCCTTGTGTTCCCGACATTCCTGAAAAAGAGGCCAAGAATAGGCCAACGCTTGCGATGCGCTGATCAGTAAGTATACAGCCCTGTTCTGGGGCGTGTAGGTAGATTTTGAACGACTCAAGCGACTTGTGGCCGCTATAGGACATGACGAGTGCTACGTTGTTTCCGCTTGCCTCCATCATGTCAGTGACGAAGGTGTGGCGGAGGCTGTGGCAGGTGAAGCCGTTGGTTCGGCCATAGTTGAGATTTGCCAGCTTCGCGGCTTTGCGGCACGCCCTTGCTATTGCGTTGTCGAAGGTTGCGGTTTTTGCGCGTGGGAATAGTAGCTCGCCGTCGGTGAGCCCTTCATTGATTCGGCGCTGGGCAACGTCTCTGATGCAATCCCAGAGGGGCAGGTCACGTTGGTTTTCGGTCTTCGATGCGTATAACCGGAGTTTGCCTTTAGTCCACATGAACTGATCGAGTCTCATACGCACAATCTCGTTGAGCCTTCCTCCCGTCAAGCGGAGTAACTGCACTGCATCGCCCGCGTCGCGCCATAGCGTCTTGCGTTCCTTACGCCGCGAGGGGGCCAAAGGTGGATTTACTAGTGTGTGGACAAGCGTGGCGTATTCCGTTAGCTCGACAACGCGGTGTTCGAATTCAGGAGTGCGGTTGACTTTCAGTGTCGGGCGCAGCCAGTTGACTAAGTCGGGCTTTGCCTTTTGTGCGGCTTTGAGCATTCCTTGAATGCGGCCTATGAATACACCGGCGCTGTTTTTGTTAAGTGTGGGACGAAAACAAAGTATTTGATAGAACTCGCGTAAATCAGTTTCTGTGCATTCGCGAATCAGTCGGTTAGGGCCGAAGTGGTCCACAAAGTCCTGGATGACTTTGCAGTTGGATCTGACGTTGTGTGCGTATTGATAGCCTTTGTCTCGAGCTCGTACTTCTAGGTTGCGGCGGTAAATATTGAGAGCTTCTTGGGCAGTGGTCGGCTTTGTGCGAATCTCTCCGCGTTCTTCTGCGTCTATGTCGTTCATAGCTTGACGCAGATGTTTTTCAGCTTCGCTTCTAGTTGTGAAGCCTTTCTTGCGGAGCCGAACATTCTTGTAGCGGCGGATATAGCCGTGGAGAATTTGTCCGCCAGGGCCGGTGTACTGATGGAAGTTTTTCATTACGGTTTTCTTTTGCCGCGCTGCAAGCGTTGTTCGAAGTTGTCTACGAATGTACTTCATTGCTTACAGCTCTTTTTAATGTGTGCGGTAAAGAGGAAATTATAATGTTAGTGCTTGTCGCTGTCCACGCGTTTCTGGTTCGGTAGTGCGGCTTGGTAGTCGACGTTGGGCGTGCTGTTCTTGCTTTTCAGCGAATGCTATTACTTCTTCAAGAATAAAACGAATCTGACGAGAACCGTTACGAATCCGTGTGAGTTGTGCGGTGCCGGCGCCGCCGTTGAGTACCGTTTTTCGAGAGCAGCCGATAATTTCAGCGACTCGCTTGGCATCAATGCGGGTCTTCTTGGTTATTAGGCTCATTGGTCAGACGCGCCTGTGGATCGGCTCTTCTTCTCGTTGTCGCTGTATGATGCAGACGAGCCGGGGTCTCCGGCGAGGTTGTTAGAAGCACGTGTTGTGCCATCCTTTGTGGGGCTCGGAGTGTGTTCCGATTTTGTCGTTTTTCTTAAGGATTTTCGTAAAAGAAGTGGCGGTAACGAAGTTGACTATGGATGGTTGTTGCCGTTTTGGCAGCGTGGGGATGTTGAATACTTGAGTAGGTTTCAAATCTCAGGGCAGTTGTGTCACGGTTTCGACTAGGTGATTCGCGATTGCGAGCAGAGACCGCGCGCTGGGGTGAGGACAGGCTCTCCTTCCTGAAAAGCTGCTTAAAATCCGTCTGGCTCTCGCTCAGCCCCAATGCCGAGTTGTGGGCTTGGAATCTCAGCACGAGCCAACCTGACGAAAGTTGCGCAGTTGTTGTTTCAAAAACCGAAAGGCCGGCTTTGGACCGGCCCCTCAAGATCGAGCGGAAGCATTCAGCTTCCTGTGGTCAGCGTCCTCACCCCGCGAACCGTGCTCTAGTTGCCCGATATTTTATTCAGTCGCAGGTGAAAGTCAAGTCGGCTTTCCATAACCGTTGATTTCCAGAAAGTGTTTGTAGCCGATCTCGTTCCAGACCTTTTTGACTTCTTCCAGGGGTTCGCCGGTTAGCGTTGAGTACCACTCAGGGATCGAGATAGTGGTAAAGGTCACCTTTTCCGCTTTAGCGGCGTCGTCTATTCCTTTGTATCCTTCCCAGTAGACTATTTTGGTGGTAGTGGACAAATTGCGACTTACCGCATCTTGTTCTCTGGCGGCGATCAGCCTGGCGAGTTGCCGGCAAACGGCTGGATTGGTTTTGTGGTCAGAGTCGACAGCAATCAGTGCGTTATAGGTGCAGGCCGCTTCGATTATTTCTGCGTGTGAGCAGCTAACGCCGCTGGTAGCGATGCTGCGAACCTGCGGTCTAAGGCTGACGAGCGTTTCTGCTTTCAAAGCCCCTTCGGTGACGACAACGGTTTTCCCTTTGGGATGAGTTGACGGTTTGAAAGTAAAATGAATTGGAGTGCCGGAGCTACAGCCGCGGCGCTCGAGCGGTGATGCCAGCCAGCGATATCGTTTTTCTCCTCCCGGAATGTCGTCTTTATGAAGGCGAAGTTGGCACGCCTGGATGCGGCCGCGATCGTCTTTGTAAGGAATAACGAGCATGGGCATTTTGTATTCGCGGGGCTTCCAAAGTTGGACCATGCCGTCAGCATCTTGCCAGAACCCGGGTATGCCGACGACGCCAGCGTATGAATAGCGGAGTCCGTATTCGGGAAATTTGTCGATAACAAACTTCCGAAGTTGCGGGGCGAGCTGGGCGCGTTCTTTCTGCGAAGGAGGCAGAGCGCCGTAGTTGTGTGTTTCTCGTTCCAGCAGTCCTCTGGATAGCAGTCCGTCCGGGCCGTCTACCAGGTGAGGATAATATTTCTGCGCTGGGGAGATGCGAATGAGTTCGCGGTAAACGGCGTCGCGGATCTCGACTGGCGCGATCTCGATTGAGGGCGGAGCCGGCTTAGTTTTCATTCGTGGACTGCTGTTTGGTGGAAAATCGTTATGAACGTGAATGTTGCCGCCATTACGAGCCGTGCCTTTGGCGCCATCGCTGATGCGCATGCAGATTGAAGTGCGCTCGTCGGTGGAGTAGCCGCACCAGTCGGGTTTATGGCAAATGCGGCAGGGGCGTTTGGTGGTGACTTTGCGAAAGCCGTTCGATATGAGTGGTTGCCGCGCTGGAGTCGTGCGAGGCTTGGATTGCTTTGTGTCTGTCTTACGGGCCGGCATGAGGTAGAGGCATCAACTGAAATCGGTTAATCGAATTCTGTCTTAGTCATTCTGTTGGCCCCCGCCTTTCCCCTAGAAACATTTCGAATAGCTACAATGTTCACAGATATCGCAGCCGCCGGCACGTCGCAGTGGGCCATCGGCGCGAGCATTCCGAAGCGGTCACCAGCCAGTCTCTTGCTGGCACAACTTCTCGAAACGTATAGTAATAAAGGTAGCGCTCATGTATGGGCATCACCGTAGAAGCGATCTATGAGTCGGGAGTTCTCAAACCCCTAAAACCCCTCGACACGCTCCAAGAGCATGAGCGCGTGCGGATTACTGTTCAGCCCGTCGGCGTCGTGGCCGAGCAACGAGGAGAACGTGTAACCCTCCCAAAAACCGGGCCATTGAAAACTAGAGGTTTCCGGGCGAGTATGACGCCAGGAGGCCTGAATGCGGAAGAGCAAATATAGTGAACATCAGATCATCGCGATCTTGAAAGCAGTGGAAGCGGGACGGACAGTGCGCGATG
>JBGQJU010000053.1:0-38362 GCA_041499185.1 Pyrinomonadaceae bacterium | reverse complement strand
CTTTCTCTGTAAACCCGTCAGGCAGTTCCTTAACTGCGCGAATCTGGGTCACCTGTCCTCCCGAAGTAAACACTACGCTCAGAATAACCGTGCCAGTAATCTGATTCTTGCGCGCTGATTCGGTATACGTTGGCTCGGGCTTCTCGAGCACGCGCGCTTTTTGTGTGACATCCCTTCCGTTGAAGACACGATTGTAATCGGTGCCGCCTCCGCCGCCGCCCGGGCCACCACCACCTTCGTTCCTGTCTCCGCCGCCGGTGTTACCGCCACGACCTGGACCATATCCACCGCCTTGACCGGGTCCGACGCCGCCACCGGTTCCGGTGCCGATGCCGTTACCTGTGCCTGGACCTGACGAGGGATTAGTGCTCTTTGATTTTGGATCGCCGTAAGGAAGATTGCGCGGGTCGGGCGGGAACAACTTCGGGTCCGCATCCAAGCTTGCTGCTACCGGCAACACCGGATTCTTAATTACAGGCGGATGAGGATCCGGCGCAACGACTTGAGGTATACGTAGATCTGCCTGAGGCGGCTTGCCGGTCGAAGCCGGTTTCTGCTCTTCACGTCCGCCGCCACCGCCGCCGGCGGCCTTCTCTTGTTTGGGCTTGCTGCCACCGCCAGAACCTTTGGCCATACCTGCAGTGCCAGGATCAGGCGTCGGCTGATTCTCGGGAATATCGATCATCTGCTGGACGACAAAGTCGTTGTCACGCTGTTCATTCTGGGCATTTCCGTGTGGGATTAGACCTAAAAGAAGAATCCCTCCCACCAGCACAAAGAAGACCCCAAACGCAGACACGATTCCCGCGACCGCCGGCTTGGCATCTGACGATTGGGCGCCCAGCCAGGTTGCGAGTATGCCTATGAGGGCGCAAACGGCAGCGAGCGCAAAAATCGCCAGCGCTAGACGCGGAGCCCAGGCGGACTGTGTGCGATCCATTAAAGTGACGCCCCCCACCAGCGCGGCCATCGCTAATACAGCGCCCAACAACGCAATGGTCACATTGCGGTTAGCGAAGGCGCGCCCGGCCATTTGCCCGTAGCCCTGCGCGGACCGCTTGATAAAGCCGATCGGATCGCGCCTGAACTCGGGCCACGTCAGCTCGTACTCGTGAGCCACATCCTTCAACTCGTTAGCCAGGCGACGCGCCAGACCCACATCATCCATAATTGTCAGATGATATTCGCCACGCGGCGCCAGACCCGACGAAGCACTGGCCCCCACGGAAGCCGGTGCGCTCGCAAACACAGCCTCTGGCTCGTGAGTTACACCGGCCCCGCCGTTGTCAGGGACGGCGGTTACAACAGATTCTTCGGGTTGCGCGACAACCAGGCTCAGCGGTGTGCCATCAACGGGACAGAAACTGAATTTGTCCGCGAACTCGTCCTGACACATAGAACAAAACTTCATCGTTACTACCTCGTGATTTCCTTGCGGAAGCAGTATTGAATTTCCTGGAGCGATTGCCGCGCTTATCTCCCTGAGATAACTCGAGGCGACCCGCTTGTCGAGCGACCTGGAAGGCCCGGGCGCTTGCCAACGCTCCAGCAACTCTCTAAGCTCATCTTCCGATACGAACTGCTCCTGTGGCTCATTATTGCTCATTTCAAGCCTTCTCCAAAGTAACAAAGTCCGGGTTACTATTCAAATATGGCGCGAGCGAATCCCTCAGCCGCTCGCGGGCCCGATGCAACCGCGACTTGACGACGCCAACGTCGGTTCCCACGACGGTGGCAATCTCGCTCAATGGCAACTCCTCATACTCAAAGAGGACTAACGCCTCACGTTGCAGCGGAGGCAGGTTCGATACCGCCTCTCTCACCTTGGCAGTCAACTCGTCGTCGAGCAGTCTGCGCAGTGGCTCTTGCCTCTTGGGAATTGGTGGCTCCTCGATCAGGTCGTCGAGAGCGGCTTCCCGGCCCGAATTGCGAAAGTGTTTCATGGCCAGGTTTCTTGCGGCCGAGTAGAGATAGGTCCGCAACGAAGCTCGTGCGGGATTAAAATTCTCAGGCTTCTTAATCAAGCTTAAGAAACAATCGTGCGTAATATCTTCGGCCATTTCGATAGATCCCAAAAGCCGATACAAGAACCGAAAGATCGAATTCCGATGGCGCTCATACAGGAGGAGAAAAGCTGCTTGATCGCCGGCTCCTGCCCTTGCAAGCAAAAGTTCGTCTGTTATCCTATCTGGCAAACAAGCACTCGATCCTGTAGGACTCGCTCCTACGAGTATTACCGCCAAACAGCTAAAAGATACGGCGTTTCACTTAACTTTTTCTATTACCGCAGCCCGAGGCCTATCAAATACCGCATCCAACCTCGGGATTATACTACCGTTTAGTTTTCATTAGGCAGACAGATTGCCGGCAGCCGCCTCGTCCTCGAATCGAACGGTTGGATGCAGTTAAGGGGCAAACGGTTGACGAGCTATTGTCTCGCATCTAAGATGTTTTTGTTCCGTTTTCCTTGATTCGCGGCAGGATTCATTCAGCCTTCGACGCGCGGTCGCTGCCGCTTGCCGGATGAAGAATTCTATGAACACAGTAAACGCACTTCGTCGCACAGGCAAAAACGCATTCACTGTTGCCCTGGTCTGTCTGGTCACCAGCTTGCATACGCAAGCCGCTTTCGCCCAGACGTCCGAGCCGCACCGCGACCAGTTGTTGAATGGTCTGCGTATCCTGCTCTGGTCACGTCCAGGCGACCAGAACGTTTTGCTAAAGCTGCGCATACATAGCGGCGCTGCTTTTGATATGGCGGGGAAGGCCGGCACGATGGCTTTATTGGGAGACGTCCTTTTCCCCGATGCGGCAACGCACGAGTATTTCACGGAAGAAATGGGCGGACAACTGAAGGTCGACACTGATTACGACTCAATCGATATCACCCTACAAGGTCGTGCGAACGATTACGATCGCATCGTCGACATTCTGCGCGGCGCGCTAGTGACCACACCGCTGACGCCGCAGAACGTTGCTAAGCTGCGCGAGGCAAGGATAAAAGCGCTGGGCGATACGAAACATCCGGCGGCGGACGTCGCTGACTGGTCACTTGCGGCTCGACTGTTCGGAAGTTTCCCTTACGCACATCCGGTTGGCGGGACCGCCGAAAGCCTTGCGCGAGTTGAACGCGCCGATCTGATGCTCGCCCGCGACCGGTTTCTTAATCCTAATAATGCGACGCTCGTGATAGTCGGTGGCGTGGATCAGCGTCGTGCCATGCGAGCGCTAAGGCAGCTTCTGGGCGGCTGGCGCAAGAGTGAGCAGATCGTACCGGCAACTTTCCGCCAGCCTGATCTACCCGACCCTCGCGTCCTGATTGTGAATTCGCCGGGGCCGCAAACAGCGGAAGTCAGACTTGCTACGCGCGGCGTTGCGCGTTCCGATCATGATTACTTTGCGGCGACTCTCCTGACCGTTGTTGCTCGCGATCGCTGGCAGAAGCTCTTTCCAGACTTGAACAAGGGCTCGTTTTTCGTGCGACAGGAGGCGCACTTCTTGCCCGGAGTTTTCGTGATGGCCGCGTCAGTAGACAATACTTCCGCAGCGAAGACGTTGGAAGCAGCTCGGAGTGTTTTGCAGTCGCTTATTAGCTCTCCCGTTTCTGCAAACGAACTGGAGATGGCGAAGAGCAACGCGCTGGTGGTCATCAACGCGCGGCTTTCTACCACTGATACGATGGCCGATGTTTGGTTGGACATCGACACCTACTCCCTGCCGTCCGTTGACGAACAGATGCGCGCCTCGAATGCCGTATCACTCGCAGATCTGCAACGCGTGGCGATCCGTCTCTTTCGCGAAGTGCCAACTGCCTCAGTTGTGGTCGGCAACGCCGATCAGCTCAAGGCCGAGTTAGCTCCGACGCAAAAGATTGAAGTAATGGGAGAAGTTGCTACACCCAAAGCGCAAGAACAGAAATCGACGACATCGACGACAAACGCGGCGCCACAAACGAGGAAGCGTACGCCGATTCTTGTTACGCCGAAAAACACGAACCCACTCATAAAGACCACGAAGCCGGCGCCAAAACCTGACTAATCACAAATGTTTCGCAATGCGGCTGCAACCAAACCTTAAACCACATCCGCAAGACTGTGTCTAGCAATAGAAGCGCATCCGAGAAGGAGCACGCGAATCGCGTGCGCGAAATGTTCGCGAAGGTCTCCGCTCGGTATGATCTTTTGAACCATCTCCTGTCCGGGAATATGGACAAGAGGTGGCGGCGAAGAGTCGCTAGCGAACTGCGTGGCGATCTGGAAGTTGGCGAAGCCCGGGTTCTGGATGTCGCTTGCGGCACGGGCGATCTGGCTCTTACGTTGTTTGAATTGACGGATGCTCAAGTCGTCGGCACTGATTTCTGCCGGCCAATGCTGGAGCTTGCGGCGCGAAAAGCGTCGAGGCGCGAGGCGGCGATTTCATTTGTCGAAGGCGATGCATTGAGTCTGCCATTCCGCGACGACTCCTTTAATGGGGTAACGATCGCGTTTGGGCTGCGAAATTTCTCCAGCACCGATGGCGGACTAAGAGAGTTGCTACGAGTTTTGAAACCTGGCGGCAAAGCGGCGGTGCTCGAGTTTTCAAAACCGATCGCCCCCGGGTTTCGCGCCGCGTTTCAGCTCTATTTCAGCACAGTGCTGCCGTTGCTGGGTGGCATTGTGAGTGGGTCGAGAAGCGCGTACCAGTATCTGCCTGATTCGGTTTCAAGATTTCCGGATCAGAAACAACTTGCTGCGCTGATGCGCACGATTGGGTTTGAGGAGGTTGAGTATAAGAATCTGACTGGAGGGATTGCGGCACTCCATCTCGGGAAGAAGCCGCAGCGACTGCAGTAGAGATTGGTTGTTCGTGCAAAGTGCGCAACGTGCAGCCATCAAGCGTAGTCCGCGGGACGGGCTTTCAGTGACAGCGCGTGGTTGTCGGGGCCGCGTGAAGTCCTAGAAGCTGGTCCTCGCGGACTACAACTTTTTATAGCAGTTGCATAGTCAGGCTGAAATCTCTGCCCGACCCCGACGCAAATCGGTGAAGGTCATCATCCGGCAATTCGCAACGTTCGTCGTGACGCGAACGGGTTTGGAAGATGCTCAACGAGAAAGGGATTTCCGAAGACAACGAACGCGAGGGCTCGAGCAGATTCAAAAACTCACCAAAACCGAAATCACTCGGATCCAGGAACCATCAAAAAGGAAAGAGCACGAGATCATCAGCGTCTAGAGAGCGTTACTCCTGCTTGTCCTAAAGTAATCGGCTGCGGAGTAAGTGCAGGAGACTGGCTAATATCTCAAGAGAATAAGTGCCGGTTCTCTTGCCCAAGATCTCGTGCACGTGAACATAAACATCACTCGTCCAAGAGTTACCGCTTGACATCCCACACAACGGGCGTAGAATGCATTTGTTCTCCCAAACGCAAGTCTCGACTCGTTTGTATCTTTAAACTTCCATCAAAGGATCGGCCATGCTGCCCCGAAGCAGTTCAAATCGGGAAGGCGACTTTACTTTCGGAGGTCGGGGTTTACTGAAGCGGCTTTCGTCTAGCTGCTGGTTCGAGAACCTTTCATTAGATATAACGAGGCTCCAGTGCCGCTTGCAGGCGGCGCTGGAGCCTTTTGGCAATACAGCCTCCGCCGCACCTTCTGCGCCAGAGATGCATCACGCAACTGTATCCTAACGCAAAGTGCGGTGGTGGCTCAACCTTAGAAAGACTCAAAAGGAGGGTCACCATGAAAAGCATCAAGATTTGTTTCGTCGCGATGAGCATCCTTGCCCTCGCGTTTGTTCCGATGTCAACGATAGGGCAGTCAACGGTAGGTGACAGGATATTCTATCCGCCCGAGTTTTCACCGCTCGTGGCTTCACGGCCACGTCCACAACAGCGTTCACTGGTCCCGCCAACGAAGTTTGTCAAGATCCAGAATCCCATTCCAAACAAGTACATCGTCGTGCTGAGCGACGATCTAGTTTCCGATCAAGCCGCACTCGCGACGCGGCGAGCGCAGGTAACTGCAATCGCCAATAGTCTCGCGCAAATTTACGCTGGGAGAGTTGGCTTCATTTACGAAACCGCGCTCAAAGGCTTTTCGATTGAGCTACCTAACGAAGCGGCGGCTATCGCGATCAGTCAAAACCCACAAGTCAAGTGGGTTGAAGAGGTGGGACTGATTCAACTATCGACGGTCCAGCCTAACCCACCATCGTGGGGCTTGGATCGCATCGACCAGATGTCGTTGCCTCTCGACAATCAGTACGTTTACAACGCAACAGGCTCTGGCGTCAGAGCATATGTGATCGACACGGGCATCCGTGCTAGTCATGTTGATTTTGGTGGACGTGCTTCTATCGCTGCCGATTTCATCGCCGGTCAATACTCTGACATTTGCGTTGTTAGCAGCCAGAACAATGACTGCAACGGACACGGCACCCATGTTGCCGGCACTTTTGGGGGAACGACCTACGGCGTGGCTAAAGCCGCGACCATTCGTTCAGTCAAAGTCTGCTTTACGGACTTTCTTGGAAGGGGACTATGCCCCACCGACGCGATTAACAATGGGGTTAATTGGGTAACGAATGATCACAACGCCAACTCTTCTGTCCCGGCTGTAGCCAACATGAGTCTCGGTGGACCGTCTAACCCTTCAATTGACAACACCGTAACTAGCGCGATCAATGCTGGTGTGACATTTGTGGTCGCCGCAGGAAACGACGGCGTTGATTTAATTAATACATCGCCAGCCCATGTGGCGGCTGCACTGACTGTTGGGGCGACGGACATTTTCGACAGCAGGGCGTCATTCTCGAACTTCGGGTCACTGACAGATCTCTTTGCTCCGGGTGTCAACATCACCTCAGCATGGAAGGGCAGTGACACGGACACGCTCACAATCTCAGGAACGTCCATGGCCTCGCCGCATGCTGCCGGAGGGACCGGTCTATATCTCGAAGGTCGCACCGGCATGTCCAACTGCTCTGCCAACCCAATTCAAGGACCTGCGTCAACATCTGGCGGGGCGGTATCGACTTGTCCCGACAGGGTAGTCCGGTTCATGGACAGCAATACGGGCCTACTCAAGCTGAGCAACATCCCTGGCGGGACACCGAATCGCTTGCTTTGGACCGGGACCCTTCCCACTACAACGGATCCGGTTGACAACCAACGGTTCTTCACTTGGCAGCAGTACGGTGATTTTCTGCTTTATGATCCGGACGAAGGCGGCCTGGATTTCTGGACGCAGCAGATCACAGGACCTCTGGGCCCCAACTGCAACGTGGGAATTAATGGCAATAACCAGTGTACTCGGACCCAGCGCGCGCTGGTCTCGAAGGAGTTCTTTCGAGCCGCCTATCCGTCGGCTTTTAACGACAATTCGCTGTTCGTGCACAAGTGTTACGAGGCGTATCTGCGGCGCTCGGTGCCCGACAGCGACCCGGGCTTTCAATTCTGGTTGAGCATCTTGAACCAGTACGGCAGCCCGGCCAGCGAAGCAGGCAAGACCGCGTTAATTGACGCGTTCATCGGCGACCCTGGATCTGCAGGCGAATATCGCCAACGATTCGGTCAGCCGTAAAACGGTGCGTGGACTAAGGGAAGTGAAGCCAGTTTATCGCGGTTGATGACCGCTGATGCAGTGGTGGAGTAATGAGTTTCGCCAAATATTTTCAGGCTTCGATAGATCGGCGACACACTGTTACTCTACCGCTTAACCTCGTAATTTTCAGATTGCAAAGATCGACTGCCTACAAAATCATTATGGGTTCGATCGCGAAATCAAGGGTACGTGGGTATGTGTTCTGTCGATCACTTAGCTTAACCTTAGCTCTCATTCTCACGGCTTTCGTTTCCGTTTCCGTCGCACAAGAGAATGGCTCTGTGGTATCAAAGACTTTCGATTTCCGTAACGGCGCGCTGGGATGGCAAGCGGGTTTCGCCGACTACCCGCCATCTACGGATAAAGATGGTTTCTACCAACTGAAGGCTGAGCTGCGGAGCTTGCCGCCCGAGCTAGGCGTCAGCGGAACCGGCTTCTACATTCAGGGAAATAACCACTCCGACGATCTGTTCATGTTTATGAAGCGCCGTCTCGATCCTACTGATGGTATGGTCGCCGGACAGGCATACCAGGTTAATTTCACGCTCGTGTTCGCCTCGAACGAGCAAAGTGGGTGTGTTGGAATTGGAGGTAGCCCAGGCGACAGTGTATTCCTGAAGGCCGGGGCATCACCGGGCGAGCCGCGGGCGCTGCTTGACACCAGCCCCCTATTTTCTTACTTGCGAATGAACGTTGATATCGGCGTGCAAAGCCAGGGTGGCGTGGCAACTTCGGTTACCGGGACCATAGGCAACGGAACACCATGCGACTCGGCCCCGAAGCCATACATCTCCATTCAACGGACTCATCAACATACGACGCTCGTCAATGCCAACTCGAGAGGAGAGCTGTGGCTTCTAGTAGGCACAGATTCGGGGTTTGAGGGGTTCACGAGTCTTTACTACCAACGGATCGATGTGACTCTGACACCCGTAAGCCCACCGCCTCCCCCAATACTGCTCACCAATCAAAATACCGGAAGGGCTGCGGCTCTTGATTCCGTAACGTTGCTGAGCGAACCGTTCTCTGATATGTCGTCGCAAAACTTCAGTTCGGATCAACGCACGCGTGTAACCCTCTTCGCTTACAATCTGGAGTTGAAGACCGACCAAGGGCCTTCAGCCATCACGGCTCAGGCTGAAGATTCTCAATCTAGAATCCTCGCATTGCCTGTTGAGGCTATCAATGAGGTCCCAAACTTCACTTGGATAACACAAGTTACCGTCAAACTTCCCGACGAATTACAAAATAACGGAGACATCTGGGTAACCATCTCCTTGCGTGGGGTAGCGAGTAATAAAGCACTCATCCGAATCAAGTAAAAGAAATCTTCTCTGCTATTCTCGGGGCAGAAACAAGGCAGTAATGAGCAGGACACGCAGAATACAGTGTAAGTTGCTATTGGCGGTGTCGATCTTCTGCTCGATCTCGACAAGCTTAACCTTAATCAGATCAATCACGCTATTCGTTCGAGCGTCCGCATCCAACGAACCCTATTTCATTGCGGTAGCTACGCCGACGCCTACACCAGCGAAAGGCAGATACAACGGCAAACTCGTCTTCACCAGTGACCGCCATAACTCGGCTCTAAGCATCTGGACAATGAATCCTGACGGCAGCAGCCCGACCCGTTTGACGGATGGCACGGTGCGCGGTGGAAACCTTCCGATTTTCACTCACGTCTATGACGACCGTCCGACTTGGTCGCCCGACGGAACGAAGATCGCTTTTACCAGTAATCGACATTGCGGGGGACCTAACAGTGTCGATTGTGGGCGTTCCATTTACGTCATGAACGCCGACGGCAGCAATGTGAAACGCATTCTAGTCGATGGGATACAGGAAACTCTGCCCGAGATAGGATCGCTGTCGTGGTCCCCAGACGGGACAAGGTTTGCGTTTGATGCCGGGGCTCATTTCGTGGTCGAGCCCGCAAGACCAAGCACGAACATTTATGTTGTCAATTCCGACGGTACTAATACAACTAAGTTAACGCAGGACTCAATAGATGTTTACAATGGGTATCCCACGTGGTCACCCGACGGCAGCCAGATCGCGTACCAGAGCAACAGGACAGACCCCAATGGCGGCCATAGCAGGAACTGGGTAATGAATGCGGATGGCAGCAACCAAAGAAAGATTACCGAGATGCACAACACCAGTAATCCTCTGTTTTACTATGACCTGGAACCCGCTTGGTCGCCTGATGGTACGAAGATTCTATTTGTTGGTTCCCGCGACTTCAACGGAACGAGGGATTGTTTTAATGTGAATTGCTTAGAGATGTTTGTGGTGAACCCCGACGGCACTAACGAGCAGCAATTGACAAACGACCAGAACAGAGGCGGCTTACAATTCTTGCCAAGATGGTCACCGGACGGAACGAAGATTGTGTTCAGCGTGGACCTCGGTACCGTTGACGACAACAGGAAAAATATCGATCGCGGAAGAGCGATCATTGTGATGAACGCCGACGGCAGCAATCAGGTTAACGTCTCGAATCGCGGTAAATATGACTTCAATACTACTGAGTACGTATTTTTTGATGTTAGCGCCGACTGGCAGCCGCTCTTGTCGCCGCCCAATTTCGCGCCCAGCGTGGTCGGTTTCAGCGCGCCTTCCTATAGCGCCTACGAGGATGCCGGTACCATCCCCATCACCGTGACACGCAATGGAAATCTCAACGATGTTGCCTCCTGTTTCTATCACACCGAAGAAGGCACCGCCAACGTGAAACACAATTATGCCCCAGCGCTTGGCACACTGCGTTTTGCGCCGGGCGAAGCCTCGAAGACGATCTCGATTGCGCTAACGGACAACGGCTACGTGCAGGGGAATCTGTCATTCAAGATCATGCTGTCCGACAATGAAGGGAATGCTACGTTCGTTGGCGCCATCAAGGAAGCGGCCGTCACGGTTTTGGACAGAGACACCGCGCCGCGAGCCATGAACCCGATTGACGACGCACGTTACTTCGTCCGCATGCAGTACGTCGACTTTCTAAATCGGGAGCCGGACCAGGGCGGATGGGATTATTGGACGAATGAAATTATGCGCTGCGGCGGCGAGTCGCAGTGCACAAACAACCGGCGTATCGGTGTCAGCACGGCTTATTTTATCGAGCCGGAATTTCAGGAGACTGGCTTCTTCGTCATTCGGTTCAAGCTGCTAAATCCGCCCTACTCTGCTTTCAATTTTCCAGCGATCGTGCGCGACATTCAGACGATTGAATCTGGCGCGCTCGGCCAGCCGGACGCGGCAGCGAAACTGGAAGCTAACAAACAGGCGTACATCCAGCAATACTTCGACGAAGATCGGGTGACGGTGAGCTGGGGACGCGCGGATGCGGAGTATGTCGATCTGCTCTTCAAATACGTCAAAGACTATGCGGGGGTGACTCTGCCTCAAGCCGACCGCGATGCGCTGGTTGCCGGACTTAACGCGGGAACAGAGACACGCCCCAGCGTCTTTCGCAAAGTCATCGAGCACGAGCAATACAAACAGGCCATGTACAATCCATCCTTCGTCTTGATGCAGTACTATGGTTATTTGCGCCGCGATCCCGACCAGAATGGCTACAACTTCTGGCTGGGTCAGTTGAACCGCTTTCCGCTCTACGACACGAACGTTGCGCACGCGATGGTTTGTTCCTTCATCACTTCCGCGGAATACCAACTTCGATTTGGTTCCGTCATCACGCACACAAATTCAGAATGCCCTCGCTGAGTAGAACCGACTTCGGTTTGTTATTCTTTCGTCATACGTTCAGTCAACGGTTGCACACAGACTAGACTCTGTGCTGCATGCTATCATTCGCGCGCTCTTCCAATTCCTGACTGAGACTCGCACAGGTGCGCTCGACCACAAAGCACAAAACGCTCGGGGCGCTGCGCCGCATTGCAATCCTTTTGCTCGTCGTTTGGACTGTCGTCTCGCTCGTCACGCTGCTGATTGAACTCGTGCCCGGCGATCCGGCCGTCGCCGTTCTGGGCGAACAGGCCACACCCGAGCAGTTCGCGCAGTTCCGGCAAAAGCACGGCCTCGATCGCCCGCCCTTCTTCTTCTCGTTTCCGCAGGACGCCAGCGGTGACAGACATTTCCAGTGGCACGGCGCCGACAATCGCTACACTGATTACTGGCGCGGCATTTTCCATGGCGATCTCGGTCTTTCATTTCGAAACGACCGCCCGATTGTCGATCTTATTTTCGAACGCTACCCGGCCACTATAGAGCTGGCGATTGTGGCGTTGCTGATCGCCGTGGCGATCGCGATTCCGCTTGGCGTCGTCGCGGGAACGAATCGAGGCACGTGGATTGACAACACTGCTTCGGTTGCGGCGCTGCTCGGGATCAGCCTGCCGAGCTTTGTTATCGGCCCAATGTTGGTTTATGTGTTCGCGGTCAAACTCGGCTGGCTTGCTCCCTCTGGTCGGTTTGATTGGAGCGACATCATTCTGCCGTCGTTCACACTTGGCGCGGCGCTTTCCGCCATTCTTACGCGCATGGTGCGTTCTTCAGTGATCGAAGAATTAAGCGAAGACTACGTGCGCACGGCGCGCGCGAAGGGCTTGAGCGAAAGAAAAGTCATTTACAAACATGTGCTGAAGAACGGACTGATTCCGGTGGTCACTATTCTCGGCCTGCAACTTGGTGTGCTGCTGGCCGGAGCAATCATTACTGAAAAGATTTTTGGCTGGCCTGGTCTTGGCCTGTTGCTGGTCGAAGATGGAATCGCCAAACGCGATTACCGCGTCGTGCAGGGATGCGTCCTGATTATCAGCGTGACCTACATCATCGCCAACACGCTGACTGACATGGTCTATCGTTGGCTCGATCCGCGGATTAGAATTCAGTGACGAGTGACAAGTGACAAGTGAAAAGACAAAGCCGCGCGGTTACAAAGACTTGCTTGTCTGGCAAAAGGCAATGCTGGCCGTCAGGGGAGTCTACACGCTTACAAGTCAGTTTCCCGTTGATGAAAAGTTTGGTCTGGTTTCACAAATGCGCCGTGCCGCCGTATCTGTGCCATCTAACATAGCTGAAGGGCAAGCACGTCATTCAACCGGTGAGTTCATACAATTCCTATCACACGCTGAGGGCTCAGTTGCCGAGCTCGACACCCAACTTAATATTGCCATTGACCTTGCTTATTGCTCCGCCTCAGAAGCGGAACCACTTTTCGGTCTTCTGCTGGAATTGAGAAAAATGCTTAACGGATTACGCAGAAAGCTCCAGGGCCGTTAGTATTTCGACTCTTGCGATTACGGTGACGCTTGTGACTCGTCACTTGTCACTCGTCCCTGTTGTAACTATGAATCGTCTTACCATCATCGGCTTAATCATCGTCGTTGTACTCGTTATCGTCGCAATCTTTGCGCCGTGGGTGGCCACGCACGATGTTGGCGCCACAGACCTTTCGATTCGCTATCTTTCACCGAATGCCCGTCACTGGTTTGGAACTGATGCTACGGGTCGCGATATTTTTTCGCGGGTTGTTTTCGGCGCGCGCATCTCGCTGCAAGTGGGCATTGTTGTCGTCACCGTTTCTGCCCTGGTCGGGACCGTTCTGGGCGCGTTGGCGGGCTATTACGGAGGCTGGATCGACCGGTTCATTTCCGGTTACGTGTTCAACGTCTTTCTCGCGTTCCCTGGTTTGCTGCTGGCGATCGCGATGGTGGCGTTTCTTGGAGCGGGATTGAACAGATTGATCCTGGCGCTGTGCATCATCGGTTGGGTCGGATACGCGCGTTTGATTCGCGGCCAGGTGCTGAAGGTCCGTGAATACGATTTCGTGCAGGCCGCGCGCGCTCTCGGCGCGAGTGACACGCGCATACTTTTGATTCATATTCTGCCCAACGCGATCCAGCCGCTGATTGTGCAGGCGAGTTTAGGAATGGCGGGCGCAGTGTTGGCGGAGGCGGCCCTTTCATTTCTCGGATTGGGTGTGCCGCCGCCGGCGCCATCCTGGGGGGTGATGATTGAAGAGGCGCGCGACCTGTCAACCCTTCAGGCCGCGCCGCACGCGTTGATTTTTCCCGGCATCGCGATCGCGTTAACTGTGTTAGCATTTAACTTCATCGGCGACGGCCTGCGCGAGTATCTTGATCCGCGGCAGCGGCAAAGGTAGACGAAGTTTAGGCACAGCTCTAGTTCTGCCGGCGCGCCGGGACGAGTCCCGGCTCTAATTCAGTGACGAGTGACAAGTGACAAGTGACGACACCAGGAGAATTTGAAATGAAGAGAATCTTGATCGCAATCTTGCTTGCAACTTTCTTGTTAGGTCTCCCAGTCTTCGCGAGCGCACGAGGGACAATCGGGGAAGCCGGCAAAGCAAGGCAACTTACCGGCGGGAATGTCGCGGTTCCACTGTTCATGCAATTGAGAAGGCGCTACTACCGCCCGCGCTATCGGCGTGCGTATGTCATTCGACGGCGTTACTATCGCCGGCCCTACGTAATTCGGCATCGAAGGCGCTACCTCAGAAGGCGGCTTTAATCTACAGAGCATGCGTCTGACGGAGTAAGCAGCAAGCAAGACCTTGGTGTTTTCGCTCGGCCTGCGCCGGACGCCGGCCCCTTTGCAATTTCGCTTAACCATCTCAAAGATCTATCCCGTCCCGTTTGCGCGCTGATTTTCCCAATGAAGACGCGAAAGCTTTTGCATCAGGGATACGACGTTACCTGGAGGAAGGTAAATGCGCTTTGCGGTATTCGCTCTCGTTCTGTTGTGTAGCTGTTTCGCCGTCCCGTTCGCGACTCCGCTTCAGTCGCAAACGAGCGATAAACCCGCCGTCAGCGCGCTGCAAGCGAACTCACTCTGCGCGAAGGATGAACACATTATTTTCAGTTGCCCGGTCAAACGTGCGGCGAAACTTCCTGCGAAAATCGTATCACTGTGCGCGTCGCGTGATCTTGATAAGGAGCGCGGCTACTTGCAGTACCGATTTGGCCTGCCCGGCAAGGTCGAGCTTGAGTTTCCAAAGTCGCGGCAGGGAACCCAGCAAATGTTTCGCTACTCACACTATTTTCGCTATCAGGTTGACCTGACTGAAATCAATTTCAATATCGACGGCTACGAGTATCAGATCTTCGATGATTACAACGGCGAAGAGAAACCGGCGATTAGCACGCAGGGCGTCAGCGTAACCGCGCCCGGAAAACCCAAAGAAGTAAGCTTTGTTTGCCGCAGCAAACCAAAGGCCGACTACAGCACGCTGCAAGACGTTCTTCCCCACGCGAGCAGAAGATTGGCAGCACATTCGCCTTGTGGTTCAAAAACAGAGAGCGACTTGCGACGGTACACGCATTATTCTTTGCGACGGTCTATAACACTCACCTTTACAGCGAGTCGACTTTCTTGTTTCTAATGCAAGCTCTCGAAAGTTATCATCGAGGATTGGGCGAAGATAAATATGTCTCCCAATCGGATTACGAGAAATATGAAGCGACGTTAGTGGGTGCTATACCGGATCAAATACCGGCCTCCTTGCGAGAAAGTCTCAAAAGTAAACTTCATTACGGAAACGAATATTCATTACGAAAACGCTTAGGTCTCATCCTCGATCGCCTTAGGTACAGCACACGGTAGTCTCCAACTCTGATGCGCCATTCCGGGCGGTTCACCAGCTTCTCAGATTTTGACGGACGCGGGTTTTCAGCGAGAGACTTGATTGCTTCGATGATCGGGTTGGTTAGCGGATGGTGAGTCTTTCGCAGGTGGCGTAACTGCCGCTTGGCCTGTGGGAGTTGCAGCAGCTCATAGTTCATAGGCCGGCCAATTCCTCCGGCGTGAATGGCTGCGCTGATCCTTCTTCGGCAGCGCGTTCGCAGGTCAGATGGTCGTCCAACTCTTCTATGAGCGCTTCCAGTTTCTGATCGTTCACGACGGCGGCAGCAAGAGCCCGCTGTTCCTGGTCAGAAAGCTGTCGCAGGCTATCTAAAATCTGTTCGACGGTTAACGCGGTTTCGAGTCTGGCCATGGCCCTCTCCTAAATAACGATTGATTTGCTTCTAATGGCAAGAATAATCCAACTTCAGCCTGGCCGCCAAGCTAGAAAGCTAAGTGCCGTTCTGGTTGGAACGCGCGCTCGCTTGTAGAACCTGATAATTGCTCAGCTTGGGTCGGGCAATCAGCGTGGGCCGCTGGTGTTCTCTCTGGCGCGTTTGTTCTCGTATCAACTTGCTTCAGCAAATAGAACCTCCGGCAAACGGGATGAGTGAGATTGCGCCAGCGCGAGAGTGGGCGCTCAGCGACGATCTCGAAGCCGGCCGCATTGAACAGCGTGCGCCACATGGGCGCGGGTCGGAAGGTGCACGGGCCTGTGCGGTGTTGCCACTGGCGGTTATGAATCCAGCACACCACGCGATCCAACCAGCAACACGGGATGTCTTCGTAGACTACGACGAGACCACCATGGCGCAAGACGCGCCGCACCTCACTCATGATCAAGCCGAAGTCCTGCGCGTGATGCAGCACGTAGCAGAGCAAGACCGTATCGAAGCATTGGTTCGCGACCGGAAGGCGCTGGCCGTCGTAACGGAGGTATTCTATAGGCGCGGTGGTGCGTTTCGCCAAATCTATTCCCAGGACTGGCACGCCGAGCATGGCGGTCAGGTGGTGTGCTATGAATCCGTTGCCGCAGCCCACGTCGAGCACGCGCGAGGGCGCGGGTACAAGACGCGCCACTTCGAGCGCCATGTCGTAGGCGCGGCCCACGGCGCGACGGCGACGCTCGCGCCGCCAGCGACGATGCAGGCCGCGGACCGCGCGAGGGAGGAATTCGGCGGCATCCTGGAGCGGGGTGTTTCGCGGCGCTGAGTGGTCAGTAGCATAGGGAGTCGATTGTTGAGACCCTGAAATGGAACGAGCGAACATCTTAGCTGGAAAGCCAGCAATCTCGGTGCCGGATCGAAATAGCCGACAACCATTGAATTCATCGCGATGAGAATATGAAGGACAATTATGGCGCGAGATTATGACGACCGCTGGCTGCCAGAAACGTCGGACATTTGAGTTCAAGGACCAATACCGTGTGAAGTATACTGACTGGCCATGAGAAGACTATTTGTCGCGCTGACATTGCCAATCTTGTTCGCGTCCACATCCGCACAAACTGGGTCGCGCATGAACTCTGGAAATACTTTGCCTGTTGGTTACTGGCCGCTTGAGAAGAGCCAGCCGATCATCGACAAGACGCAGACGATACGGCTGGCGCCGGATCTGTCGCAGTTGAGTGCAGGTGAACGCAAGGCGGTCGAGAAACTGCTCAAAGTTGGGCAGATCTTTCAGGAGTTATACGAAGGTCAGCGACACGCGCAGGCGTTGTCTTCATTCGGTGCACTCGAGCAACTCGATAAGCGAACCGGATCGACAGCGGCGACGCAGAACCTGCTCACACTTTATCGTCTGAACCAGGGGCCGATTGCGACGACCCTGGAAAACAAACGCGAGCCGTTTTTGCCGGTCGTCGGTTTGGAACCGGGTAAGAATGTATTCCCGTGGGGCGTGACGAAGGACGAGCTGGAGGCTTTCATCGCCAAACATCCCGAACAGCGCGAGAGGTTCATGGACCTGCGTACACGAGTGCGCCTGGCAATACAGAAAAACCTGCACGAAGATCACTCCAGCTTAAGCGCGTTCCCCGCGCTGGACACTTTGCATCCCGGACTGCGCCAGCAGTTAGAGACGCTTCAGGTCGAAAAGCAGAGTCATCTGTTCCGCGCGAGCATGCCGGCATCACAATGGGGATTCTATGCGGTCCCGTACTCAGTTGCGTACGCCGAAAAACTGATCCGGGCGTACGTGCTTTTGAACGAAGCGGCCGATGCTGTGCAGAAAGACGACGAAGAGTTTGCCAAGTACCTTCGCAATCGCGGGCGCGATTTGCTATCGGATGATTACGAGTCAGGCGATGCGTCCTGGGTGACGGGCCATTTCAAGAACCTGAACGCGCAAATAGGCGCTTACGAAACCTACGATGATGAGCTTTACGGCGTGAAGACTTTCTTTGCCTTCAGTCTTTTGCTGACGCGCCAGCAGGAGACCACGGCGCTGCGCCAGGCAATGAAAGGCTTGCAGGCGTTGGAAAATTCGCTGCCCTACGATCACCACAAGAGAGTGCGCGAGGACATTCCCGTCGGCGTCTATGATGTCATCGCCGATTTTGGCCAGGCGCGCGGCGGCAACACGGCGACGATTCTGCCCAACGAAAGCTATCTGGCGCGCCGCTATGGCCGCACGATTCTGCTGCGCGCGAACATTATGCGCGAGCCAAACATTTTTGAAGGCACGTCGCGCACCTGGGAGGCGGCAATTGCACTCGACCACAAAAACGATCTGACTTCCGACGGAAACTTCTATCGCACGCTCTGGCACGAAGTGGGCCATTATCTCGGTGTGGATCAGACGAAGGACGGTCGCGATCTGGACCTTGCCCTGCAAGCCGACGCGAGCGCGCTCGAAGAGATGAAGGCTGATTTGGTTTCGCTGTTTGTGGCGGAGGCGCTCGAAAAGCAAGGGTATTACACTAAGGATCAACTGCGTTCGGTTTATGCGAGCGGCATCTTGCGCGTGCTTCAGAACAACAAGCCGCGTCGAGACCAGCCGTACCAGACGATGGAGCTGATGCAGTGGAACTTCTTTTTAGAGAATGGGCTGTTAAGTTTCGAAGGCGGCAAACTTCACATCCATTACGACAAATACCATGGAGTCGTCGGCAAGATGCTGGCGAAGACTTTGGAGGTTCAGTACCAGGGAGATAAGGCGGCTGCCGACCAGTTCATCGACCAGTACACAAAGTGGGACGACAACTTGCACGGTGTGGTAGCAAAGAACATTCGCGAGCAGCAGCGATATCGATTTAGATTGTTCAAATATGCGGCGCTCGGTGAATAATCTTCGCGTAGATCTCCGTGCCTCTTTGCCTCTGTGGCGGACTAGTCGACTCTAATAATCCCACACAGCCTACTTCCGAAACGCATCCCCACCCAGAAAATTCTCGCGCAAATAAGAGACGGTATCGTGCAGCGTCTCGCCGGGGTCGCGCGGTTTGAAACTTAATTCGCGCGCGGCTTTGTTGCAGTTGAGGTACCAGAAGTACTGGGCCATCTCGATGGCGCCGGGTTCGACGGGTGAGGCAAAGTTCCATTGCTTGAAAAGAGAATCAACCACCCGCGAGCCGGTGACCATCAGTTTTGAAGGCAGGGCAAGCTTGGGGGCGGAGATTTTTGTCAGTCGCTCAAGGCGACCAAAGAATCTTTCAAACGTCCAGTTGGCTGCGCCCAACAGATAACGCTCTCCATGCCGCCCCTTCTTCATCGCAGTACGAAAAGCTTTCGCAGCGTCTCGCGTATCGACAAAGCTCAGTCCTCCCAGGGGTACTGCGCCGATTTTGCGCGCCATGAAATCGAGAATGACTTTCGTCGAGCTCAACCGCTCGTCACCAGGTCCAAGCAGCAGGCTCGGATTCATGATCACCAGGCGCAGGCCTTTGCCATTGAAACGCTCAAGCGCCGCCATTTCCTGGTACGACTTGCTGGCGTAGTAAGGCCAGCGCGAGATGATCTCGAGCGGCGGCGTCGCAGTCTCGTCCGGAATGGAATCGCCGTTCTCGCTGACTGCGATAGTGCCGCTGGTCGAAGCGAGAACGATCGTCTTGACTCCGGCTTTGAGCGCCGCATCGCAAAGCAGGCGTGTGCCATCAACGTGTATCTTATACATCTCGCGCGCGTCTTCGCGCTCGCGCGAGACGCGACCGGCGAGATGATAGATCTCTTTGATCCCTTCGACCGCGCGCTTGGCGTCGTCACTTTCGGTGATTGAACCTTCGAATGGTTCGACCCCGAGATCGATCAACCAGTCGGGAATCGTCGTCGCCATGACGCGAATGTCTTTTGTGCCCTCTTCAACGAGTTGACGCACGAGATGAGAGCCGAGAAAGCCGGTGCCGCCAGTGACCAGCGTGGTTGGCCGCGGGCGCTTTTCAATTGCGGCGCGACGCTTCGAGCCGGTCGTGACTGGCGTCATTCGAGCGACGCGCTTTTTTGAAGTGGTGACCATCACGACTAGCCCACGAGTTCGCCGGCCGCCATTTCTTTCTCAGTCACTTGTTCGCGGCGCTCGGTCTTCCAGCGTTTGCGCAAGGCCCTGGCGTCGAACGCGTGTCTCGCGCGGTCGCGCAGGTTCTCGATTTCATGCTTGACCAGCGCGGCAATCAATCGGTACGCCTCCGCGCGAGCCATTCCCTCGGTCAACTCTTCCAACTCTTCGATCGAAAGAAAGCGACCGATACGCGCGCCGATGTCGCGGCTCTTGATGATGGTGGAACCCTTTGGGAATGCTTCGTATGTGCCGTAGAGATAAAGCGGCAGAATGCCGACGCGCGAATGCAGCGCGAGGTACCCGACGACAGGCTTGAAGTCAGCTATCTGGCCCGTCATCGAGCGCGTGCCTTCGGGGAAGATGAGCGCATTGTAGCCCCGGTCGAGATATTCGCGCGCGTGACGCAGCGATTGGCGCAAGCTTCCAGTGCGCTCCATCGGGACCAGATTTGTAAAGTTCTCCATGACCGCGCGCTTGTATTTACTGTCGAAAAAGTAATCCGCGGCAGCCAGCGCCACCATGTCGCGACCAGCATCGCCGAGCGCCATCTTCGTCAGGCCCATATCAAGGTGCGAACAGTGGTTAGCGGCGACGAGAAAATTGGTGTGCGGCGGAATATTCGTGCGGCCTTCGTACTTGGTGTTGAGAAATCTCTCATAGAAAAAACGCTGCACCAGGTCGACGCCCTTATTGCCAACGACACGGACGAGCGATGGAACGTTGATCTCGTCTTCGTGCTTGCGATTTGAGTCTGCGCGCGCCGTCGCGCCGTCGACGCGGCCGCTAGTCGGAGAGCGACGGCTGACAACACTGATCAGCTCCCCGATGTCCTGGATTTCGTTGAACCGCTCAGGCGCGGAGATAGAGCCGCCGGCGTTCTCGATTGCGGTCCCCAGCTCGACAAACATCAGGCTGTCAAATCCGAGATCGCTGAGACGCGCGCTGATCGAGATCTCCTCGATGGGTCGGTTGCAAACTGAGGCAACAGTTTTGAGCACCCAGAGTGAATCAGAACCGGCTGATTCGCGGGCGCTCGGTGTCCGCCCGGACTTCTGACTCTGCTCGAGCGCTTGCATCATCTCCGTTACTTCGAGGCGCTTGACCTTTCGAGTGGCCGTTCGCGGCAACTCGATATCCGTGAACTGCAGAACCTTGACGCGCTTGTAGTAGGGAAGTGTTGCCGATACTTCGCGGAAGTGCTCCTCGATGCGCCGGCGCAAATCGTCACGCGAGAGCGCAATATCATATTCATCGTCAGGCACAACCAGACACGCCACCTTTTCACCGAGGCCATCAGGCAGACCGACAATGCTCAGCTCTTTAATGTAAGGCGAGTTCGCATACAATTCCTCCAACTCGTCCGGGTAAACGTTCTTGCCGTTAGTGTCGACGATTATCTCTTTCGATCTGCCGACGAGATAGAGATTGCCGTCTTCGTCCAGACGGCCTAGGTCGCCGGTGTAAAGCCAGCGATCGACAAGCGCGCTGCGTGTCGCATCTTGATCTTCGTAGTAACCGAGCATGACGTTGGGCCCACGAGCAATCACTTCGCCAACACCGCTGGCGTCAGCGTCGGCGATTCTCACCTCGACGCCCGGCAAGGGTTTGCCGACGCTTCCTGTCAACATCCGATTCTCTGGCCGCGTGACGGTCAGCACCGGCGATGCTTCAGTCAAACCATAGCCTTCGAGAATGGTGAAACCCAGCCCCTGAAAATCCTTCTGAATTGTTTCGCTCAGGGCCGAGCCGCCACTGATGAAATAACGAATGCGGCCGCCGAGTCCTTCATGAATCGGATAAAAAAGGAGCTGGCCAAAATTGAGTGGCGTTTTGTCGCGCAGCCAGGCGTTGCCGCGGATCATCGCCTCCGCAGTCTTGCCGATCCAGTCGCTTTTTTCGTAGAGCCGGTTCCTGATGCGCCGGTGGAGCAATTCCCAGAGCGCCGGCACGCCGACCATCCCCGTCACGTGCCCGTTCTTGATCGCGCGGGCCAGCGCGTCGCTCGTCAACTCGGGGAGATAGGTGATCTGCGCGCCGCGACTCAACGGAGTGAGAAAGCCGGTCGAGAATTCAAACGTGTGATGCATCGGCAACACTGACAGCACGCCGTCCTTCGTTGTCATGTCGAACACCGAGGACAGCATCGAGACCATGCTCGTCAGGTTTCGGTGTGACAGCATCACGCCTTTGGGCTGGCCGGTGGTTCCAGACGTGAAAATCAGCGACGCGACCGATTGGGCGTGGACGCGCTGCGGCAGTAGAGCGATCCGCTGATCCTCAGTTTCTTCGTCGGGCATTGCGAAGACATCGTCAAAGGTCCAAAGCCGGGCCGGCAGTCCATCCGCGGAGAGGCGGTCCTTCAGGTCGGCGTGCTCTTGAGCCAGTTTCTCACTCAACACGATTGCCGCTGCGTCGCCGGCGCGAGCGAAGTTCATAATCTCGTCAGTCGAGCTTTCCGGATCAACGGGAATGCAGGTGGCGCCGGCTTTGAGCACTCCGAAATACGTCATGCCCCACTCGGGCGCGTTCTGGCTGACGAGCATTACGCGGTCACCTGGCTTAATGCCCTGGCTGGCGAGAAAGCCCGCGGCTCGCGTCGCCAGCTCGCGCAGATCGGCGTAGGTGTACTGCTCTTTGCGACCGTCGCGCTCGATGCGCATCGCTACCCGGGTCGCATGACGTTTGGTTGAAGTCTCGAACAGTTCGAGCAGATCGCGATAGGTGTAAATGCGCTTTGGCTGCACGCGCATGTCTTCTTCGAGCGTCGGGAAAACCCACTTCTTCAATCCGGGCATGTGAACGTTCAGCCAGTAGTCGTACCAATCATAGGATTCGGGGTTCCAGGTCAGCAGCGCTTGCTCATCCTTTCGGATACTGCTGAAGAGCGAACGCACGTTGTCGGATCGGAAGACGTAGGCGTTTTCGATCATGAACGGCCGAAACATCTCAAATGCTTCGGTGGTTTCGCGCGTGATCTCCTCAACTCGGTCCACGGTTGTCTTAACGCGGTCGATTACTTCGACAACGCGACCACCACCCCAGCGCGGCCGCGCGCGGTCCAGCAACGTCGCGGCTTTCTTTGCGGCCGTGTTGAGCATTGGGATCGAAGTCGCTTCGAATTTCGTCGTAGACACACCCCGCGGCTCCATGCGCGCCGCAATTTCGTTGATTAACTTGACGCCTGTATCTTTTTCCTGGAAATGTTTGCGCTTGTAGAGACCAACCAGCCCGATGATCCGCTCCATGTTGTTCGGATTTGAATCACCGGTAGCCGCCTGATAAACAAGACGCGGCTCCTCCACGCAAGCCACCGCGGCAACCGCGAGCATCACCGAGGCGATCTGGTCAACGGGAGTGATATCGAGGATCAGTTTTTCGTTGGCGGGAATCTGTGTCTGACCCTTGAGGATCAGGAAGATGATCGGCGCCGTAGTCGTGAAGCCTTCGTTCCACCCGGGAAACGGATAAGTGAGCGCTGACTCCACGATGCTGGGTCGAACAATGCTGCGAACGACGCCAGTCTCGGCGGCGACGAGTTGCTCGCCGAGCGCCTTTGTATAGGTGTAAATGTTGGGCCAGCCCCACCACGCCGCGCGCTCGACGCCGAGATCCGTAAGACGCGTGCGCGTCCAGACTTTTCTTTCTCGGGCAACCGCCAGGCCCAGCGCATCGGGATCGTCGGCGTCACGACCTTCTTCGTGCAAGCGTTTACGCGCCAGCTCGCGAAAGCGCGCCAGCATCATCGCGTCGCGGGCCTCGTCGCGGACACGCTCGGCGAGCTTGGCGCAGTCTTTGATCTCCTGCTCGACCGAAAACTCAAAGCCTTGCAATTCATGCTTGCGCGGAAAGTAGCCGATGACCGGATCGCTCTCCCAAACCGCGCCCGAGCGATTGCCGGCAACGAAGCAAGTAGAAACGTGAACCAGGGCCGGCCGCTTCATGCGTTTGGCAAAGGCAATCACGTTTTGTGTGCCGACGACGTTTGTGCGCAGGGCGCTCTCGAGCGTCGGATTGAACGTCACATTGCCCGCCGTATTAATCACTACGTCGAGATCGTCGGCGAGCTTTTGCGCGTCCTCTTCGTTGTAGCCGAGATTTGTCTCGCCGATGTCTCCGCCAACCACGCTCACTTTGTCGCGAATGAATCCTTCAAACGCGTTCCCGTACCTCTCGCGCAGGGGATCGAATGGCGGGGCGGTGATCACGTTGTCCCAGAAGCGCGTCTCAGATTCCTCCTGCGAGCGCGCGCGCACGGTGACGTACACGCGGCCGAGGTTCGGAAAGCGATGCAGCAACATGCTCAGCGTGACTTTGCCAAGAAAACCGGTGCTGCCAATCAGGAAGATCTTTCGGTCTTTGTAGATTTCCGTTGGAGAGAATTTCATGGCTTCAAAAATGTCCGACAAACTTCAGTTTGTCGTTCTTCTCCGCATTGCATACCTTTAAGCTCAAAACCACGACAAACTAAAGTTTGTCGGACACTACTATTCCATATCGGCGATGCCGATCATCGGTTGATGCAACATTGTGATCTCGGCCGAGCTGCCCATGTAACTGCGCGCCATCGCAATGGCCTCCGTCAGATTGTCTGCCCGCTCCCAGCCCAGAATCGCCGGCACGTGCGCATTTTCAGCGCCTGCCACGATGACTTTACCGACGTGTTGGCGACCGTTTTCGCCCCAATACCACATGAAGAACGGGTGTGCGCCGTGATAGGCGTTGCCGCGCCGGTACATCTCAACGTAACTAGGATTATTGGCAAACTCGCGCTCGTATTTTTCTCTGAGCACAAACGCGTCTCGCGTTTCCGGCAGCAGACGATTGAAAAACTCTATGTAGCTGGGATGAAAGTTGTGATCGAATTCGTCGTAACAGGGATGATGCAGAATCAAGACACCGCCCTTCTTAAGCAGAGGCTTGTGGCGATAGAAGTTGAAGTGATAACCCAGTCCCATCACCTGCACCAGCAACGGGTTCAGAATTGAATAGACATTGTAAGGCGAAATATCCGGAATGCCGGTCACCAGGATGTCGCACTGACCACGGACCGGAATGATGTATTGCTCGAATCCCTTCTCGATAATCTTTTCATGGACTGGCTCAGTTTTCCCGGCATGGCACGCAGTCATCTCGTACTGGGAAGGACGCGAATGCAGCAGCTTGCGTCGGGCCTGCCGCGGGAGCTTGCTCATCGTGTACCGCATGGCCTCAAACTTCATCCGGTCGAAGGCCGTGAAGTCGTCTTCATTCTTGAGCAGAAAGTCCATGTCGCTTCCGTACATCCGATTGTTGATGGCCGTTTCAATGTGAAAGACGTTCAGGTGTTCGTCAACCAGCTTGCCCAGCCGGACACACTTGCGATTCAATTCAGAACGCGCCGGATCCATGTAACTGTCCGAGTCCCGAATTGTCTGCGGCTCGTGATGGGCGCGGAGCGATTCGTAATCGCAGAGGCCAACGGCCACCGATTTGTGTCCGCCATCCATCGGCACCAGATTGATGTTGCAGTAGATCAGCAGATCGCTTTCCGCGGCGCGACGATTGAGATTCAGCGGCTCCTTGTGCTTCGTCTCGCCAATCTTCACCAGGCCTTCGCTCCACTCGGCATCGTGGTTGTAGTAGCGGTCGGGATAGAACTCTTTGAAGATCTTAGGACCGACCATGCGCTTCATTTCCCACTCCGTCATCTTGCGGTGCAGGGAATTGGCGATGATGATGTGCACGTCATCGACGCCGTGGCCCGCGAGCATATCGACGACGATCTCGAGCACCGTTTGACGAATATCGGGCGTGGCCATCGGCGGCAGAGGGAGACTGATGTCATCAACCGCGATCGTAACTTTCTTGCCGGGCTCCAGTTGCGCGAAGAGTGGATCGCAACCGTGCGGATGGTTCAACGCATAACGGATCGCTGCTTCGCGGTTAGGCAAGCCTTTGAGCGGTGGATTCGGATACAGCACGCGTGTGCCGATGGGCAGGTCTTCAAGAATGAAGTCCTCGCCCGAAGGCATAATGCGCGGCGCGCTGTCGCGATCGATGTAGGTCACCGATTCGTGTGTCTTGCGTCGCAGTTGAAGCGCCATAGGTTTGTATTTAGCACAGACTTTTTAGTCTGTGGTTGGGGCGAAATCGCAGAGCAAAAGTCTGTGCTACTTCAAATTCAGAATCGGCCAATCGTGGTGCAGAGCAGTTTGTCGCAATCGCATATCGGGATTCACCACCGCGGGGTGTCCCACGACCGAAAGCATCGGCAGGTCACTCATACTGTCGCTGTAGGCAAACGACTCGCTCAGACTGATGCCTTCGCGTTCGGCAAATGTTCTTATCCACGATGCCTTGGTGGCGGCGGCCATAACTGGAGGTAAAAGGCGTCCGGTTGCCACGCCGTTCACAAACTCAAGGTGATTAGCGACGTAGTCCTTTACGCCCAGGTGTTGCATCAAAGGTTTGACCGAAAGATCCAGCGCACCGGTCACGACCACTTGGCGCAGCCCCAGGCGCCGCGACTTTTCGATCAGTTCATACGCTCCGGGAAACACCGCCGGCTTGAGAACGGTTTCAAACAACTCCTCGGCAAAGAAGCGCATGCGGTCTTCGCTTTGCCCTTTGTAGCTCTTGAAAAAGAGATCATTGAAAACCTTTCGGCTATACTGGTCCGTGATTGCGAAGACGGGAAGGCTCAACAGAGTGCCGGCACTCTTCTTGAAGCTGCTGAGAAGGCCCGGCTGGTTCTTGGCGTAAAAGCCAAGCGTATGAACCAAATTCGTACTGACCAGAGTGCCTTCGAGATCGTAGAATGCCGCCGCGGTCACGCGTTCCTCCAAAGTTTCGGGTGCCGATAGTTCCCGTTGGCGATGTCAATATACCCTATTCGCCAACTTTTGAGTAATCCAAAATCTTGTGTATGGAAGGACCGTACAATTGACAAGCGAAACCACATTGTCCTCTAGGAAACGCGCTGAAATCGGCCAGTTGTTGACCCTTTCTGTCGCGATCATAGTGACTCTGAGTCTCGGTGCCTGTCGCAAGCAGGCGGCGGAAACCGCAAAAGGCGTCGACGTGGGCGACGCAAAGACGGCGGCCGAGAGGGTATCGGAAGCCGACAGGCTGTACGCGCAGCGAGAGGATCTGGCCAAGGTCCGCCAGGCTGTGGCCCTGGTTCGGCAGGCGCAGGTAGCGGACTACGGCAGCTATGAAGCAGCGTGGAAGCTGGCGGAGTTCGACTATTATCTGGGTGAACACACGACCGACGAACGAGAGCGTGATGAAGCGTTTCGGGAAGGAACTGAGGCCGGCAAGTCCGCGGTGAGACTCCAGCCGGAAAGAGCGGAGGGCCATTTCTGGCTTGGCGCCAATTACGGCGGCACCGCGGAACACAGCACACTTGCCAGCCTGTCGAGCGTGGAAGACATACGGACCGAGATGGAAGCGGTGCTGAAACTCAATGAAGGTTTTCAGCATGGAAGCGCTTACATGGTGCTGGGACAGCTTTATCTGCAAGCGCCGCGAATACTTGGCGGCGATCATCAAAAGGCCATTGAGAACCTTGAGAAGGGTTTGCGATTCGGCAAGAACAACGGACTGCTGCGACTGCGTCTTGCCGAAGCTTATCATGCAGTCAGCCGCGATGGCGACGCGCGCAAACAGATTGACTCGATACTGTCTCTGACTCCGGAGCCGGACTATGTTCCCGAACAGAAAGACGCAGTCACGCAGGCAAGGAAGCTTCTGGAGAAACTGAAAGGGTAACCTCTTGAACGTCTCTACGGCAGTTGGTATTAGCTATGAAGGGACTAGAGTGCTCGTGCGATCAGTTTGAGAGACTGGAAGGCGCAGGCGTGCCCGCATATATTTCCGCGTTCCTCGAGCAGTTCCATCGTTCCAATGGCGTGCAGCAGAATCACTATCGCTGTCGTGTCTGCGGTCGCGAATGGGAAAAACGCGGACCGCGAGTTGACGCGGAGGGAGTGCGGCCCTCTCTAGTGCGGCTCAACTAAGCTGAAGAGCCAGGGTAGATCAGGAAAGGGGATATGCTCTGGATGGCGACCCGCACGTTGCAACACATTAAGCATGCGTTCCGCGCCGGCGTAATTTAGCGAGTGAATGATAATGCGGGCTTCTAGCTGCCTGTCGGGGTGTTCTGCCAGCCAGACGGCAACTGCGTATCCAGTTAGTCCGTCGTCCGAGACATCAGAGAAGTAATGTTCTTCCACAAGATCATGATCCAGAAAGATCAGCGAGTACCGGCGTTCAGATAGCCACTGGACCGCGATCGAAACGTCGTCGGTTGAGTCGAGTTCAATTTGCGCGAACTCTCGATGAAACCAGCCGCACCTCGTCTCGTCATCTTCGACGATCAATATCCTGCCCATACCGGAAAGGCGCAAAGCGAAAGCGCTACTCCCTACTGTTTGCCGCTTATCCTTTTCAGCTCTTCAAGCGTCCGCTTGTGTTGTTCGAGCTTCTGTCCAGCCTCGGCGAGTTTTCCTTGCGAAGTCAGGCGCTGATAATCCTCAAATTCTTGTATCGCTCGATTGATTAACTGTTGGACGCTTTCTGGTGTTGTCGCCGGAGACGCGCCAGGCTTTGGCGGAGGCGCCGCTTCTTTCTGCTGCTCGGTTTGCTCCTTACTCGCTGGCTTCGGCGCCTCGCCGAAAAGATTGGTCATTGCTTCGTCGAAGCTCTTGCCATAGCCAATTCGATCCTGTATCGCCAGCACCACCAGACGCAGTTCAGGCATCGGGCTGCTTTCGGCTTTGAGATAGACGGGTTCAACGTAGAGCAGCGAGCGGCCGATGGGGATCACCAACAGATGGCCGCGTACGACGTGCGAGCCCTGCTGGTTCCAAAGGGTGAATTGCCCCGAAAGCTGCGCGTTCTGATCGATGCGCGCTTCGATCTGCAAGGGACCGTCGATCAGTCGCGATTTGGGAAAATTGTAGACGAGCAGTTTCCCGTAATTATCTCCGTCGCACCGGCCGGCCATCCACCCGATCATGTTGTTTCGGTTGGACGGCGTAAACGGCAGAATGATCGCAAACTCGTTGGCGGTCTTTTCACCCGGCAATTGCATGAGCACGAAATACGGCTCAAGGGCTTGGACCTGTTTCTTGTTTTGTTCGTCCAGACCAACCTGGTTCGCGATGCTCCAGAGATCCTCGCGCTGAAAAAAGACCTTTGTGTTTTGCGTATGGTAAAGCCCGAAGACTTCGCCCTGCGTCTTCATCAATGTCTCGGGATAGCGCACATGGGCGCGGAGATCGGCGGGCATCTCGATGGCGTCATGAAAAAGCGTGGGGAAAGTCGCGCGGTAGGTCGAAATCAAAGGGTCTTGCGAGTCGAACACATAGAACCGAACGCTGCCGTTGTAGGCATCGATAATTGCCTTAGCGCTGTTGCGCATGTAATTGACGCTGTTGCCGCCGGCAGCGTAGTGACGCGAGTAGGGGTAGGTCGAGCTTTCGGTGAAAGCGTCGATGACCCAGTAGAGACGCCCATCATTTGCGACCACGATATAGGGATCGTTATCGTAAACCAAAAACGGCGCGACGCTGTTTACGATCTCGCGGATGTTGCGATGAATCAGCACGCGGCTGTCAGCCGTGACGTCGTCTGAAAACGGCAGTTTTGTAATATCACCAAGCGCATAAGCGAGGAGCAAACGGCGCAAGCCGCCGCCAATCCTTATTCCGCCCGTTCCTTCGTAGGTCGTGTACTTATTCGTCTCGCCCTGGGGATAATCAAACTCGTTCTGTTTCGTCTTCACATAAACGTCGGTGTTTGTCTTCTGGCCAAAGTAGATTTGTGGTTGCGTGACCTTGACGTCCGGGGAGGTCGGCTCGATCGGCATGTTCGAAAGCACAAAGCGCGGCATGCCTTCCGCATCGAAACCATTGGCGGTGTTCATTGTCACGCCATAGCCATGTGTGTAGATCAGTTTTTCGTTAATCCAATTGCGTGACTGTTCGGGCAGTTTTTCTGCGTCGATCTCGCGCGCGGCGAGCATCATCTGGCGCATTTGCCCGCCGATGCGATAGCGATCAACATCAACGTCGGGGAAGTCGTAGTAAGTACGGATCTCCTGAATCTGGCGCAGCGTGTCCTGTAGCGCACGCCAATCCCAGAGTCGTATGTTGTCGAGGGTCGCGCGATTTGCGTTGAGGTTTAGAGCCTCGACTGAGTTCTCAGCGTCAAATTCGCGCTGCTCGATGCCATCGAGCCCAAACGCGCGGCGCGTCCAGGTGATGTTGTGCTCGATGTAGGGCCCTTCGCGGCCCAACTCGTTTGGCTTGACGACGAAGCTGGTGACGTAAGCCGGCACGATCACTACGCCGACAACATAGACTGCGACGGGAATCGCGACGGCTACCAATAGCAAGCGCAGTCTTTTTTGCGTCAGGGCGTTCACCACCGCGATGACCGCGGCGACGACCAGGCCGCCGCAGACAAACAGCAGCGCCGGCAGCAAATAGTTGGCCTCCGTGAAGGTGATACCAGAGAACGTCTGGTGATCGTCCCAGAGATAAGGAAACCGTGAGAGGTAAGTGCTCAACGCAAGCGCCAACAGTAGCAAGGCGAGCGCCCACGAGATGGCCGAGAACGACGTTCCTCGCGGTTTCGACGCAGCGATCTTTAAGGCCTGCTGCGGGATTGTAAGCAACGAGTAAACAAGAGCGCCAAGGAAAATGACGACCGACATCGCCACCAGCCAGGCGCTCAACAGATCATAAATCGGCAGCGAGAAAAGATAGAAGCCGAGAGACTTGTTAAAGATCGGGTCGGTTAATTGCGTTGGCGTCTGATGCAAATAGAGAGCAAACTTTTGCCAGCTATCCTTCATCATGAGACCAAAGATTACCCCGCAAACAATTGAGACGATCCAGGCCAGCGGGCGCATGAAGCGGGCCGGAGACAACTGAAATGGCTGGTTGTTCAGCATGATGGTCCTTCGCTCGAGGGCGTACGAAGCAAAGGTGCGTTCGAGCAGCCAGAAAGCGGCGCGCAGGATCAGAACAGTAATCAAAACGAAGCTGACGAAAAGACCAACCTTCAGCCTGAACATGTACCAGTAAATCGCCGAGTAACCCAGCGAACCGAACCAGAGCGCGGAAACATAAACTGCCAGACTGCGCGAGGCGGCGATTAACAAGACAACCAAAGCCAGAATCAACCAGCGCCACCGGCGGCTTCGCTTAGGTGGTCCGACATCTATTATTTCGTCGTCCGCAGGACGGGGGAAACGGGTGGCCATGGTGCGTAGCATACGCCGGAATTCGCCGCCGGCCAATGTTTTGTCGATGATCAGTGCGAGAGCAAAAGCGGTTACCCGGAAATCTCCTCTGTTTCGACTCCCCGATCTGACGTGTATAATAGGCGGGCTTGGGTTGAAATCAATTTCTTTAGTAAGTTGCTCGACCTCGTTTGAGGGGTGGTCGTCAAAAGTAGCTGAGGCGGGTGGCCGACGAGTTTGAGGTGAGAGACCAAGTCTAATGCTTGCGCCAGCGACAGTCTTGCAGCGTCGGTATCGTGTCGTGCGGCTGCTCGGACAGGGCGGCATGGGCGCCGTCTACGAGGCCGTTGATGAGCGACTGGACTCCACCGTCGCGCTGAAGGAAACTTTGTTTGTAGAGGAAAAGCTGCGCAAGCAGTTTGAACGGGAAGCCCGTCTGTTGGCCCGTCTGCATCACCCGGCGCTGCCGCGCGTCAGTGACCATTTTGCGGAACGCGACGGAGAGTTTCTCGTGATGCAGTACATCGCGGGAGACGATCTGTCTGCGATGATCGCTCAAAGGGGCGGACCATTTCCGCCGGATCAAGTGTTTGCCTGGGGCGATCAGTTGCTTGATGCGCTCGATTATCTGCACACACAGAATCCGCAGATCGTCCACCGCGATATCAAACCACAGAACCTGAAGCTCACGGCGCGAGGACAGATCATCCTGCTGGACTTTGGTCTGGCAAAAGGACAAGCGGGAGACCTTTCGCGCGCGACGACTTCCGCGAGTATTTTTGGGTATACGCCCAACTACGCACCGCTTGAGCAAGTCCAGGGCTTGGGCACCGACACGCGTAGCGATCTCTATTCGTTAGCGGCAACGCTTTATCATTTGCTAACCGGCATCAAGCCTCCCGATGCGCTGACTCGCGCCGCGGCGATTGTAAACGGTCAGCCCGATCCTTTGAAGAGCGCGGAGGAGGCGCACGCGGGTATTGACCCTTATGTCGCGGCGGTTTTGCAGCGCGCAATGTCCCAAAACCGCGAACAGCGTTACGCAACCGCCGGAGATATGCGCAAAGCTTTGCAGGGAGCCAGCGAGGCCGCCACGGTTACCAGCGGAACCGAGGCCGCCACAGTTTTGTTTCCATCGGCGCGTACGACAATCCCGACAGCAAGCCCAACCCAGAAAGTCACAACCGCGCAAACCGGAGAAACAACAGTCACAAGTGCGTCGGCAGGATCTGCGAGAAGGCGGATTAGTCCGTGGGCGATTGCCGCCGCAGCAGTGGTTCTGCTTGGCGCCGGCTTCGGCGCGTTCTACGCCTATCAGCATCGAAGCGGTGCGACACAGGTGAGTGCGCCCGTTGTTCAACCGAGTAGCGCGGCCGGCCCATCTATCTCGCCGTCCGCGGCGGCTTCGCCAGCGAATAACAAGGCGACCGCTGATGCAGCCACAAACAAGGGCGAGCCCAGGAAGCAGCGCGCTGCCGGCGACGAAGCAACCGCAAAGGCAAAGCAGAAGGCACCGAAGGATAAGGAGAGTTCGGCGAAGAAGGGAACGGAAGCGACTATTAAGCAGCAGCCTTCCATTCCGCCGGCAAGGCAACCCGCACCGAACGTTAAGAACGTCGCACCACCGCCACCAGAAAGCAATGTGCCCAACAGCAATCCTGCTTCAAGGAAACGACAGGGCACCTTTACGCGTCCGGATGGGGCCGTTGTAAGAACCTTGCCGGATGGTACGCAGTTGGTAACCAGACCTGACGGGACGCGCGTGGTTATTCGGCCCGATGGCACGCGGCAGATACTGTCTCGGCCCGGCGGTCAGAGACGGAACAGACGACCCTAACCTCGAAGTCCAGTGAGTGATCCTTTACCGAAGTCCGATCAGAGGTTCAACTCTCCCGCGATAAAAATGCCTCAAAGTGAGCAGCCAAACTTCAAGGAGCGACAAAATGAAATCATACAAACCGTTGCGAATGATCGCGACCGTGCTTGCATTACTCGTGCTGTTGTTGGGAGGCGCGCTTCCGGTTCTAAGAACGAACGCCGGCGGCGATAAAGAACCGGGAACGTCCGTTATCAAGATCACGCCACCAGCGCCGGTGTTTGACGAGAAGGCGCGATTGGCTGAGTTGGCAGACCGCCGCGCACACGTGGGCCAGTCCATTGGCCCAAAGTCGATCCTGATCCTTTTCAGCACCGAGCCGCGCGTCTACACGAATGACGTGAATTACCAGTATCGACAGGAGAACAATCTTTACTATTTGACGAACTTGAAACAGTCAAGGGCAACGCTCGTGATGATTCCGGGCAATTCGCCATTGTCGGAAATACTCTTTGTGCCCCGCAGGAATCCGGGTGCGGAAACGTGGACTGGTCACATGTACAGCCCGGAGGAAGTTGCCGAAATATCCGGCATCAGGGAGATTTGGGAAGCGAGCGAGTTTGAGCCATTCATCGCCGCGGTCCGCAACCGCCAGCCCTATCGACCTAAGGCCGAAAATGTTTTGATGTCGACTTCGCAGACTGCAGCTACAAACACGACGGTTTTTGAAACCCTGTTCGGCGCTGCTTCGAAGAACGAGGCGGAACTTTATCTTTTGGTGCCGCGGGATGCCGAAAGCAAAGAGTACGCTCACGAACAGCGTTTCGCAGCGGATTGGGTGAAGACCGCTACGGGGTACGCCGTTCGTAATGTCTTCCCGATTTTTGGCGAGCTGCGGGTGCGGAAGTCGCCAATGGAATTGCAATTGTTGCAGCACGCAATCGACATCAGCATCGAAGCGCACGAGCGCGCCTGGGCCGCGGCGGGAAGCGCGAAGTGGGAATATGAGATTGACGCGGCGGTCAGCTACACTTTCAAGCTGCGCAACGCTGACAACTGGGGCTACCCGGATATTGTTGGCTGTGGCGCCAACGCTACGACTCTGCACTATGAAGAGTCGCAGTCGCCTTGCAAGCTGGGCGATCTGTTGCTGATGGACGTGGGCGCTGAATACGAACACTACAGCGCCGATGTGACGCGAACTACTCCGCTGAACGGGAAGTTCTCACCGGCGCAGGCCGACATTTATCAGATCGTTTACGACGCGCAGGAAGCAGTTGCGAAAGTCGCGCGTCCCGGTGCTGGTCTTTCGGACATTAATCGAGCGGCGACCGAGGTGATCAAGGACGGACTGCTCAAACTCGGATTGATCGCGGATCGCAACTCGATGCAGTATCGCCTCTGGTTCATGCACGGGACCGGTCACTGGCTCGGAATGAACGTGCACGACGTCGGTGGTGCTGCCAAGTTCGAGCCCGGCATGACCTTCACAAACGAGCCCGGCATCTACATCCGCCCCGACGCGCTCGAATACTTGCCAAAAACGCCGGAAAACCAAAAGTTCATCGAGGCTGTGCGTCCGGCATTCGAGAAGTACAAAGGCATCGGCGTGCGCATCGAAGACGATATGGCCATCACGCCCGATGGTGTGCGTTGGATGACTGAAGCTCTGCCGCGAAGGATGTCGGATATCGAGGCCTTCATCAACCGCGCCCGGCGCTGATTTGGGGCAAGGGTCTGCCCTTCCATTTCCGGTTCAATCATTTCATTCGATGACGAGGCCCGTCTCGTTGAAGTGCAGCCTTTGCGGCTCAAGCTGCATCACCGACTGCAAGCACACCCCGGCCAACAGGCGAAAAGCCACGAGTGACGCCTCATCGTTGGTCTGTTTGCCGTTCATATAGCCTGCCAGTATCAGACCGCTAACGTAAACCAGCCGGTCGTGCAGGTTTTGCTTGTCGCGATTGCTCAACCGTGCTACCTCCGGCGCTGCGGACATCAGTTCGCTAAGCGCTTCCATTAGATTTTCACTTGCCGCATCCGAAGGTTCAGCAGCGTCGTTATAGACGGTCACGCAGGTGACGATGAAGAAAGTGAGGGCCGCGGCCACGTTATTTGATTTCCCCACCTTTGCGACCTCGGCCTCATAAGCTTTCTTGGTCGCTCTCAAAACCGTCAGCAAAGCTTCGCGCTCGTCCGCTCTGGCTGTCAGACTATTTACCAACTCACGATCTACGCCGGAACTGCCAATCGGTGTGAAAGTCAGAGATCTTGCGCCCAGGGACGCGGCAGGAGTTGAGGCGTTTCTATTCGCTGCCCTGGGCCGCGGCCTTTTCTGTCTGACCGCGGCGTTGATCTTAGCAGGGCTCAGTGACGTGGTTACGTTACCCAGGAAGGAGGAAACTGGCTGCTTCCAGTCCGGTCCCGAGTTTGTCCACTGAGCCGAAGCAATGACCGGCGACAACAACAATACGAACAGGGCAACCACAAAACTGGATCTCTTTAACATATCTATCCTCCCGCTGTACGTCTTCATAATGTCTAGACAGTACACTGCCTGGATTAACTGTCATTGGAAATAACTGAAGTTGGAAAAATGCTGCTTCAAATCCCTTGCTGTGCCATGCCACAGACTGTGAAGTATAGACTACTTCTTGAAAATTCGCCGCAGCCACCCTGAGAACCACCTCAGGGCGGTGCGAAGAAAGCCGTGCTTGGGAGGAGCTTCGCCTTCAGCGGTTTTTGCTTCGGCTGGAGCATGCGCTAGCCGACGCCGGCGCTCGTCCCACCAACCTGAATCTCACCGTTAAGGGAAATGAATTCGCCATTCACAAACTTCTTAAGGCGCGCCCCAACTTTCCTTGTGAGCCGCATCGTAAAAGATCACACGCGGGGTAGTTCCGCCGGCAATTCCGATCCACGCCCTCTCTTTTTCGTTGCCGTCATAGAAGCCGACGCCCGATTCCTTGCCGTTGCCTGACTGACCAAGCCATGCTCGCAAATTGCCGGAGTCGTCGGAGATACTTAGCCTGGTGGTACCATCGGCGAGAATCCCGAGCCGCGATCGTTCTTTTTCATTCTGGTCGTAAAGGCCAAGGCCAACCTCTTTTCCTCTGCCCCATAGTCCGAGCCACCCCCTCTCTTTGCCTGTCGAGATATCTTTAATACTCAAGCCTGGCAGTCCATTGGCGTCGGGCCCCAGCGTAGCCAGTGTGCGGCCGGACTGATCAACCAGGACGAACTTTTCAGCCTGAATAACGTTCGCAGGTCGCGCTCCGATGACGACAAGCGAGCCAACCATCAATAGAACCAGCAACGCGCCGATTCTAAAGCGGCGGTTCTGCCGTTCCAGCTTCTCTAAACGCCGCACTAAGAATAGATGATCCGTAGAAGAGTTCATTTCACTACCTCCCTTTTTGTTTTCTAATTGTTTCCGAGCCATCATGGGGCTTCACAACCAAGTCTAAAGTTTCTTGCGCCTGCGAAGTACGGATTTCAGCCACCCTGAGAACCACCTCAGGGCGGTGCGAAAAAAGCCGTGTTTAGGGGGAGCTGCGCCTGCGGGGGTTTTTGCTTCGGCTTCGAGCGCGGTGAAAAATTGCGTCGCCATCATCTTTGCCGTTCCCTGGAGCAGGCGCTGGCCGACGCCGGCGATCGTCCCACCAACCTGAATCTCGCCAACATACTTGATGGCCGTTGTCCCGTCTTGTTCCGCGAGATCGAGATCGCCTGAGCCTTTCAAGAATCCGGGAGCACCTTTGCCATCGACGACGATGCGATAGTATTCCGGCGGGCGCATGTCTTCAAGCCGCACGTTGCCATTAAAAATACCCTTTATTGAACCAACGCCCGCGCGAATCGTTGCGGCATAAGCGTTGTCGCCAGATTTCTCCAGCCGCTCGCAACCGGGAATGCACCGCTTCAGAACCTCCGGGTCAACCAGTGCCTGCCAGACGCGCTCTCGATTGGCGCTCATCTGATGTGTACCTTCGATTTTCATAATAGCGAATGCCCGCGCTCGGAAGCTACAATAACTTTTCAGTATGACTCTACGAGCGAGAGTTCAAAACACCAACCGGTTCATTTCCTTGAATATTCGATCATATTCCTTGTTAGCGAAAGTAGGGCTTCCGAGAATGGGATCAAAATAGTAACGGGAGTTTTTTAGCCATTCGTTTGGTGAAAGTTTATGTGATTTTCGATGGACCAGACTTAGCCACGCCAGTTTAAATAAGTTCCGGCTATCTCGCGGATATACGGCTAGGATGAATAGCGCAATCGTTAGTGGTAAGCAGCAATTTGTGCTGGTTTCGTTGTCGATTGCAAGCCGTCTGCTTAAGAGATCACCTGCGGCCAACAGCAGAACGAACAGGATCGGATAGATAATCCATAGTCCCACACGCGCTATACGCTGACGGCGTTGGCAATTGTTACAGATGGCCACTTCAAGGCTATAGGTCGTAATGGTTCCGGCCGAGTGGGTATCTGAAACAGCTGTATATTTATCTGCCGGATCGCAGCAAATGTAACAGAGGTTGGGACGCACGTATTGACGCTTCACGTTGATCAATCCGCAGGCGATAGGAATGACGCAGTCTCAATTCAAGAACAGACCTCCTGCCACTGGAAGAAACGCAGGACATCTATCTTATGCGTGAAGCTGCCAATTGAATCGCGCGGCGCGTATGCACCTGCGCGAGATGACGACGGTACTCGTCGGATGCGTAGAGATCGGAATTCGCATCGACGCCGTCTGTCGCGTGTGAAGCCGCGGCAGCAATTGTTTGCTCGTCAGGTTGTTTTCCCGTGAGCGCGTCTTCAACAGCACCTGCGCGATAGGCTTTCGAAGCTACGCCAGTTATGCCCACTCCTGCAGACGCACACGAGCCGTCAGCTCCGAGATTGAGAGTCACGGCAATACCGACAACCGCAAAGCCCGAAGCAGGATGATGGACTTTCCGGTAAGCCTGGCCAAAGCGACCCGCTGTCGTGGTGATGCGAATCTCGCGCAGAATCTCGCCCGGCTCAAGCGCCGTCGTGAGCAGGTCGACAAAGAAATCATCTGCCTTGATCACTCGCTCACCATTTGTGCCGACGGCAACCAGCTCGGCTCGGAGCGCGATGATGGCCGCTGGCCAGTCGCCCGCAGGATCGGAATGCGCGAGGCTGCCGCCAATCGTGCCTTTGTTTCTTACCTGGACGTCGCCGATACTCGCCGCGCATTCCGGCAGCAACGGACAAATCTGCTTCAAGCGTTCGGATGATTCGATCTGATAGTGCGTCGTCATCGCGCCGATGCGAATCTGGCCGCCTTCCTCGCGAATATAGGAAAGATCTTTGATGCGGCCGATGTCGATGAGCAACTGCGGTTGCGCGAGTCGCAACTTCATCGCGGGAATTAGGCTGTGCCCGCCGGCCAGAATCTTTGCGTCGTCGGGATGTTGCGCGAACAAAGAGATTGCTTCATCGAGCGTCTTCGGCGCCTGGTAATCAAATTGTGCGGGAATCATTTCTTAGTCTCCTGTAGGCGTGAGTCTGCGTGCCTGCCCTTCGTCTGAGAAGGTTGATAAGGTCCTATCTTGGACTGAGCCCCAAATTTGAGACCACGAGTTAAGCTACAGTTTTTTAGGAGGAGGG
>JBGQJU010000052.1:0-40052 GCA_041499185.1 Pyrinomonadaceae bacterium | reverse complement strand
CGCAGACATCCTGTCTGAAAGACGAGCCAAAGGCGATTAAATCGGCTTTCGCGCTACGCGCTCATTGCAGACTGGATGTCTGCGCTCCCAGCGCCACACGGAAATCTTTGATGAAATCAACCAATCACCTCCCGCCCGGACCGAAGAGCCATCCAATCCTCGGCGTGATGCCGGAGTTCAATCGCGACACGCTCTCGTTTATCACGCGCTGCCGCGACTATGGCGATGTAGTACGCACCCGCTTCTTCTACATCACCTGCTACTTTCTCTACAACCCTGACGACATCGAATACGTTCTTTCGACTAACGCGAAGAACTTCATCAAGTCAATGTCCGTGCGGTCGAACTTCTTTCATCGGCTGATCGGCAACGGCTTGCTGACGAGCGAAGGCGACTTCTGGCGACGTCAGCGCCGTCTGGCACAACCGGCATTTCATCGGCAGCGCATCAGCAGCTATGGCGACGTGATGGTCGAGTACGCCGAGCGAATGACCTCGTCGTGGCAGCAAGGTGAGACGCGCGATGTGCATCGTGACATGATGCGCCTGACGCTGGAGATCGTCGCGAAGACTTTGTTCAATGCGGACGTTTCTGGTGACGCTGATCGCGTCGGCACAATCCTCTCGGAGATCGTGAAGCCCTTCGCGTCGCAAGCCACGCTCAAATGGATTCTGGATAATCGCCTGCCCACACCGGCCCATCGGCGCTTTCATCGGCTGGCGAAACAGATGGATGGGATAGTCTATCGGATTATCGATGAGCGACGCGCGAGCGGACGTGATGAAGGCGATCTGTTGTCGATCCTCCTGCAAGCGCAGGACGAAGACGGTAGCCAGATGACTGACCAGCAGCTACGCGACGAAGTGATTACGCTTTTTCTTGCGGGTCACGAGACAACGGCGCTGACTCTTTCATGGGCGTGGTACCTGCTGGCACTTAATCCGGAAGCCGAAAGCAGGTTTCATAAGGAATTGGAAACAGTGCTGCACGGTCGCGCGCCGACGTTTTCCGATCTGCCGCAACTGAAGTACACCGAGATGATCGCGAAAGAATCGATGCGCTTATATCCGCCAGCGTACGGAGTTGGACGCGAGGCGATCGAAGAATGTGAGATCGGCGGCTTTCATGTGCCGGCGAAAACGCAGATCTTTGCATTTCAATGGGCGACGCAGCGCGATCCGCGCTACTTTGATGAACCCGAAAAGTTCAACCCGGATCGCTGGACGGAGGAGTTCGCTGATTCGCTGCCGAAATACGCGTACTTCCCTTTCGGCGGAGGCCCGCGCGCCTGCATCGGCAACACGTTTGCGATGATGGAGATCGTTCTGGTGCTCGCGACAATCGGACAGAGGTTTCGGCTGTCGCTTGCGCCGGATCATGAAGTGACATTGTTGCCTGCGATGTCCCTGCGGCCACGCACCGGCATTCAGGTCATAGTCGAGCATCGACGAATGCCTGCAGTTGCCTAGCAGTTTCCTTAAGGATCTCTAAGCATAGCGAATCTGCTATACTCCCAACGTGACCTGGAACGTCACCTTCTACAGCCACCGCGTTGAAAGCGAGATCCTCGCGCTACCGGCGGGATTCGTGGCGCGTTTTCTGCGATATGCGGAGCGAATGGAGACGTTCGGGCCGGATCTTGGAATGCCCCACACTCAGGCAATGGGAGAGGGGCTATTTGAACTTAGGATCAAAGCTGCGGAAGGGATTGCGCGGGTATTCTACTGCACGGTGGTGAACCATCGGATCGTCTTCCTGCATCAGTTCGTGAAAAAGACAAACAAAACCCCTGGAAAGGAACTGGATATTGCGCGACGCCGCATGAAAGAGGTGAAAGATGAGTAGTTCTCTCAAGGACTTTAGAAGTCGGGCGCTAGCGCGTCCGGAGGTGAAGAAAGCATACGAGGAGTTGAAGGAAGAATTCGCTTTTCTCGACGAAGTACTGCGGGCTCGGGCCGAGTCGGGACTCACCCAGGCCGAGATTGCCCGCCGTATTGGAACAACTCAATCGGCCGTGGCACGGCTTGAGTCAGGCTCGTCCAAGCACTCGCCATCGGTGGCGACGTTGCAGAAGTACGCGCGTGCTGTTGGCTGCCGCGTAGAAATCAAGTTGGTCAAAAGCCGGGATCTAACCAACCGCTCGAGACGACGCCGTTCTGACGCGGCTTAGCGGTGCCTAAGGAAATTCTGAGATTGTCTGAGCCTGAAGGTCATATATGAAAGTGTTGCTTTGATGAATGTGTGCCGCGGGAGTTGAAGCGAGAGGCTACCGGACCGGGAAGTTCTCACCGTCACAGACGAGGAAATTGTGGACTATCACTGAAGACAACGGCAATGGTTAAGAATGGTATGCGACCCAGTCGCATGGACCCAGCGAGCTTCATCTCGGAACACACTGCAGAGTACGCGCTAGTGCCGAGTCTGGTTGGCATCCTCTCCCGACACTTCAGCACCATCATCCCAGTCTACTTCTGGGCCACTCGGGAGGGATCAACCATCGCCGGGATGAGCGTCGGGGCACAGCACGTACGCGTAATCGCTGCGTATGCGCGTCGCCCCAAGGTCATCAATCCCGAAGACAGGATGGTGCTCATAAAGATCAACGCTCGGCTGCTACATGCCGGTGCGGCTGGGCTCGATGTCGGAATTCCAGTATTTGCTGGGGTTCCACTGGCAAGTGGCCTTCTGCAATTCAGCATCGAGACTCCCTGTAGTTGGTTTCACATCAACGGACGCGTTCCCGGCGATCAAGACATCGAAATACGCATTTCGCTATCCGGCGAAGCCCAGGGAACAGACCTCGGCAGGCCGGGCGTGGTCGGTCCGTTAACAGCCGATGAGGTCTTGAGCATCGTGCGGAGCGAGACCCGTGCAATGCCATGGGATGTTGCTGTCAATTGTATCCGCTACGTCAGGTCAAGTGGCGATATCGGAATGCATTTCTTCTCAAGCTATCGTCCATTCTATATCATAGTGCCTGTTCAGCCGGGAGACGAGGCTCTTTAACCATGCAATCAGCGCAACGTTAAGTGGCAGCCAAGCTCAGAAATGCCGATCTTGTAAGGGACACGAAAGCTGCTGCGGCACGGGTTTACTGGTGAGATTTGCGTCGTTGCGAAGGCGGGCTGCACTTTCACCCAATCGCATTTACCAGCACCGACCATTCTTCCAGCGTGAAAGTTTCCGCGCGGCGTAGAGGCGGGATGCCTGCTTCGCAAAGGACGATGCTTGCGCCACCTCGCTTCTTGAGCAACGCTTGAATCGGCTCGGGAGCGTCGCGCAGATTGTTGAGAATCGTCTTTCGTCTTTGAGCGAAACCCGCGCTGACGATCTGCCACAGCAGTTTCTCGTCTTGCACATCGACCACCAAATGCGATCGAACCTTCAATCGAATCACACTGCTCCAAACTTTCGGTGCGGGACGAAACGATCCAGGCGCGACGTCAAAGAGCTTGTCCGTCTCGCAGTATGCTTCAACCAGCACGCTCAAGAACCCGCGGTCGGTTGAACCGGGCGGCGCGGTGATCCGATCCACTACTTCGCGTTGCAGCATCAGCACCATTTCACTTAGACAACTGCGCTGTTCGATCAATCGCTGAAGAATCGCGGTGGCGATGTTGTACGGTAGATTGGCGACCACGCGCGCCTGACGCGCCGGACTTATCGCGTCACAGAAATCCGTCGTTAGTGCGTCTCCTTGAACCAACTTGAAGTTGTCGCGCGAACCGAATTGTTCCAGGAGGGGTGGGATTAGTTTGCGATCAAATTCGATCGCGATGACCCGGCCTGCATTCTCAACCAGGCGCGCCGTAAGCGCTCCTCTGCCGGGCCCAATCTCGATGATGGTTTCGTCATTCCGTGGTCCAAGCGCTCGAATTATGCGATCAATGACCCGCCCACCAACCAGGAAGTTTTGGCCGAGGCGTTTGGAAGGACGAAGGGACGAATGGAGAGATGGCGAGACGGGGAGACGGGGCGATGGGGTGGCAGAAAAACGCGGTGTCGATTGGATGCGACTAAGTGACTTGTGTTTTGTCTCCCCTTCTCCCCTTCTCCCTTTCTCCCCCTCTCGTCTTTTCATCCTTCATCCTTGCTCTTCATCGGATACCCGGTGATCTCGAAGTCGCGCCCGTGCTGCTCAATTTCAACGTCCTCCAGTTGAAGGGCACCGGCAATTGTTTCCGCGCCGCCGCCGACTATTGCATTCGGCGCATCGCGACCGCCGATGATTATGGGCGCGATGAAGAAGGAAACTTTATTGACCAGTCCAGCGTCGAGCAGGTTACCAGCCACGGTGGCGCCGCCTTCAACCAACACACCCTGAAGCAAACGTCTTCCCAGTTCTTCCATGACGCATTGCAGATTGCGGCCGCCGTCGCGATCACGAATGACTTCAACGCCGCTGGACTCCAGTCTGGCAGCGGTAGAATCAGAGACAACGTTGCTCGTGAACACCATAACCGGCGATTGCCGCGCCGTCTGAGCCAACTGCGAAGCAGGCGAAATGGTCAACTTCTCATCCAGCACAATGCGCGTCAAAGGTCTCCGTCGCGGCAGTCCCGAACGATCGGTGAGCAGCGGATCGTCGGCAGTCACGGTTCCCACGCCAACCATGATCGCATCGCATTCGTGACGGAGTTCGTGCACACGTGCGCGCGCCTCTTCACCCGTTATCCAGCGCGAATCGCCGGTGCGCGTCGCTACCTTGCCGTCAAGTGAAGTAGCCAGTTTCAGATGAGTGAATGGACGACCAGTGCGCATGAAGTGAAGATACTTTTCGTTGAGTCGTTCAGCTTCACGGGCCAGCAGGCCCGTGCACACTTCGATACGGACGGATCGCAAATGCTGAAAGCCTTTCCCTGAAACCTCCGGGTTTGGATCTTCAATCGGGGCCACGACTCGCTTGATACCAGCTTGAATCAAGGCATTTGTACACGGCGGTGTGCGACCATGATGCGCGTGCGGTTCGAGTGAAACGTAGGCGGTTGCGCCGGCCGCTCTGCTGCCCGCCTGCTCCAGGGCGAGAGTCTCAGCGTGTTTCAAGCGGTCATAGATATAGAAGCCCTCCCCGACAATCTCACCATTAAGATCGACGATTACACAACCGACGAGTGGTCCAGGACTGACTTGACCAACTCCTTTGGCAGCAAGTTCGATCGCACGGGTCATCATTCGGGCGTCCGCCTCGCTCCAATTTGCGTTTGTTTCAGTTGCTGTGGCGGTTGTTTCTTGCAAAAGGTTAAGCAAATAAACCGTTGACGTACTGTTCCGGATCGAAAACGACGAGGTCGTCGAGTTGCTCGCCGATTCCCGCATAACGAATGGGCAGGTCAAGTTCTTTGGCAATGGCCACCGCGATTCCTCCCTTTGCCGTGCCATCGAGTTTTGTCAAAACGATTCCCGTCACGCCCGCGATCTTCAAAAACTGCCGCGCCTGTTCGAGTCCGTTCTGACCGGTGACCGCATCCAGCACGAGCAACGTTTCGTGCGGCGCGCCTTCCACTTCGCGAGCGGCTACGCGCTTCATCTTCTCAAGCTCAGCCATCAAATTTGATTTCGTGTGCAGGCGCCCAGCCGTATCAACTATCAACACGTCGGAACTTCGCGCTTTGGCGGCTTTGAGCGAATCGAACAATACCGCGGCTGGATCAGTTCCCTGCTTCTGTTGAATCAGCGGCACCCCGGTTCGTTCAGCCCAAATAGCGAGCTGATCAGTAGCGGCAGCGCGGAATGTATCCGCCGCGCAGATGAGCACGTCGTTGCCCTCGGCCTTTATGCGCTGTGCCAGTTTTCCAATGGTCGTCGTCTTGCCGACACCATTCACCCCGACGATCATCATCACATACGGAGCAACATGTTCGGCGACGCTTGTCTCAGACGCAACGCCGCGTCGTTCTGAAGCCTGAAGAATCTTTAGGAGTTCCACCTTTATTGCTTGCTTGAGGGCTTCGATATCGTTGATCTCCTTACGTGCGACTTCACGCCGCACAGTCTCGAGAATCTCCAGGGTAGTGGGCACACCGATGTCTGTCGCGATCAATGCTTCTTCAAGTTCTTCGAGCAGGGCTTCATCGATTTGCTTTCGGCCCTGAAATACTGTGTCTAGTTTCTCGGAGAGCGACTCGCGAGTGGCCGCCACTGCGCGACGGAAGCGCGCGGACAACTCCTGCTCGAGCGCGGCCTCCTGCGCTTGCAATTCTTCCATTGTGAGATTCAATCCCAGAACGGAAGTTGCAAATGGAGAACGCGGCGGCCCGAGTCTCTCTGGCGCCTGGACTTCTTTAACAACAGTCGCCGCCGTCTCCCTGATTGCTGGTTCGGCAGCGGTCACAACGTCAAACGTCTGAGGCACGCGCCTCTCGGTCTGATCTCTGCCTGGGGTCTGCGGCGAAGGCGGCTGACTCGGAGGAGGAGGCAGTTGGGCCGACGACTTATTAGCCGGAGGCTCGTTCAGACCGAGTGTCACAAACTGATCCCTGCTCTTGCGTTTCCAGAAAACTCCCATAATTAATCCAACTGTACTACCCGCAATCCTGCGATCATGGTAAGTTTTTGATTATAAACGCAACAGCCGCATCCTCACAAAAAGGACGCGGCTGTACTACGTGTGGTCGAAGAAGTCTATGAAACTGGAACCGCATCAATCTGAAGTGCGGCTTCGGCTGGCATGGCCGGTTCCTTTCCCTCGGGTTGCCCGTTGACACGTTTCTTCAAGCGCACCGAGCCCGGGCGTATCTGTCCGTCCTCGCAAGCCGCAACAAAAGCGGCGACCACCTGCGCGTCATAGCGCGTATCGACCAAGCTCTTGATTCGTTGGACAGCCTCTTCAAACTTCATTGCTTGCTGATACGGACGTTCGGTGGTCATTGCGTCAAACGTGTCGGCAACAGAGACGATCCGGGCCATCAACGGTATCTCGTCACCTTTCAGCCCTTGCGGATAGCCTTTCCCGTTGACCATTTCATGATGCATGTACATGCCGGGCAGGAATTCTTTCATCCCCGGTATCGGCGCCATGATCTTGTAACCCTTCTGCGGATGCTTCTTCATGATCTCAAACTCTTCATCCGTCAGAGCCGCCGGCTTCTTCAGTATGCTATCGTCGATTCCGATTTTCCCGACGTCATGCAGCAGGGCGCTGATTCTGATCTTCTCAACTTCGTCATCGGACACACCCAAGCGCTGAGCGATGGCCATCGAGAACCTCGAAACCCTCTCGGAGTGGCCACGCGTGTATGGATCCTTACCGTCGATCGCGGCGGCAAGACTCTTGACGGTTCCGAGAAACAAATCGCGGTTCTCCGCGGCAGAACGCTGCAGGTCCTTGATGTAACGCTCAATCTGATCCGTCATCAGGTTGAACGAATTGCCAAGATCACCCAACTCCGTCCGGCTGGTCACGTCGATTCGCTGCGAAAAGTCACCGGAAGCGAGGCGGTGGGCCCCGGCTGCCAGCTCCTGAACTGGTTGCGTCAACTTCTTGGCAAAGAAGAACCCGATCAAAAGCGCTAGTAATGCAGCCGCAAGGCTGATCATGAAAGTCTGCCGGCGCATGTCCGCGACAGAAGCCAGCGCAGCAGACTCGTCCTGAATAGCAATTACTCCCAGTCGCGAGTTCTTGTCCAACTCCGCAGTAGCATATGAACCCATCATCTGCATGCTGCGGCCATCACGCACGGCAACAAAGGGAGCAAGCGCTGACTGGACTTGCGCGCCTGATTCCTGCCAATCCTGGACGACTTTCAGATCAGTCATCGGTCTTTCAGAGAAAGCGACGCTCGCATCAGGGTGCGCAACGGCGCGCCCGTTTTGATCAACTACGAACACAACCGGGAGACCGGCGTCGAGCAGTTCACGCTCGCTCTTAGATGTCACTTGTTGCACCGCCCGGAAGACATCCTGAAATGAAACAATCGCAACGACCGCCGCGACGACATCATTGTTCCTTGGTCCGCCCATTACCGGCGCGGCGATCGTCAAGGCCATCTCCTGGCCCGAGCGAATGATCTGGGGGCGACTGACGACCAACCCGCGACTACTCATTCGCGCCAGGACTTCGCTGACACGTTGATCGACCTCATCGCGCTTGATGACGTCGGGTTGGAAAGCCAATCGAAGTTCTCCATCAACGGGCCAGATGGCCAGGGCGATCAGGTTCGGGTCCTCCTGGAGCGTCTTCTGCAACCGCGCCTGATAACCTTGATCGTTCAGCGCCTCGATGCCGCCGGCAATTTCAAAAGCCCGCGCCACGCCAGACACGACGTCGCGATACCGCTGCCCATAAAGCTCGATCTGCCTTGCCTTGTCCTGAACCAGTTGAGCCTGATACCGTCCCTCCACTGAGCGAAGCTCTTCGGCACTGCGGCCGGACAACAGCGTGCCGGCCAATGCCAACGGCAAAAGACCGACCAGTAGCAGCACGGCAAGGACGATGTAGAGGAGGCGAATCCGCCCTACGTTCTCAAGCATTATCGATTCTGAAAGCTGGCAACTTATCTCAGGTAAGTAAAAGGGTAGGTCGAACGGTGATCGCTAAAGATGTCTCGGCGGGGCAAACCAGCCGTCCTTCATCTTAGCCAGCGTAGCAGCCGCTGTCAATGTTTTACTGCTTTTAACTGACTGAAATAGCTATACTAAGCAAGGACTTGAGCTGCCGTCTTAGGGGAATCCTGCAGGCTTGGGTGCCAGCCTTGGTCATCGGTACCTGGTGCGGAAACCGCGGCACCATCCCTCAATATCTTAATGGTTTTATAGACTTAGCCGCCGTATACTGCGTCTAAATTGGTGAGCGCAGACAAGTGTCTCAGCGCTCAGGTTTGAAATTCGGACGCGGGCACCGGCGGCACGCGGAACGAAACAGGATGGAGACGGCTACGAGCGACGAGCAGATCGTAGAACGCGCTTTGACGGGGGATGCAGAGGCTTTCGGCGAGATAGTTCGTCGCTGGGAGCGGCGCATCTTCGCGCTTACGTTCGGCCTGCTCGGCCGCGAAGAGGACGCGCGCGACGCGACCCAGGAGACGTTTCTTGCCGCGTTTAGAAGTCTGCGAGGCTTTCGCGGTGAAGCAAAAGTCTCTTCCTGGCTGCATCGCATCGCGGTCAATCAGTGCATCACGCGACAGCGACGTGCGAAAGTCCGAAACGAAGCTGCGCTTGACGACGAGGCGGAAAAAGACGCATCCAGCTTTGCCACTCCGCTTGAAATCTCGCCGGCACGCGTAGCGGAAGGCAGAGAAAGAAGTGACGCTGTCAGGCGTGCTGTGAACAGTTTGCCGGTTGAGTTGCGTCAGGTCATTGTCATGAAGGAGTTTGAAGAATTAACGTTTCGGGAGATTGCCGATGCTCTCGACTTGCCCCTGAGTACCGTGAAGAGTCGCCTTTACACCGCGCTGGGACAATTACAGATGCGACTCGACAGGTTCGGCAATCAGGTTGCCTGATCCGAGGCAACGTGGGAGAGAGAAATGAAAGAGATAACCAAAGATCAAGTTTGCGAACGCGCTGACGATTTAGTCGGGTTTCTCTACGGAGAGCTAACCGACTGGGAAGCGCGAAAGTTCGAGCGACACATGCAGGACTGCGCGGCATGCAAGACGGAGTATGCCGCTTTCGGCCAATTGCGCGAATCGATTGTCGCGTGGCGCAATGAGGCGCTGGGACTTGGTGGAGAGCGAGTTCTCGCCCCCACGGTGTTCCCGATTCAACAGAGACGGCCTTCGGCGCTGGCGGCGCTACGGGAGTTCTTCAACCTGTCGCCGTTGTGGATGAAGGGCGTGGCGGCCTTCGCCTCACTGTTGTTCTGCGTGTTCGCTACGCTTGCCGTTGCTCATTTGATCGAAAAACCTAAACAGCCAATCGTTCAAGGTGCGGACGCCAAGGTTTATTCGACAAGCGAATTTCAGGCCCGACTGGATCAGCTCGTCCAAAAGAGAATGGAAGAACTCAAGGTCAACCAAATTCAGGGCTCCAACAATTCCGGAGTAACACCACCGTCTTTGCCAAAGGTCGTAAAGCGTCATGCGACTGGTGCGTCGTCCGAGTCTGCAAGTAATTCACAAAAGCTGCGGCGTCCACTTTCGCGTCAGGAGCGTCAAGAGTTAGCCGCTGACCTGAGACTTCTGGCTTCTAGGGATGAAAATGATCTTGATCTTGGCAGCGACGTAAACAATCAGTCGCCGCCCTGGTGATCTGGCGCCAGACCAGCTTGCACACCAGTATCAGTGACGAGGTGACTATGACAAACATCCTAAGTAGACAAAACCTATCGTTGTTTCTTTTTGCACTGAGCATGACGCTCATTCTCGCATCGTCTGTGACGAGCGCCAGCGCACAACAGACCCAGCAGCAAGCTGAAACTCAGCAAGCGCCAGCCAATCAAGATCCGTTGACGGAGCTGGCTAAAGATCTAAGTCCCGAACAGCGCCAACAGATTCGCCTGGCCGTTGAGTCAACGAAGGCGGACCGGAATGCTGCGAATCAGCGACTACGGCAAGCCCAGGCGGCTTACGAAGAAGCACTGGACGCGGATAATCCGAGCGAGGAAGTTGTTGAAAAGCGAGCCCGCGAGGTGGGAGAAGCGCAAGCTTCTCTTCTGCGTGCGAGGGCACTAATGGAGATCCGGATTCGCCGCGTCTTGACACCTGCTCAACAAGCAAAGCTGCGAGAACTAAGACTAGCGCAAAGAGAAGCGATTAGGTTGCAACGACAGGAACGACGAATTGAGAACGGCGGCAATCAGGGTCGACGCGGCCCGCTACAAAACCAGCGCAACGGCATGGCACCGCTCAATCCACAACAGCGGCGCAATGGTCTTCCGCGTAAGCCCCGTTTCTAACTTTTGATTCAGTGAGTGCGCAACGGCGAGTCAGCAAACTTCGCGGCTGACTCGCCTTTTTGTTTCCGCCAATTTGCAAGTTTGGCTGGGCACTTCTGGGAAATAGTTCCGCGAACCGTGCTGAATTCAAATTCCAGCTTGACGCCTAACATCTGTTTTGCGCATGATAAGCCGCTCTTTTCAAATGCAGCACCGGAAGTACTGAAGAGTCCCAACGAGCGGATCTCTGTAGACCAGCGCGGTTTCGGTGCGCCGTTGACGACGGGCCTTCGCATAATCCTGGAATGAACATTGTAGCGCGCGCACTGCTTGAACTGCAGGAGACAACATTGCTGGCGGCCCGCGCCGGTCGTGGCATTTTCAAACGTCCGCGGTATATTCCGGAAACGATCGCGCAGATGGACGCAATTGGCGTCGGCTCGTTGGCCATTATCATCCTTACGGGATTTTTCACTGGCGGTGTGCTGACCGTTCAGACATATCCCACTTTACAAAGCTATGGCGCCATAAACCAGACCGGCTACCTGGTCGCAGTTTCGCTGGTTCGCGAGCTAGGTCCCGTGCTGTGTGCGCTGATGGTCACCGGTCGCGTTGGCTCGGCCATATCGGCAGAGCTTGGTTCGATGGTAGTGTCCCAACAGATCGACGCTATGCGCGCGCTGGGAACAGATCCTACTCGAAAACTTGTCGCGCCGCGCATCTTAGCGTTGCTGATCACTCTGCCGCTCTTAACTGTGCTCGCGGATATGTTCGGCATCGTCGGTGGTTGGGTAACGGCAACCGAACTCTACGGCATACCGTCCAGTATGTTTATAAACTCAGTGCGCGACGGGATTACCACTGACGATCTTATCGGCGGCCTAATCAAACCACTCGTTTTTGCATTCATCATCGGCACGGTTGCGTGCCGAAAAGGATTGGCCACCGAAGGAGGAACAGTCGGCGTCGGTCGTTCAACCACGCGGGCGGTGGTATTGGCTTCCATAGTCGTAATCATCGCTGACTATTTCCTGGCAAAGGCGCTTCAGGTTATTCTGGGTACCACTTGAGATAAGGTAGGTTTGATGGCGTCGACACACAGCCAAACTCTAACGATGACGGATTCAGCAGACGGTCGTGTAAGCGACAACGCCGCGGGTTCGACCTTTCATGAGGTTGACGATCGCGACCGTGCCATACCGGCCATTGAGTTTCGCGAAGTCGATCTTGCTTTTGACGACCGGCAGGTGCTCAACCGCCTTAGCTTCAGAGTGATGAAGGGTGAGACAAAGATCATCCTCGGCGGTTCTGGTGGTGGCAAATCGACGATCATCAAGCTCGTCCTTGGTCTGCTCAAACCTGACGCAGGCCAGGTGCTGGTGGATGGCGAAGACGTCACCTACTACAACGAAGTCCAGATGATGAGTGTGCGTAAGAAGATTGGGATGGTCTTCCAGGAAGGCGCGCTCTTTGATTCGCTCTCGGTTTATGACAATGTGGCGTACCGCCTGCACGAGCAGGGCGTGCTTGAGGACGAAGTGGAACGCGAGGTGCGCCGGATGCTTCGCTTCGTCAACCTTGAAGACGCCATCGACAAAATGCCCGCCGAACTTTCGGGCGGCATGCGCCGAAGAGTCGGAATCGCGCGCGCCCTTATCGGCGATCCGAAGATTGTGCTCTTTGATGAACCAACGGCGGGCCTCGACCCACCAACGGCGCGAACGATTTGCGAGCTCGCCATGAAACTGCGTGACCTGGAAGACGTCTCCTCGATCTTTGTCACGCACGAGATGAACAACCTTGACTATATCTGTTCGGAATACGCGGTAGTTAACGAAGCGGGCGAAGTAGTGTTCGAGCGCGAAGGCGAACGTCTCTGTCTAATCAACAGCAAGGTTCTGATGGTGCGCGAGGGGAATATTATTTTTAGCGGCACGGACGAGACTTTACGAAAGGCCGGCGATCCGTACATCCAGAGATTTCTACGTGGACACTAGAGAAAGGAAAAAGGCCAAAGTAAAAAGGCAAAGGTTTGATCGATACGTGGCTTTTGCCTTTTCCCTTTTTACTTTTGCCTTCTGAAAAGCCATGCCAAAAACGAGAACAACAGTCGGTCTTAGCGAACTGCGCGTTGGAATACTCATCCTTGTCTCAATCGCAGTCTTGATCTTCCTGATCCTGAATGCGTCGGGCGACATCAATCCTTTCGCGCGCAAACTACATCTGAAGGCGCGATTTGGAGATGCGAATGGACTGCGCGACGGATCCGAAGTGAGACTGGCGGGCGTGCGCGTCGGCAAAGTGGAGCGCATTCTTCTGCTGCCGCCTTCAGACACGCCAAACGCACCGCGGGTTGAAGCTCAGATGACCATCGATAACACGATTGACGGCAGGCCGGCAGCGGAACGCATTCGCACCGATTCGACCGCTCAACAAGGTTCGTCGAGTCTCCTTGGCAACGAGATGCAGATCAATATCACGCCTGGCACGGCCGTGGGCCAGCCGGTAAAGGATTACGACATTCTTCCCGGCTCTTCCTCAAATACAGTGAATGACTTCGCTACGTCGGGCACCGACTTGGCGCAGCGCCTCAGCAAACTTTCCGATGAAATCAACGGTATCGTACGCAACGTTAAGGAAGGCAAAGGAACTGTCGGCCGGCTCTTCAACGACGAATCTCTCTACAACAACCTGAATGCGACCATTCGCGACACAGAGGATTTGATGGTGCAAATCAAATCCGGCAACGGCTCGGCGGGAAAATTTATCAACGATCCCGAGCTCTATAATAACGCCAACGAGATCGCGAAAAACCTGAGGGTTCTTTCCGACGATATCCGTAACGCCAAGGGCACGGCCGGCAAACTCATTGAGGACGACGAACTCTACAAGCGAATCAATCGCATGGCCGATCGCGTCAATCACTCAATTGATCAGATCGATGCGATCGTTGCCGAGGTCAACGCCGGACGTGGCACGCTCGGCCGGTTGGTTAAGGACGAGCAAATCTACAACGACGCTCGCGCGGCCATTGCTCGTTTCAACACCGCCGCGGAGCGTATCGATAACGTCGTCGCAGCGGCCCAGCGCGGCGAAGGAACCGTCGGCAAATTGCTGACCGACGAGACACTCTATTCAAATGTCAACCAGCTCTCTTCTGAAAGCACAAAACTGCTGTACGACTTTCGCCAGAACCCGAAGAAATATCTGACGATCAAGTTTCAATTGTTTTAGGGCTTTCACCTCGGGTTTTTGAGGCTGACTCGTCAACCGCGAATTCGCCTGGGCGATCAATCAGATTGAAGAAGAAAAATGAACGAAAACGAGTACGTGGACCAGCGGGTGCAAGATCAGATCGACTGGTACGATCGTAAGAGCCGCGCTGCTAAAGGTTGGTTCAGACGTTTGCGCGTGATCGAGATTGTTGCTGCTGCTACCATTCCGCTTCTTGTCAGCTACAGCGACTGGTCACTTTACGTGAAGGTAACTGTTGGCATCCTGGGCATAATGGTGGCCGTCATAGCTGGTCTCCTGAGCCTTCATCAGTTTCAAGAGAACTGGATCGATTACCGAGCAACTTGTGAATCTCTGAGACACGAGAAATTCCTTTTTATAACGAGAACCGGGCCCTATGACGGCGAGCGACCATTCCCGCTCTTCGTCCAACGCATCGAGAGTCTGATCTCGAAGGAGACCAGCGGCTGGGCGCAAGCGACGAGATCTTCCGGCAAACGCCGAGCCGAGAATCAGGAGCCTCCAGAATCAGGCAATGTAGCCGGTTGATCTGGTTTTGCAGGAATCCAATTCATTGCGCAGTCTTCCCATTCCTCACAGTCGAATCTCTATTTAGCTATAGACTATTAGAACGAGTCGGTTCCGATCTTCGGAAAGCCGCCTCTGCTTAATCAGAAACTGGATTTCACCACCAACACTATCGTTGCGCGCTGGCACGATGGTATCCACCGAAGAGCCGAAACCTGGCGCTCCGATTACCCTGATCGGCAAACCAAAGTTCGCGCGATTGAAGAGGTTGAAAAACTCGGCGCGAAACAGGAGGTTCTTCGTTTCCCCAAACCTGAAGGTCCGGTTAACTGACAGATCAAGATCGATGAAGTTGTCGCCTCGCGCTGTATTCCGGCCCACCGCGCCATTGCTTCCGAAGGTGAAGAAATCACTAAGCTCTCGCCCGGAAGCGAGAACAATTCGTTGCGGTCCGTGTCCTGTGAGAAAGATGAGCCCGTTGGTCGTCGAAGGACGATCAGTTAGATTTCCATCGAGATTAGCGTCAACGGGAAGATTGAGCGTGAAAGGCTGTCCTGTATTCGCCTGGAAGATCGAAGCGATTTGCCAGTTCTTCAACAATCTGCCGGCGCCGCTACTCGAATTGCGGTAGAAGGGTAAATCCCACAGCAAGGAAGCCGCAAAGCGGTGGCGAATGTCGAAATTGGCGTCACCGCGTTCGGCTCGCAGGTTGAACGAGTCTTGTGCGATAACGGGCGCGCCCGCAATCGGGAAAAGATCCGAAACATCATCTATGGCGTGCGACCAGGTGTAAGCGGCCGTGAACTGATAGTTGTGGCTGTAACGCTTGCGTGCCTCGAGTTGCAGGGCATGGTAGATGGAATTGGCTGAGTTCTCGAAGATCTGATAAGGACCAAGGTTCGGATTCGGCCGGAAGGGTATGAGGGCCAAATTAACGCTAACTTCGGGTGGCTGCGGGAATGCGTCAAAGAGTGAAATATTTGGCGTGACATCCTTTCCAAGGTTCGGTGTAGTCAAGCGTGTGAGCTTCTTTCCGCTCGTTCCCACGTAAGCGACCGAGAGCAAGTATCCTTTCAAGATTTCTCGTTCCGCCGTCAGGTGCCATTGCTGCGCGTATGGCGAGCGCAGTTTCTTTTCAGGCAGGGTGAATGCTAACCCGTTGCTAAAGGCGAAAAGCCGGCCAATCGCCTTGGCAAAGTCCTCGGGCGCGAGGCCAAATCGATTACACGTGCCAAACTGATTGCAGGGAGTCTGGGCAAGTAAGAAGACCCCAAGCACGTCTTGACCAAAGGCTGGGAATCGTGCCGGATTGTTAAAAGCAAAGGGATTGGAAAAAGCCTGGCCCGGCTCGAAACTGAACTGAATTTCGTTCGGAAAAACATTGCGAGACTGGCTTACAACCGCACCGAGGATCGCGTCGTAGTAGATTCCGTAGCCGCCGCGTATTACCGTCTTGCCGCTATCGTCAATTGTCCAGGCGACTCCCGCGCGCGGAGCGAAATTATTGTAGTCGGGATCGTACATTCTCTTGCGGCCATCCAGTATCTGCCGATAGGCTTCGATCGTATCGTTAAACTGATGGATATCGCCGAAAGTGTCATAATTCGTATGGCCTGACGGTGGTATGTTCTCCAGGCGCAGCGCGCTTTCAATACGGTTATTCACCTCGCGTGGCACCGTGTTGTATTCGTAGCGCAACCCGTAGTCCAGGACCAGCTTCGATCGAATGCGCCAGTTGTCGTTAACAAACCCGTGATACTCGGTAAAGCGCAAACCAATTGTTGAGTCCGGAGCGCCGAGCGTAATTGTCTGGAGGACCGCGGATGGAACTCCGAGCGTCGCCACTTGCACCCCGGGGATCAAAGTCTGGAGATTGTTGAGTGTGCCATAGCCAAAGACAGCCTCCGGACGATAGAGTCGATCGAGTACGCTGTTCAACTGGTAGCGTCGAATGCTAGCGCCAAACTTGATTGAATGATTTCCGGCTGACCACGAGACTGAATCGGCGTACTGAAATGTATTGCTGGCTCGACGCTGCGGGAAAGTAAACGCGTTAACACCGACAGGACTGAACGGCTCAATTAATAGTTCACCAAGCGGACCCGTGTCCGCTGTACCGGTGGTCAGCGGAACCCTGTTGATACTCTTCAACGTCTCGTCGGCGCTGCCCGCGGCCGAAAAGATGAATGGATTATTCGGATACTCACAGAAATTGAGCAGCGTGCGTCCAAAAGAAAAGCGGGCTTGATTACTAATAGTATGGCCGAGCGCTTGGTCCCAGATCAGGGAGAAGTTATGTGAGCGGGTTCGGGAATCCAGCGTTGAGCGGATAGCTTGATTGACGCTCGGAAGAACGCGCCCATCATCCGTAAAATTGAGGCGACCGCTCAGGAAACTGCTCAAACTGATCTGATGCGTCAATTTTATTGACAAGATATCGCCACTATTATCGGCGGGTGTTCTCGTTGTAAACGTGTTCGCTCCATAAGGTCCATTCGGATTGTTGGGCAGGGGATATAGACTGAGCACTTCTCTGCCCAATGGTAAAGCGTCGGTAAACGCAACGGATGAACTAATTCTTCGAACATGTGTGAGGATCGTACCTCCTCCTTGAAAGCGGCGCTCTGCGACCGTAGGCGATGAGAAGTGCTCGGTCAGAGACGCCCTGGTCTGATCGTGTTCGTAACTCAGGAAGAACTGCGTCCGGTTACGACTGATTGGCCCACTAAAGGTCAACCCTGCCTGCGTGCGCGTGAATGGCGTCTTGCCGCTGGTATCGAAAAAGTTCCGGGCATTCAATCTCGAATCAGTGAACAACGCAAACAACTGTCCGTGATATTTCTGGCCGCCATACTTCGTCACGGCATTAACCTGAGAACTAAAATTCCTTCCAAGCTCTGCATCCCACAGCAATGTCGAAATGGAGATTTCTTTCATTGATTCAATTGGCTGCGGCACCAGAGCGACAAAGCCCTGGCGGCGCATCCCAACATCCGGGTCATTATTGTCCGACCCGTCCACCGAAAAATTATTCGACCGCGCGCGCATCCCATTGACGCTGAACTGTCCCGCCGTCCCGATACCGAATCCCACACCAGGTCCACGCACGCCGGGCGTGTATGGCGGTGGCGCAACCCCGGGTACAAGCAGCGCAAATTCATCGAAGCTGCGCATCGCGGTTGCGCCTCCAACGGGCAATGCGTTGACTTGTCGCTCGGTAAAATTGCTCGTGCGTGCCACATCAGCCGTGTGAACCAAAGTGGCAGCTTCTTCCCCATTCTGATAGGACGGCCCTGGCGCCTTCGGCTGCTGCGCGGTGCTGGCTGGTCGGTTGTTCGGCCCTGGATTCCTTTCAGCAGCGGTTGCTTCGTCGAACCTGGCCTGCTGGAACTGCGCTGTCTGAGTGTCAGTTCGGCTCTGCTTTGCGACTTGATTTCGACTCTCGCGAAGACGACCAGGAAACAAGATTTCCACAAATTGAATATCGGTCGCTTCTTCAGTGAGCGAGATTGTCGAGGCGCCCGAAAACTCGCCGCGCGCGCCCGTCCATGAGGCGGTGAGAATGTATTTGCCCGGAACGAGATCCGAGATGCTGTACTCACCATTCCGATCCGTAAACGCTTGCTGAATAATACTGCCGTCTTCACTGGCGACAACGACTTTCGCGTTGGGCAGAATGCGAGCCAAGGAATCGACAACCTTGCCGTTGAGTGTGGCCGTTAGAAGCGTGAATAGCGGCAGCCTTATGACATTTTTTTGATTGAACTGGATCGGCAAGCTCTTGATCGTTTGCTCCCGAAATCCGTCTCTTGAAGCGGAAATCTTGTAGGTACCCGGCGGCAGGTTGAAAAGCGCGTAGTTTCCGGTGTCGTCAGTCCTGGTCGCGCGAAGGTTACCGTTCTCTTCGTTTTCAACACTGATCTTCGTTTCCGGCACACCTTTGCCCCTCTTATCGCGGACCGCGCCGAGGAGCGTGCCCGAAGTTGTCTGCGCCATGAGACCGGTGGCCAGGCTTGAAAGGATGAGAATCAATCCGATGACTGCAATCCTTTGCCCAACTGCCAATGGATGCCCGAGCATGAGTACGCCTTCCCTTCAATTCTTGGCTTTTCTAAGCCAAAGAGCCGCACTATGCTGGCTAAACTCGGATGGAGCGAAAGCTACTCCAACTTCGGCTGGTAAATCGGCCCTGGCTGATAATCGGGCCTCTCGCGAAGACAAAACAGCGAACTTTGTTCGCAAAGGCTGAGGAACTACAGTCTCAGAGGAGTCAGTTCAACCTTACGACAATCCGCTGCTGGTTCGAAGTTGAAGCGGCGGCGTTTTCAAGAGTTCAGAAGCGAGCGCAGCATATCGCACACAGCGTTCCAATGCAACGAATTCGGAACGTTGCCCCGGTCGCTCCGCGCAGAAATGAGACTTACCTTTATTGCGGCGGTTTTATGCCGGGTGGGCGCACATACAGATCATCTACTGAGAACTTCTCAATACCGAATGCGCGAAAGCCGATACTACCGGTTGGAAAATTATTCTCGGCGTCTGTATCGTCACCGAGGTTGATCAAGACGCCCGTTTCCGCCGGAGTGATTGTGTGAACGATATGGTTCTTTTCTACTTTGATATTGATTTCGTATTGACCGCCCGCCTTAAGATTGGCGATTACTGGAACGGAGTTCTTGAAGTCTGTCGGGCTGACCTTATTGCCATGCACGACGTAAGTGAGAAAGCGGTTCGCGTATTGCCCTTCAGGTCCTGACAGGTAAAAGAGATAGTAATTACCGGGGTCCTGCTGTACGCGTAAGGCCCATGCCGCACCGGCCGCATTCTCCAACTGGAGATGAAATCCCATCTCGAAATCGGCATAGTTGACCTTAGAAACAAAGCCGAGCGCCGGCTGGTTTTCAATTAGCAGGCGGCTCTTCCTGGTGATGCTCCAACCCGAAGGCGGCGCCTGCCAGCGGTTCAGATTAAGAAACTCTTCGCTGAGCTCAGTTGAAGTAAGCGGCGGCGGTGGAGGCGCGTCGTGTTTGAGTTTCGTGAAGGTTATCGCCGCGCCGATAAGCACCACCAGAACGACTGGGATTAAGGTTAAGTAAAACTTCTTCTTAGAACTTGATCTCGCCCCCGACTTGTGTGGGGTACTTTCAGAATCAGCCACATAATCAGCGCGACTGCTCGGGGCCGACTCAGTCCGAGGTGGGGTCCATTCGAGTTGTCCGGTGACCCTGGCAACAATGGTCTTGGTCGCAGCCTCAAGCTCGCCGGGTAAGACCAGCGCCCATTTTAACGTTTCACATATTTTTACCAACTCATTATTTAACTTAGCAGACTTAAGAGTGTCGAGAGGTCTTGCGGGATCGTTGACAGCCTGATAGTGCTTGATCTCGGTCTCAGCAAAAGCGCTGGCGCTGACCGCTACCCAAAGAATAGTGAGCCCTTCTTTACGAGCGGCCTCGAGCAACGCAGGTAACTCCTGACTTACCACGAAGTCAGAGGCGAGAAAATTCGGACTAACCAGTAAGAGCGCGACCCTGGCCGACGCCAGCGCTGCCTCTATCTCTTCTCGCCACTTCGCGCCCGCCCGGATTTTGGTATCGTCCCAAACCTGAATCTTATTCGCGCGCTCGAACGGTTTGAGATGGACCTGAAGCTTCCGCAGCCACTCTTGATCCTGGTGGCTATAACTGATGAACACTTGATCGCGAACACCTGTGCTCATGACGGTGAAATGGATCTATGAAAATCGATGGGAGCGCGAGAAGATCGGCTTCCAACTCGGTGACCGTGGCATTTTAGACGAGTTCTGCCGGGTAAGCTAGAGGAATCGAGGTTGAATCAACATACGACTTGATGTCTTTCCTGCCTTACCCTTTTGGCGATTTCCACGGCGAGATAGAACTTGATTTCTGCACCAGCACCTGAAAACTTGTGGCCATACCGCTGGGAAGGATCATCTCGCGCGCGCTGGTGCGTAGCTGAGACTTTTCGGCTTCATCTCTTGCCGCCTCAACCATCAGATCCAATTCTTTAAGCAATCCCGCGCTTAGTAGAAATCGATCCTGTCGTTCGAACGCGACAGTCTCGAAGCCGAGCTTCTCACCAATTCGCTTCACGCAGGTCCAGTCAACCGTCGTCGTAATGTCCCGCTCGCCTGGCCGAGCAAGAACATCGTCAACAAGTCGATGTCGATGGAAGGCTCGCAGCGTTCCCAGCCGTCGCTCGGGGGCGCCATAAAGTTCCGGTGCTTCTGCTCCATAATCGATCGTGACGACGTAACCGTTGCGCAGCTTCGCGCCAACCAGGGCCATCCAGTCTTCAATTCCAAGATTGATCTCCGCAATCTGGCCTTCGGCAAGGCGCACACCGGCGGCTTCAAGATATTCGGCGATGCATGCTGTTGAAGGAGCGGCGGTGGACCATTCAAAAACTCCTGCCTCACCTAGTCCAACGTAAAACTCGCAGAGTAGCCCATCGCGTACTGTCACGCGCTGCACTGGAAAAGCGTCAAGCAGCTCGTTTGCGAAGACGATCCCGGGGTCGATCAAATCCAAATCATTTAGCCGGCGGAACTCGACACGGTCACCAAATCCTGCGAGTCCGGTTTGCGCCCGAGCACGTGAATCCGCGCTGGCTTCATCGATCACATAACGCGTGGCCAAAAACACTTTTGGAAACCGGCGCTGAAGCGTCGCGAGCAGCTTTTCGGCAAACTGGCCGGCGCCCGCGCCTGCTTCAACGATTGTCCATCGCGCAGGGGAGCCGAGTTCTTCGTACAACTTGGCAAAGTAGCGAGCAAACGTGGCGGCAAATAGCGGGCTGCGTTCCGGGCTCGTGCGATAGTCGCCTTCCCTGCCCCAACGCTCGCGATCGCCGCGGCAGTAATAGCCTCCGCGCTCGTTGTAAAGCGCAGCTTCCATCCAATCCCGAAAAGTGATCGGGCCTTCGCGCCTGATTCGTTCGCGCAGCGCTTCAGCCAGCGCCGTATCATTGAAGACAGCTTTATCGGCTGCGTTCATAGTTTCCGCGATCCTTGAATGAAATGATCTTACTTCGGAGGGCAACAGTCCAGGATTTGGAGAGGCTTCAAAGCTTCAATTGTTCGAGCGTCGTTCGTCTTGATCATCAAGCAATCGCGTCGTGCTCTCGGTCACGCTCGGCGGTTGGAGAATCTCCGCGGTATTTGGGCGAGGCCTCCAACCGGACGCGGGATTCACTGACTGCGGCGGCAATGCCGAGCCGCGCACAGGGCTGCCGCGCTGAGCGGGCATTGCAGGCGGCAGGTAAGAAGCTGGCGCAATCCGCGGTCGCGTCGACGCTCCCTCCTCGAAGAGCCCTGCGTAGAGCATGCGCAACGGCCCGCCAATAAAGAGAACAACCGCAGCCAAAGCAGCGAGAAACTCAAAAACATTAATGTCCGTGAATGAGTACAGCACCCCCATAGTCGGCACGGTGATCACACCAAGCAAAAAAATTAAAGCGCCCTGCTTCACTCCCTTGCGGCGGGGCGAGATTTCATTCGTTCCTGTTTCCGCGTGCAGAATAGGAAGCATTCCGCCGCTGGCGAGAATTTGAGTCACGCCATCAAGCGGAAAGCCACACCGCGAGCAGAACCTCACAACTTCCGACGCCTGCTGTTGTCCACATTGAGGGCAATGCATAAGGGAGACCTCACGTCATCCGGAAAACTCCGCGCAACCGATCGCGCTAATCGAACAGCGAATACGAGAGACCACAGAAAAACGTTTCAGCAGGAAAATCCCGAAACTCGAACATCCGAAACCAATCCTAGAGTTGCCACTGCCCGCGCCTGAAATTCGACCGCCCTGACCAGCGTTTCCAAGAGCAGACTGATTAGCGGCCGTGTCTCACCGGACGGGACCACTACGTGTTTCAAGAGATCGCTGTCTTGCGAGAATCGATCAAAAGCACGCTTGCGGGTCGCTTCGACCTCCTCAAGATACTCGATCACCCGTTCCCTCGTCGATAGGTTTTCCGGCAGCGTCCACTCAAACGGGTCATCCCAGAGGTTGGCGGTGATCCCGCCAAAGGTCTGTTCAACTGCTGCCGCGCTACGCAACAAGTTTTCGCCGACCGAACAGACCGGGAGCGGGCCAGTTGGTTGTCCAGGCTGGCGATAGAGAATCTCAATTGGCGTCGTCTCGGCGAGCGCGCGCGACCGACAATGTAAGAGCGCAAACTGTTCGTCGAAAACGTCAATGATCGTTCGAACGGGTCCAGTTTGCGCGTTTAGTTTTTTCTCGTCCACTAACGTGCAGGTACTCGAAGAAGACCGATAACTCGGGCGACGAGCAACTTCAAACTATCTTCGCTCAGCCTTTCGCCCGGTCTCTTCTAAAACCGTTCCGAAGCTTCTGCCGCCGAAGTTGAATCCATTGATGACGTGTCCCTTGACTGCGACTCGTGCGCCCCGCGAGGGCACCCCGCGAGTAGTCGCGACCCAGATTCTACCTGTGCCATCGTCAAGTTCATACGCGCCCTGGCCCAACACGCCGTAACTGTCTGTCACGCGCCCAACGATGCCCACCTCTTTGTGCCTGTAGCGTCCCGGGTCGGCGTTGATTTGCGAAATCGTGGTCTGGCTCGGACAGGCTGTTAAGAGAAGTGTGGTTGAAAGAAGCAAAGAGGCAAGGCCCAATCTTTTCATTAAATGCATAGCGTCTCCTTTTACGGTTTCAGGTTTTCCTAACGGGAGAGCGCCGCACTCGCGCCTCGCGCTTGAGCCCGAAAAGAGAGAGCTTGCGGCAATCTAGAGATGCAAAGTCTATCAAAACGGTTTTCCGCATTACTCTTTCCGACCTAGAAATGGGAACTTCTTCATAATTAGATCCATAGCCATTCCGCGCTGCTTAGACTGGATGCTATACTTCCGGGCTATGAAAATCCAGTTCGCCAGTCAAGTTCTCCGCAAGCGCAGGATGATAAAGCTTGGGAGAGAGGAGCCCTCATGAGCTTAGTGATTGAAGCCCCGCCGGTGCCACTGAGAAACGATGAGCATGGTGTATTGCGCGTTGGCAAGACCCGCGTACCGCTTGATACCGTCGTTTATGCCTTTAATCAAGGCGCGTCGCCCGAAGAGATAGTAATGAGTTATCCGACGCTCGCTTTGGCTGATGTTTACGCGGTCGTCAATTATTATTTATACAATCGCGCTGAGGTTGATGCTTACCTGCGCCAACGCGAAGCCGAAGCTACTCGAATTCGAGAGGAAAACGAGAAGCGCTTTCCACAGGAAGGCATTCGCGAACGCCTGCTTGCCAGACGCCAGGACAATCAGGTGTGAGCGATGCTGAGTTTTGCTGTGGACGAAAACCGGCCTAATATCTCGGCAGTTTATCGTGATGGAGAGGTAGGGACAAATATCCAGGTTGGGTGAGAGTGGTCATTGGGTACCCTCCAATCTAAGCCGCCGTCTTCTCGTATGATTTGAAAATCTGGCTCATAACGTCTGGCTTTTTTAACTGCGACAACTCGATAACGCCCTCACGACTTAGTTCCACCGGGAGTATCCTGATTACATCTTCGCTGGTCACGACTGGGATAATGAACTTGTTCAGCCCCCATGCCGCACCTAACTCAAACTGCACCCACTTTGAATGAATCGCAGCCGGGGAAAGCAAGACGCGACAAAGAAATGACTATCAGCCAAAGCCCTCTTTATCATCGCTTGCCAGTTTTGGCCTGCACTAATTTTCGCCGTAGTAAACACATTAACGTTAGGCTGCTTAGCAAATTGCTCCATCAATTCCTTCGCCTGTTCGTTATCTTCCTTGGCATAGCTTAGGAAGACGCGGATATTCTGCTTGGGCCTGCCCTCTTTCCTCTTGCTCATCCTTTAGTCCCTTTCGCACGATCTAAGAGTTGCTTAACGTAGTCATCCAACTCGTTGAGATCGATCGCTTTATACGGAAGCATCGATCCTTCGTCGAGTGACTAATGAATACTAAATAGTGCGTCTTGCCGCCTTTTTCCCTCGTGGATTCCGAGTGGAAGAAGCTCTGGTGAGCCTGGCTCTTCTCGACATGTTCAACCCCGAGCGAGTGAGTTGTAAGAACCGCGCCGAGTATAACATCGAGAGCGCCCAAACAAGCCATCCTTCCTCATCTTATTTACCAAACCACCCGATCGGTTTACCCGACAGATCCACCCAAACACTCTTCACTTGCGTATAAAGTTCCAGCGCGTGCTTGCCCATCTCGCGGCCGTAGCCGGATTGTTTGTAACCGCCAAATGGCGACGCGGCATTGAACATGTTGAAGGTATTGATCCAGACAACGCCCGCCTTGACCTCTTTTGCGAAGCGGTGCGCGCGCGTGATGTCGCGCGTCCAGATGCCGGCAGAAAGGCCGTAGATAGTTTCGTTCGCTTGCTTAATCAGATCGTCTTCGTCGGTAAAGGTGATGACGGAAATGACCGGGCCAAAGATTTCCTCCTGCGCGATGCGCATCTGGTTTTTGACTTCGGAGAAAATTGTCGGTTGGAAGAAGTACCCGTTCTGAAGATTCCCTTCCAGCTTTGGCTGTTCGCCTCCGGTGAGCACCGTCGCTCCCTCTGCGCGCCCGATAGAAACGTAACTCTGAATGCGATTGAGTTGTTCTTGTGAAACCTGCGGTCCCATCTGTGTCGCCTTGTCGAGCGGGTCGCCGACCGTGATCTTCTGCGACTTTTCTTTGAACCGTTCGAGGAATTCATCCTTGACGCTCTCCGCGAGAAACAAGCGCGAGCCCGCGCAGCAAACCTGCCCCTGGTTGAAAAAGATTCCCATCATCGAGCCGTTGACCGCCTGTTCCAAATCGGCATCAGCGAAAACGATGTTCGGCGCTTTGCCGCCCAGCTCAAGCGAGACCTTAGTCAGATTGTCAGCAGCGGCTTTGGCGATCAGCTTACCCACTTCAGTGGAACCGGTGAACGCGATCTTGTTAATGCCCGGATGCGAAGCAAGTGACGCGCCTGCTGTTTCACCGTAACCGGGAACGATGTTGACTACGCCGTCGGGAAAGCCCGCCTCCTGGATCAGTTTTCCCAGTTCCATGGCCGTGACGGGCGTTTGCTCAGCGGGCTTCAGCACGACGGTATTGCCTGCGGCGAGCGCCGGCGCGAGTTTCCAGGCAGCCATCAACAAAGGGAAATTCCAGGGGATGATTTGTCCGCACACGCCAACCGGCTCGCGCAAAGTGTAGTTGAACATCTTGCCCGGCACGGGAATCGTTTCGCCTTCGATCTTCGTGGACCAACCGGCAAAGTATTCAAAGTTCTCTACAACCTGCGGCAGATCGACATAAAGCGATTCCTTGATCGGCTTGCCGTTGTCGAGCGTTTCCAATTCAGCCAGTTCCTTCGCGTGCTGCTCGATCAACTGCGAAAGTTTATAGAGCAACCGGCCCCGATCGCGCGCACTCATGCTGGACCATTTGCCTTCGAACGCCCGACGAGCGGCGCTGACGGCCTTGTCGATGTCCGCGCCGTCGGCTTCGGCGACTTCGGCGAGCGGCTCCCCAGTGGAGGGGTTCGGCGTCGTAAAAGTCTTGCCGGATTCCGCATCGACCCACTGACCATCGATGAAGAGTTGATATTTGCGCGGCGTGGTTTGAAAAGGTTGCGGTGATGACATGATTGATTCCTTAATTTGCTTCTAACTCGAAAGACTACTAGTAATCGGCTCGCTGGAACCTCAATCCCTTAATTGGTCGGAAGTGTTTTTCGTTTCTACTGACGAGAGTGAGATCGTTAGTCATTGTAGGACAGCTCGCTTCTTATGTCTTTCCGATCTTTCCATAGTCCGAAAAACTCCGAAGACCGGACTGAGACTCTCTTCGTCGGTCTCGGCTCTTCCTCAAGCCGCACTTCGCCGATCGCGCCCTCTTTGACCGATCGAACTCGGCGCAATGGTCGGAAGACGCCATCCTCGTATTTAACTTTTATAGCTGACATCGCTAACTCCAAGACACCTCACTTTCAATGCTACATCGAAGTATAAGGCGACGCGATCCTGAAATGAAAGCTCGCTGTGACGTGCAAGAAGATCGCTGACCTGTAGAGGATAAAAACTCCTAGAAATCCGTTGTGCCCGCAAGCAACTGCCTCAGCACGTACGGCAGAATACCGCCGTGCTGGTAGTAGTCGATCTCGATCGGCGTGTCGATGCGCAGCGTCACTGGCACATTCTCGGTTGCGCCGTTCGCGCGATGGACCACGAGCGTGACGTCCTGTTGCGGCTTGGCTCCGTGCTCCAAGCCAACGAGATCGAACGTTTCCGTGCCTTCAAGATTCAGCGTCGCAGCATTCACGCCTTCTTTGAACTGACAGGGCAGGACGCCCATTCCCACGAGATTGCTTCGATGTATACGCTCGAAGCTTTGTGCTATGACGGCTTTGACCCCAAGCAGCATCGTGCCCTTCGCGGCCCAGTCGCGCGAGCTGCCTGTGCCATATTCCTGACCGGCAATAACAACCAACGGCACTCCTTCCGACTGATACTTCATTGCGGCGTCATAGATGCTCATGCGCTCGCCATCAGGTTGATGAACTTCTGACCGACAAATAGTCACGCCGCCCTCAGTTCCCGGCACCATCAAGTTTTTAATGCGCACGTTGGCGAATGTGCCACGCACCATCACTTGATCGTTTCCGCGCCGCGACCCGTAGCTGTTGAAATCCGCGACGCTCACGCCTTTTTGCTGAAGGTAAAGACCGGCAGGCGATGTAGCTTTGATAGCGCCGGCTGGACTAATGTGGTCCGTCGTTACCGAATCGGCGAAGATCGCCAACGGTCGCGCGCCCTGAACATTTGACCAGGTACCCAACTCGCTGCTGAAACCTTCGAAGTAAGGCGGCTCTTGAATGTAAGTCGATTCTGAATCCCACTGGTAGACCTGGCCCATGCTTGTCGGGATTTCATTCCAGAGCGGGTTCTGTTCGGCAAATTCACTGTAAAGCCTTTGATACGTGCCAGGGTCGAAAGCCGAGCGCATGAAGCTGCCAATCTCCTGCGCGCTGGGCCAGATGTCTTTCAGATAAACGTCTTCCCTGTTCTGACCCTTACCGATTGGCTCCGACGACAGGTCGATATCAATGCGCCCGGCCAGCGCAAATGCCACGACCAATGGCGGGCTCATAAGAAAGTTTGCCTTGATACTCTGGTGAACGCGCGCTTCAAAGTTTCGGTTACCAGAAAGGACACTCGCCGCGATCAAATCGTGGTCGCTCAGTGCTTGTTCGATGGATGGATCGAGCGGACCCGAATTACCGATGCAGGTGGTGCAGCCGTAGCCGACGAGGTTGAAGCCGAGCTGGTTGAGATAGGGCTGAAGCCCTGTCTTTTCGAGATACTCAGTGACGACTCTCGAGCCGGGGGCGAGCGACCGTTTCACCGAAGACCGTATGTTCAATCCTCGCTCGACTGCCTTTTTCGCCAGCAAACCCGCCGCGAGCATGACGCTCGGATTCGATGTGTTCGTGCAGGAAGTGATGGCCGCGATCAAAACATCGCCATGTCCAAGATCGACAGTGACCGCCGTTAACTCGTCGGGTGACAATCCAGCCACGCGATCCGGCGTCGGGCGGTTGTTCATCATCTCGGTTTCAGTCCAAACGCTTGTGTTCTTTGAACTCACACCGTCGCTTCCGATTCGCGGCACAGTTTCGGTTCGCTGTTCCCCGCCGCCGACAACCGGCGGCCCGTGACCATCGCCGGCTCCAATCTCCGTTTCGTACCGGAGGCCGATCTCTTCAGGCGGTTTACCGTAGCCGCCCTCGCTTACAGGTTTTTGTAGCAGACTGATGAACTGATCTTTCAGATTCGGCAGCTCGATGCGATCCTGCGGGCGTTTGGGTCCGGCAACTCCCGGATGAATTGACGACAGATCAAGCTCAAGCAGGGTGCTGTATTCACATTCACCACCCAGCGGAATTCCGAACATGCCTTGCGCCTTGAAGTAACTTCGTACCGCTTCGATGTGCTCTTCCGACCGTCCTGTCGCTTTCAGGTATACGCAGGTCTCTTCATCGACCGGGAAGAAGCCCATCGTCGCTCCATACTCCGGCGACATGTTTGCGATCGTCGCGCGATCCGTGACGGATAAGCTGGCGGCGCCTGCGCCGTGGAACTCAACAAACTTGCCCACAACCCTGGCTTGCCGCAGCATCTCCGTGACACGCAAAACGAGATCGGTAGCAGTGACGCCTTCGCGCAAACTGCCGGTCATGTGAACGCCAACAACATCGGGCGTCAGGAAGTACACGGGTTGGCCCAACATCGCCGCTTCCGCTTCGATTCCGCCGACTCCCCAGCCGACAATTCCCAACCCATTGATCATCGTCGTGTGCGAATCGGTTCCTACCACTGTGTCCGGAAAATAGATCCCGTTTCTCTCCCAAACACTCTTCGCCAGATATTCGAGATTGACCTGATGACAGATGCCGATGCCTGGCGGAATTACGCGGAACCCATCGAACGCCTGCGTTCCCCATTTCAGAAACTGGTAACGCGAACGGTTTCGCTTGAACTCCATCTGTATATTCTTCGCAAACGCGTCACTGGTGCTCGAGAAGTCGACCTGCACCGAGTGATCGATTACGAGATCGACCGGAACGAGTGGCTCGATCAGCCCCGGATTCTTTCTGAGACGCGCGACGGCGGAGCGCATCGCCGCCAGATCGACCAGCAGCGGCACGCCGGTAAAATCCTGTAGCAACACGCGAGCAACCACAAACGCGATCTCTTCAGTGCGCTCTGCCTTGGGCTTCCAGTTTGCCAGCGAGCGTACGTCGGTCTCGGTGATCTTCTTGTCATCGAAATTGCGCAGCACTGATTCCAGCACGATCCGAATGCTCACGGGTAACCTGGAAACGTCCCCGATTCCCTCTTGCTCAAGCTGCGGCAAAGAATAAAACTGCGCCGTCTTTCCCTGTGTGGGACTGAATTTTTGAAGCGTATTGAAAAGATTATGCGGCATAGAAAGTCACACTTATCTCGACCGAAAGCAAATAGCTCGGCAACGAAACAGTTAGCATGATTTGGCTTGCGTTAACAAAGCTCAGTGTAAAGTGGCGCTACCGAATCGTCAAGCAGGCTGTCTTTGGCAAAAGACGCGCCGCTGATGACGAGCATTTAGTTACTTTCCGCGCCTTACGTTATTTGTTATAGTTCACTTACCGAAAAGAGGCGAGACAACTTTTTGAGTTGAAACGAGGTTTGGTCTCTTCGCGCTCTTGGTTTCGGGACGATGGTCTAAGATGACGAATGCGGGATCAAGGAGAGTTACCATGCCAACAAAGCAACCTGAAGAGTTCGAGTATCTGAGCAATAATCCCGACTACGTCGCCGATCCCGACATTGAAGAGTTCATGGAACAGGAGATTTCGCGCGCCCCTAAGGATCCGGAGTTGCTTGCGCACCGGCTGCGCAACAATACCGCGGCTTCACCGAGTGATGCCGGCGGAGACCTTGACGCCGCCTGGGAAGACGTAAACGAGAGCGGCTCGGAAACCGTAGGCGGAGACAATCCCACTCCCGATCAATCAGATGTCGAAGAGAATGCCAAAGCGCTCGGCGTCAGTTTTGAAGACAACCAGGAGTTAGACTTTGAGAAGCAGATTGAGAAGCGCGATCGCGATCGATTTGAACTGAATGAAAGCTCTAAGATGGGCAACGATACGATTTAGTCTCCGTCTTTGCGTCGTTGCGTCTTTACGGGAAAGTAGTTCGTAGCTTGTGCTCAAGCAGTTTCCCGCAAAGTCCCAACGCGTCGCAATCAAACCAACCCACAGCTCGATCACTAAAAGATCTTGCGCCTCTAGGTGCAGAGATCATATCCTCACGCGCATGATGCGCACACTTCTTCTCCTTCTCGTTTCCTTTGCAGCGTTCGCTCCTGCGCATGCCGCACCCTGTACCAATGCAACGCCCGACTGTACCGAATGGATCAACCTCGGCGATCAATCGCGCGCGCTCGTTTACCGCACGTATCCACTAGACTCGAAGAACGACAAAGTCATCCGAGCGCTCATCATGGTTCACGGCGCAGGACGCGATGCCGATAATTATTTTCGCACGGCGCTGGCCGCGGCCTTTCTCGCCGGCGCTCTCGAGGACACCATCATCATCTCTCCGCGCTTCGCGTCCAATAACGGAACCGGCTGTCGCGATACGCTCGCGCCGAACGAAATCAATTGGAGCTGCTCTGGCGATAGTTGGCGCGCTGGCGGCGTCGCGACGAGTAACAGCAAACTGACGTCGTATGAACTGATGGATGAGATTCTTCGCAAGCTTGCCCGCAAGGACATATTCAACAATCTAAGAGCTATTGTTGTCTCTGGTCATTCCGCTGGTGGGCAGTACGTCACTCGTTACGAGATGGCCAACCTGGTCCATGACAAGCTCGGTATCCCAATCACCTATGTCGTTTCAAATCCATCGAGCTACGCCTATCTCGACGCTGAACGACCGGGTGGGAGTAACAGCGAGCTGCGCGCGTTCGGCGATGCCCGCAACTGCACGACCTACGATAACTGGCCCTACGGCCTAAAGAACCGCAGCGGCTATACTGCCAAACTCAGCGACGATCAACTTAAGCAGCAGCTCGCAGCGCGCGCGGTGACGTACTTGCTCGGAGAGCTCGATATCTTGCCGCTGGGTGGTTTCGATTCATCGTGTCCCGCGATGGCCCAGGGTCCGACGCGTCTTGCGCGCGGCCAGACCTTCGCCACCTATGTCAACGCGAAGTACAAGGCGCAGCACAAAGCGATCGTCATTCCGCTGTGCGGGCACAACGCTCGCTGCATGTTCACCGCGGAACTGGCGCTCCCAATTTTGTTTCCGAAATTGTAGTTACGGAATCGGGTGGTAAAGGCCTTGTGAAGACTCAGCTTGTGACATGGTCAAGCCTGAATTCTAACGCAAAGGACGCCAAGGGAATTCGCAAAGGAACGCAAAAGTTGGCCTTGCTCTGCGACCTTTGCGGGGAACTTTGCGACCTTTGCGTTAAAGTTCAATGATGCATTACGCCTCAAATTAGTTTTGACACAGGCCCTTCACGAGCCCAAAACAAACTTCGCGCGTGGTTGTAATGAAATGCCCTTGATCACAATCTTTTCCGCCGGGCGCTCAGTTCCCTGCTCAACCGGCGCGCGCATGATTATTTCCGCATTATTAATTCCCTGAATCACGTGACCAAACACCGTGTACTTTCCGTCGAACTGCGGCTGCGCCTGTAGTGTGATGAAGAACTGGCAGTTGGCCGTGTCTATCGCCAACTTTCAAAACTGCTTCCGGCTATCGAGCAGAATCGTCACCGGGCCATCGTTGACCAACTCCACCTGCATCATCGCCCGAAAGCTGCCGGTCGCCACATTCGTGACGATTGCGCGCGCCTGCTCGACAAAGAAATCATACAACGGCTCGGCCACTTCCGGCGGCGCCGCGTCGATCCAGGAAGGCCGCAAACCACGCCGCACATCGCCATACAAAGTGAACTGCGAAACGACGAGCATTCCTCCGTTCACGTCCTTGAGGGAAACGTTCATCACGCCCTTTTCATCGTTGAAGATCCTTAGCGCCGCGATCTTCTCGACCAGATAGCTCGCGTCCTTCTCAGTATCGTCGCGCGCAATACCCAGAAGAACGACGAGACCGTTCCCGATCTCGCCGATGATCTTTCCATCAACTGTGACGCTGGACCATGTGACGCGTTGAACGACTGCTCGCATCTAGTTCCTTGGCGGTCTGCTCGGCCGAATCTCAACCCGACTCGGCAAGGCGCGATCATCGTGGAGAAGCAGATCGAGAACAACGCGCGCGATGTCTTCCGGTCGCAATTGCCAGTTCTTGGCTTCACCTGGTTCATCGCCGCCGAACTCGGTGTTTACCGAACCAGGCATGATGTAGCTGACTTTGATGCCGTCGTGCCGCACTTCCTGCATCAAGGCTTCGCTGAAACCGTTGAGACCAAACTTCGAAGCGTTGTAGGCGGCCATCATCGGATGAGCGTTAGTGCCCGCGAGCGAGGAAATGTTGATGATGTATCCGCCGCCGCGCTGCTTCATCCGCGGGATCGCTTCGTGACAACAATAAAAGACGCCAAATACATTTGTCTCCAGCACCGCACGAAAATCTTCGGGCGACATTTCTTCGACCAACTCGAAGACCCCAATGCCGGCGTTGTTGATGAGAATGTCGACGCCGCCGAGCTGCGAGCTGGCGTGTGCGAAAAGCGTTTTGACTTGATCATAATCGCGCACATCGCAAACGGTGCCTGTCACACGACCTTCAGCAAAAGCTTTCAACTCGGCCACTGCACGCTCAATCTCGTCTTGCTTGCGCGCGCTGATGCATAAGCTTGCGCCACCGCGCACCAGCGCTTCAGCGATGCCCCGACCAATGCCCTTCGTGCCGCCGGTGACGATCGCGACTTTGCCGTTGAGAATCATGCGATTGAGTAGGGGCGGACCTGCGTGTCTGCCCTGCACGGTTATGGTGATTGGGCAAATGGCGAACACGCATGTTCGCCCCTACAAACTACTGTTGCAACTTCTTGCGAAGACGCTCATTCACAACCTTCGGATTCGCTTTGCCCTGCGATACTTTCATCACCTGGCCGACGAAGAAACCGAACAGTGCCTCTTTACCGGAGCGATAGCTTTCGAGTTGCTGAGGGTTTGCCGCAACCACTTCGTCAATGATGCGATCAATCTCGCCGGTATCGCTGACTTGGACCAACCCTCGTTCTTCGATGATCGTCGTCGCGCTCTTGCCGGACTTAAACATTTCTACAAGCACGTCCTTTCCTTGCTTGCCGCTGATCTTTCCTTCGTCGATCATCCGCACGAGCGCACCGAGTTCCTTCGCCGGAATCGGACTCTTTTCAGCGCTGATGTCCGCGTTCTCAAGCTCGCGCAGTAACTCAGAACGAATCCAGTTGGCGGTCGCACGTGAATTGCCGCCGCTGGCCTGCACCGCGTGTTCGTAGTAATCAGCCAGCGAACGCTCTTGCGTTAGCTGGGAAGCGTCACTAAACGACAGGCCGTACTGTTCGATGAATCGTTTGCGACGCGCGTCCGGCAGCTCCGGCATCGAGGCACGTACTCGCTCGACGAATTCATCGGAAACAATCAGCGGTGGCAGATCAGGTTCGGGAAAATAGCGATAGTCGTGCGCCTCTTCTTTTGAGCGCATGACCCGCGTCTCGGCGGCGCGCTCGTCCCACAAACGCGTTTCCTGAGTCAGCCGGCCACCTGACTCGAGCACTTTGATTTGCCGCTCAATCTCGAATTCGATCGCGCGCTGCATGAAACGCACCGAATTCAGATTCTTGAGCTCGACCTTTGTGCCGAAACCTTCATCACCAATTCGGCGCACCGAAACATTCGCCTCGCAACGTAAGTTTCCTTTCTCCATGTCAGCTTCCGAAGCGCCCACCCAGCGCAGCGCGCGCCGCACGTGATTCACATAATCGTGCGCTTCCCATGAAGAGCGGAATTCCGGCTCCGTCACAATCTCAGCCAGCGGCGTGCCGGCGCGATTTAGATCGATGTAGGAGAAACGATCGACTTCCGGCAAACCCTCATGAACGTTCTTGCCGGCGTCTTCCTCCAGGTGCAATCGAGTAATACGGATCTTTTTTGGTTGCCAGTCGACCGGATGACCTGCTTCATCGCGCACGGCGGTCATGATCTCAAGCTCGCCGTTGGCCGAAAACGGCTGATCGTACTGCGAAATTTGATAGCCCTTCGGGAGGTCGGGATAGAAATAGTTCTTGCGCGCGAAGATCGATCGCTGGTTGATGTGCAGGCCCAACGCCAGCGCCGCGCGAGCCCCGAGCTCGACAGCGCGACGATTCAAAACGGGCAGCGCGCCCGGCAACCCGAGACACACCGGACACGTGTTCGAGTTTGGCTCGTCACCAAAGCGCGTCGAGCAGCCGCAAAAGATTTTTGATTCCGTGCTCAGTTGAGCATGAATCTCTAAGCCGATAACTGTTTCCCAGCCGTTGTGCATTTTTGCTTTTCAATTTTCAATTTCAGATTGATTTCTGATCTGGAGATCGCAGCCAGTTGATTTAGCGTTGTCTTCCGGGACTAACGAGAACTCGACCGCCTCCAAAAACGCGACGGCCACCAACATTCGTTCCCGGCACTACAAAAATCATCCGGTGGCGCGGAGAAAACTGTTGATTGAAGCCAAAGGGAAACGGATGACTGAGTAAGCACGAAGGGCTTGGATTAAATCCGCACGGAGATCCCTGATTGAAGGCAGATGGGAAGCGCCGATGAAAACCAAATCTGAATCGCGAGTTAAATGGTTCAATCGCAGCGTTCGCGATTGCGATGGAACCATTGGGCCAATCGCCATACTCATAATCAAGCGAGTTTATCCGCGCGTCGCGGGCATCGAGCTCGGCTTGCAATGCGGCTGTTCGCTCGCGCCAATACCTCTCTGACTCTTCTTGTCTTCTCTTTGCAATTAATTCATCCAGAGCTTTTTCCTGGCGCTCAGCCTCGCGCTTGGATTCTTCAAGCGATGGCAAACCCAATTCGATCCGCCGCCGCTCATACGCGGCTTCGCTCGCGCGACGCGCTCGCGCGTAACTCTCCAGATCACGATTTGTCACAATACGGGGTTTTGTTGTCGTCGCAACGCCCTGCGCAGGTCTAGCCGATGGTGGCGAGGCGTTGGGGTTCGCTCGTTTCAAAAGACTACCCGGCGGCTCGTTGTTCGCGCGCTCGGTGGCCGGAATATCAATCGCGGCCATCTGGAGCGTTACGTTTATCCCCGCAGCCACCTCGTAAGTCAGCGTAGTACTGGTCACAAGGAACTGCGCGGGAACCTCTACTCGCTTCCCGCCGCGCATCACAATCGTGTACGCGCCGGCCATAACGGACACTAGAAGAATGACACTTAAGCTAAGCAAAAACCGGGCTGCCGCCTTCTTAACACTGGTGAAACGCATAATGAATCTCCGACAAACTCCGAGCTACGGACGTTCTGAATCTACCTGGGAGACGTTCGAGTCCAGTATAGCATCCGGTCAGAACCCGGCCCAACAATGGCCCGCGGCCGATTTTTCTCAAAAAACTTTGCAAACATGCTGGCAAGTTTGGTATACAATCCGCCCCATCCAAGTTCTACTCTCGGGGTTTGAAGAGGCGGCCGCACCTTCAGGCTAGACGTTGCGTCGCTAAAAGGTTGTCAACCCTTTCACAGAGGAGAGAAAGAGAAATCATGGCAAAGACAGTTTGCAAGCTTGTGGGCGTCGTTCTTCTGCTTGTCGGCTTATGTGGATTCACGCACCTTCTGGACTTTTTAGGTGCCAGCGTGGGTCCCACTCATGTCACACACAACGCGGTCCACATCGTGTCGGGAGTGCTCGCTCTGTACTTCGGCTTTGCTGGATCAGCCTCAAGCGCGAAGGGATTCTGCCTCGTGTTTGGCATTGTCTACATGGCGCTGGGCGTAATCGGACTGGCAAAGGGCAACATCGACATTGCCGTTATCAAGCTGATGTTGGGTAAGGTGGATCACCTAATTCACATTCTGGTAGGCGTGCTCTTTCTGGCTGGTGGTCTGCTTTCCGGGAAAAACTCTTAGAGCCGGTTGGTTCGCAAAGTTATCGGATAGGGCAGTCTCAGGGTGCAAAGGTTCGGAATTCAGCAGCGCCTTCAAATAGAATTCCGCAATCGCATACCTTGCACCCTGAAACTGTCTGCAGGCACACCTGACCTTTGCCCTTAGCTGGAACCCTCAAGCACGGTCCAGCATCGAATCAGAATCGAAAGTTGATCCCGCCTCTGGCGACTGCGCGCGGCGCGCGAAAGCCGTTCTCAAAATACGTTCTGTTGAAAACATTGTCCGCCCCGCCAAAGAGCGTCATCACGACGCGCTCGTCGAAGCGTCGCTCGTAGCTCACGAACAGATCCGCCTTTGTGTAACCGTCGAACGTAAGGGTCGCCGGGAAGACCGGCGCAATGTACTGCCCCGTGCGATTAAGACTAAAGCTCGCGAGAATCGCTCTATAGCGCTGCGTGACCGACAAGCCGAACAAATGCTTTGGCGTGACGAACTGCGGTTGAAGACCTGCCGGAGGCACAAATCGATCTGCGTTGGTGTAGGTGTAAGACGCTCTGATCGAGGTTCCGCGATACGGAGTTGCTTCGACAAACGTCTCAAGTCCACGTGACATGCCGCCCGGGAAATTGACGTAGCCGCCGGACCTGTTTAGGCCCAACGGATCAGGATCGCCAGTGGGATTAAAAAAGCTAACGAAGCTTTTGAAGTCGATCACGCGCTGCAGACGGGTGTAGAAATACGTCATCCCAAACAGCAGTTTGTCATTCGCCGTTCGCTGATCGATACCCGCATCCACGGCGATCGATTGTTCCGCGCGCAAGGTTGGGTCGCCGAATCTCGTTAGCGTGTTTTGGAAAACACCGTTGCCGAATCGTTCGAACAGTGACGGCGCCCGAAAACCATTGCCGACATGCGCTCGTAACTTCGTTCCCGTAGAACGGATGAAATACCCGACAGCGCCGTCGCCGGTCAAAGAGCGTCTGGCGTCGAGATTGTTGAGAAACCCGGGACGATCTGCCGCGCGAATTCTATACAACTGCTCGCGCGCTGCGAATGAAGCCTGCAATCTGCCGTCGAGCAAAACAAGTTGATCCTGACCAAAGAACGCGAACGTGCGTTGCCGATCGGTGGTCCCGGCCGGCGCGCCGAAGGCCGACATGAAGCGCTGAAAGAGCGTCTCGTTCTCGAACTCGAACCCGGCCGTAGCGAGATTGGATTTGCCAAGGCGAATATTCGCGCGCGCGTCCAGCGTGTCCGTTCCACCGTTGTTTATGCTGTTGAATTCAAATTCACCGAACGGCACGAACGAGACAAAGCGCGGGTCGAACTTTGGACCGTTGTAGTTTCGACGTCGCGTCGAGACCTTTTGGTACGCGACGGTATACGAAAGAGCTTCGTTAACGCGCTGCGTGAATCGAACAGAGCCGACCCAAATGGCGTTGCGACGACCTTGATCAGGGTTGTTGAAGTCTGGCTGAAAGGTCACCCTAGGAATGGCGCGCGGAAACTTTTCAGTCGAACTCGTGGCCGCGGCGAGCGGTTGTGGACTGTCGTTGGTAATGGCGTTCGAAGTCGTGCCATAAAAGTTCGCCGCTATATCTATTGAAGGCGTCACCGCAAATTGAAATCGGCCGGCGCCGGCCGTGTTGCCGTACTGATCATTTCCGTCGATACCGCGACGCACATCAAGCCGCGTCAACCCGAAGCTGAATCCTGCGCGCCGGCCGATACCGCCTGAGCCTTGCAAGCGTTCGCGATATAACGCGAGACTTCCGCCTTCGAAGCTCGCTTCAAAGTGCGGGTCGCCCGCGCCCGTCTTAGACACAAGGTTAATGACGCCACCGATTGCGTTCGTTCCGTAAATGGAAGAACCGGAACCTCGGAGTATTTCAACTCGATCAAGATCATTCGCCGTAAGGTCCGTGATGAACGGAAACGCCGAACCGTTGAGGTCCGCTGAATCTCGAACGCGCAAGCCGTCGAGAAGAACTGCTGTATCGAAGTTCCGCTGACCGCGAAGACGCAAACTTGTAAGCGTGCCCGGCGAACCTTGTTGCTGAACGCGCAGTCCGGGCGTCCCTCGGAGCGCTTCGAATAATGAAACTTCGCGCTTAGGTTCCAGGTCTTGATCTTCAAACACGGTAACTGCCTTCGAGACTTCATCGGCCCGTTGCGGAGTTCCGGTGGCCGTGACGACGACGCTTTCGCTGATGCCTGCCACCTTCAGTTTAAGAGCGAGGTTTTCGGTTCTGCCGCGATCGAGTCGAATCTCAGCGGTCGTCAACGTGGCAAATCCCGCCGCTTTCACTTCAACGAAATAAACTCCCGATCCAAGATCGTCGAAGCGAAATGAGCCCTTGGCGTCCGTGCTGGCGGAGAGTTGTAGTCCTTCGCGCGAACGCAATCGGACGTCGGCGCCGGCGATATTAGCTCCTTGTTCATCAACGACGTGACCAGTGATTGAGGAGGCATTTTGTCCCAATGCGATCCCGGACAAAATAAGTATCAGAATCAACGCTGCCCAACCGCGAAGCGGTTGCGTAACAAAGCCCAGTGTTGCCGCGCAGCGGCTACACTGGGAAGGCGCTTTTCGATCCTCTGCAACCCCATCGGGGTTGCAAAGACTTTTCCTAATCTCACCCAGGGTAGCCGCTGCGCGGCAACCCTGGGCTGTGATATGCAACCGCTTTGCGGTTGTTCCCGGAGCGACGCTCAAAACAAACGTGTGAACCGAATTAACCCAGCGGACTCCTGTCGATTTTGTATTTTTCATCGTAGCTTCTCCTGCCCGACGCAGTGCGAGCTGAAAGAGAGCGGCAGACAGGTTTCCTGACTCGCGGTTGTGATCTTCGCGAAGAAAATCGCCTCAGCTCCCGCCTTCCCGGGCGAACCCAGTGGCTAATACCTTGGGAGCTTCGTCACCGCTTACAGTTGCGCGGGCAGTGGCGGCTTGGCACCGCCTTCCCTGGCCCACCGCTCTACGGTTGTCAAGATTGCCGGCGCGCTTCGTGCACCGGCGTTATGCGCGGCACGCCCGTCAACGGATGTGCATCAACTAAAACTCGTACCTCAAAGACCTCGCGCAGCAATTCAGGCGTCAGCACTTCACGCGGAGGTCCAATTGCAATCGCTCGACCTGCTTTCATGAGCAGCACGCGGTCAGCAAACTCCGCGGCCAGATTAACGTCATGGGTCACAACGACCGCGGCGGCCTCATGGTTGTCGCATCGCCCCCGTACCAGGCGCAACATTGTTGCCTGGTGAGCCAGATCGAGATTCGCCGTTGGCTCGTCGAGCAAGTACACCTTTGCTTCTGTTGCCAGCGCACGCGCGAGCACGGCGCGTTGTCGCTCGCCGCCAGAGAGTTCATTCATCAGACGCGATTCAAATCCTTCAAGCTCGGTCTCACCAACTACGGCATGCGCGATTCCCACATCACGCTCGCTCTCCCAGCCCAAACCGCTCGCGCTGGACCAGCTATATCGTCCACCCAGAATGAACTCCATTACGGTCACAGGAAAACGCAGATCGGCCTCCTGAGCAACGACGGCAATCCTCCGGGCTACGGCGCGCCGGGCAAATGACTTCAGCGGCTTCCCATCCAGCAGAACCTCGCCCCTGGACGGAATCAGCGCGCCGTTAAGCGCGCCGAGCAACGTGGACTTGCCGGCGCCGTTCGGGCCAATGATGGCGATTACCTCACCCGGCTCGGGCCGCACGGAGACGTCTGCGACCACCTCGCGCGGCCCGTAGTGAATTGTGATGTTGAGCGCTTCAAGCATCGTAATTGTCCGACAAACTTTTCAATTCCCTCTCCCGTTGGGTGTGGGTTAGGGAGTGGGCCTACTCGACTCGCTTCCTAATTGTCTTCTTAGCTCCACCCCTCACCCCAGCCCT
>JBGQJU010000051.1:0-40425 GCA_041499185.1 Pyrinomonadaceae bacterium | reverse complement strand
GCAAGGGTTTGCCAGACACGCTTCGGATGGCCCCGGGTTCGCTACGGCGACTCCCTTGCAATATATCTTCACTTTCCAATTCAATAAATCGTTCCAGGCCGTGCTAGCTGACTTGGCCGCCGGGTCCATTACAAGCACATACTCGGCGACTACTACCGCAACTCCTGTATCGGCGCTGACTCCAACAACAACGACAGTAGGTTCGTCAGTTAATCCATCAGTATTCGGTCAATCTGTGACATTCACTGCTACTGTTTCTCCGATTCCCTCGGGTGGAACTGTTGATTTTGTGATTGATGGTAGTCCCGTAGCTTCAGGTGTGCCTCTGAATGGTATGGGTCAAGCTGTCTTCGTGACTTCAACTCTGAGCGTTACAGGCAGCCCACACACCGTTATCGCCAATTACTCGGGGAATCCAAGCTTTGGCTCGAGTAGTGGTTCTCTGACTGGTGACCAGACTGTCAATAAGGACAACACGTCAACCGTGGTGACTTCCAACGTCAATCCGTCGGTGCTCGGTCAGCTAGTGACCTTCACGGCGACGGTTACTGCCACATCTCCCGGTTCCGGTACGCCGGGCGGCACCGTCAATTTCATCATCGACGGCGCGACCGTGGCTTCTAATGTCGCGCTGGCTGGCGGCCAGGCAACTTTTCAAACATCCAGCTTAACAGTGTCAGGCTCGCCTCATACCGTGGTCGTCAATTTCACAGACACTGATGGCAACTTCAATAACAGCAGCGGTTCCCTGGCCGGTGGCCAGACTGTGCTGCTGCAGCCGCGCTCCTGGACCTCCGCGGGCTCGACCGGAACGATTGACGAAGACAGCCAGGCGATAGCCTCTGTGACTAACTTCGTAGTGGGCCTGCTGCCCAATACGACCGGAACCGTCACCGTCCGCTACAACATCACGGCGACGCGCGGCATATCCAGCTTCTGTCCGGCGACCCAGTCGGTCGTCAGCGTTCGCTTCCGCAACAGCGACAACAGCGGAACCTTTGCAAAAGTGACGTTTCAGATTCACTCGAGCAGCGTCGCGACTGGCGGGAACAATACGATCTTTACCTTCAGTAGCAACGGCATTGGGGCCGGTTCCAGTTTCACTACCGCGACCTTCACGCCGGCGATCGACTTTGATTTCGCCAACAACATCTACTGGATCGAGGCCACAGTTTTCAGAGGCGATCCGAACCAGTTCGCCAATCTCGGCTCGATCGAGATCTTCGAAAGCGTCGGAACTCCGTGCCCGTAGTTGAGTAAACGGTAATCCTTCCCCGACCCGGACCCGCGTGGGTTTCTTTTAAGTGAGCCAGTGCAGAACCTCTTCCTCGCCGAGGCTGCGCGTGCCGCCGACGACGTGAATAAAATAGTCTTCGAGCGACATCGGCTGGCCTTCTTGCCGGCCATCGTCGGCGATCTGAATTCCTTTTCGCAATTCCTGGAGCGAACCGGAAGCCAGCAGTTTGCCTTGAGAGATGATCGCGATATCGCTACATAGCCGCTCGACGATCTCCAGCACGTGCGAAGTGAGAAACACTGTCAGGCCGCGGGCCGTCAACTTCGTCAGCAGATCTTTCAACGTGCGTGAAGCAATCGCGTCCACGCCCTCAAACGGCTCGTCAAGAAAGAGGATCTCCGGGCGATGAATCAGCGCGCAAGCCAGCGAAAGTTTCTTCTTCATGCCGTGAGAATATTCAACAACCAGTTTCTTCGGCTCGTCCTGCAAATCCATCAAAGAGAGCAGCTCAGGCGCGCGCTCGGCGATCGCTGACTTTTGCAAGCCATACATGCGTCCGGTGAACGCGAGCATTTCGGCGCCCGTCAATCTCTCGAAAAGATTCAGGTCTTCCGGTACGACGCCAATTCTGCGTTTGACTTCCAGCGGCTCGGTTTCAATGTCTCGGGCGAGTACGCGGATCTTTCCGCTGGTGGGCGCAAGCAGTCCGGTCAGCATTTTGATCGTAGTTGATTTTCCGGCTCCGTTTGGTCCCAGAAAACCGAAGAAGCTTCCGCGTTTGACTTTGAGATCGATGTGATCGACGGCAGGAAATTCGCCAAAGCGGCGCACGAGATCAAACGTCTCGACGGCCATTGAACCGGCCACGGTGTCGATGGAGGAGGTCATCCGTAGCTTTGTACGCGGTGGCCGAGCAAGCCGTCAAGGCGAAATAGAGGTTCGCTGGTCATAACGCGGAACCCGCGTCTGGAATGCTGAAGCTATTCCTTTGTTAGCTACATCGACAACTCAGGAATTGCGAATCTTAGACGCGTCGAATCTGCTTAATGGAATTCGAATATTAATACTGGTCTACCGCTCGGCACGGATTTCGGTACCAGCTTTCTTAGATTCTCAGGCTTGGCACGTACATCCAACAGACCATTTCTCACGAAGTCGACCAACTGCCGGAACTCTTCGTCGGTCAGATGCGCAGGATTAGCGAGCCGCGGATCGAGCCGCGCCAGCACGGGCGCCATTGGTCCGATCGGGCCGGTCAGGTCTGACGCAACACCGGCCGCCGTTGGGTTGTAGTTGTTGACGGACGCAATTACATCGAGGTGGTGCCGAATCGCATCTTCCAGCCGCGTGAACGCGCCGTTGTGGAAGAAGGTTGGTTGCAGGGCCACGTTGCGAAGCGGTGAGGTACGGAACTTATAACGGTCGTTGGCGTCACCGGTAACTTGCTCTAAACCGAAGTCCTCATTTTGCCCCGGACCATCAAAGGTGATATTGCCGGCGCTCGGATCGCCGACAGCAGGCGCAATCTGCGGCACGCCGATCACGTGCTGGTCGAAGTCGCTAAACATCTCGTTCGATGGTCCAGAGACCTTGTGACACTCCACACATCCCGCCGTACTAAAGAAGAGGAGCGCGCCTTTCTTTTGATCAATGGTGAGCGCATTCTTTAGGCCGCGCGCATACTGATCAATCGGAGCGTTGGCAAAAACCAAACTGAACTCGAACTCCGCAATCGCTTTGCCGAACATGTCAAAATCGATCGGTGCGCCATTCTTCACTTCCGGAAACACTTCGCCAAACAGTTTTCTGTACGCCTCCACTGCATTCAGGCGATTGAGTACTTCAGCGCGGATGGCAAAGTTGTCTCCAGGAAAAGTAAAGCCAGCCACCTCAACTCGCTCGGTCGGCGGAATGAAAGCCTGCGCATCCAACAGCTGCGGCAGGTAAGACAGCATTAGGCCTTCCGGGGGCGGAAACTTGAACCCCAGGCTATTATCAAATGGATCACCGGAGAGCGAGGCAAAGCGCGAGTTCCACATCAGGCCCGGGAAAAACGCCGCGTTGATTGCCATCGGCGTCCGTCGTTGATTGCGCGGTCCCGTGCGGTGTGGGCCCACGATGCCGTTGTTATCAATGCCGATGGCTATGGACTGAGTATCGCCGAAAGCGTTTGTCGGCGAGTGACAACCGCCGCACGTGTTGTCGTTGTTCAGCCCACCAATGGTGTCGAACCAGAGCAAGCGTCCGAGATTCGCGCGCTTGTTATCCAAATGACGGCCCAGCCGCTGCTCAAGCGTCGATTCGATCTTGCCAGTGAAACCTAGCTGTTGCAGTCTCGCCCGTAGCTCCTGGTCCAAAGGATCGTGATCCGCCTTGGCGGAAGGCTGCGAAACAATCATCACAATGCAAACAGCCGCCAGCGCAAGTATTACGAGGACTCCGCTTCTTTGCACACGCATAGGAATACCTCCTGTTTACAAACCCGCGAAGTAGAAAGCAACTCCTGGTAGTCTCTGATTTTGGATTCTTCTCTCTCGGAATCTCGGTACTTGCTATGTCTGCTGTTGCCCGCGCCGTTCACTCAAACACGGAGATATGCCGGAGCACCAACAATGCCCAGAGAATTGATCCAAATCAGGGGAACTGTGCCGAGGCATTAACACAGCTCTCGAACAATCACAAGAGTATTGGACCCTCCGTTCTTTGAGAAGATTGGGTTCGAGATACCGTGCCAGATCAACCATGATCCTCCAAGATGGGATCGCAGTTGAACGCATCACCCCGTATGTTAATCGTGTCTGTATGCCATGGGAAAACATCAGACACATCTTCGATCGTCCCGACTATGACAAAGCCCACGTGCATGTGATCGGCTTTTCCATTCAGGTTGAAGTGATCAGTCATCCTGATCTGCTGCGGAAAATCACCGGGTGGCACATCGACACTAAAGTGGTTAGCGTAGTTGAAGGAATAAACCACGCCGTTGTTATCAGTCGCGGTGCCGAAAGCAGTTCCGTTTATGTTCAGATTGTTAGTCACCTGGGAAGCCTTGGGTTCAAATTAGGAACGGCAGTTCCCTGAATGACTCTGGAACTGTTTCCCCCAGGGAACCTTACTCAAGAAAACGGCCTATTTGATCTCCATCCCTGAGTGGCTAGCCGGATTCTCAGCGGCAAGTTGCGGCAGCAGGAATCCTTGGTAGGCTGGACGAGAGCCGCACTCTTGAACAGTCTGTAAACTCGGAACGTCGGGATAATAGTGCCAGATCGGTGTCTTAGTCAACGCATATTCAGCCACGGCAAGCGACAGCCAGAATGCGCGTGATCAGATGTCTCTTTTCGTATTTCCACAGTCTTTTGTCACGCACGTAACAGCGGCTTCGCCTCATCGGCGCGTACGTATTCGGGAAGGGTCCGATGTGTGCTCATAACGAAAGCGCTGGTGCTGGCCCGAAGCGCGTTGCCATGCGTGGCCACCAGATTAACGATATGCTCAAACGCCGACCAGCCAAAGTAGTAGCCGTCAAGAAGACTGACGAGCACATCGGCTGGATGACAGACACGAGTTGTAGTGACTGAGGTGTAAAGGTTGTCGAGAGCATCGGGATAGATGTGCGCGGCCGTGCGCTCGGACCAAATTGCCTCGGAAGCATAACCATCGTCATTCAACAGTCCGTCTTCTCCCAAGCTGCGCACGACGGATGCCAGTTGCAACGGGTCGCCTTCAATCAATTCATAGCGGTAAAGCGCATCGCTTCCATTCTCTCGCCGATAGATTCGCGCCGTACCGTGTGAACCTTTGACAGTTATCGCCGCGCCCTCGCGGTAGAGAGCAAAGTCAATCCCTTCGAGAGGGACAAGCGTCTCCGCGAGTGTTGCAGCAGCGCCGTCCGGGCAATAGAGCGCCGCGAAACCGATGAGGCCGAAAGTTGGCAGGGCAACACTGCGGTCATTCGCGTCGCGCAAGCTTCCTGTGATTTGAAAGCCACAACGGCGCAGATGCGTCTGCAAATGCACGCGACGGTTCTTCTGCAAGTTCATGCCGTGATCCGAGAACATCACGATCTCTGTTTCCGCCCCGCACCAGTCCTGGATCTCGCGCAGCAACCGGTCGAGCGACGCAAGCGCGACACTGAGGCGCTCCGGCCCGCGTATGTGCAGCAGGCCGTCGGTCCCTTTGAGAAAAGCGAAATAGTCCCGGTCTTGCGGTGCGGCGCGAAAGCGTTCGCGAAAGCGCCTCATATCCGCGCGCCAGACAGTTTCTGGAGCGACGTAGACGAGAAATTCAAAAGGCAACGGCTCCTGATAGTCGAGTTGGTCCATGTAAGTCGACGGCATTTTATCTGCCGTGCGACGGCCGATGTACTTGCCCACACCGCCGCGCATTTCCCGCGCCTTCCGATCGAAATAGATCGTCTCGTACCCCAGAGGCACTGAAGCTCCGAGCATCGCGGAAAGCGCGATGTTCGTCATCGTGGGAAAAGGCGAGAGCAGACGGGAAGGCGCGCGGAATTTGTCGAAGAGGCCGCGCTCTTTTGCCGCCTTCATCAATTCGTAGGGCACGCCATCGAGGCAGAGAAGCAATCTCCGCGGGCGTGTTTGTCCGGAGATGGCGCTCCCATTATTCCGCGGCCGGGTTCGTCCCGGGTCATCTTCGTTGGAGGCCTGACTCATTGTTCATCGCGATTGGCCGTTGCCGCAATTTCGATTTTGAATGGCTCGCGCAGTCCCTTCTGCGCCAGGTCATGCGCGTCATAGACGTTTGGCCGAGCGAGCACCGCGCGATACTCGACCAGCGCTTCGTTGCGCTTTCCGGCGACGTCGAAGGCGTGCGCCGCGTAGAGGTGAGCCATTGTTACTAGGCCTTGTTCTGCTCCGGGGACAGTCGTGACGGCGAGAAACTCTTTTGCCGCATGCTCTGCCTGTCCCGCTGTCAGCAACGTCTCGCCGTACTTGAAATGAATCAGATCGAGCGCGCGCGCCGCCGTGTCTCGCACGTTGCGGTCGTGCAACAGCTCTTCGAAAGAGGCGAATGCTTCGCGTTCCGCATTCGCTACGGCAGCAGTGTGGTTGGCCTTACGTTCAAAGGCTGCCTGCGTCACCAATGCATCCGCGGCTTCCAATCTGAAGAGATAATTGCGCGGATACTTTGCCGCCAGCTCGCGAGCAAGACTGAGCGCGTCGGCAAATCGCCTTTCGCGCGTGTACAAAACGATCAGCAGAGTCCGGGCGTCGTCGCGCGCCCAGTTTCCTTCCTTTGCGACGCGCTCGATCGTTGCCAGTCCGCGTTTCTTCGAGCCGCGCGCGCCCGTGATTCCCGCCAACACTTTTATCGGCAGCGGCAACGAGCCCAGGACGAAATCGTAAAGCCCGATCGTGATCTCCGCGTCATGAAAGTTTGGATCAAGCTTGAGGACGTCGCGATGACGATCGACGGCTTCCGAGCCATCGCGCAGAGCCGCAAAATGCCGGCGCTCCACTGCTTCTTCAAACGACGCCTTCAGCCCCGCGGTGGCGCCGAGAAAGTACAGCGCCTCGACGTCTTTGGGATTCTGTTTCAAACGCGCTTCGGCCAGCTTCTTGGCCTCGCGCGTCCAGGTCTTAAACTGCGCGACCACCTCAGGTTTAGCCTTGTCTTCGTTCTGTGAGTAGAAAGATTCCGAACTATAAAGCGAAGACTGGAGCCGGCGAGTCTCGTAAAGCGTTTCGATCCACAAGCTGGCGGCCAGAAACTGCGGACCGGCCGGATGATCCGGAAAAAGCCTGGCGACCTCTTTGAAATCCTTTCGCGCTCGCTCGTAATCAAGATTGAAGAGCGCTTCGAATCCATCGGCTCGCAACGCTTCAAGCCGCGCGTGGTCGGGCTCGCTGAGCCAAGCAGAGCCGACTTGCTGTGCGAAGATTGGACCAGCGAAAAGCAAAATGAAAACAACAATCGAAAGTCCAGTACTAGGTTTCATAGCTTAAATTTCTCTCTGTTGCAGTTCCGCCGCAGCTCTGCGCCATCGCGATCGAGATCAGAATCCGATGCCGGCTCCCAGTCGCTCGATTATGGCGCGACATAAATCTTCTTGCCCTTCATCGGAATAGCGCCTCCACCTGCCACCCCCATCAGTCCTCCTAGAAAGCCAAACAGAACTTTGCCAAGCCCCGGGTCGTCACCCCCGGGGTGTCTCGCGTCGCTTATCGCGCCGATGCCGATGCCAACTCCGACACCGATACCCGCTCCGAGAAGAAGCGGCAGGTATCGGGATTTAGGTTTCCGTACTTCGGCAACGTCTTCTCTGCGCAGATCGATGGCTTGCCTCAGCACGTCTCGCACTCGCACGAGCAGAACCAATGAATCGTTATCGACGTGTTTCAATTCACCGGCGAATCGGTCGCCCCTTTTTGTGGACACGACGATTTTTGAACCGATTCTCAACTTCTGAACGCTGCCCCAGTCAGAGAGATTTGTCTTCGCCTGAACCGAACAAGGGAGCAGTGCCGCGATCAAGAGGGCCGCGATTAGATTCCGGGTTAACGACATGGGCTTTCATCCTCCTGCTTTGAGTTTCCCAATCAGTTTTCCCAAGTCTCGGCCGGCCTCTCGCCGTCTTGCTTAGCGACATCGCGCGCGCGAAAAGGCTAGCTGGAAAAACTCTCGAGATACTTCACGCCGGCGCCTGTATTAAATAGCACCACGCGCTCGTCGCTTTTCGCTTGCCCGGCCTCGACCATCTTTCGCAACGCCGGCAGACACGCGGCGCCTTCAGGCGCGCAGAAAACTCCTTCAGCCGCCCCAATCTCGCGAGTGGCCGTGATCAGCTCTTCGTCGGTGACGGCGATGGCGGCGCCACCCGATGCGCGTATTGCGTCGAGAATCAGAAAATCTCCAATGGCGCGCGGCACGCGCAGGCCCGAAGCCGTTGTGTGCGCGTTCGGAAATTCATCTGCGAATCGCTTCCCTGCTTCAAAGGCGCGCACGATTGGCGCGCAGCCGGCCGCTTGCACCGTGACCATCTTTGGCCGCTTTGATCCAATCCAGCCCATCTGCTCCATTTCGTCAAAGGCTTTCCACATTCCGATCAATCCGGTGCCGCCGCCAGTCGGATAGATGATCACGTCCGGCAGCTCCCAATCCAGTTGTTCCGCCAGTTCATAGCCCAGGGTCTTCTTTCCTTCGACGCGATAGGGCTCTTTCAAAGTCGAAACATCGAACCAACCTTCTGCATCTTTGCGTCGCGCGACTTCGGCGCCGCAATCGGTGATCAAGCCATCCATCAACGTCACTTGTGCGCCCGTCTGTTTACATTCGATCACGTTCGCGCGCGGCGTGTCTTTGGGCATGAAGATGAATGCTTCCAGGCCTGCGCACGCTGCATATGCTGCTAGCGCGCCAGCGGCGTTTCCGGCTGATGGCACCGCAAGCTTCTTCGCTCCAAGCTCTTTCGCCATCGATACCGCCGCCGCCATGCCGCGCGCTTTGAAACTCTGTGTTGGATTCTGCGATTCATCTTTTATGTAAAGCTCCCGAAAGCCCAACTGCTCACCCAACGCCCGGGCGTGCAACAGCGGTGTCCAACCCTCGCCCAGGGAAACAATGTTTTCGTCCGCTTCGACCGGCAGGACCTCGCGATACCGCCAGAGATCAGCCCGCCGCCCCCGCAGTGATTCCTTCGTTAAACTGCGCGCCGCCTGCTCGAGGTCGTAGCGAACCAGCAATGGCTTCCCGCATTCCGTGCAAAGATTGAGCAAGCGTCGTGCCTCGTGTTTCAGACCGCACAGCGCGCACTCAAGATGTGTGACGTTCATTGATTAGTGCCCTCTTTTCTTAGTAACTGGCAGAACTTTGGTTAATCTCGATTGGCCTGCAGCTCATGATCGGTTGTTTCCAGGTGGAGTAATCATCTTGCACCAGAAAGCAGTGAAAAGAGAAACGCGTTTTCAAATAACGAATTTTCCCTTTTGCCTTTTCACGTTGATTCATTTACCTTTGGCTTTCTGCTTTTTATGCCCATTCGCTTACTCGCTCTGGATCTCGACGGCACGCTTCTGAATTCACGCGGGCAACTGACTGAACGGAACCGGAAAGCGCTCGATGAGGTTCGTCAACGCGGGGTGCACGTGGCCCTCGTAACGGGCCGGCGCTTTCGCGATGCGCGACCGCTCGCTCTCGAGTTGGGTTTGGATGTTCCCGTGATCGCGCACAACGGCGCGCTGACAAAACATGCGCACACGCTCGAGACAGTTGCGGTGTTCCCACTGCCGCTAACCGCCGCGCGTAATGCGCTGCGCGTCGGACGTGAAGCCGGAGGAGACGCCCTCGTCAGCGATGATCACGAAGGACTGGGTGTGCTTGTTTACGATCATCTGAGCGGAGCTAATCGTTCGTTGTTGCGATACGTCGCCTGGGCGCGCCGTGTTCATGGTGAAGAAGGCGCCAACGCCGTGCGCGAAGTTCCATCTCTTGAAGATTATCTCGATCACGAACCAGTGCACATCGCATTCTCTGGCGGCTGCGCGGCAATGACGGAACTCAGAGATGTTCTGCATCTCGAACTTGGGACAACTGTAAAGATTTTCAGTACGATGTACTCGAAGACGGATTTTGCGCTGCTTGACATCGTTCATCCTGAGGCTTCGAAGGGTGTCGGCGTGGCGGCCGTTGTATCGGAACTTGGTGTCACACAAGCAGAGGTCATGGCGATCGGCGATAACTTTAACGATCTCGAAATGCTTCGTTATGCGGGCACGGGAGTGGTGATGGGCAATGCTGATCAATCGTTGCGTGATCTCGATGGTCTTCACACAACGGCTTCCAACGACGAAGACGGAGTCGCCATCGCGATTGAGAGATTCATTTTAGAGACAGTGTAGGGGCAGACCTGTGTGTCCGCCCAGTGATACGTAGGTTTCAAGTTGGCGATCAGGGCGGACACACAGGTCCGCCCCTACAGGAGAACACATGGCAAATCGAACTGCGGTAATTGAAACCAACAAAGGCACGATACGTTTCGAGCTGCTCGAAGCAGACGCGCCCAAGACGACTGAAAACTTCATCACACTCGCTGAGCGTGGTTATTACGACGGCATCATCTTTCATCGAGTGATCAGCGGCTTCATGATCCAAGGCGGCGATCCAACCGGGACTGGACGCGGCGGCGAATCATCCTGGGGCGGGCGTTTCAAAGACGAGATCAATCCTTCGTCGCCAGTCTATCAGCGTGGTTACAAAGCCGGTACCGTGGCGATGGCCAACGCCGGACCAAATACAAACGGCTCGCAGTTTTTCATCATGCACGTCGATTATCCATTGCCGCCAAGCTACACGATCTTTGGTCGCGTCATCGAAGGGCAGGACACGGTAAACGCAATCGCCACGACCCCGAAGGATCGTAACGACCGCCCCATCTCTGAAGTGAAAATGGAGAAGGTTACGATTGAGGCCACTTGATTACGTTTGCTTAGATACAACAGACCGCCTCGCCTCCAAAAGCGCCAAGGCTTAAGCGTTTCTCTCCCTCGAGTCCGCTCAATTCCCGCTCGGCGAATCCACGACTAAGCTAACGGCATTCCGTGTTGTGATGTGTGATGGCGGTGCCGAACCGTCGCTGATACTCTTCAGACGTGAGAAACAGGCAAGTGACACGACGCTGATTAATCGGCTCATCTCTCTTCAACTTGTCGAGCCAAGGTTGGACCAGTTTGTCGTTGTAATCAACGTCGCGGCGCAGGTAGACCAGAAACTGTAGCAGCAGCTGCGCTCTGATGCTTTCGCGACGCTTGAATTCGTCAAGCTCGACGAGCGTGCTCAGCACTTCAGCGCGACTCTTGCCTGAACGCAGCGCTATCGTCTCCCGTTCTCGTTCCATAAAGGAGCTCAGTCCAGCATTTTCGAAGAGGCGACTGACAAACTCTTCAGGGCGCAGCGTTTCAGGATACGCTGCGCGAAAGGCATCGCGCTTGACCCACGTCTCAAGGAACGAGAGCTGGACCGGACCGAAGTTGCTCGGGTCGCGCCAATCGGTGCCAAGATGATTGCTTAACGATTCCTGGTCGCGGATGAAGTCAGCGAATCGCGGCGCGATACCGAAAGAGGCGATGTTTGCGCGATAGACGAAGAACGCCCTCTGGCTAAATTCCGAACCAGCGAGGAAAACTGACGCAAGAGCCGCACGACTGTCGTTAAAGCACTCGTGATTGGCAGAACATGATCTGATGTGATTGGCCCAGTATTCGAGCCCGTCCCGATCCGGCTCGCGGGCGAGGACATCAAGATATAGTTGGCGCACGAAGAAGTGCGGATCATCAATGGGATTATCCACTGGCAGCGGCGGCCGGATTAGCTCTTCAGGATGTTTGAGCAACGCTGCGTACTTCCTCTCGCAATCAACGATCTTCTCCGCGGTCAAAGGTACGCTGCGCTGAGCAAGCACTATGTGGCCCTGATCCAAACTTACGTTCGGCGAAAAGCATTCCACATATCCGTCCGGCGGTTGTCTTTCGTGCGCCATTTCGATAGGGAGCGTGACGTGAGGATTGCGCGCGACGACGAAATCGTTTAGTCCGAGACCGTCGATGATGTTGATCCGAGGCAACACCCAAGAAAGCACTCCCACCGAGGCGGCGGTCATTACCGGGTAGTCCGACGCGTTCATCGCCATTCCCTCCGTTCGCGAAGGCAGCGTCTCAATCAGATGAAGATAAAACCATTTGTGCTCCTGATGCCTCATGCACACGCTGTGGCTGATTAACCAGAATTGTAGACCGTCGAAGATTCGTAGATACCCCAGCAGGAAGGCCGGCGTACGTGGGAATTTTTCCTGCGTCGCTCCGGCCACGGACTGCCTGAGGACCACGGTTCGTTCGCGACCGCTCAACTCATGTGTGACTGACCAGTGTATCCAGGGGATGGGCCAAGACAGTGCGATGAACAACGAGAATAGTAATAGCGTCAATCTCAGGCCCGCGCGCAGCGCGTTCAGCATCCAGAGAAACGAGATGAAGATTAGCAGGACAAGATGGCTATAGACCCGATACTCGAAGTGATCCCCGCCGATGACAACCGTGTAGTAAAGAAAGTGAGCTAGAAGAGCCAGGCAGACGGCAATTTTGATGGCCACCTCGCGCCCCTGTATCAAACGTCTTAGCTTGACGACGCTCACTATCGTTAGAAGAATGAGCCAGACCCAGAGAGAATATTCGATCACGAATGACAGAAAATAGCGAACCCCGCTCTCGATCCATATGCGGCCGGCGACGGTCTTCGCGTAGTAAGTATTCGGCAGCCACGCGCCATAGAATGCTCGCCGCCAAAGAAGATGGGCCGGAATAAGCAGCAATGGTAAGGCCGCGAGCGCCAGTCTGGCTCGTGTCCGTTTCGATGTGTTTGAGGCTACGAAGAAAGTGTGAGCGACAAGGCCAAGAGTCACAACCACAAACAAGAATCCGTCAGGACGCGTGAGGTAGACCAGAGTAACCGTCAACGTCGTGGTAAAAACCCACCGCCGGCTGTGAGCTGGAATGAACAGGCAGCAATAAATCCAAAGCGTCAGAAGGAAATTGAACATTGCCGTTTCGAGGCCGGAGCTGGTCCATGCCAGAAACGTTCGATTGGTGATCGCGCCGACGAAAATAATTCCCACCAAGAGTATTCGATATTTTCTGAGTTCGTCCCGCAGGTTCATTCTGAGCGCCATCAGCGCACCTGTGAGTAGGGTGAGACAGGCAAAGACTAAAGAGATGTAATTCGCCGATTTCGGGGGTTCAACGCCGCTGATTCGCCAGACCAGATCAAGCAGAACCACCCACAAAAAACTGGTGTAGCCCTCGACCGGTCGAAATGGGGGCGCGTTCCACACATAACCATATCCCAGGTGAGCGTTGCTGATGTATCTGAAGGCAATGAAAGCGTCGTCGGTTAGAAACCAGAACACTCGCCATCCATAGCAGAGCGCGGCGCAGGCGCCAAGCGCGACGAGGACGAGGGCAAGCCTGCCTTTCGGGGTCATTGTGTCAGACATCGTAACTTTTCGCGGCCCAGTTCGATTTGCTTGCCTTGCGGATCGCCTCGCCAGTAAAGCGCTTCGCCTCGCCTATGGATTCTTCCAGACTCATCTTTTCTCCTAAGTATGCAGCGATCGCGGCGGATAGTATGCATCCGGTTCCGCGCATCTCAGCGTCGATCCATTCGCTGCGGAATATCGTCAAGCGTCCTTCGTCGTCAAGGATGTCGATTGCTTCGCGGTTCAGCCGCTCGCTACCGCTCGCGGTTCCGTACAGATGACCCCCTTTCATCAGCACGGCGCGGGCGCCCATTTCACGAATCGCTCTGGCTGCCTGTCGCATTCCGTCTTCGTCCGTAATGCGCAAGCCGGTAAGCCGTTCGGCTTCGGGAATATTTGGCGTTACGACACGCGCCAGCGGCAGCATCTCTTCAACCAGCGCTCTGAGTGCCTCCTCTTCAACTAGCTGATAACCCGATGTCGAGCGGATCACTGGATCGACAACCGGCGCCGGCAAATTCGTTTCGCGAAACAAACGCGCTACTTCGACAACAATTTTGCGTGTTGGCAACATGCCGGTCTTGGCGCACGCGACTTGGTACTGTTCGACAATCGGCAGCACCTGCGCGCGCACAGTCTCGGCGGAAAGATTTTCCGCGCCGAACACACCCTTCGTGTTCTGAAATGTTACTGAAGTGATCGCTGCAGTTGGAAAGCATTCGAGCGCGACGAAGGTTCGGATGTCTGCGATGACGCCCGCGCCGCCGGAGGGATCCAGACCGGCGATCGTTAGCGCCACAGGTCGCGGGGCGCTTGCCCGGTTGTCGGTTTCTATCGCTTCTATCCTTGTCACGTTGCTCGCTCTGAAAGCAAAGTCTCGACTATCTGGCTCAACCTGGCGGGATCGTTGAAAAGCCGAATCGCTGCAACACCGCGCGCGCCGGCCCGAAGACAGTCCAGGGCATTATCAAGTGTTACTCCGCCCAGCGCGATGATCGGAAACGACGCCAGCTCGCGCGCCGCCTCGCGCAACTTTTCCAGACCAACAGGCTCGCCGTAGATGCGTTTAGACACGGTCTCAAACACCGGGCCAAACACTACAAAGTCGGCGCCGCCATCACGCGCGGCGCGTGCTTCTGTAAGCGAATGCGTTGAAGCGCCGATCAGAAAGTCTTCGCCAAACGTGCCACGGACGATACTCGGTTCGAGCGAACGTCTTTGCAGATGAACACCGTCCGCTCCGGCGGCGCGCGCGATGTCCGCGCGGTCGTTGATCAGTAAACGAGTCGCGCTACCGCGCGTAATCTCGGCAGATTGCAACGCCAGCTCGTAGAGCACGCGCGTGGTCAAATTCTTTTCGCGAAGTTGGATCAGGCTGACGCCGGCGGCGACCGCTGCCTCGAGGAGTTGGAGGATGCGCGAGAAGTCTTTAGTTGACGGCGTTGTTGCCGTCGTCGTCTCGCCGCTCGTGATTAGATACGTGATCGGTTTGTGCAGGTCGAGCGGCATCGGTCTTAAAAGTTTCGGGAGAACGGGCCTCTCCCTGGAGCGCCCTAACTGTCTGCTTGAAGTGGAAAATCTCCCAGAAAGCGATTCCCAGATTCAACACGCCAACGCCGGTTACGGCGCCGCGCACCCAACCCGACGCAATGACGGTTTGCAAACCATGGAAGCCAGTCTTGCGCGCCGCGTAAAGCAGAAAATAGTTGTTGCCCCAATCGCTCAGGGGAAGACCTAAAAAACCCTGGGGTATCCAGGGCAAGAGCGTCAGTGCTATGCCGATCTCCAGGCACAAAAGAATATAGAAGATGGCGCTGAGCTTGGCTGACATTCTCGTGAATAGTAAATCTTAATTGGTGAATGGTAAAGGCCCGCGAATGGGTAAAATCGAAGACTTGAAGCGTTGTCGGCAGGTCAGTTCACCATTGTTCCCTTACCACTGACTATCTCTTGCTCTTCTTGCCCTTGCGCTTGGCTTTCTGTTTCTGTAGATCCTGCAGCTTTTCGGCAACTCCCCGATATGAAACGTCCACGCTGTAAACGTCTGTCAATAGATCTATCGCGCGGTCCAGATCGCCCGCCTGCTCGTAAGCCCAGCCAAGATCGTAACGGAGCGCCTGATACTCTTCCTCACCGTGTCCTGGCGCTTCCAACCCTTTCTTAAACCATTTCACTGCCGCTTTCGGGACGCCTTTTTGCACAAAACAGTGGCCGAGCATGTTGCAGCATTGCAGGTAACGGGGCGTGCCATCATTGGGTTTGACCAGGCCCGCAGCCGACTGAAACTCCTGGATTGCCTCGTCCAGCAGGTCCATCTCTTTATAAGCGATGCCCATGTTGTAATGGGTCTCGTGGTCGTCATTGTCGGACGTCGTTTCCTCTTCAGCCGCGACGCGAAACTCTTCAAAGATCTCGGCGAGTCCAGGATCGATTATTTGCTGAACAGATTTCGCTGAAACTCTCGAGCCGTCCGAGTTTGATGATGCGGATTGAGCGGGTGCTCCGGCCCCTTCAATCTCAGCGAATGCAAGATCGGCCCCTCCTGATAGTTCTGCGCCTCGTGGTTCAGGGATTATGCCAGCGGGCTCAAACTCCTTCTGCTGTGCCGGAGGGGCGGGCCCGGTTTCGCCAAGCGCACCGAGCTTATTGCGACGCACATCGATTTCCGGATGGGATCCAAACTGGCGCTCGAGCAAGTCAAGCGTATCAACGGCGATGTCGTTGTATCCTTGCGCGATGTAGAAATCGACGCTCTCAAGCTCCTGGCGCATCATCGCCTCGCGCCGCTCACCATCTACCGAAGGCTCAGGTTGGGCGTTGCGGGCCGAAGACGTATCAACTATAACACCACCAAAATCGACGTCTTTTTGATCTTCTGTTGGGTGGGAAAATCCAGCCTCGACTTCTCGCGGAGAAACGATCTCGCCGCGTTCGATAGTTTCATTCAGATCGGCAAACGAGGCGCTCGGATCCGAAATCGTTTCAGGGGCGACGGAGTTGAATTCAAATTCCGTGAATTGCGCTGGTGTCTGATCACTTCCCGCGGTCACTTCATCAGACTCGTCTCTTACGATCGCGAAGCTTTCAAACGTCGGCACCTCCTCGAGGTTCGTATCGGCAAAGGTCGACGGCTCGTCCACGAGGTCTTCTTGCGCGCCTCCCAGCTCTCGCAGTCGTTCGACGTAACGCGTCTCGTCGGGAGCCAGACGCACCAGTTGAGTCAATGCGTAGCGTTCATCTTCAGCCAGATTGTCGGCTGCAGCAGCTTCCGCCAGTCGCTCCAGCGCCGCGCGCAGCTTTTCCATGTCGCGCTGCCACCAATGAATTCTAACCAACAGCCGCAAAGCGGTGACCTGCTCCGGATCGCGCGCCAGTACTTCATTGACCAGCTCCAGCAACTGATTCTCTTCGCGTCCAGCGAGGACGCGCTCCGTGATGCTGGCTAGCACTCGGGCAGCCGAATCAATCTCTCCGCTACCGAGGTACAATCGCGCCACGTCGAAGAAGCGTGTGTAATTCCCGGCATCGTGCGACATCAGCAGCGTGGTCGCGCGTTCGGCGCCTGGCGCGTCCTGGGCCTCGAGGTACGCGTAGAGCAGTATCGAAATCAGCTCAACGTCGTCTGGCTTCTGTTCGGCTGCGCGTTCCAGGATCTCCGCGGCTTCGTAGGCCGTGTCGAGCGCAACGTGCGCTGAAACCAGGCCCTTGAGTGCCGCCTGGTGGTGCGGGCTAAGTTCAAGTACCCGCGAATATGATTCGAGCGACTTCTCAAACTTGCCGTTGTCAAAAAGTCGCGAGCCCGCTTCAGCAAACGCTTCGACCGCTTCTGAACGGAGCCCTTCCTTGAGGTAGCCCTCCGCGAGCTTCAGCCGCACTTCGGTGTTGTGGGGATCGAGATCGGCGATCTTGTGCAAAACTTCGAGAGCCTTTTCCGGATTACCTGCTCGCGAGTATGCATCCGCAACCACCAGATACTGCGCGCGCGCATCGACAACCAAACCCTGGTTGGCATAAAGGTTGGCGAGGTTCTCAGCGATCACCGGATCGCGCGGGTTGAGGCGATCGATCTTCTTGTACATCGCGATGGCTTTGAGCGTGAATTCCTGTTCGCGATAATGCTCTGCGATGCGCGCGAAACACGAAATCGCTTCGTCCTTCTTGCCCGCGCGGGCGCAAAGATCGCCAAGCATGTTGAGGGCTGTTAAATCGTCCTCGTCATGCTCGACGATCTGACGGTATTCTTTAATGGCGGCGGTGATGTTCCCCTGCGAAAGGAACTTCTCAGCGGCCTTTAGAACCTTAGCCTTCTCGAAAGCCATCGGGAGTATTATGTATCACCTAAGCTGGCAGCGGCGTCAAAACATGGCGGGGGCGAGTGGACGATCAAATTCTGGTGAACGCTTTATCAATTCTTTCGAACTTCTCCTCCGACGGGACACCCGAGAAATACGCTAACATGCGACAATGAGGGTGTCAACGCTCTAATTATTTCCACCGTTGGATCGTGCGGGAACGCGCACCGCGAGATGGACATGGATTCAATAGACAGCGATTTCTCGTAAGCATCTGCCGTTACTTTCAATTGGTCTGTTTCCTTGAACGCAACTCCCGAAAGCTCGCAACCTAATACTCGCGCAGCGGCAAACGCCGGCGCCAGAAATGGTCACGTGCCGCCACTGGGGCATTATCCGGCCGTCGCTGGACTTGTCTTATTCGCCGTGTTTGCACCGCACTCAATCGCGGCTGCGGAAATCGCGCTGGCCATTGCCACAGGGGGATGGCTCCTCAGAACCATCAGTACGGGGCGCACGGGCCTGCGCCACACGAAACTTGACTTGCCCATCCTGCTGTTCTTTCTTTGGACCATCGCTTCAGCAATTTTGTCGGTAGAGCCGAGGATCAGCATCGGAAAGCTGCAATCGGTTTGTGTGCTCTTCGCTTTCTATTTGACCCAGGCGATAGTTACGAGACGCACGGCGATCATTCTGGTTTCGATCATGATCCTGTCGGGTGTGGCCGGAACGGTCTGGAGCGTTTACGATCTTTTGCGGGGTCGCGGTGTTGTTGTCGCGTCAGTGGCCGCTGACAGTCCGTTTCGCCAGATTCAAGCGGAAGCAGGAGACGGGATTCTTAACGTTCAGATCGAAAAGGGCGACGCGATCTGGCGCGTCGGCGGTGCTCGCGTTTACTCGGTATCGGAAATCGACGACATCATCAAGAAAGCAACGCCAAAAGAGCGGCTCTCGCTCAGCGCGATTACGCATGGTGAGCACGCCGAATGGCCGGGCTTTGTGGTTACGCAAGAACTCAAGGCGCGCCCGTCGCCATCCGGGATCAGTGGCGCCGGCAGGTCGCATCGTTTTCGCGCTTCCGGTTGGACCAGGCACTACGAGTACTTCGCTGAAATCTTGCAGATCCTCGCGCAACTGTCGCTTGGTCTGGCATTGGCAAACCTGCGGAACCACGGACCAAATCGTCGTTTCAAGCTGGCGCTTCTCGCGAGCCTGTTGCTTGCTTTCGGCATCGCTTTCACGGCCATGCGAACTGTGCTGGTCGCATTTGCTATCGGCGCGTGCGTCGTCGCTTGGCGCGCATCGCGGGGCGCAACGAAACTGATCCTGACCGCCGCCATCGCCGGCGTCCTCGGTTTCGGCGCCGTGATCATCTGGGAGACACGCGCGATAAATGCGCTCTCGCTCCAGGACGCCAGCTCGTCACTGCGCACGCGTGTGGCGCGCGTCGGTCTTTCGCGCATCATGCTTCATCCCATCTTCGGGCACGGCATGGACGCGATGAAGAAGCATTGGAGCGAGTGGGGCTTTCCCGGCAACGTCATGATCCACCTCCACTCAACGCCCTTGCAGATCGCTTTCGACCGCGGCCTGCCTGCACTCTTCTTCTGGCTCTGGATCATCGTCGCCTTTTGGTTGCTGACAGCGCGCGCGCAAAAAGCAACTCGCGATTCAAGCGACACGAATCGTCAGGGAATCCTACTCGGCGCCACCGGAGCGCTCGCCGGCTTCTTTGCCAGCTCGCTGGTCAACTACAACTTCGGCGCCGGCATCGTCGCGCTGGTGTTTTGGTGGTTGATGGGTGTGGTGGTGGTGCTTGCTCAGAATGAAGAACCCTGACTTTTAGAGCCGGCACTTCTACCCGCGCCTATTCTGCCGACGCGATGATGGGCGGTGCTCGCGAGAGCCTGCCTGCGTTGTAATACTCACGCGTGACCTCGCGAGACTGCCGAGAGAATCCTGTACTTGACGATTGGTTGCGGATGCCCTTCCCGAGGTTCTAATGCTATGCGGCCGCTCCCCTCACCTTTGCCTTTTCCTCGACAGGTACGGGAATATCCGCTGGCGCCGACTTAACCTTCATCAAGGCCATTGCCAGGCCTATCGGGATAGCGAGCAGAGTGATGCCGTAGAACCGCTCACCGGGCAACTCACCCGTATGCGGCCTGATAGTATGCACCAGGATCGACAGTAAAAGCGGGCCGAAGCCAACCAACATTCCCAACAACATCAGGTTCAGTCCTGTTGCAGAGCGCTCTTTAGCACTCGCCTTGATGTAGCTATGAACCACAGCCAGCACAGAAAGCAGGATGTAGCCGCCGAATACCAAGCTGAAGGCCACAGACACTAACATCGACCGTACCGGAGTCATCGTCGGAGTTGTGATGATTATGGTCGCTATCATCACTCCGAAGGCGCCCACTATGACGTAGATTGCCTGGCGCCGCCAGGAATGCGCAGCGATAATCTTTTTCGTCTGCGGGAAATTCAGGCAGTAATCAAGAACAACTGCAAACAGTATCGCCAACAGGACGTTCAGTGCTCCCCCAACAAGGCGGCGCTGGACGCCCGACGCGAAGTAAGGGTTATTGAACAACACGACTGCAAACAGCAAGCTCATGCTGCAAAACATGGTGCTCAGCCGCGTCGGATTCTTGCGATAGGCCATCAGGCCAAGAACGAGGAATGCCAAACCGGTCAGCGTTACAGCGCCGAAGTTTGCAATTAGATCCACCATCGGCTGCGAACCATACTTGAAGGCGAGTGTTTGTTCAGCTCCGCCGCGCTTCGCTGTAACACTCCCATTGCTGTTGATGGCTGGCCGTTGCTGAGCGGCCAACGAGCCGAAGTCCGCTACGGAGATACCGTCGATTTTGGTTACGGTATCGCCGACCTTGACGCCAGCCGATGCGGCAGCGCTACCCTCGCGGACAATCGTTACCACCCGGTCCGGGCTCAGAACATATCCGGTATAAGGGATATTCTTGATGTCGAGCGTACCGACCACTCCCCAGATGAACACGACCAACGCCAGTAGCGAGAAAAGCATCTTGTAGCGAGCGTAATCCATTGTTTGTTCCACTATGTGATCCTCCATTAGTTGAGTTCTTGCCCGAGCTAAGTTGAGTTAGCAATCCAACCTGTGGGCGCGACCGTGTCGCGACCCGAGATAGCCAACTACGAATGATCAGAAAAGACGGATTAGAAGCTATTAAGCCAAGGAAGTATAAGCGCTCTTGTTGAGCGGATGTTGCCAGGCTGGCGAGGAGAGCATACGGATTAAGTGTCGGGGCACTCACCCTCTGGAGGCCAGTCTATGAACTCTTGTAGACCTGCCGGATGGCGCAAACACTACGCCTTCTTTTCGCGGAAAGTCAATGTTATCTAAGAGTGGGTAGTGGTTCAGTTTGAATGAACCACTACCTAAGAGTGCAATCGCACGCTCATCTGTACCTACGCGGTGAAGTCCTCAATTGAATCACCACGCGCGCTGGTCCAACAGTCCCACTATTCCTTTCTATTCAGGCGTGCACAAGCCACGGAGCGGCGAAAGAGGTAATCTGAACCATAGACGGCGCGAACGTTGCTCACCTGAGAACCTTTCGCCCCTCCGCGATCAGAGACCGACGAACTCTTGTTTCCGGATGATCTGCTCATCAACTCACTCGTGCTTTCGAAAGTAGTTTCTTCGTCCGTGCCGTCTTCACCAGTTTGGGTCGCGACCCCTACGGTGACGGAGGCCCCAGATCAATAATGGCACCCGGACGCGGTGGGCCATTTTCGCGCTCAATCTTCATGCACTTGATGTTGGTAATGCCGGTCAAGTCGCCGGCCAGCAGCGCCGTGGTGTCGCATGTGATGCTGGCGACTCCGTTGCCTGAGAATGTATTCGGAGCGAGGAGTTCCGCGACGGCCTGGCGTTGCAAGCGCAGCCCTTCGGCAGTGTTGCCGCTGACGGTGTTACTGGGGTTCAGGAGCACCTTGGTGTTGCCTTCTGCCCAGATCCCAGGGCCGATGCTGTTGGCAATCTCTGTCCCGCCCACAAAGAGGGAGGCGCCGTCGAAGGCCAGAACGCCCGCGCTGAAGGGCTGGTCGGGACTGCCGTTGTTCCGCACCACCGCGCGCGTCAGCCCGACTTTGGCACCGGAGACCAGCACCCCAAAACCGCCGTTGCCTTCGATGGTAGTGGCTAGCACTGTCCCGTCGGGGAGACGCTGTCCGCTGAAGAGGGCGGTTGAACCCACTTGGACAAATACGCCTCCAAAGGTATTGTTTTGAATTGCGTTTCTGACCCTGAAGAACGCCGTGCCTCCGCCCAACAAACTCGCTCCGCTGCCGTTGCCTTGAATAGTAACGTTCGCTATGGTGGCGGCTGCTCCGTTGAGCAACTGCAGCCCCACCCCGCCATTGTTCTCAATTGTGGCTGGGCCGAGCACGATCACGCTGCCCTCGTCCAGAGTAATTCCGTTGCCAGTGTTATTGCGTACACGAGTATTGCCGAAGGTTGCCAGCGAGGAATTCTGGAACATTAGGATACCTCGGCCGGTGTTTTCCAGCGTCAGATCTTCTATGCTGGCTTCAGAATTCTGATCTAGAAATAGGCCGATTCTTCCCCCACTGACTACGAGCCGACGCAGGACGATACTGCGGGACCGGGCGATGCTGACCAGAAAGGCATTTGGATTAGCACTAGTGAGCGTGGCTGTCTGTCCGGCCGGAGCTTCGATGGTAATGCGCTGGCGACTGTCGATCGAAACCGTCCCACAGGTCCCGACGACAGTGATCTTGTGCGGCTCGGTCGTCGCATTGACAGGAAGAGAGTTGATTGCGGCCTGGATGCTGGTAAACGCGCCTGGCGTGGCTCCCGAACAATCCACGCTCAAGTTGTCTGCCCAAGTGCTGGATGCCAGCGCGAGCAACGTCGCGGCAACCCCAACAAGCACTCGAGCGCAGGAACAACCCTTAGTGACCCTGGACGAGATCCATCGCATGGAAATAACCTCCTTCTAGTGATTGAATTCGCCTGGGCGAAACTGAGTTGGTATCGAACCGATGGCCACGGCCAATGCCGCGACCTAAGATAGCCAACTACGGGTGATCCAAAAGACGGATTAGAAGCTATTAAGCCAAGGAAGTATAAGCGCTCTTGTTGAGCGGATGTTGCCAGGCTGGCGAGGAGAGCATACGGATTAAGTGTCGGGGCACTCACCCTCTGGAGGCCAGTCTATGAACTCTCGTATACCTGCCGGATGGCGCAACACTACGCCTCCTTCTCAGCGAAAGTCAACGCTACCTCAGTACTCATTCGCTCGCCCATCTGACTGCGCCACTTGCGACGATGCTCATGGAGTAGTTCTGCACTGCGGGCAGAAGCGAAAACAATCCTTTCGCAAATTATTACGCTATGCTCGCGAACACGCGGACTGCGCTGCTATACTCACGACCGGTCTCGCGTTCAATATTTCTAATCGTGAAAGGAGGCCCTATGACACCAGGATACCAACCTCCCTTATCGCCGCCCCCGCCGAAAAGGTCTAAAGCTATGCCGTGGATTATCGGAGGCTGCGCAGTGCTGTTGCTCGGCGCCATCGTTCTCGGTGTTGGCGGTTATGCTTTCTACCGCTGGCGCAGCCCGAGAACGACAAACGAAAACACAAGCGGCGAGTCGCCATCGGTTAGGACCGAGAGCACGCCGCAGCCCGTCGCGAGCACAAGTCCGCCAGACTCAAACAGCAATTCGAATCAGTCATCACCAACGACGACGGGCACACCTACCACCTGGGAGGCGACTGCCTCATCCCTAACCGACGCTGCACAAGTCTTCACGCAAACATGCTCTCCCGGCGGTACTGCGCACTCTGTCTGGGGCAGCGACATCTATACGGCGGATTCGTCAATCTGCACGGCCGCGGTTCATGCCGGGCTAATAACCTTCGAGCGCGGCGGCACGGTGACAATAGAACTGAGACCCGGCCGACCAGTCTACGGCGCCAGCGAAAGAAACGGCGTCACGACCGGCGCGTTCGGTGATTACCGTCGCAGTTTCGTCTTCAAAGGTGGTAACGAAAGTGCAGAGAAAGAAGCCGAAGATGTAACCCCAATCCTCTGGAATACGGCCGCGTCAATGCTCACTTACGAAGCTGGTAAGACATACAAGTTCAAATGTCCCGCCGCAGGCAAACAGAATTCTGTCTGGGGCACCGATGTGTACACCGCCGATTCGTCCGTTTGCAACGCGGCAGTTCATGTCGGACGAATCACCTTAGATGGCGGCGGCACGGTGACGATAGAGCTGCGTCCCGGTCAGTCATCTTATCAAGGCACGATGCGTAACGGCGTGAAGTCGAACGATTACGGCGCGTATGCACACAGCTTCGTGGTTAGATGAGCAAAGCCGATTTGCTCACCGAAGCCGCACTTGGTGGGGTCTGAACAATCCACCGAGTCTCGTCGATGGTATTAGCATCGTTCGGATATTAAGGACTCCGGGTTAGTTGCCCGGCAGTCGCTTTCGTGGCAGGCGCTCGTCGCGCGTGGCGGCGTGGTAGATGAATGAGGCCATGATGATGGCGGCCTGCTTCAAGTCATCTTCCTGAATATGATCGTAGAGGTCCATGTTTGTGTGCGCGGTGCGGACGACTGAGAGTGCGGCTCCTTTGTCACAGGCCCTTCGCCGGCTTTTGATCTAAATCACATCCGCGAAATTCTTTCGTGTCTTGGCAAACCACCAATAACCGAAGATGAAAACGACTGCGGCGAATGCGGTGAAGTAAGCAAGGGCCGTCCAGTCGGGAGCGGCGCCTTCGATCAGAATGCGCCGGTAACTTCTGATGAGCGACGTAAAAGGATTGAGACGGATGTAGAAACGGAAACGCTCGGGCACGATTGATTCGGGGTAGATGATGGGCGTCAGGTACATCCAGGCCATCAGCAAGAGGCCAATGCCCTGCGCAATGTCGCGCAGGAAAACGCCGAGCGACGCGATTAACCACGCGGCGCCCAGAGTTGCTATAAGTTGCGGAATCACCAAAAGGGGCAGCCAAAGCGTCGTCAAATGAAGTTCGTGCCGGATGACTAGCGTTGCCACTAACAAGGCCACGGTGCCAAACATCTGATTACCAAGCGCGGAGAGCGCCTGCGCGATGGGCAGCGTCTCAAGCGGAAAGACGACGCGTTTGACCAGGTTCGAATGCGCAACAATGGTGCTGGATGAAAGGACCAGCGTCTCCTGGAACATGTTCCACGGCAGCAGTCCGCAAAATAAATAGATCGCGTAATCCCAGGGCGAGCTGCTCGCGCCAAAGCGTGCGCCAAAGATTCCGGCAAAGATAAAAGTGAAGATCGCGATCATCACCACCGGCGTCAGCAGCGCCCAGATGACGCCGAGCACCGAGCCCTTGTATCGCGCCACCAGCTCGCGCCGCGCGAGCGACAGGATCAACTCTGCGCGACTCGGCAATTCCCACAGCGGTCGCCAGATCGCACGCCGAGCTGTTTGCGCGGAAATCATTGAATCACAGTCTAGAGAGTCGGGAGTCGGGAGTCTAGAGTCATCGGAATTTGGGTTGAGATTTTTCACTCGACTAAGCCGGTTTCCGTGCGAGAGTTGCTCTTTGACTCCAGACTCCAGACTCTCTAGACTCCAGACCGATGAGTGTGGCTCTGCGCGTTGAGCGCGTCTCAAAACAATATCGCATCTACCAGCATCCGGGCGACCGTTTGAAAGAGTCTTTGACGCGTGGCCATTGGAAGTGGCACCGCGAGTTTTGGGCGCTCAGGGACATCAGCTTCGAAGTCGAAGCCGGCACCACCACCGGCATCGTCGGTCCAAATGGCAGCGGTAAATCGACGCTCCTGCAAATAGTCACGGGCACGCTTGAGCCGACGCATGGAAACGTTTGGTACGACGGTCGCATCGCGGCGCTGCTTGAACTCGGCGCGGGTTTCAATCTCGAGTTCACCGGGATCGAGAATGTGTTCATGAATGCCGCGCTGATGGGCTTCTCGCGGAAGGAAACGGAACAACTTCTGCCCGAGATCAAACGCTTTGCCGAAATCGGCGACTTCATTCATCAACCAGTCAAGACCTATTCGAGCGGTATGTATGTGCGGCTGGCGTTCGCGACCGCAGTCGCCACCGAGCCGCAAATCCTGATCATCGATGAAGCGCTCTCGGTTGGTGACGCCGTCTTTCAGCATCGCTGTCTGCGGCGCATCAAGCAGATGCAGGAGAACGGCACGACGATCCTTTTCGTCTCGCACGATCCGTCGGCAGTCAAAGCGCTCTGTTCGCGCGCGATCCTGCTGAACAACGGCCTGGTCGAAGCAGACGGCCAACCCGCCGAGGTGCTGAATCGCTATCAGGGATTGATCATGGAGCGAGAAGAAGCCTACGACCGGAGCGAGCAGGCGGAGGCAGCCGATGAGTCAACCGGAACTTCTGAAGGGATGTTGGGCGAACCGAGCGCGGCGCTGCGGTATTCCTACCGTCACGGCGACGGCAGCGCGGAAGTACTCAACGCGGAATTACTGAATGCTGCGCGCGAGAACGCCGAACTCGTTGACTCGGGCGAACCATTGCTGGCGCGCATGCGCGTGCGTTTCAACGCGCCGGTTGTCGATCCGGTTTTTGGTTTCCTCATCCGCAACCGTCTGGGCATTCATGCCTACGGGCTCAACACTGAACAGAGCGGATTGAAATTGGGACACGTCAAGAGCGGCGAAGTGATCGAGATAAGTTTCAGCTTCGACTGTTGGCTGGGAACGGAGTCCTATTCAGTTTCGTTCGCGGTTCACAGCGAAGACGGCATCAGCTACGACTGGATCGACGGCGCGCTGTTTTTCCGCGTTGCACCCGCGCCGGCCGTCGAAGGCGTCGCCAACCTGAATGCTTCGACCTCAATGCGGCGCTTGGGGGTGGCGGGGAATGTTCAAAGGAAGATCGATGACGAGATATCGGTCGGGCAACGATGAAAGAGACTCTAAAGCTCATAAACCGGATGGTCAAAGCCGGAGTGATTAAAGACTACGCCATCGGTGGGGCCATTGCCGCCATCTATTACCTTGAACCATTCGACACGGCGGATCTTGATATTTTTGTTCAGGTGAAAACATCCGGCAGTGACTTGATGATCCTTGCTCCCATTTACGAATATCTGATTGAGCGAGGCTGCAAGGCAAAGGGTGAGTTCGTATACATCGAAGGACTTCCCGTCCAATTCTTGCCGGTCTTTAATTCATTAACAGCGGAAGCCGTGAAAAAGGCACAAACGATAGAGTACGCGCGGGTGACGACACGCGTCATGCGCCCGGAACATTTGGTGGCTATAATGCTGGATACCGGGCGCCCCAAAGACTACTTGCGGATCAGCATGTTTTTGGAAGGGGGCGCGGTCAGTATGCGTTCGTTGAATGCGGTTTTGAAGCGGCATGGTCTAACAAAGAAGTGGAAAGATAACGAGTACAGATTCAAGCCATGAAAAAGTACCCAGACATCCGCGCGATCATTAAGAAGAAAGAGAAGCACAGGCGCTCGTTGGCTGCGCTTACATTCGAGAAGAAGATCGAGATGATTTTCAAACTTCGAGAGCGGCGGACGTTTATTAAGTCGGGTCGCGTAGTAAGCGATTCCCAGAATCCGAAAACAAAAAGCCCTTAACGCTCTCGTTCAGCGAACTCGCGAAAACACGCCAGCGAAACTGTGCAGTGGCTGTTTTGGCCTTTACGAAATCTCCCCAAACCCACGCCAGCTATTCTTGTTGTGCCAGCCAATGACCACATCGCGTGCGCCAATCTCGCGCCACCATTCTTCAAATTCTGCACGAGAGATGTAGTGCGCGGTGGGCGCGACCAGGTGATCGAAGACGATTGTGTGTTGCTCGCGCCAGCCGAATTCGGAAAATACTTTCAAATAGTCGTTGTAGAAAAGATGTCGCGCAATTGCGCCGCCGGCAATTTGATTCAGCGGGTAATAGACCAACTTTGTCGCGACATACAAGAGCGCAGCCGGCAGTTTTGAAAGATGCAAAAGCGCGCGCGGACTGATCCGGGAGGTAATGCGCTCACGCAACGGATTAATCCAGCGCGTGATCCATTCGTTGTTTTCTGCTCCGTAAACCCAGGCGGAAAGATGTCCTCCTTGCTTCACCTTTGAAGCGAGCGATTTGAAGCCACGGAGGGGATCGGGCAGATGATGCAGCACCCCAACCGAGAACGCGTAATCGAATATTCGTGGGAACGGCAGATGGTAGATGTCGGCCTGGACTATGTGCACATTCTCCAAGGCTCTGGTTGCCGCGAATGCGGTTTCGACAGCGTCACTCAGGTCCACACCAATCACTTCGCGCGCGCGCCAGCCGGCCGCCAGTTGCGTGTGCCGGCCTTTGCCGCAACCGCCTTCGAGGATCAATTTGTCCTTAAAGAATTTGGGCTCAACGGGTGCGATCCAGCCGCGAAACTGTTCGGCGTAGCGTTCATCCCTTTGCGTAAAATGGGTCCACTGCCAGCCAAAGCTCGCCGCGGTTGCGGCTTTGTCGGCTTCCACTTTTTCAAGAGCGGCGAAGCGCGGGACCCCTCGCGTGACGGGAAAGCGACTCGCGCACGAGCGACAAACCAACTCACCTTCGATAATCTCTCGGGCTTCGTATTGCGTCGCCGATTCAATTTGAATCTCGCCGCCACACTTGGGACATTGCAGATATTGCAGCAGCCGGTCTTTCACGGGCTCGCTCCGAACCTCCAGCAAAAATGCTACTATTGCACATCTTTCCGCTTTCCGGTGAATCAAGGTGAACGACGGTTCGACAAAACAGAGGCTCTACGAATTTGCCGGCATCGACGACCTCGCCGAGTTCTATCGCCTGCGTTATGCGTCGGGCGAGATCCTCGACGCCGGCTACTTCGACGCGGTCAATCGATTCGACATTCGCTGGGCGCGCACGATGTGGGTTTACGACAATGTGCGTCGCGGCTCGTCTGTGCTCGACCTCGGCTGCGGCGCCGGCGTGCTGGCGTTGCTGAAGCGCAAAGAAGTAATACTCACCGGCAGCGACATCTCGAGCCACTGTGCCGCCGTCGCGCACACCAACGGTTACGACATCGCTACCACCGCTGAACTAACTGCGCTGCCATTTGCTGACGCGAGCTTTGACTACGTCGTCAGTCTCGACGTGTTGGGCCATATCGAGTTCGATCAGAAAGATGCCGTGCTCGCCGAAATCAAACGAGTGCTGCGCCCCGACGGCGTGACGTTGCACGGTGTTGAGTGCATGAATCGAGCGCAGCAAAAAGATTATGACGAGATGAGCGACGAAGAGCTGCGCCGGTTTGTCGGCGTCGATGGTCACGTCGGAATGGAAGACGAGCCGGCGAATGCCGCGCGTTTTGGGCGCTTCTTTGCACATGTACAGACCGAACCGCGCTTTTCCGTGTGCGTCTACTGTGAAGAACTGATCAAGCTCGCCGACGACTATGGGCTGCCTCGCTGCGACGCGGATTTTCTCGACTACTTGCGCGGGCTGTCGTCCAACGAGCGGCGCGCCTTCAACATGGCTATGGGCTATGTGTTTGACCGTGTCTCCGGCTACGGAATCAAAATGCCCGCGAGCGGTTATCTGCTGGTGAAGGCGTCAGACAAACCGCTCGGCAGCTTCTACAACGAGCATCGCGATCGCAGCGATCTATTTTCCAGGATCATCGAACCCAAATCGAATAACGCGATTTGTCTGGACAGAGGTTCGCAAGCCGCATTCAACAGCGGTTGGTACCCAGCCGAGAATCTTCCGCCGGTCGCACGCTGGATGAGTAAAACGGGGCAAATTCGGTTCAAGACGACCTCAGTGTCCAGGTTGCGATTCGAGCTGACGTGTCACATGCGAGATCTGGCGCACCATCCGCTGGGTTTGAAGTTTATTCTGAACGGCGAGACTGTCAGTACCTTCGAGGTGATTCAGAATGGCTGGACGAAAATCGAGCTTGATGTAAGGGCACTTGCGACCGGTGGCCTGGAAGAGCGCACGGAATTCGTTCTCGAAATTCGCGCCGACCGGACCTGGCAACCGTGTTCCACAAATCCTGAGAGCAACGATGATCGCGAGCTTTCAATCGCCGTTTGCAATATTGAGATCTTGCCTTAAGCGGTCTCGTTCGCGCTTCGTACTTCTTGCGGACAGGATGTCCTCGCTCCCAGCTTAGTCAATCTCGATCCACTGCACGTTGAATCCTAGCAGACGCCAGTCTTCGCTCACGCCGAGTGTTCTCGGCGAAGCCGCATCCGGCAATCTGAAAACCAACACATTCTTCTCTCGCAACACGGTTACGGGAATCTCGATTGCGCGCCCCTGCGGCTCGGCTCGGGAGATGGTCCAGTTAGCGATCGGCTGATCGTTCAGCTCGACCTGAACGCGCTGCGCGTCAAGCTTCCCGGGCGCCACAAAAGGTCCGCCGAAGATCAGCAATGTGAGCTTCGTCCGTCCTTTCGGTTGGGGCAACGAGAAGACCAGCGCCGCCCGACCTCGATCCGTCCAGCGTGAAGAAACCTCGCGCCTGCTCCAGCCATACCACAAATACGGGTCCGCTTGATTTGTGCCGAAGTCAATCCGAGTTGCCGTCGGTAGAACCGGGTAGCCTTGAGGTTGTTCCGCGCCGTTGGGTTTCGCTTCGGCTGGCCCACTCGATAGCGAATCTGTCGCGCGCAAATCTATTACGTTAATCGCGCAATGATCGAGGTCCAGCGGCACGGTGCTGAAAGAATACGGAGCAATCACGGCCCCGGGGGAAATCACAATATTGCGAAATCCCAACTGCGAGACGTAAGCGCAGAACGGCGCGCCGCCTTTATCGAAAGCTTGTTTGAGATCGGCAAAGTAGGCCCACTGCGCTTCATTGTTTCTCGCCAGGTAGCCGGTGGCGATAGGCTGATGATGAAAGGTCTGCAACATCGCCGCGTAACCATCCGATTGGGCCGGTGGCAGATTCAGCACTGGGCCATTGACGATGCGGGAAAGATCTGCCGGCTTGAAGGGTTCGCGGCGCTCGGTCGGCGAGTAGACTTCGGCGACGGTCCAGGCAAATAAGAGCAGCATGATGAGCGAAGCCCATCTGTAACCGGCGCGCCTTCGCAGAAAGCGCTCAAACAGCGCGAAGCCCTCGGCGCCAACGATCATGAGAAAGAACAGCGCTATGCACACAATTCGTACCGGGGTCCGGCCAGAGTCAAACGGGGGCACGTGCATCAATAGCGCGTAAGGCATTGGAATATTTGTGTCAGTGCCGAGAATCTTCAGCGTCGGTCCGAGGCTAAGCGCAAAGAAGATCAGGGATGCGACGACACACATTCTTACCCATCTCTTCTTCGACCCAATCGCCGCCAACAAACCGAGAATTAAAAGTGGAAAACCGACAAACACTTCGAAGCCACCCATGCCAACCGTGATGCGCGAGTCCAGCGAATGGAATGCGTGCCCGTACAAAGGCGTCATGTAAGGGGCTCCGTAGAACCCGGCCTCGTCGGGTTCCTGGCCCGGAACAAAGAAGCCGGCCAGATTGGCGGAGTAGTGCGAAGCTTCGACGGGCGGAGGTTTTCTGACACTGTCAGTGAATAAATTAATAATGAACGGGCTGGCAATCAGCGCAAACACCGATGCCGAGATAATAAGCCGTCGCCGTCCCGCTGCTCGCAATCGGGAGCGAAGAGCGCTTCTCTCATGGGCAAGCGCACACATCATGAGCGCTATCAGGATCACGCCGACGTAGATGTACACCGTCAACTCTGTGAAGTAGATTGCCCAGGCGGCGATCAGCGCGGCGCCGATGAGGTTGAGCGAGTCAGGTCTTTTGTAGAAGCGCGCCAGAAGAAGCGCGGTTAAAGGAATGAAGAATCCGGCGAGATGATTGATGTGCAGGACGTGGAGTATGTAAAAGTCGCTGAAGGTATAAGCGACGGCCGCCGTTGCGGAAGCCAGGACCGTAAGCCCGAGTTCTCGCAGCAGAAGATAACTAAAGTACAGAATCAGAGTGAACGAGAGCAGTACGATGATCCGGTAAGAGTAGATCGGATACAGCGGATCTCCGCGGGTCACTAGCTTGACGATAAACGTCACCGGAAAGAAGCCTGCCGCCAGCGTGTGATGGACCAGGTTTGCGCCGAGCGGATAGTAGACCATTGAGGTCTGATAAGGATTGTGGCCGTGCGTGATTGCTTCGTTGGCGAACCACAGGTTCCAGACCATCTGGCCGCAGTCCTGGCCTTTGATGCCCTTTGTGTATGACAGTGAGTTGAGCGGCAGCACATAGTTGTAAAGCATCGCCAGCGTGAAAAAAAAACAGAGCGCCAGTGTCCCGAACCGGCTCAAGAGAAAACCAACCAAGCGAAGCAGAATAGGTTTCAGGCCCGTTTGATCATTATCGCGCGGCCGAGCTTCAGTTGGCGTATCCATTGTTAAGGCTATCTCAACTCTTGTTTTGCGCTGCGCGCTTGGAGTGTATCGCATCCCCGCGCGGGTTCTGAATCTTTCACTGCAGCCGCACGCGCCGGCCGCGCTCACCCAACACCAAGAGGCATCCAGCGCCAGTTGTTTCTTCGGATCGCCTGATCGACGCGCGGGTGCGGCGTCAGGTAAATGACCAGCAGTTTGTGCCGGGCGTCGATCGGGATTTCGATCAGCTCCGGATTCCTGGGCATCACATCCCGATCCGCAAAAGGAATTTGGAACTCCCTGAGTGCGTCCTTCAGATGCTTGAATTCCGGAGGTTGAGCGTCGCTGTTGACTAGCTGTGGGAAGGCGATCAGAACGTTAACTCCTCTTTGCATCAAATAACTGAACGGCGCGAGCCGCTGGTGCCCCGGTCTATCACCGAAGAGGACTCCATTTCTGGCAACCCATCTGTCATTTGGTCCGAACATATCTACGGTGTCCAAGCGTGAATAGAACGGAATTGCGCCGGCCGCGGTGGTGGCGATCAAGACGGTTCGATCGTAGTTGAATGCCTCCCCTAAAGTTTTGCCGATTCCTATCCAGTTTTCATTCTCGTTTTCGACGTGGCGCCGCAAGAGTCCAACACTTTCGATCTGAAGGGGATAGTAGAACGTCAAAAAGTGATGCAAAGACCCTGAAAGAATCAACACCACCAGCAGCACTTTAAGTACGGCGTTCTCGACTTGCGTTGAGATAAGCCAACTCGTTGCTACGAAAAAGAAGGGCAGAATCGGCGCTACCAAGCGGAACTCCATGAAATCTCCGCCTACGTAGATCAGATACGCCAGCCACAACAGGGTCGCGCACATGACGAGCAGCATGCCGGAGTTTTGTTTCTTAAATAATGGCCCGGCGGCGTACAACAAAAACAACGGAATCGGGAAGAGTAGATACGAATAGAAGAACAGCATTACGTATTTAGCTCCCTGGATGCGTGAGGACCCGCCCAGAACTTTTGCGTAGTACGTGTTGGGGATGATGTCTCCGTAATAATGAGCCTTCCACCAGAACCAGGCGCCCACTATGATTACGATCGGCAAGAACAAACACAGAAGCCTGATGACCTTTTGCCGGGGTTGAGTGCGCTCTCGGAGCAAAACGATGATGGCCGCCGGAAAGACGACGGCTAACAACACGGCGGAGTCAAGGCGCGTGAGCAGCGCCGCGCTGCCGACAACGGAAAGGATGAACAGTTTGCGAGGCGTCGTGCCTGCCTTCACAAAACTGACTGCCAGGTACATGCAGATCACAAACAGGCAGGCTTGCATCGGTGTTTCCAGGCCTCCTGTCGCGAAACTGCTGAAGGTGTAATTCGATCCTAAGAAGACCAGGACCAGAAGAGCTGCATTTCTTGAATTCGTTAGCAGTAGCGTCAGCTTGTAACTGAAGACAAGTGAGAGCGCGAATGAAATCAAACCCAGGAAAAAGGAAAACGCTTTCGGATCGAAACCAAAACGAATCGGCATACTTATGAGGACGGTCCACAGAAAGTTCGTGTACCCTTCTACCCGCACACCCTGGCTCCAAACCAGGCCGTCTCCATGAGCGAGGTTGTATGCATATCTAAAGCTGATGAAGGCATCGTCGAGAATAAACCTGTTGGACCAGGCAAAGACCATCGATCCGGTGAAGACCAAAAAGACAACCAGCCTGAAGTTGGCCTTATAAATGTCGACCCAGGATTTCATCCGCACAGATTGGACTCAGTAGACGAGATTGGGACCTTTGTTCTCTTTTCTCCGTTTGCGCGCAGACCCGTCTCGACGCCTTTCATAAAGGGCCAGCGCGCCAATTAGAAGAATCGTCAAGATCGAAATGACAGCTCCATTCCGCGCCCCCGGCGCAGTGTATCGCATTTCCACGCGGTGCGATCCGGCCGGTAGAACGATTCCTCGCAGCAGAAAGTCGGCCGTGTGAACGGGAGCGTTTGCGCCATCGACCGTCGCTATCCAGCCGGGGTAATTGATCTCGCTCACCACCAAAACGGACGCAGCTTCGGCTGCGGTTTCGATGACGAGACGGTTGTTCTCGTATTGGACGATTCGCGCGAAAGCGGCAGGCGAAATCAGACCGCCGGGCAACGCGGGCAAATTGCGCGGCTGAATCTCTAACAGAGCAGTGCGTCGCGGATCAAACGCTTCGCCCTGGCCGCGTATGCGCCGCAGCGCCTCTTCTCCGTCGACAGCTTCCGCTTCGGCAACCAGCCACGCGCGCGGCAGCGCTCTTTCATTGCGCAAAATCGTGGCGCCGCCGTCATCGTAGACAGGCTTCCACTTATTCAAGTCGTAATGCGGCAGAGGCATCGAGAAGTTTGTCGCTGAGTCGAACAGCGTAGCTTTGTTGAGTATGAGCACAACGTTTTTCGAAACGTTCGAGATCCCGATGTGATCGACGGTCAGGCGCTCGCCGAGCGCTTGACGCGAAATGAAATTGTATTTGGTGTAGGTGTTGCCGGCATCTCCCGGCGAGCCATCGAATATTGGGGCGAGCGAGTGGCGCACGATGGGGCGGACATCAGGCCGCTCATGGGCCCACTCTGCCGTATCCGCGCCAATGCGCAGCCAACGCTCGATTATCTTGCCGTCGGGAGAAAACAGCCGCACTCTCGCCACCGGTGTGCCGTCGGTTTCGCCGGCAGAGAAGGCTGTCGACGTAACCAGCGCCAGCGTGTCGGTGTTGGCTGCGACTCCTTTCAGTGTGGCGGCGCTGCCTGGATTGATGCTCTTATCCAGATCGCGCGCGCTGAACTTGATACCTGCTTTCTCTATAGGCACGGCGGGCTCTGTTGCCAGATACGGATAAGAGACTACGAACCGCGTATTCAGCAAATCAAGAACATGCGAACTGGAATCAAAGAGCGTTAGGTCTCCGCCGTAACCGGGGCGCGGTCGCACGGCATCGACATAGGTGTCGCCGAGTGCACGACTGTATCTTTGCAGAATCAGAGGTTCGTAACCCGCCACGTCGTGTAAGCCATGAAGAATCGTCAAGTTCGTTGGCTCAAGACGCGGCTGAGCAGAATACTCTTCAATAAACGGATAGGCATAAGTGTAAACACGGTTCGCTTCAGCCGGGTACTTTTTTAGAAATTGCGTTGTGGGAGATGCTGACGTAAAACGGCCGGCAGGTTTGAGCGTGGGCCACCACCAGCGCGCGGCCATGATTGAGGGCTCAAAGAAGCAAGCAAGCGCAATGACACCGAGCAAGACGCCGACACCGCTGCGTGTACTTTGTAGTTTCCAGCCGAACCAAACGGCGATCAGCGTCAGCAACGAAAACATTGCTTTCCAGAGCGCATAACGCAGCGCGCCGAAATTCGGCGGATAGTAATAGACCTCCATCGCGCCGACTGGAATTCTCGCCGCATCCCTAAACCACAGCAGGCCCACCAGCAGAACGAGACCCAATCCTGAGACGGCTAAGAGCACACGACGGCTGCGCCATCTTTTGCTCAGTGGCGGTGAATTGCCGCGTGAATTCACACGCGCCGCAAAGGCGCCAGCCGCATCCCAGCCATACGCCGCCAATATGCTGATTGCCAGTGTTAACTCAAACGCGTGTCGGCCCGCTCCGCGAAAAAGATTGAACAGCGGAACGTGATACAGCAGCGCAAAGACGGGCGTGTTCTGTCCCAATGTCAGGAGAAAACCGCAGGCCGCCGACCCTGCCCAAAAAAAAACGCGCCAGTCTCGATCAGGGTTTCTCACCGCGGCAAGAAGGGCGACGATTGCCAGAACCAGAGCCAGCGGTGCAACGTAGCCGCACGCCTCGAGGTGATAATAGAGTGGCAGAAAAACTGCTTTCAACGCGCCGCCGGGTTTGTACGAGCCGGAAGCGAAAAGATCATAGCTCAGTTGACTGCGGATACTGCGCCGCTGCGCTCGCATTGTCTCCAGGATCTGAAATGCGGCAACGCCGGCGGAAAGCACCACGGCAGAGAGCATTACCACAAGTGGCCGCCAACGCGGCCACGAAAGAAAGTGGCTTCTTGAATTGATTCCATCGGCGACGATCTTCTGCGGTAACTCAATAGCCAGACCGATGAAGGCCGCGTAGGCAATAGCGAGTGCCCCAGCTAAGACAATACCCTGACCGACGCCCGTCAACACGGACATCGAATTGGCCGCCGTCGCCAGCAGCAGACAGCGAACAAAAGGCCCGGTGCGCGCGCGTTCAATCGCAATCAGCATGAGCGGCAGCCACAGCAACGCATTTCCGAGCAGACCGTTGTAAGCGACGGGGCTGATCAGAAAACCACCGTAACCAAAAGCGAGCGCCGCCAGAATCGACGCTAAGCGAGAGCGTCCGACCTCGCGTAGATAGCAATAGATGAAAAAGGGAAAGAGCAGATAAGGCGCAAGGTCGTAGATCGTTTCGGCGAAACGTCCGGGCAGGAGGGCATAAAACCACGTCAGCGGGTAGCCAACCCCGATCTGAGCCATCGACAACAGCGGATACCCGGACATGATGTGCGGCGTCCAGAGAGGCAGCTTTCCCTGGCGCAGTTGATCCCAAACAAGAGTGCGCAGCGGATACGAGTAGATGAAAGCATCGCTGGTGACAAAGAACTTGCCGTGAAAGAGAGCGGGTTGAAAAAAGATCAGGAAAAAAAGCGTGAGCACTGCGAAGGCGCCGAGATCGTAACGGCGCGCGCTCCATAATTCGCGCCAACCATTCTTAATCATTCGTGGACTTCCTGCGTCAAGAACGTCATGAATGATCTTTCCGGGTTGAAACCCATCGTTGTTGCCTTGAGCCTCAAGCGTCTGGAGGTAAGACATCCGCGGCAATTCGCACAACCTCGGAACCATTAATCGCAAACCAGCAGACATCGTTGCTAACCATATCAAACTCGAGAATGTATTGGCCGGCTGGCAGCCCGGGCAATTTCACTTCGACCTCGACTGTCTCACCGGGGGAAATATTGTGTCCCTGGCCGGTAGTCAGCGGCTCCCAATGGTAGCTCTCGCGAAATACTGTGCCGTCAGCGTTGTAAACATGGCAGCCGAGCAGCACCGCACCGAGTCCCGCGCTCTGCGGCAACCAGATCGATGAGCTGTTACTCGTCACTACCGCCTTGAGATTGATCGTCTCGCCTTCCTTAACGGTCATCCTCGTTGGCGACACAGCGATGCGCGCTGTCAGGCCCCGGGCGTAGCGGCTATCTTTTGCCTGCGGCGCGCCTTTGTAGAGGAAGAAGTTGCGCTGGTTGCCGATAAACGACCGCACCGCCTCTGTATACTTCTTCGTCGTCTTGCCGCCCTTTAGGAAATCTTCAAACTGGAGCATCTCAAGATAGAACGGCGTGACGTGAAAAACTGCCAGTTTGATATCGGTGAAGCCGGCTCGCTGCGCATCGCGCCAGAGGGCCCGCAAGTCAATGTCGTTTTCGACGATGCCGTGCGTTTTCATTTCGTACTGCGATTGCGGCGTCTTTGAATGCTCGGGACCGGGTTCGGCAAAGCCCGCTATGCCGCCGGCGGTGAGTACGCGTCCTAATTCGGCCAACACCTCCGTGGGATTGGGCACATGATGAAAGGCATCCAGGCAGATGACTCGATCCATGCTGCCGTCGGGAAGATCGATGCGGTGTCCATCGAACAAGAGAAACTCCGGCGCCGGCCGATCGCCAAACGGCGGGTAACGAGCGTATAGCTCGCGGCCAATGCGCAAAGCCGTCGGCGACACATCGGCGGCGATCATCTTGCAACCAAGCTGCGTGAGTATGCGCGCGGCCCAACAGGTTCCGGCGCCAAACTCGAGCACCGTCATTCCCGGACAAAGTTCCAGTCCCTGCAACACCACGGCAAAGTTGATCAGTAGCTGCGGCGTCTCGTCAAAACTGCCGTACGGCTTCGCCAGATGATGCGTCCAATCACTGAGCCGCGCAAAATACTCCTCGGCCAATTGGCAGTGCTCTTCGACCGACCTTGCGGCCATCAAGCGATGGACATCGATGAGTTCTTCATTTTGGGCCATGGCTTGAAACAAATCATGGTCTTAGGAGATCAGCCAGAGTGTGACCAACAGCCAGCCAAGAAGCGAGAACAGGATGTGTGGATCGCGAAAGATCTCCTGGGCCGGGTCGCCTCCGGCGATCTGCTTGTGCAGCGAATAGATGTAGCGAAATATGCCGTAGATTACAAACGGCACGGTGTAGATTAGCGACTCGGTGTGGTGGAGTTGAATGGTTGCGGGACTCATCGTGTACAAACTGTAAGTGAGAATCACGCACGTTGCTGTGACCACGATCATCTTGTCGAGCAGCACCGGCTGGTAATGGTCCAGCACCTTGCGATGCGTCGGCCCATCGCCCGTTGTGGCGTAAAGTTCTGCGCGGCGCTTTGCGAAACCCAGGAACAAAGCCATCATCAGCCCGCAAAGCAACAACCACTGTGACGGCGCAATGCCAACGCCAATCGTTCCGGCTAGAATGCGCAGCATGAAACCCGCCGCGATAATGAACACGTCGAGAACGACGACATGCTTGAGACGAAGCGAGTAGGCTATGTTGATTACCGCGTACGCTAAAAGAATCGCCAGCACTTTGCGGGCAATCAGAAAGCCGAGAACAAACGCGACCATCCACAAAGCGATCAAAAGCGAAACTGCAACGCCAACGGAAACTGTTTGGGCCGCAAGCGGACGATGCTTCTTTCGCGGGTGATTCACGTCCTGCTCCCGATCAATCAGATCGTTAATGATGTAAACGCCGCTCGCAGTTAATGAAAATGCCACTGCCGTCAATAACACTCTTTGGGCCATCTGAGGCTGGCGCCACGCGTTCGCGAACAGAGCGCCCATGAAGACGAACCCGCTCTTCATCCACTGTCGCGGCCGGAGCAAATGCCATAGTTCGATTACTTGCGTCATAGGATCTGCTTCAGTCAAAAGGCCCAGTGGCTAAAAGTCAAGGCTTTGGCGCTTGAGATGTGAAGCGGCGAGGTGAAAAGTAACTCAATAACTTTTCGCGTGAGGTTTCTTTCCAAGACGCCAATACATTCGAGCGATCGAAGAACACTAAGGCGAAACGCTTACCTCAATCGGAGAAAGCAACCCTTCGCTAAACTCTTCCAGATACTTCTTCCAGGCTTCAGCTGAAGTGATCCTCCCGGCGCGGTCCCACGCGAAGCCAGCCCAGTACGAAACAGAAATTCCCGCTCCGGCCTTGAGGATGATGAGATTGTTTTGCTTGTCCTCGGCCTGCTTGTCGAACTCCGTCGGATTCACGATTGCCGCCACGCCTTGCATGCCAAGATTCTTTTCCATCGGCTCCCAAATCGCCAGCCAGCCGTGCTTGGCGTTGAATTCCTTTTGCTCGTCTTTGACTTTCTTGAGACCCACGCTCACGGCCAGAGGTTCATTGGATTTGTAAGAACCCTGGAAATGATCTAACTGGCTGCCCGCATCCAGCGAGATGCGTAGGACCTCCGTCACTTTCGTTCCGTTCACATCGAAGGGTTCATAAACCAGTTCGAACATCACGCGGATGGGCCCGTTCGCGAGCACGCGCGAATCGACGAAGTTCGACGGAACAAAAAGCTGGTCGTTGGCCCAGATGCCGCTGCCGCCACAGCCTCGGGTCGTGCCGGCGGAATAGTCGTCGGCGCCTTCGCCCCTGTCCGCGTGGTAATTGTCAACCATGTACCAGTCGTTGATGACGAGCCTTGATGTGCGCTTGGACCAGATGTCAATCGAGCTGCTGGTTAGCGGCTCGCCTTTCCAGGTAATCAGGGCCTTGCCGTAAGTGCGATGCGCGATGAGATCGTTCTCCCAGGCGAAATCGTCGAAGCGCTCGCGCACAAAGCGGCCGTAGGCTTTGAAATCCTCTTTCGTGTATTCGTGCTTTTTGCCTGCGCTTACGGCAAAGGTTTTGATCTCGTTTGGAGCGAAGTCGGCCTGGAAGATTACGGTGTCCGCTTTGTGATAGTCATCGTAATCCGTGTCCACGGCCTGGCAAAGCAGCTCTTTGCCGGACCAGTCACGGACGTGAATTTTGTTTAGATCCTTTTCGCCGAGCGGCGCAAGGTCCTTGGCCGTTAGCTCGATGGTCTGGCTCATGCGCGCGATTGGCAGTTTGTTCACGGCCTTGACCGTGAGTTCGCTGCTGGCGAAAGACACGATTGGCAGCGCAAGGGTTAATACGAGCAGAGATAGGATTCTTGTCTTCATCACGGAAATAGCTTTCCTCTTATTCTTGGGTCTTAGCTCTCGGCTCTTTGCTCTTGCCCTTGTTCCTTTCTTCACTATCCGCAAACCAAAATCCGTGTTCCGAGATCAGTTTATGCAGATGGTTCGAGCATCAACGCTCGAAACCCGGCCTGTTGAAAGTCTGCGTCGGCAGTCATAGCCATCGTTATCGCTCGCTCCTTCATCACTACGAAGGAGACGCAGTCTGTTAATCCCCAATCTTTGTCTTGGTGAAGGCGATAGAAG